>NZ_JAPCKL010000010.1:0-145916 GCF_025942345.1 Pseudoalteromonas sp. A3
TCATCTAATAACGCTTGCGAACTAAAACGTCCCTCCCAAAACCTGCCAGTGCAGTTATCTTCTTTATTTGCCCTGCGTGCAATGTATTCATTTAACATCCGCATAAACCAGCTAATACTTGACAGGCGCTCTCGATATTCCTTTACCGTTTGATTAAAAAAGATAAGTTCAGCTTTACTTAGCTTTTCACCTTGTATGTACTTTTGAGTAAGGACAGTACCTTTACACAGCTTGCGCCAGCGAATAACAATCGCTTTATCATTCAGTCTATTCGCCTTTTTATCATCAACATACAGGACTAAGTGCGTATGATTGCTCATAACAGCATAAGCACAGACGTCAATACAAAATATCTTGGCTAACTCTAGCAGCTTATCTTCAACCCACCCTCTGCGGTGCTCGTAAGATTGACCAGTAAAATGGTCTTCACCACACAAAAAAGCACGCCGAACACAACGTGATATACAGTGGTAGTACTTTGTATCAACCAAACTTACTTGACGCTTTCTTGCGATTGCCATAAGACACCCTGCTTGTTTTTTACACTTACAAAAGCCTAGTACTTAGTTAGCCAAACTGCAAAAATTAGGATGGGTGTCTAGTTTATTCTCATCTAGTTTATTCTCACCGTATATACGTTTAAGCTCACTTTCAAACGTTTTAATATGCTGATCAACTTGGGCATTTGCAACAACTTCAGTAATTATTAACTTAGTAAAAGGTTTAAAACGCCCAAAACCTTCATCTTTACCAAAAGGTCTTGATTTAATTAGTTTAAATTCATCTTCAATTTGCTTCGTTGTTGCAAAAACACCCGTATCCCGAACGGTGAAAGGAACTTTTTTTGCAGCTTCAACATCTTTTAATAAATGACCTACGCCAACGGTTACATAGCCTTTTGTATCTAAATACATATGAGGAACATTACCTTCATATTTCATCATATTTTGTTTTTGTTTCGTTTTTAAATTGCCAGATATTGGTACAACAGCTACCACTGCAGCACTAGCTAACTTTTCATTGATTTTACGAAAAGTAGCATCATTCGGATTTATTTTTCCATCGGGTCGAACCATATTTATGGCTTTGCTTTGGAATAACTTAATAGCAGCAATAGTTTTTGAGTTTTCTGGACGAGGGTTTAAGCGACCATCGACAACTAAAGCTTGTGTAGGTGGAATAAGTTTTAGTAATTTATTTAACGTGGTTTGTACGGTTTTAACATCATTTAAATTATTAGTACCGCCAAGCCCGACGGTTTGGGTTATTCTGATTGCCGTCATTGAAGAGTCCTTTTCTTTAGTGTCATGTTGTTTAAGAACAACGTGTTAGTAGCAAATTAACACCCACTCGTTAAAGTGGGTGTCTTTGTTATTTTGTTCAGCCTCCGAACCTTGTTCAACCATTAATTATATCGAATGAACCAATTTCTAAATATTCGAAGTTTTGAAACAACACCCCAAGTCCATGGCTCGGATCCCATGAACAATCAAGAGCAACACCAAATTCTATTTCTTCTGGCTCAAAGCAATATGGAATAATAATATTCTTCAAAACCACTAATTCCGACATAGCTAGCTTGGAAGATACATAGGGGGCGTCTTTTAATCGTTTATTTTTAGCTAAACTGGACTCAATACTACTATGGTTGGACGTATAATATTGAAAAACTTTAGATTCAACTATTAATAGGACTTGATTTAAATTGTTTTTCAAATAATTCAAAACTTTCTTTTGTTCATCTTCAAAGTCATTTATATCACCCTCACCATCGACGCAAATATTAAGAGATTGTTTTTTTCCATAAAAAACGACATCGACACTTAAGTTCCAACTGTCCTTATATTCAAACTTTTCTTTAATAAACTGTATCATATAATTAAACCCTACTTACCATTCATTGCATTGACTTCGCCAAATCCGCCAACATGCTTAAATTTACCATTTATTATAGTCGGGACTAACTCAATAGTCTTCATATCTTCTTTTTCATGCCATGTTAAAGAGTTTACTTTCCTGTATTTTTTTATATCTTTTAATGGAAGATCCATATCTTCAGCTAACTTGCGATCTAATGCATTATGTAAAGGTGTTCTATCTGTACCTATCGATTCCCATCCAATATCATTAATCGTATAGGTTACTTCTGCAACAGGTGAAAAATCAGGGTAAGCATTTTCATAATTTATTCCCTCAACTCCATAATCAGCGATTACTTCGTTTACACTAGGATTCGTAGAAATGAACATTGATTCACCTCGTTCACCACTCCAGGATCCGTTATTGATCGGGGTTTGAGCTAAACGTTCTTCATAAGTTGTATAAGGAAGAAATTCATTCAAAGAATCTAAACTAGCCTCAGTCAGTGGTACATTTCCATCACTAGTTTCAGGCATCCCCTGTGATAGCCAATCTTCAAGTGTCCCTTCTCCACCATTGGCCTTCCACATCCTAAATTGCATATCTTGCTGAGGATCGGGAGTACTCCACTCATCACCATCTACTCCAACTGCTTTATAATAAACCTCGTCTCTATGTTTGGAGTAAATAGTTCCATCAGGCGCAGCCAGTTCCTCTAAAACTCCACCCGTTGATGGGCTATATGCTAGCAAAGATACTGTACCTACAGCCTTTGCTAACCAAGGTGCAACTGTCGCTAGCAGTGACCTTTCGGCAACATATAACGCATCATTAGCAGCTGTTTGAGTTGCTATTCGTACTACGTTAGTCGTCGTTTGATTAACTATCGGCTGAACAGGAGCAACCTTAGCTACTGCTAAAGCAGCTAATCCATGTTTAATTTCTTTAGGTGTTAAATTACCATCCTGAGCAGCTAAGTATAGTTTATCTGAAAGTTCAGGGCTAATTACTCCTGATTGAGTACAGTTGTTTAACGCCTGTTTCAGTGAGGCTTCACCCTCCTTACACATTAACCCAAACGGGTCTACCCAATTCACCGGATTCGGCGCATATTGATAGTGGTTTATGCCACCCACTAAGCCAATTGGATCTTGGTTTATAAAACGCTGTTGTTTGGGGCTGTAGTAACGGTAGCGGTTGTAATGTAAGCCACTCTCTTCATCTAAATACTGCCCTTGAAAGCGGATTGGCTGAGTGAAGCTGCTTTCTTTATTAGTGTCAGGCTCAGCTTTTGGCTCCTCATAACCATACACATCAGCTTGGTTTTCCCATACGACTTGCGCTTTGTTGTTGGTAACAAACCGCGGCGTATTAAGCTGGTCTAGGTGATAGTAGTACACCTCACCTTGTTTAATTAGTGCTACTGGATGAAATTGATTTTGCAGGTTGATATACCAGGTATATTCACCGTGTTGGCATTCGCCGATTAACTGGTCGTTATCCCAAATGTAGTCAATTTTGCCGTGCTCGGTGTGTTTTGCGATACGACGCCCGAGAGGGTCGTAGCCGTATTGCGTGAGCGTGCCGTTATTATTAAAACAACTTAATTGGTTAAATGCATTGTATTCACGACGGGTTTTTATGCCTTTACCGGTTTCGCGTATTTGGTTACCAAACTCGTCGTAGTAAAAGTCGCTGTCGCCAAATTGTGTCAGACGGTCAGCGTCGGTGGCACTGTTTATTGTGGTGTTGTTAGTACTTTCATTGTTTGCTACTGAGTCAGCGTTGCTACTATTTTTACTACTATTTGGCGCTAACTCATTGTATTCGCTATGCGTGGCGTGTGTTAAATCAATAGAAGAGCTGACTGTATGCTCATTACTGGCTGCATCATGTTCTATACCCTGCTCGCCTGTATCTCTAAGGTCTGCATCGCTTGTGTTTGATTGAACAGTCTGACTTTGCGGGTTACCAAAGCTATCCCACTGGTAGTGCGTGGTTGTATCAGCACGTGAGCTTGCCAGTGTTTGTTGTATTAACTGGCCGAGACTGTTGTATTCAAAATTGATATTTTGGCTGCTTACGCCTTCATTTTTGCGGGCAATAAGCTGGTTTACACTGTCGTAGTTGTACGTACAGGTATCAAATAATGCTTGCGCTGGGTGTGTAAGCTGCTGCTGCGTTAAACGGTTAAATACATCAAACTGTTGATTGAGGGTAATGCTGTTACCAAACTGCTGGGTTTTAATATTACCTTGGCCGCATAGCAATAAAAGTCTTAAGCAAAATTGCTTAAGTCTTCAAACATCCATGTTTTTAAAGAGTGTTTTCATCCCTATTTTTAGGATGGGTGTCTTGTTTGTTTTTCTTGTTTTTGTGTCTTGTTTGTTTTCTATTTGTGTTGTTTTTGGTTCACATTACTTTTAATGTCTGAAGTCAAGATTTGACCACTTTGGTTTTACTAAACTCATTCATTATTCAATCGTTCAATTTCATCAGCCAATTCTTGATCCCAAGAAAAATCGATATTGAATTCACCAGTTGGCTTCAAATTGAATACAGCACGATTCCACTTGTTCGAATCATTTTCAGTAGTTATTTCATGTAGCTCTTCTATATCATCGAAAATACTATCATCAACCTCGAAGTAACTAACTGAGGTTCCAACTTTATAATTTCCAGAAAAATCCCCAGCATCTCCAAACCACTCTATCTCGATAGATGCTGTTTCCCAATCATTCTTTATGCTATTGACAATTCCATCAGCTATAGACAAATAAATTTCCTGCATTTCTCTATTTCCCATTCTAACCTCCTGATTTATTTTTAAAAATACGCTTAGATGGCTTTCCATCTACTTTATAGCGAACTACAAATTTACTTGGGCGCTTAGATTCTCCCTCATATACAGCTTTAATATCAACCTCAACACTCTTGGGCGGCTCTTCTTTTAGAGCTTTTGCCCACTTATTTTCCATGCTCTTCCAAGCACCTTTATTGAGGTTGCCATCCATAGCTGCATAATTTATTTGTTCACCTGGCCCGTCAAAAATAGAGGCTATTAAATGACCGCCCTCATCTTTATCAAGTCCATCTTTTATACCATCTAGCTTACCTGCTTTAGCTTGTTGGTACGTATTTCTATCTGCTTTCGATAAATCCAGTTTACCACTTACTGAGTTTACTCGTCCAAGTTCATCAGTCCCGTATGTATAATTGCCAACTTCATACTTAGTATTTGGCTCTAACTTACCATTGAGAACTTTATTCCAACCACCTTTTTTACCTGGATCTAGCTTTATGACATTATCCAGCTTTTTAACTACTGGCTCTAGAGCTTTGTCTGCAAGCTTCCCAGGTATCGCGGCTATTGCTACTGTCGCGACACCTGCGGCAGTCATACCTTCGTCAAACATACCAATTAAGGCATCGGCAACATCTGCGACACCTTCAACTGCCCATTCTATCGGAAAAATACTTACTGGTTTTAAACCTTCCTCTTGTGGTATTGAATTCAGATTATCCTTAATCTCCTTAGGCGTTAATTGCCCATCTTGAGCTGCTTTAAATAATTTTTCAGATAGTTTTGGACTTATGCACCCAGAAGCTACTCTTGTATCTAACGCTTCTTTTAAGCTCTTCTCACCCTCTTCACACATCAATCCAAACGGATCTACCCAATTCACCGGATTTGGCGCATATTGGTAATGGTTTATCCCGCCCACTAAACCTATCGGGTCTTGGTTTATAAAGCGTTGTTGTTTGGGGCTGTAGTAGCGGTAGCGGTTGTAATGTAGGCCGCTCTCTTCGTCTAAATATTGCCCTTGAAAGCGGATTGGCTGAGTGAAGCTATGCTCTTTATTAGCGTCAGGCTCGGCTTCTGGCTCTTCATAACCATACACATCGGCTTGATTTTCCCATACAACTTCTGCTTTGTTGTTTGTCACAAAGCGTGGGGTGTTAAGTTGGTCTAGGTGGTAGTAGTACACCTCGCCTTGTTTAATCAGCGCAACTGGGTGAAATTGATTTGGCAAGTTGATATACCAGGTATATTCACCGTATTGGCATTCGCCGATTAACTGGTCGTTATCCCAAATGTAGTCAATTTTACCGTGCTCGGTGTGCTTGGCAATACGACGACCGAGTGGGTCGTAGTCGTATTGGGTGAGCGTGCCGTTGTTGTTAAAACAGCTTAACTGATTAAACGCGTTGTATTCACGGCGGGTTTTAATGCCTTTGCCGGTTTCGCGTATTTGGTTACCGAACTCGTCGTAGTAAAAGTCGCTGTCGCCAAATTGTGTTAGGCGGTCGGCCTCGGTGGCACTGTTTATTATGGTGTTGTTAGTACTTTCATTGTTTGCTGCTGAGTCAGCGTTACTACTATTTTTACTACTACTTTCACTACTATTTGGTGCTAACTCATTGTATTCGCTATGGGTGGCGTGTGTTAAATCAATAGAAGAACTGGCTGTATGCTCGTTATTGGCTGCATCATGTTCTATACCCTGCTCGCCTGTATCTCTAAGGTCTGCATCGCTTGTGTTTGATTTAACTGTTTGGCTTTGCGGGTTACCAAAGCTATCCCACTGGTAGTGTGTGATTGTATCAGCACCTGAGCTTGCCAATGTTTGTTTTATTAACTGACCCAAGCTGTTGTATTCAAAATTGATGTTTTGGCTGCTTACGCCTTCGTTTTTACGGGCAATCAGCTGGTTTATACTGTCGTAGTTGTACGTACAGGTATCAAATAATGCTTGCGCTGGGTGAGTAAGCTGCTGCTGCGTTAAACGGTTAAATACATCAAACTGTTGATTGAGGGTAATGCTGTTACCAAACTGCTGGGTTTTAATATTACCTTGGCTGTCGTAGCTTAATGTTACAAGCGGCTCTGCGAGCTCAACCTCTTTACTGTTGGTTTGCTGTAAGTTAATACCGCTTAGCTGGCCAAACTGGTTGTAGCTGTATTTAAGCGTGGTTGAATCTGGCAGGGTAAGGGTTTGCCTTCTGCCGTATTCGTCGTAGCTGTATTTTAAGGTATGCGCTTGTTGCTGGTTATTAACTTGCTCGGCGCACAATAGCCTGCCGCCTTTATCAAAGCGTTGCTTAAGTGTTGATTGCGCATTATGTGCACGAGTAATTTTACCTTGCAGGTTATAGCTGTAGTAATTGGCGTTATTAATTATATGTGAGTCGCTTGCAAGGCTTGCATGCTGCGCAGTTACGCGGCCAAGGCTGTCGCGCTCTATTTTTACATGGCGTTTGTTGCTTTGTGTTACTGAGGCTAAGCGGTTACAGGCATCGTATTTATACTGCTGTAGCGTGCCATCAAACCCTGTTATTTGTGTTGGGTTTTCGTTCGCGTCGTAACTTATGCGGTATACGTGGCCGTCGCTTCGCTCTATGGCTGTTAAGTTTCGCTCTTTGTCGTACGTTAAATGCAGTGCGCTGCCATCGGGCTGAATAACACAGTGCGGTTGGCTTAGCCCTTCAAAGTGTTGCTCGGTGGTGTCGCCTTTGCTGTTTTGCGAGCTAATTAACCGCCCTGCTTCGTCGTAGCTAAAGTATTGATGCTGTTTATTTTCAGGCTCGTTTTCATCAAAGGCAATTGTTTGTGTAAGCTGGCCGTGCTCATTGTATTTATATTGGGTGAGTAAGCCTGCGTTATTCAGTGTGGCATTTACGCGGCCTAAGCTGTCGTAGCTGTAACGTACTAACTCATCGTTATGATGCTTTGCTAATAGCTCGCCTTGCTCGTTCCAAATAAATTTGGTGATTTGACCATTTTTATTAATATGCTGGGTTAACTGGCCGAGCTTATCGTAGCTGTATAACGTGGTGCGGCCATCACCAAAGGTTTCGCTTTGTAATAAGCCAGCCACACTGTATTTACGCGTAATGGTTTGGCCATCAGGTAAGGTAGTTAATACACGTTGCCCAAGTTGGTTGTAAGCAAAATGGGTTTGGCTACCATCTGGCTGCGTTATTGTTTCTAATTGGCCGAAAGGTGTGTAGCTATAGCGCATTGTGCTGCTATCGGGCTTTATTTCACTGAGTTTTTGGCCTTGTGCATTGTATGTATATTGCCAAACATTGCCGTTAGGGTCGGTATGTTTTACCAATTTACCTTGTGCGTTATGTACAAAGTGTTCTTTGTGGCCGCGAGAGTCTATACAGGTTGTTTCACCGCGCTCAAGGTTGTATTCAAACTGGTAGGTATAGGTATTGTTATCGCCCCACTGCTTTATACATTTAGCGCTGGGTGAGTAGCTATCCCACTCAAAATGATGGCTAAAGCCACTGGCTCGGGTACGCTTTGTTAATAAATTAGCGGCGTTATACGCGTAGCGCTCAGTTTCGTTTTGCTGATTAGTAGACTGAACAAGGTTTTTGTTTTCGTCGTACTCATAGCTTGCAAGTAATGGCGATAACAATTGTTGTTTGTTGTTTTTATCGGTGCAGTACGCTGCTATTTTGCTTAATAAACCTTGCGCGTTGTAGCTAATTATACAGCCACGTACTTTATTTACTTCTATACGATGTAGGCGCTCTTTAGCATCGTAATAAAACGCGATGCTTTGGCCTTTTTCGTTAATTATTTTTTCAAGCAACCATGCACTTTCGCCTGGTTTAAAGGTAAGGTGTTGGTCATCTGGTGTTACAAGTACTTGCTTACCATTTGTTTGGTAATGTAGCGCAAGGTTACTACTTAACTGATAGCTTGATTGGCCAGGTTTCACCTTTTCAAATTTATGTTTAGCGCCGTGCTCGTCTTGGTACTCTAACCAGTAAGTGCCTTTTTGCTTAGGGCCCACTTTTGGCGGCGGCAAATAATGCTCTGTAAGGCTTGCCATAAAGTCATGGCGCCAACCATTACCCATTGTTGTGCATACATCAGCATGAGATGAGCGATACAAACGTCGCCACACTAATTGGCGACTGCCTGCTAGGGTAAAATCGATAAGCGGGAGAATTTCTTCGCCAGAGAGCATTGAAACCGGATCTGAGCGGCACTCTTGATTTGTAATGGGCTCTTCACTTGCGGTGTTATTACTTGCACCACCCGTATTTTTAGCGGGTGCTTGCGATGCGCTTTTACCTGATGCGGTTGAGCTTGATTTATTGCTCGACTTTTTTCCCGCTGAGCCACTATTAGTATTATCGCTTACTTGAATGGCCGACTTTGCTTTTTGGTGGAAACACGTTACTGCGCCACTTACTAAGGCTTGGGTAAGTACGCTTGCGGTTTCGCGAGCTGATGCGCTGCGTGGGCAGTTAACGCCAGCACTATTTAATAAATTAATTACATCAAGACGTTTGGCAGCGTCACCTGTTAACGCACCACCAATTTGAGCTATTTGTTGTTTAGCCGTTTCTGGGGTGTTTGCCACAGTTGGCGCATAACCTGACGGCGTTTGGCCTTTGCCAGCAACTAGGCAAATGGGGTAACTCGTTCCTTGTAAAACAACCGTATTACTTTGCATTAGTTGTGTACTTCCTCACTTATCCATAAGTATGATGCTGCGGCCTGATATTTTGATTGTTCTTGAGAAATCACTAAAGCGTGTTTAAAGTGATTTACAATAGCCGGGCTTGAGGTCAATTGATATAAATTGACGAGTCCTTCAAGCGCACCAATTTTACCTAATTTGTAATTAGGTAATTCATAATGTGTATGCTCATTAATTAAATTACTGAGCAATTGTAAATTAGTCAGCCAAACATCACTTTGCTGATGTATGCCGTTGCCAGGTGCAAATATAAGATCTATATGGTCTTTATTATCCTGTGCGATTTTGGAAAATATACCGCCTAGTTGGTCGTGCTTTATAAAATCTATTGAAGGAGCAAATTCATGACTAGTTTGCATCCAGCCAATTTGAGCCGTTTCAATAGCCGCAAGTGCACCACCTACTCCTAAGTATACCCACTCATTGTTTTTATCGGCTTTATAGGTAGCATCAATGGCAATCACGTTTGCCTTATGCCATTTTTTTTGCACCGCCAACTGCACTAACGTATTAGCACCAACAGCGCCATAAAATAATAAGTGCTCTACATGCTCAGGGAACAACTGTTTAAAACTTTTTGCTAAAAGCTGCTTTAGCTCATCTTGGTACGCAAGTGCTGGCAATAACCATACAAGTGGTAAGTTTGAGTCTTCTACTTTTGCAAAAAGTTCTTTCGCTTTTACTATGCAATCATAAATACAGGCATTCCATGATTGCCAAGTAATACCGTTAGGTGGGTTTGGAGTATCTGCATATAGCAGTGTATCTATGTCTTGCGACAAAGGCGTAGAAAAACAGCTTACGTTTACATTAAACGCCTTCATGCTTGCGCCTCTGCTTTTACATTTTTAGCCATCGATTTGTAGTAGGTATACAAATTAAATATTGCTTGGCTATAACAGTCCATTGCCGACATTTCTATTGCGTTTAACCTTTTATTAAGAGATTTGCCACCTACAAACCTCTGCAAGCAAAGCTCCTCCTCGTATTTAGGCCAGTTTTGCTGTAACTGCTGTTTAAAAGCCACTAGTGCTTGTTGTTCAGCATTAAATGCATTTACTTGAATGTCATAGCTTACGAGTAAATCGAGCTTATCACCGAGCATTCGCCTTATTAAGGCAATAATAGCTGTTGGGTTTTCTACTTGGTTTAACGACATACACGCTAAGGGCACTAGCTTTACATAGCCACTTTGTAATAACACATGTAACGTGTCATCTAGTGTTAAAACATTGCTTGCGTAATTACTTAATGCGTTTACTTGTTCCCAACTTAGTGATAATAAAAAAAGCGACATTAACGGTGAATTAACAAGCTTACTTTTACATAGCTCATCAAACACATGTTTTAGCACTTGTATGTTTGCATTAGAGTTGAATGCACTGATAAGCGCCACTGTTTCGGCTGATGTTGCCTCTTGTTCGGTGCTATCAGCCAATGCAAAATAAATAGTATTTAAGTCAATTAATGCAATTAAATTAAAGCTGTGTTGCTGTAATAAAACTTTATAAATAACAGCCTTTGCTAAGTCATGCAGGGATGAGCTGTTGAGCAACGAGTTTATAAAAGCCAGGTTAATTGTTTGCGGTAAATTAGCCATAACCTCTATACATGCCTGCGCAGTCACATCAAGGCTTTGCTCACTCGTTACTAACGTATTAATTAAAGTTAAATCGGGTTGTGTAAAGTGTTGAGGAGTATTATTTTTTTTAGCGGTTAGCCACGTTGTTTCTAACAGCTTTTTTTTAAGTGTTTTTACATAACCTACAGAAGTAAACGGGCAGCACTGCGCCTTACTAATACAGAGCAATTGTGCTTGATGATTACTTATGTAAGTAGACAGCAAGGTTAGCCACCTATTAATACAGTAGGGTTACCAACAACAATTTTTCCGCCGTGGGAGCTATCATCACCCATTCGAGCTGCGGGTTTACCGTTAATTTTTACGCTACCAGAGCCTGACTTTATGCTGTCGGGTGGGCCAATACACACTAACATATCGCCTTTACGTGCTGCGGGCATGCTACCTATTAATACATTAGTTGAGCCTACCACAACAGGGCCGCCAACATGCGGGACTGTACCTGTGGTTTTAGGGCATACATGCATATGACCAATTGTAGCTGCGGGCTTACCCATAAAGACTCCTTGTCTTATTTACTTTTTGACAATAAAACTAATCAAATAAAGGAATAATTAATAATTTACTTTGAGAAACTAAACCCGATAAGGTATCAACTAATTCTGCCTTACTATAATCCGAAATTGATACCGGGCTTTGTAATGCGTACTGATATAAAGCGGCTATGGTATCTTCACTATTTAAAGCATTATGTAAATTACTTAAAAACTGATTAGCATAATAACCATCCATAGCTTTTAAATGCGTTAAAGCAGGATTTAGCAATGGATCATCCGGCCTATTTATTGGCAAACAAATTAAATACGGCAAACCGTAACGGCAATATACAACGTAACCATTATTATTAATGCCGTTTCTATGCCCTGTATAAAAGCTATTTATTATTTCCATAACTGCACTAATTTAATTTAATCATGCCGGCAGATAAAGTAATGGCGCTACCATCAACTTTAACGTTACTGCCTTTAATGTCTATATTAGTGCCTTCTATAGTTATATTACCGCTGCTGCTCATTTTAATTTGTGCAGAGCCTGTTTTAATTACTATTTCATCACCGGCTTCAATATTAAGTGTTTTACCCACTTTTAACGTGTCGTTTTCACCTATATCGTCACTGCGATTTTTAGCCACTTTTAGTGTTTCATTATTGCCAATATCAACTTTTCGATCGTTGCCAATTTCAATATTATGGTCGTGATCTGTTTTGTCGTTTTGGTCATTTTTTACGTAAAGCTGCTTATCTTTTTCTGCTTGAATATAAACCAGCTCGCTGCCTTTTTTATCCTCAAACCTTAGCTCATTAAAGTTATCGGCTCCGCCTTCTTTGGTAGAGCGTGTTTTAATACCACTTTGTGTTTTTTCACCAGGTAATGCATACGGAGGCATTAAATCTGCGTTGTACACTGCTCCGCTAATAATTGGTTGGTCTGGGTCGCCATTTATAAAGTCTACAAGTACTTCTTGGCCTACCCGAGGGAAGAAAAATGCCCCCCACTTTTTACCTGCCCAATTTTGCGCAACACGGATCCAACATGAACTTTTTGAATCTTTTTTACCTTCTCGGTCCCAGTCAAATTGCACTTTTACGCGACCATATTGGTCAATCATTATTTCATCGGCGCTGTCGCCAGTTACGATTGCCGTTTGCACACCGTTTATAACTGGTTTTTTCTTATTTATTTGCGCTCTGTAGGGTATATCTTTGGGTACACATTCAAAATGGTTTGAGTACACTTCTTCAGCACTTGATTGTAATGCACCCGATTGATTAGGTATTGTTATTGACGTCATCATAGAGGTAATGACAAATGTTTTACCTTCAAGACGTGGGTCTTCGTGCTTTTTAAAGCTAAAAAGTTTACCCACTGTAAATGAACGGCAATCACTGCGACCACTAGAAAGCTTCATGTCTCGCTGTAATGACTCAAGCTGAACAGATGCTAAATTAGCTGCGCGCGGGTGGCATTCTTGCTCGCCCGTGTATTCAAAAATTTCTGATACTGATTGAGTCGGTAACTCTGGATTAGCTTGCTCACCATCAGGGTACCGTGATGGCTGTTTAAAATCGTAACCAACGCGTTTAAAGCTGCCTGGCGCAATACTTAAACCGCCCTGCCAACGTGATACATGGGATTCGCTTAAATGGCCAGTTGAGTAAACAACCTTTGCTTCGTCGCACACTTCATAAGCTGTAATATCATCAGCCAATACCAAGGTATGGTTGCTGTTTGTATGCTCAAAAAAGTAAAAAATACCTTCTTGTTGAAGTAATCGTTGGATAAAGTCAAAGTCTGACTCTTGGTACTGAACACAGTACTCGTATTTAGGGTATGTCTTGCTGGTTTTATCGCTAAAGGCAACATTGTGTTGGCCAAATAGGTCAGCAAATATTTCTTTAATTGTTTTCTTTTGGAATATTCGGCTGTTTTTACGGTTGCGCATAGATGCTGCAAACGGGACGATAGTTGCTTGGTAATCTATATAGTTTTTTTGTTCTTCTACATCAGCTGTACGGCTGCCGTTTGAAACTAAATGGCTCACTATACCGTGATAGTACCGATCGCCGCCCCCATCCGCATTTTTCACTTTTATAGATACAGGCTTACCTACTAAATCTTCGTGCGCTATTTGCTTGCCAATTGTGTACATATTGGCAGACATAACAAATAAGTCTGACATTGCCTCTTGGGCAACAAAACGAGTTAAATAGAGGGCATCTTTACCAGCAGGGGTGCTAATCTGAATTACGTTATTGTCTTGTGTTTCTTTTTGCATTCCTTGCTATTCCCTTCCTAAAGATCTAAAAAGCTCCGAGCAAAGCTCAGAGCTATAAAAAGGTAAAATATATTACATTTTTTTACCAGTAACACCGCTGTAACCGTAAACACGCTTAGCAGTAGTATCATTTTTGTCATTTGTAGGCGTAACAGCCATTTCCATCTCTGTGTAACTAATAGTGATAGTTTCGATTGGACGATCACCTTGAACAGATACAGAGAAGCTAGAAATCATTGCATCAGTTAGTTTGATGTTAACAATTTCTTCAACTACGTCACCTTGCTTAGTAATATGGAACTCAGCTGGTAAACCTTTACCTATTGTTGCTTCTTTGAATAAGTCTGTAGATGCATTATCTTGAAGTTTAGTAATAGTTAAATCACCTAAACGAGTAGAGCTAGACTCACGGTCCATCGCTGTACCAGTATATGAAGTGATTTCACGGCTTACATTAAAATCAAGAGATAAAACAGTGATTGTACCTTCAAAGCCTTCAGCTGTAGTTTCGCCTTCGATAGGTCCGTATTTTAAATATGTATTTGCTTGCATTTGATAATGCTCCTTTTAATTAAACTTATGTTATCCATTTGTATTGGATTATTTACTTTGGTTTACCCAAAATTCCTTCGAAATCATTATCTTTAATACAGCAATGAAAAGGCCTTCAGATTCCTTTCCTTAGATGAAGACAATGTCTCAAAAATTCCATGTAGCGATATCAGGCACCAAAATTATAATGCCCTAAAACTAAAGAAACAACCTTAATAACAAGTTATTTCAATTTAATTTTAAACTAAAATTAATTTAACTCTAATTCAAATTCATTATCTCTAACAAGCAGGGATATACTATTTATTTCTTCATAGCTTACCATGCTTGATAATAAAACCTCTGAAAGTAATGGCAGCACCCTGTTTTGTAAAATAGTATGTATATTACGTGCGCCTGAGCCAGCATTTTGACAATTTGCGATAATATATTCAATCACACTGTTATTATAAACCAATTCAGCATTGTAATGTTTTTTAACGCGTTTAATTATTTTATTTATTTGAATAGCGGCAATTTCAGTAAGAATATCGTCACTTAATGGAATGTAAGGTATTACATTAATGCGGCCTAAAAATGCAGGTTTAAATGATGCGAGTAAATCATCTTGTAATGCTTTTAATAACCCTTTGATACTTGGTTTACTTTCTTCGTCTTCAAATAAACTCATGGTGGTATCAGTACCCACATTAGAAGTCATAATAATGATTGTATTTTTGAAGTCGATATCACGGCCTTCACCGTCTTTAATTGTACCTTTATCAAACACTTGATAGAAAATATCTTGTACACCTGGATGAGCTTTTTCCATTTCATCGAGCAACACTACGCTGTACGGTTTTCTTCTTACGGCTTCGGTTAATATGCCACCTTCGCCGTAACCTACATACCCTGGAGGTGAACCAAGCAGTAGTGATACTTTATGCTCTTCTTTGAACTCAGACATATTAATAATGGTGACATTTTCTTCACTGCCATACACTTCTTGTGCAAGCGAAAGTGCAGTCTCGGTTTTACCTACACCACTTGGACCTGCCAACATAAAAATACCGTTAGGCCGGCTTTCATCTGCTAGTTGGGCGCGAGATGTTTGCACTACCTTAGCGATTAAATCTAACCCATGGTCTTGCCCTACAACACGTTTTTTCATTTGCTGTGCAAGGTTTAAAATGCCATGTATTTCATCTTCGTGCATTTTACCTACAGGTATGCCAGTCCAATCTGATATAACCTGTGCAATAAGCTCTTCATCCACTTGCCAATGAACCATATTATGTTCAAAAGCAGTTAACTTTTCTTTACTCTGCTTAAGATTGGCTAAAATTTCATCTGATGAATTTTCTTGTTCTGAGTTAATAGACTCGAGTGCCTGATTAAGCTCAGCTACAATTTCTTTTTCTACTTTAAACTGATCAGTTAACGGCGCTAACTGCTCTTCAATAGTTACAAGTTCAGTTTTAAGTGTATCTAGTTGCACTGAGTGATCTAAACCTGTTTTTTGTTCACGGTGTAGCATCTGCACTTGTGTTTCTATTTCGCTTAATCGATTTACAAGTTGCTCTATAGTGTTTGGTGTAGATGCTTGGCTCATTGCTACCCGCGCGCAGGCAGTATCTAATAATGCCACCGCTTTATCGGGGAGTTGCCTTGCCGTAATATAGCGATGCGATAAGTGCACTGCACTTTCGAGTGCTTGTTCAGAAATAAATACTTTGTGGTGTTTTTCCATTACGGGCACTAAACCACGTAACATAGCCACTGCTTTTTCTGGCGTTGGCTCTTCTACTTTTACCACTTGGAAGCGACGTGTTAGAGCAGCATCTTTTTCAAAAAACTTTTTATATTCAGCCCACGTTGTAGCAGCAATGGTTCTAAGCTCGCCACGGGCAAGTGCTGGTTTTAATAAGTTAGCAGCATCGTTTTGGCCTGCGGCTCCACCGCTACCAATCATCGTATGAGCTTCATCAATAAATAAAATAACCGGGTTAACTGAATTTTTTACTTCGTTAATTAATGATTTAAGACGATTTTCAAACTCGCCTTTCATGCCTGCACCAGCTTGCAATAGTGCTAAATCTAAGCTGTGAATTTTCACATTCTGCAGCACGGCCGGTACATCTTTTTGTGCAATTCTTAAAGCTAAACCTTCAACTACGGCTGTTTTACCTACACCCGCTTCACCGGTTAAAATAGGGTTGTTTTGACGGCGCCTGGTCAAAATATCAACCATCTGGCGAATTTCGAAGTCGCGTCCTAAAATGGGATCTATTTTTCCGGCTTTTGCTTGAGCAGTTAAATCAACAGTAAACTGGTCAAGGCTCGGGGTTTTAGAGTTTGTAGCCGATTGGCTAGGCGTGTTTTGTACTGAGTGATTGCGCTCTTGCGATTGAGCAACTATTTCCGGCCACGCATGAAGTAACTGCCCTGGCTCTATTTTATTAAATAACTTACTGCAACGGGTTACTAAGCTCGATAAAGTATCGTCTTTTACAAGCGTATAAATAACGTAGGCACTGCGAATTTGATTATCTGTAAACTCAATACTGGTACTTAACCAAGATTGCTTCAATAAGCTAGTAACATGTACAGATAAACTAGGTGATGACTCACTACCGGTTTTAAACGCTTCTAAAGATTGATTTAAGTCTTGTTTTACTTTTTCTATATCAATGTCAAAAGAGCCAAAAATCAGCCTTGCATCATCTAATTGCTGCTCAATCATGGCAAGTAGCCAGTGTTCAAGCTCGACAGTAAAATGACTACGGCTGTTACAAATTGCAACTGCGCCTTCTAGACTTTTTTTACAATCAGGGCTTAGCTTTTCAACTAGTTTATTCAGTGTCATCGAAGACATACTTTGTTCCTTTTAATTTTAATTATCCTTTAAACGATAACTGAGTGGGGGAAAACGTAGATGGATCTTTATTGGATACTAAAAAGCTGCTATTGCCAAGTTGGTAGTCATTTACTCCAAGCTGTATGGCTTTGAGCTTATGAAAATTAGACTTAACTTCTAAACGGAACTGCACTGCTCGGCCTAGATAATCCTTAGTAATATTTTTTGCTAATATAAATAAAGTACCATTTGGTAATAAGGCCCTAGCTTTATCAACATTTTCAGTGAAAATGTGGACTTCTACTAAAGAAGAGATATCCCAAACTTGCTTACCTAGGACAGTATCAACACCTAGCCTGGCATGACGCCCTTCAAATTCTAACCGGCTGGGCAGACTAGTCTGTTCTTGTATTTTTAGAGTTTTCCATTGGCCTATCATTTGCTGTATTTTTACATCACAACCTAAGTAATAAGTTAATATACTTTGAAGATCACTGGCATTACGTACTTTTCTGCTATACATACCTGAAAAATGGAGTTGACTTTCTCTATAACCTCCACTCAACAAACCTAATATTTTTGTATATGGATCTTTAGATTTATTGTTATTGATATGATTAAGCGAAGGTTTATACTTTTTCCAAGCTCGATAATATAATGATACTAATCTATGATTAAACATGTCATAAAAATCCCTCATGGTGGTATCTTTAAACCTTAATCGCTGTAAAACTAGTTCACTATAGAATTGAGGTAGTGCTCCTGCACAACCTGTTAAACCCATAAACGAAACTTCTATATTTACTTTCGCTAAATTGTCTTCATATCCGATATTTTCTATTTTACTTATGGCATTTCCTGGGAAACCCAATTTCTGAGTTGCTGTAAATTTAATGAGCTCTAGTTTAGGGCTGCTGTCATAACCGACATGTCTATATTCTAAGCCATTCTTTTTTAACTGACTTTCTATTATGAAGACAGCTTTATAAAAATCGACTTGTGAGGTCTGAGATATTAAATTTTCAATCATAGCAATGGGGTTTCCCCAACTCTTGCTGGCCATTGATAATAAATTTCATCCTGCTCTTTTAATTTCAAAGTTAAACGAGTGTAGCTATTGACAGCTGTAAATTGAGCAAAAAAATGGTCGAGTATAGAAGAAAAGAAAAACATGCCACTACCGGAAAAGTCATCATTGGCAAAAGTTAATTCTATTTCACTCCCAGATGCAAAGCTTACACGCCCCTTTTGTAGAACTCTAACAGTTGACGGTTCAACTTTTACTCTATAGATATTATCTATCATCGCTTTGGTTTGAGGTGATGCCTTAAAGTCGTATAAACGAAGCACCTCTTTTAATTTATGGCATGCATTCTCACCACTAAACGTATCTAGGGTAAGATGATTGATTAATTGCCACCTTGTAGAGTCTGCAATTACAGGCCTAACAGCGTGAGTAAAAGGTACTAGACAACGAATTTTTTTGATTACATCACCTCGCTCAGGCATTAATAAACCAAGCTCTTCATCGCCAAAAGGCATACTTACGGGTAAGTTTCTATTACTACATGTCCCTCTTACCGTTAGTACTGTATTACCACTACTATATTCCATAGCGGAGTTTTCAAAAGCAGCATCAACCAATGATAAATATGTTTCCGTACCAGATTCTACATAACCGCCTGCCCAAGCAGCAGTTTCTCTTCTGATGTGCCAAAATAAGTCATCATGGCCATAATATCGGGGATGAGTTTGTCCGTAAAAAGGAGTAACGACTTGTTTATTCCCTTTTTGATCGAAGGCTAGTACTTCTTTAATTTCTATAACCTCAGAAATTTCTGCATCCATGTACCTAGGTGATAGCTTATATTCGTACTCACTTAATTCTGGGCGTATAGGCTCTAGTTCTTGCTCAAATAAATTAATAATTGGTGTACAACCTAATAGAAATACACTTTTGTCAATTTGCTTCTCAAGTTCTGAGGACTCTGTATCAAAGTAAAAATAAATTTCGCAAGAGTTAGAGTTTTTAGGCAATGAACTTAAAATATTTTGTAGTTCAAAAAAGCGAAATTTCTCTGGAAAAGTGAAATTTTCTACAAGTAATCTATATCCGTTAGATGAACGCTGTGAATAAGGAATAACAGCTTCTTTATTTTTAAACCCTACCGGCTGAAGCTGAGTTTTAGATATGTACTTAACTCCCTCCTCACCGTTGTCAATCGCGACCCCTATGCAGTGTTTAAAAAGAAGCTCGTACACTTTTAAAGTGTGGTGCCACTGCCCATTGATGTATACTCTTAAAGTATCTAAGCCTGTTTCATGTAATGAGACACCCTTATATTCGCCTGCTAACTCTATTTTAAATATTGACTTAGCTTTTTTGTTCCATTTAGGTGTTGGTGCTACAAAAGGACTATTATCAAATTGGGCCGAAGTAATTTCTACCGGCCACAAGTAAGTCTCATAACATGTTTGAAATTTACATTGCTTCATTTCATCTACATTTGTTTCTACTTCACTATCTCTAGGAATAACGACTCCAGTTGTTGATAGATTTTCAGCTTCAAGTTTAACAACTGACATAGATGGGATAGGAGCTTGGTAATCAGGAAACAATTGGCCTAGTAAAGCATCTGTTAGCTCAGGAAAACTATCATCAAGCTTTTGTCTGATATTAGCTGTTAAAAAAGCAAAAGACTCTATAAGTCTTGATACATGTGGGTCTTCTATATTATCTTCACTAAGCTTTAATCTACCTGCAACTTTCGGATATTTTTCAGCGAAATCTTTTCCTAAATGACGCACGTACGCTAATTCACGATTGTAATATTTCAATAGTTCATCGTTCATAATGAAGCCTCGATTATTCTCATGCCTAAATTAACAGGCTCTACCTCTGAGTCAAAGCTAATAAACTCAGGCTCAGGATCTGCGTATAGCAATGCGTTAATTCTTAAATTAAGTACTCTATTTAAAGGAGCTTCTTCATCTGTAAAAACCTCAACTTCTAAAAAGCGCGGTTCGAACCTTTCTATTGTACTTTTAACTATTTCACATAATAATGCGCGCCCTTCATGAGATCCTACCGACATACTTGAAAAATCAGGCAACCCATATGAAAGGCATGAAGTTTTAAGCTCGCTATATTGACTCGGCCATGTATGCCATTGAATTCGAGCATTTAACAAAGCTTCTATATCTCTGCGCACGTTTTTTCTAAGTTCACTAATCATGATCCCCTCGGTGCGTGAAGGCGCATCCCGAAGTTCTGGTTCATCATCTATAAGCTTATCGAGAATAGAAGATTGTAGCTGTTGCTTGAGTTCAATCATTTCTAGCTAAACTTGAGTTATACAGATTCAAGCGTATTAATCTTTAAGTTTGAAATTGTGATTGCTTCATCATCAACAAAAAGCATTTTCATCCCTTTACCTATAATAAATTCACCTTTAAGCTCAACCCAATCAGATACTTGACCTAGCTTTTCAAGTTCAGATTCAGAATTAATATAAACAAGTGGTAAATGAGCTGTACCTGATGGACCATCCTTGATAGAAATTTCTACACGTAACCAAATACTCTCTAGTAAGGATTCGACTGGCTCTATTTTCAATGATTCAATTTCGTTAAAGTTTGCTAAATAAAATTCACCATTAGTACCCAAAACCTCTAGATATGGATTTAAGCAATCATCAAGATCTCTTGGTGATGTTTCGTTTGTGGCAACTCTTATAGATTCCATCTCTCGAG
Source organism: Pseudoalteromonas sp. A3 (assembly GCF_025942345.1). Lineage (NCBI taxonomy): Bacteria > Pseudomonadati > Pseudomonadota > Gammaproteobacteria > Alteromonadales > Pseudoalteromonadaceae > Pseudoalteromonas > Pseudoalteromonas sp. A3. The sequence continues at coordinate 20,928 of NZ_JAPCKL010000010.1, forward strand.
CTAACTGCGAGGCTTCATCGGTTGAACCTTCTAAAAGAGCAACATGCATTTTCAAAAATAGTGTGTCTAACTCACTCGCATCATGAAATAACTTAGGAATTCCCTTACCTTGATAAAAGTCAACTCGCGATTGTTGCGCACGAATTAAGTGCCTTAAATTTACAGCACCAACTGCAAACTCCGGATTCTTTTGAACCATAAAGTCGAGTTGTTTATCAGCTTTTTCAAGCTCACCATTTATGCAAAGTAGCTCAGCGTAGATACTTCTGATATCAAAATTTAATGGCTCATCTTGAAGTTCTTCCGCACAGTTAGCTAATGCTTCTATAAGTTTTCCTTCACGAATTAAAGCGTGTATTTTTCTCATATATATTATTCCTTTATTTGATGGTGAGGACTTAGCTCAGTAATTAGTTTAATGCTGGACACCATTTGGTCTAGCTGAAAATGGGGTTGAAGCTGAAGTACCGAAAAGTAATGTCCTGGGTTAGCTTTATTTTCACTTACTTTTATTTTAGCGTTACTAAGAGGGTATTTACTTCTCATATACTCAGATGCAGAGTCTGGGGCAGCAGTATAGTTATTTATCCATTTTTGCAAGTCTTGCTCGCACTCTCTAGAGTTATAATAAGAGCCAACCTTATCTCTTGCCATTAACTTCAAATAATGTGCAAAACGTGAAACGCACAATATATATTGCAGCATAGCTGACAGACGGGCATTTATAGTCGCAGCACTACTAGAATCATAATATTTCGCTTTTTGAGCGCTTGCATTACTATAAAAAACAATGTGTTCAGTATTAGTAACTGAAGAAGCTGGAATAAAACCTAATTCAGAAAATTGCTTCTCTAGCTTACTTGTTACTAATAAATCTAAAGGTGGTTTCGCTTCTTTCTGATAAGTGTCATTAGCGTAGCTATCTTTTGCAAGCCCTGTAACAAGTCCTTTAGATACTTTGCCAGGTTCTATTCCTCGGATTTGTCCAAACCATCCACTATCGCAATACGCTCTTATGATGGTAGAAACAAATTGAAATGCTGCATTTCCCCAAAGCATATCGTTTTCAGGGTCTTTAATATGCTCTTTGAAATAAAAATCTTGATGCCGTTTACCATCATTACTGTAGGGTGCTCTGACTAATACATGAGGGAGTGTTAAACCAATAAAACGAGACTCTTCCATCTCTCTAAAGCTTTGCCATTTTACATATTCTTTTTGCTCAAATTGATTAAATAAATCAGAATAATAGCCTAAATCTGAGAAGCTATCAGCGCCGAAAAAGCTCGCTGATACAGAACAAATAAAAGGTGAAAAAGCTGCAGCTGATGTACGCGAGATTTCCTTTATAGTATCAATATCATTATAAAATGCCCCACCAGAGGCTGAGTTACTTACTTCATAATCTCCAATTATTACACCAAAAGGCTCTCCACCAGCACGATCGAATTCACTTTGGTAAATTAACTGAAAAAAACTACTTTGATCAAAGTCAATTGCCTTATTAACATCCTTAGAAAGGGTGCCCCAATCACAATTCAATACCTTTATTTTGACTTTATTTTCTTTATCTTGCTGTTCTGTTTGTACAAGTAGCCACTTTAAATTGCGCCAGCTAGCTTCTAACTTTTGAAAGTCTGTGTTATGAATAATAGTATTTATTTGCTCAGTTATCAGTCGATCAAGTTCTACTACTACTCTTTGAAAGTATGGAGCCAACGATTCTTTGGCCCATGAGATTGGAGAATCAGAAGAGCCTTCAAGCCAGAGTAATAAAGCTTTATTTAGATTTTTTTCGTTTAAAAATCTATCTAGTAAAGCCTCATTATCACTTATTCTGGAGTGTGCTTTATTATGAAAAGCAGCTCCTTGACTTATAAATGAAAACTCTTCGTGATTCATTCTAATGCATTATCCTTAACGCCAGAGACTAATAAATTAACCAATCTCTGGAATTTTAGCTACCAAACGCAATGAAGACGTTAACTCTTCCATTTGTAACCAAGGTTTCAGCCATGCAATTGCATTATATGAACCTGGTTGGCCAGGAATTTCCTTAACAGACACTTTCGCATCAGCTAGAGGATAACGAGCCCTAACATCTTGTCCACCACCTTCAGCAGCATTTACGAAAGTTAAAATCCATCGATTTAGCCAAGCTTCGACGTCTTCTGCCTCCATAAAGCTACCAATTTTATCGCGCGCCATCACTTTTAAGTAATGTGCAAAACGAGAGGTAGCCATCAAATAAGGTAATCGAGCCGAAATTGCTGCGTTAGCTGTTGCATCAGGAGTAGTATATATTTGCGGTTTTTGACAGCTTTGACCACCAAAGAAAACAGCGTAATCGGTATTTTTGTAATGGCACAGAGGTAAGAAGCCTAGTTTACTTAGCTCAGCTTCTCTACGGTCTGTAATGCCTATTTCAGTAGGACACTGTAAGTCAGGGTCACCGTCATCACTTGTGAAAATATGAGTTGGGAGGCCTTCTACTTTACCGCCGCCTTCAGCACCCCGTATTGCTGTACAAAAGCCATATTCTGCAAAAGCCTTACTCATATTTGTTGCCATTGCGTAAGCTGCATTACTCCAACAGTAATCTTCATTTGAAGCACTCAGCGCTCTTCCATCTTTTTCTCCTATTTCAAACTCTTCGAAGTTAAACTCTTCAACAGGTTTTGAGGCAGCACCATACGGTAATCGAGATAAGAATCTAGGCATAGTTAATGATACAAATCGAGAATCATCACTTTCCCTAAATGAGCGCCATTTTGTGTATTCTACTGATTCAAATACTTTTTCTAGGTCTCGTGGTTTTGTTAACTCTTCCCAGTCATCAAATCCAAATAATGAAGGTGCTGAGGCTGATATAAATGGGCAAAAACCGGCAGCAGATACATTTGACATTAAACTCAATGTTTCAACATCTTCAGGGTGGTTAGTAAATTCAAAATCACCAACTATGGTCCCGTATGGTTCGCCACCAGGCGTGCCAAATTCAGACTCGTAGATCTTTTTAAAGGTCTGGCTTTGATCAAACTCAACTGCTTTGCTCAAATCTTTGTGAAGTTCTTTTTTCTTCATGTTTAAAACGCGAATTTTGAGCGTTGAACTCGTTTCAGTATTAGAAACCATATGATGGAGTCCACGCCAAGAGCCTTCTAACTTTTGAAAAGCGTCAGTATGTATAACAGCACTTAACTGCTTCGATATTTTTTCATCTATTAATTTAATTGCTTCATTAAATGTAATGGTTAAATTTTTGTTCCACTGAACTGTACCATTTAATGCTTCTTCAGTTAGCGTTTTAAGAAGCTCTTCTGCGCGGCTAGCATCTGTTTGCTTAGTAGCACCAATTGCTTGCTCAAGGAGAGACGTACTAGCGTCTGTAGTGGACTCTAATTCTGTACTTAATTGTTCAGTACTCATTTTTCAGTCTCCTCTATCTTTAATTCTTTTGCCATAGAATCTAAGCTTTCAGTATTACTTAATACTTCTTCAAGTACATTTTCTAATTCTTCTGAACGGTCAATCTTAGTCATTAAGTCACGTAATTTATTACGCGTTTCCATTAATTTTCTTAATGGTTCAACTTGATTCACAACAGCTGCAGGCTCAAAGTCATCCATAGACTTAAAGTTAAGCTCTACATTAAATTGTGAGCCATCATCGTTAAGCGTATTGTCTACAACTAAATTTAAAGAGGGGCTCATACGTTTTAGAACGTCATTGAAGTTATCGCGATCAATTTGTATAAAGCGCCTATCTTTAAGTGGCTTAATATTTTCAGTACTATCACCGGAAAAATCGCCCATTACGCCAATAACAAAAGGTAACTCTTTTTTTACTGCTGCGCCTTCTGTTTCAACATCATATGTTATGTGAACGCGAGGTTTACGTACTCGTTTTAATTTATCATGGATACTCATAGAGAACTCCTTTTACTTATGTTTCAGTTTCGCTGATCTTAATGCCAGACAACTTAAAGTACCCGGTCCTAGCATCACTATCTGTTATTAATTCATTTAATAATTCAGGCAGCGATAATTCGCTCCATCGAATCACTTGTTCTATTGTGTATGACATTGGAGAATGTGGTTCAGTTTTTCTAAAAAAAGCGGCTATTTCTTTAAGTTTATTTATCGCACTCTCGCGAGAGTCTATTTCTAAGCTACCTTGCTTTTTAGCTGCTATTGTAGTGCCTAATTCACCATTCCCCTGTATCAATTCAGCTTCAAGTAATACTTCAGCTTCAGCTTCAAGTTTAGCTTGCTCCAATGCAGCAAATTTATCAGCTGCAATATGATTAACTGCAGCTAGACTTACTTCCAGAGCCTTTTTAATATTGGACGTAGGTTGGGGTTGCCCAGTGACTTGATCAAGCACTTCACTTAAAAGCGAAAATTGCTGCATGGCCTCTTCAATATCTTGCTTTAAGGTTACAAAAAACTCAGTGCTTGTTTCAGCTGCACTTCTTTCAATGAGTTCATAGTCAACAGCACCTGAGCTGAGTTTTTTCTCTCTTTTTTCATCATTTAGACGCGAAATATCATAGCCTTGCTGATATTCCCAAAAAGAATATGACTCCATGCTGGCACTATCCGTAAGGTAGATACTTTTAATTGGAATTATTAATGTGCCTTCGCCTGCGGAACCATTGAGACCAACCAATGCAGATACTTTATCTGATACTTCATCATCGTCATCAAGTGACGGGTATAATTCATTAAAATAATTATTGAGTAAGTTGTGAGCAACTTTAAAACCAAAAGCTAAACCTTTAAAGCTATAAACTCGGCACAGCCCTTCAATAAACCACGCTAAATACTCTATATCTTTGCTTTCAGTCTTTATTGCATTACTACATTGTTCTAATAGAGGAAGCCAGTCTCTTGATAATGAAGAAATACCTTCTTCATCAACTAATGCATTTCTCTCTGCGGCACGCAGCTGATTTCTTAAATCTTTTAAAGCATAATAAGTAGACGTTGGGGAGACATCAGATCGAGGGTCTAAACCTGCGATCTCAGTTTCAGAAATAGGGGAAATATACTCTTCAAATACAAACATTCCATCGTCCTAAAATTATCCATAAAACTCCAATAAAGCGGAGCGGATTTCATATTACATTCTTTATAATAAATTACAAGCTTAGTTACAATTGAGTTTAAATCTTAATTGTTGTTTTTATATAAATAATTAAAATTTAATATACTTTATTAAATCACGCCAGAAATTAAAGTAAAAACTCTAAAATAAAAATATATTACTTTTTATATTTAATAATAACTACTTAGTAAAAAGTGGAATAGTAGCCTCATCCTGAATTTTGTATGTTTCCGATTTGCTACTAAAATTATCATGTCCGTACTTAATTATAATACAGGTAACATTATCGCGCGCACCTCTTACTAAAGAAGAATGCATTAGCGCCATACCTGAATCAATAATACTATTAGGTTCTAATGACAAACATATTTCTTCATCAGACAATTCGCCTGTTAAGCCATCTGAACAAAGCAAGAAAATATCATTAGTGTTTACTTCACCTTGTACTACATCTACTTTAACTTCGTCTGTAACGCCCACTGCACGGGTAATCACATTCGAAAGAGGGTGCGTTTTTGCTTCCTCGACTGAAATTACGCCCTCATCGATAAGGTCATTTACTTGGCTATGATCCCGCGATACTTGCTGTAATTGGCCATTTCGCAACATGTATGCCCGGCTGTCACCTACCCACAAAACATAATATTGATTATCTTTTATAAATAAGGCGGTTACTGTACTGCCCGCCGTTTTACTTCCTAAGTACTGAGCGCTGTAATCATTTAATTGGCGATTTGCATCTTCAATAGCTGAAACAATATGAGAAACGCCAAGCGTAGCTAGTGTCTTTTCTTCAACTTTTGCTCTAATAACATCTACGACTAGTTGGCTTGCAACTTCACCCGCTTCATGTCCACCCATTCCATCAGCTACTACCCATAAGTTATGGCTATTAATTTCAACGTGTGAGTCTTCATTTAATTGCCTAACTGCACCGCGATGAGTTATTGCGTAACTTGTACTTAAATTGCTAATCACTATTTTTTACCTGTGTGTAATTCCATTCCCAATGTTTCCATCGGCCATCTAACATAGCAGCAACTTGGTTAACAGGCGGTAGTCCTGAAGTAACAAGCATCATAGGCTTTATATTGCATGAACCGTGTGTCCACCAAACACTATAATCACCATGCTTTTTATATAAAAGTGCATGAAGGGCGTCTTTTAGAACATCACTTGATAGCTCATCACCTGAGAACTCAAATGCTTCACCCTCTTTATTTTTGTCACTAGAGGGAGAAATACTAAGCTGCTTTTTAGGCGCTATAAGGGTGCTTATCGATTTAGCAACGTCTTTTCTCCAAGTAAAAAGGTCAACAGAGCTATCGAGCACTTTCAGTACTGTGTCTTCGTACTCTAAGGAGAAAACGCCCGAATTTAATACTTCTATCGGCGCAACTTCTAATGTACTGGCCACTGTAAATGGGTAATGGCGCCCTACTGCATCCATACTCGGTAATAGAGTTCCCATTACGCCTTTATCGCCAACAATATTTGGCGATAAAGCAAAATGCCATACAGGACCTGTTAGGTAGTTATCTTGCCAATTGTCGCCTAACTGTTCTTTGCTTACAGCAATAGCTGCTTGCAGCCATTGCTCCCAGTGCTCTGAAAATTCTTTCGAAACGCTGTCTTGAACAAAGTCCCCCAAGCTAGGGACTTTGCCAAGGTAGCCTATATTTATAATCGGGTCGGACATGAAAACTTCTCTACACTTTTATTCCAAAATGGATGCCTAATTGATTTTGGCAATAGCTCAACTTTTGCGTTGTTACCCATGAGAGAGAAATGTAACTTTAAATCCTCACGTGTTTTTGCTCTTTTAGCGCTTAACTCATCTAGCATGCGATAAAGCGACCATTCACCTTGGTAAGTCGTATTAATTGGGCGGCCACCACTTGGCGGCGTAAACTCAATTCTTGTGGTACTTTGCCCTGATGAGCCTGGCCATACAAAGTTAGTAATTTTGATTGGACCATGACGATATGACATGGACTGGCCATCTATTTCCACTCTAAATTTAGAGACAGTTTGATCTAATTCAACGGTTCTTAAGCCAAACTCAATTCTAGGTGTTGCACTTCCACCATCGAAGAACACAGTTTGAATTTGATGGGCTAGTTCAAACATGGCTAGAGTATCAGCGCTTATGCCAATGTCTTTTTCAAACTTCCACGGACTCGAACTCATATCCACACTTGGCGCTACATAGTTAGTGAAGAAGCTATCAATAGTGCCATCTGGTCCAAAGAAGCGTGTAAAGTCTTTCATATTCACTTCTTTTTGTGCATAAGGAGAGAAAGGGTATCGGCCCACAATAGCTGCGTTGTACTCACGTAAAACTTGGCTTTTCCAAATCTCATTTAAGTGCCTGTTAGCGCTATTTTTAGTGATATTACTGGTATCTCTGCTTATATCTAATAACCAGCTATTAAATGGGTAAGGTAGATCACGGCTTTGGAACTCAAGCTGGCGAATGAAACTTGGTTTACTTTTTCCACTGATTTGATCTTTTATTGATGACTTTAACTGATCACCTCTATCAAGCTTAGTGAGATATACATTAAGCTCTCTGAGGTTTTTCTGAATGTTATCTAATTGCTGAGCATCAATATTTATAACATCTTCAAACGCTTCTTCAACCTGATAACCTGGCAGTTTAATGTCAAACTTAGGAGCTTCGTCAGGTAAAAAACGTTTAATTCTGTTAGCTTTAGTTTGCATTGCAATTTCAGCGGCATTAGCGGCAACTTTACCCGCTGCTTTTTGATTCTCTGACACTGGCAGTTTGGTTAGTTGCACATTTTTTTGCACAGCCATAATAATGTTTTTAATAGGTGCTTCAGAACCTGCTAGGGCATCAGTAATATTAACCCCTTCGGCTGGAGAGCTATATTGGTTTAAACTCAAGTCATCAATAAATGATTGCCAAAAATAGATGTAATCTTGGAAATAACGCTGCTCTAGCTTCTTCTCAATTTCATCTTTAGAAATATCATAGGTGCCCGTAGCTTCCTCGCCATATACCCAGCTGCTTGCCATCAAATTACCAAGCATTTTACTTTTTTCAACATTAAAAATGCCGTGAAAACCGTTAAAGGTATATAAACCAGGAATACTTCGAGTCAGCTCACCGTTGTTTCTGAATGTGAATTTTTGCGCGCTTTCAAAACTAATAATGTCTGTTAATCTAAACGGCGGAATGCTGCTATCAAGAAAATCAGCTTGTAGGCGTTGGTATGCTCTTTCGGCTATTGGTAACTTAGTTAACTCAGCTCTAGCTATACGCACTGCTTGATTATCTATTTTTGTTTGACTAACCCCCAGCTCTAATAAGGCAGCAATGTGGTTCATTAACTGGCCGCGAGTTAGCGCATTTTTATCACCTGGTAGGTTTCTTTCAAGGTATGCATTAAACCAAGCCGAAATGTCTTCACTTTCAAAGTACTCAGGTTGGAATAGCATTAAATAGCACTTTAGCGTCTCGTATAAATAGCTAAGGTGCTCTGGGTGGGCTTCCATTTCTTTAATTAACGTATTGGCTATATAAGGTTCTAAATACGTTTGTAGAGACCTGTTATAGGCTTGTGTAGATGACTGTTTAATTTCATTAAGCTTATTAAAACCTATCGACTGAGATTCATCGTCATCAACTAACGCAGGATTGTTAGCTGGTAAATTTCTTAGCGCATTGAGCCTGTCGTTTAATACTAATAAGTTACTTCTATCAAACGAGGCTCCATCTAGCTCCTGATAATTTTCAATGGCTTCATCTGTAGCAGCCATTAAATTATTATTCCATGCAAAGCTAAAGTACCACGAAATAGAAAAACCAATTACCGCAATACTGGCTAAAGAAATACTACCTACTCTCAGCCATTTGTTTTGCTTGTCGTGATGTTTGTTAGTACTTGCTAGGTTTTGCTCAGGGAAAATCACACCTTCTAAAACGTTTTTAATAAAGAAGCTTTTCGATTGATTTATATAGCTAGAATCTGCTGAGTTTACATCATTTAAAAAACTAGCTGGCTTCCCTTCTTGAGTAGCACTGGTCAAATACACGCCCCTAAACATAGGGAGTTCTTCATACGCGTTAGGGGTAAAAATTTCTTTTAAAAACGCATCGCCCACACCTTGAAGCACACGAAGTTGTCTCGGAAATTCAAAAATTTTGGCTCGTATTTCTTCATTACGCTCGTTAATCAACCTACGATTAAGCATTTCTGTCAGCTTTGAAATTAACGCGTGAAACTCTTTATTAAACGCTTCAACTTGAGTGTCTTTATCTAGGTCTAACTCAAAAGTAACCCCCCAAACTTGCTCGCATTCCTCTTCTGTAAGCTCGCCAAAAAACTCTCTAAAACCTTCAATTAAATCAACTTTAGAAAGAATGACGTATACCGGAAAAGTCATACCCAACTGATTTTGTAACTCTTGTAAGCGCTGTTTAATTGCGCGGGCATGCAGATTACGCTCTGTTTTAGTTTGACTCATGAGCTCAGAAATACCCATGCTGATCATTACACCATTAATGGGCCGTAGAGGGCGGTATTTGCGTAAGAGCCCTAAAAAGCCTTCCCAGGCGCGCGAGTCATGCTTTGCGTGGCTACTTTGTGTTGTGTATCTTCCTGCGGTATCGATAAGTACGGCTTTATTAGTGAACCACCAATCACAGTTTCGTGTACCACCAACACCATGGACTAGATCCACACCTAACTTATCTTTTAACGGATAGTCTAAGCCTGAGTTATTAATAACTGTTGTTTTACCGGCCCCTGGCGGGCCAATCATAATATACCAAGGTAATTGATATATATTTTTACCTTTAAATAGCTTTACATCTTTGAGTAAATTGATAGCTTCATTCATGCGATTTTTTAACGTGGTGATCTCTTCATTTACCTCGTTACTGCTCGACTCATCGCTTTCAATTAACTCATCGGCCATTTTCTCATCGCGTTTGCTTTGTTGCGTTAAGCTATAAATTTTGGTGATAGCAAACACTAAAATAACAAACAAAATAGTTAATAGCCGTGCTGCTACGCTCTCTAAAGGTATATAGTCGGCAATCGCGATAAGCGGACCACCAAACCAAATTAATAAAGATAACGCCAAAAAGCCGATAATTAACATGGCTGTTTTAGAAGTGAGTACGTAAGTAATTTTTTTTATTTTGTGTGAAAAACTCATGTCAGCCTCATTAAAATAATAAATCGATTTCAATTCGTCGGTTTAGTGACCGAGAAGCTGAATCTGAATTGCTGGCGATAGGCTCTGCTGCACCTTTACCCTCAGGCCATAAACGGCCACTTAGGTTTGTACTTTTAGCCATAGAATTGGCAACTTGCGTTGCACGCGCTAATGATAGATGCCAATTTGATGGATATTTATCGGTACGGATAGGCGTATCATCGGTATGTCCAGTAATTAAAATACGGCCTTTTGTCCCTTCTAAACTACGTGCTAGCTTTTCTAAAATAGGTTGAATGGACGGTAATAATTTCGCATCGCCTTGATTAAATAGACTTTCATTATTTATTGAAATTCGTATACGGTCTAGATTTTTCTTTACTGTAACAATCCCCATCTGAATTTCTGTTTGCAGTAACTGCTCAAGTACTAATAACTGCTTATCTTTTTTATCTACACTTTCGTTTTGCGCTATAGGATGAATAACAGCCAGCTTATCGTTAAGTGAAGTAACGCCATCGTTGAGTTTCATGTTGATAAATAAGTAAACCATTAACAGCACTAAGCCCAGCACTGAAAAAATCACCCAAAGCGGAACTTGATTTCTAAGCTCTACGCCAGCGGCAACACGCTGCTTCCAATTAGGTGAAAGTTTATTGTTCAATGGGCCATCTAATTGATTTAAAAGGTGATACATTTGAGAGCGATATTCTTCTATTTTGGTATCGCCACCGTTGTCTAGCCTGTATTTACCTTTAAAGCCTAAGTTTAAGCAATGGTACTGCAACTCAATAAATTGTTTGTGCTGTTCAGGTTGAGCCAGTGCATTATCAAGCAGGGTGTAAAAGTATTCACCGCCAAACGTTTCTTTATGAAACGTCGATAGTAAACTCTCATCAGCCCACTCCATTGAGCTCCATTTAGAATTTAAAACTGATTCATCTAAAATCGCACACAAGCAGTAACGCGAGTTAGTGATTACATCTTTAGAAAGCCCCTGGTTGCGCACTTCAACTTCAAAGCGCTTTACAGCCTCAACACAGCGATGCTTTAAAGCAGCAATATTTGTCATCTCTTTAGCTTGGCTAATCGAAATTACTATTGAAAAACAATCTGTAGCCGCTTCTAAAAGTGGGTTTTTAAAAATTGAAACTTTAGACGTATTAGCAACACTGCTGACAACAGGCTCAACAGACATCACTGTTTTATCAGCATCGTTATCAACATTCGGAGTGTTTGAAGTGTCACGCCCTAGTCTACCAGGGCGAGGTTTTATAATGGTTTCATCCATTGAAACTCTTCCTTTAAAAGTTAGGTTCTAATTGCCCAAAGGCTTATTTGTAGCTCAGGGTAATTGCCCGATAAGTGGATAGCGATACCACCACTTGAACGAAGTTTTTCCCAATGTTCACCCTGCTTGTTTAACTCAAAGTAATGAAAACCTGCATGGTATGGGATTTGGCGCGGTGCCGTTGGTAAGTTACTAATGGTAATACCAGGAATTTGGTTATTAACTAAGTCACGTATGGTTTCTACACTACCGATCTTAATTTGTGAGGGCAGTATTTTGCGCAGCTCTTCGTGCGGTACACTTGCTTTGATTGCTAAAACAAATTGTGCCGAGTTAAGTACAGATTTATCTTTTAGTGCGCCAAACGAAATACCAAACTTGCTTTGTTCTAATTTAATTTCTGTCGCAGTTTGTTCAATAACATGGCTTAAAGATTGATATAAAAAATTAACTACTTCAGAAAATACTTTGCCCAAATTTTCATGATCGTACTTAGGCAGCTTTGGTACTCTTTTATTCGCAGTACTAAAAGTAGATAGCTCGCCAGCAAGCTCAATAAGGCGGGTATAAAATACATTTGGGTGGAGGTTATTCACGCTAAGTAGATTGTCAAAAACAGCATCGTACTTATTAAGGGTTTGCAGCATGATAAAGTCGGCAACAGAGGTACTCCCTGCATAACCTTGGCATAAACGCACAGAAATACTCTCTGCACGCTGTTTTATCATAGAGCCTATTTCTCTTACTAAACCGAGTAACGGCTTGCATTGACCTACTTTTAAAGAGGCAGGTATGTATTTAGTGTCAAGCTTAATGCTTCCTTCATTGCTTACTTCAATAATGCGCGCCACAGGTAGCAAAATATACCCAGCGAGATCATCAGATGAAAGTACAAGCTTGCTATAAATTTTAGCAACCTGAATTACCTCTTGAGATTGAGCTCCCAAAGAGTCGTCACTAACCGCTAAGTCATTTAGTTTATAGCGCGTAACAATATTCTCATCCAGCGCTGAAATATTAATTCCACTGTTTTTGATTGCCGGGATAGCTAGGTATACCACCTCATCATACACGTCTTTACTAACCACTAATGGCTCAGGTAAAGGAGTAGACTGTGGCATTTCAATTGGTAGTAAATCAGGTGTAATAGCACTTAAAGACTCAAGGGCAAACTGTCCTGAGTTCAATAATTGTGTGTCTATACTTATATCAATTATGCCCCATGGATCAGATAAATTCCCATTGCATAATTGATTTATTAAGTTAGAAAAATGCTTATCTGATTGTTGAAAATGTTGCGGCCTTAAGAACATCCCTTCAGTCCACGCAACACGAGTGTTATCACCCATTTTACAAATCCTTTTTATTGTTCTCTCATGTATGTTGCAATTGCTTCAACATTTACATCTATATCGTCATAGCCTGTTGGGTCAACCTCTATAACGGCTCTCCACCTTGCTTGGTCGATATCTCTATAGGCCACAACAACACCCACATAACGGGTATTTCTGTTAAGGCTCATTTTGTATTTTTGTACTGAGTTTGGTTGTAGCTCTAACTCATCTTTTTTAAGTAAATCTGGACCCAGTAGCTTTTCAGGCGTTTCGTATAAGCTAAAAAAGTCCTGCGTATCAAAAATTGTTCGTGAACTAAGTTCAAATATTTTCATAACAACTGGCGACGGTCTCTCTGATGTGTCTGGATTTACATCTTTAGAAACATTAATAATTAAATCAGTTGAAGGCGGCACTATTTTATTTACGGTGGTACACCCAACCGTCAAAAAGAGTAGGCTAATGCTCATAAAAAAGAGCTTAAGTTTAGACATTATTTACTTTCCTTCCTAAAACGTTTCTTGAGTTTTATCATTGTAAGCCTTTAAAAAATCGTCAGATAACGCCATAGCGCCTTTAGCATTAACATCATGCGCTAGCTCTTCATGAAGGCTTTGGTATATCTTCCAACATTTTGCTTCTGACTGGCCTGGAATAATCTTTAATACATTAGAGTTTTCATTTACTTGCTGGGTGATTAGCTGGGGAGAAACCTGCTCTAAAATCCCTTTAAGTACACCATCAGCTCCTGCTAATAAAGCATGTTCATGTCTTCGTGTATCAGTAAAACTTTCTTTAATCGATTCACGAGACGACAGGAAGCTTGCACTATTTCTTATGAATAAATTCTGAATAACATCATCAATATCAGCAGAAAATTTTATAGGGTTATTTTGCTTTGTTTGAAACATGGTTTGATTCAAACGTAATTGATTTTTTACCAATGCTCGTTGTCTTAATGACTCCATCAGCTCGTTTAATAATAAATTTAAACTTTGCCCCATTTCAAACCACAACTCTGGTGTATTGAGGGCATTTTGAAGCTCAGTTTTAACACCTAAACCTTTTAAAAACGCCTCCGATAAAGCGGAATTAGCGCTTGCGGTACTAGCGTGTGTTTGCGCTTGTTTTACTGGCTGCTTAACGGGTTCTGGTGTTTTTTGTGGCTCAACTTTAACGGGTTGTTCTGCCACTGCAACATCATCAAAATGGTTTTGCGGTGAGACTGACACATCAGGGTTCATTAAATGTGATAACTCATCCCAATTTTCAGGAATTTGATTATCAGGCTGTGCCATGTTTTCTTCTTTCATTGAAACAGCAGGCATTGACTCATCTAAAATAGATTCATTTAAAAATAAGTCACTTGAAGAAAAATTATCTATTGCAGGTGCCGGGGCACTATTTCTTAGTGCAAAGTCATCCGTATTTGGGCGTGCTTCATTGTATGCTGTCGTAGATTGAGAATCAGCTAACTCGACCTCAATTTGAAAGTCCCCCACTGTAATCACATCACTGTGTGCTAAACGGTGTTTATTACCTTGACCAAGCGCAGACACGCCAAAATTAACAAACGTTCCGTTAGTAGAGGTATCGTATAAGTAAAACGAATCCCCTTCTTTTTCAATACGGCCGTGTTGGCTAGAAATTATTTTTTCAGGATCAGGCAAGTGCCAATCGCACGCTTCCGAGCGGCCAAAAATAAGAGAGTGTTTAGTTGTTTTAGAAGCTTCAATTTCAGGCGAGAGTCTATGATAACTAGTTATATTTAGTATCAGTTCCATTTGATAAGTTAGTCCCATAAATCTACATTTTTATTAGGATAAAGTAGAAGCGAAACTATTGTCAACATTGAAATTAATATATAAAAATATACACATATATTTAAATTTGAAGACAATGATAAATCTAATAAACCTAAAAACATGAAATCCAATAATTAAATCACCGTTTGAATGTTCCTTTTCCAGCACACTGTAACAAATTTAATCCCAAACAAAATAAAGTGATAAATTACCGATGAATGTACCTTTTACGCCTTTTACAGCGCTTTTAAGCACGTTATTTTTTAAGTTTAAAAATAAAAACAAATTTTAAGTGAGTTAAAACAGGCGACATAATTAATTTTGTATGAAACTTCTACGATAGAAAGATTGCTAAAGTAATCTTTTTTTGTAAAAATACTGCCGTTATCAAAGGGAGAATTGATAAAAACGATAAAAATTCACCTTTGCAATTATTTATATATACACAATAAAAGGATTTATAATGAGCGGTATCAATAATTCTAACGATAAAACTCAGATAGCGTCGCTTGATTCAAATCTCAAAAAACCCCAAGCTAAAAATAAGCTCAATCTAATTGGCAAAAAAATATCTGCTCGTTACTTGGTTGAAGAATTAATTGGCCAAGGCGGTATGTGTTATATCTATCGCGCAAGGGATTTATTTTTAGAAAGCCCAAGCCGCCCTGAAGTGTTTGTTGCGATAAAGGTGTTACTCGAAGAGTTTTCACACTCAGAAGAGGCCATCACTCTCCTAAAAGATGAAACCACTAAAACACAACAGTTAGCTCACCCTAATATAGTTAAAGTCTATTCAGCAGGTTCAGATGGCGATCTTCACTATGTAACAATGGAGCTTGTTGAAGGCGAAACACTTGAGCAAATAATAAAAAGAAATAAACCCACTGGCATGGTGTTTAAAAAAGCCAAAGTAATTTTAGAGCAGTTAGCTGATGCACTGATTTACGCGCATGCACGCGGTGTTATCCACAATGATTTAAAGCCATCGAATATTATTTTTGATTCTAACGGCAACTTAAAAGTACTTGATTTTGGGATTGCAAAACATAAAACCATTGAAGATGCCTATGCTGTTCAAAACCAACAAAATGCCGCAGTTGTAGGTGGTTACACCCCCACCTATGCAAGCCCGGAGCAACTTAAAGGTGCAGAAGCATCAGTTAAAGATGATGTATTTTCTTACGCATGTATAGCCCTTGAACTATTAAGCAGCAAACATCCATTTAACCGCGTAGCAGCTGATAAGCTAGCAAAAGAGACATCGGCAAAACGCCCTAGTAACTGCCCACTATGGTTGTGGGGTAGCTTAAATAAAGCAATTGCATTAAACGCTTCTGATAGATTAAGTTCACTCGACCCCATTACTGCTAAATTAAACCATAATTACAAACCAGCTATCGCACTAGTAGCAAGCTTAGTGGTTGCTACAGTATTAGCAGGGCAATATTACTTATCTAACGATAACAATGTAAAACAGCTCGAAGCAAAATTAGATAATGCTCAGGCTATAAATCAGCAAGTAAAAACGTGGATGTCGTGGAGTGGCCCAAGCATACTCGATAAGCTTTCTGAAATACCGCCGCAATACGAAGTTTTAAAGCAAGGCTTATTGCGTGTAAATCAAGAGAGTGTTTTGCAAAGCTTTGATGGTATGGCTAATCAGCTAAATAATAGTGGTGATAAGTTTAAGAACTTCGACGAAACAATAGATGTATACACTCAAGCGCTTGAATACTACCCAGATTCAGAAAAGCTTTCTGTGCAACTGGAAAGCATTTTAAGAGAAAGACAATCTATTATTTTTGATATTACATCGCGAATTAATTTACTTTTAGAGCAATCTCGTTATAACGAAGTTGATAACAATAGTATTCCTCAGTTAATTCTTGATTTACATGAGGTAGATAAAACTTATGTTTATCAAGTATCTCCTACCCACTTCGAAAACTACAAAAAAGCGTTAGAAAACGCAATCGCTAAAGATGATGTAGTCACTCAAAGTTCTTTAATATCCGTTGGTAAAGCCATTTTGGATAAAAAACAGAAATCTGAAGTTAGCTTTGAAAGTTTACTACAAAGAGAGTCTGCAATAATCGCGTTAACTGATTATCAAGATAAACTTAATCAAGGTAAGGAGGTAGTCTTCCCTTCAAATGCTGCTTTAGTGTTTTATGAACAACGCTTCGAACGCTATTCTAAGCAACTAACTGTTATAGATAAATATAAAGATTTAATTGCACTAGAGGAGTTAATTGACTCAGAGTCGACTATTTTGCCCAATGATTTTCCTTTATTAGTATCTATCAGGCAAGAATTGTCAAAGCGCTATATCACAATGGCCAATAGCTTAATGAAAAAAAGAATGTATCGAACAGCTGAAACATTAGTTGAGCGAAGTGAAGCTATAACAAAGTCCTTAGATAGTATTATGCTGTAGCATCATTAGTGTATTTGAAAGTTTTTAAATAATAAATATACAAGCTATGAATTTAGGAAAGACAAATATTATCTACTTTATTACTTCCTTACTTTCATGGCCCTATTTTAAAATAATAATTTTACGGAGCTCACATGAAAAAAATAACCGCACTTGCAGCATTACTCATCTTAAGTGGCTGTGCAAACACTTCAAATATGAATGAAACTGAACAAAAAGTTGAAGACAATGCTGCCGATGTTCAGGCTGAAGTAGCCGAAGTGGTTGCTCCAATCTCACTTACCGTAATTACTAACCCTAATGACGCCCGCGTACGTATTATGAATATCAAACCGGTATACCAAGACGCGATCGAACTAAAAGAAGGTGAATACGATGTTGAGGTAAGCAAACCAGGTTACCAAACTTATCGTAAGTGGGTTGTGGTTGATAAAAAAACCATACTTACAGTAGAGTTAGATGAAGTAGCCAAAACTGAAGCTGCAAACTAAACACCGTGTAAAATTGTATTTATGCCTTTAAATACACATTAATTTAAAGGCATAACTCTCACGTTTTCTGCAAAAAATGTAATAGCCCCTATTACACTCACATTCCCAAAAATACACAGCCATAACACCACTATAAAACGACGTTTTTGCGATTTATGCCTAAGCCATTGCTGTGCAATGAGTGCGCCGGGCCAACCGCCTAGTAACGACAGTAACTGAAGCGTGCGCTCGGGTGTGCGGTTTACTTTTTTATGCGCTGATTGTTTAGCTTGTCGTTTATCCCATGCGTACATTATAAAAGTAGTAAAGCTTAAACCTGTAAAGTAGCTTGGTATATAAATACTCATATTATAAAGCCAATGAGCTTGCCATACTGCGACCAAAAAAAGCAGTGAGAAGGTGATTAATGTTTTCTTTATCAATTCATGATCGCCTATACTAAAAAGAGTTAAACCAAAATAATAAGAGCCAAATTATGACATACTTTAAAGCCCTATTTTTAGTATTATGCTTATACGCCTTTAATAGCTACGCCGCTGATACCCCAAGTAACCTTGATAAAGAACTCGCTGTATTTAAACCTTATTTAGGTACATGGCAGGCCGATTTTGACGTACCTAAAGGTGCAAAACCTGTACAAGATGTTGGCCACTGGGAGCGCGCATTAAATGGTAAAGCTATACATACCAAGCACTCTATTAATGAAGGTGAGTATGGTGGGGAATCAATGATTTTTTACGACAGTAAAAAAGAGTCATTGGTGTTTTACTATTTTACTACCGCAGGTTTTTACACAAAAGGCACCATGAAAGTGCTCAGCCCTACCCAATTTGTAGCGTATGAAGAGGTAACAGGCAGTAAAGAAGGTATTACTAAAGTGCGCTCGATCAGCGAGCTAAAAAACGATACGTTTGTAGTTTCAACTTCTTATTTAAAAAAGGGTGAGTGGACTAAGCCCGAGCAGCGTACTTATACACGCAGCACTAAAGCCGTTAAATTTAAATAATGGCCATTCGCTTACAATACAAAAAGGCAGCCTAGGCTGCCTTTGTTATTTATAAAACCGCTATTATTTAGCAAACTTTTTAAATGGTTCGTCAACTGGTGTATCAGCAAGGTGGTTAGTGTAGTTGCTCATTACTTTTTGCGATAAGCCTACAACAATTTCTAGTAGTTGCTGTTTACCGTAACCTGCTGCAAAAAACTTTTCAATTTGCTGATCGCTAATTACGCCGCGATCGCGTGTCATTGCAAGTGTGGTTTCACGTAGTGTTTCAAGTTTTGCATCTGCAAGTGGTGTTTTGTTTACTAGGGCATCAACAATATCTTGGTCTACATTCATTGAAGCGGCAATTGCGCTGTGTGCTGGTACACAGTAATGACACTCGTGCTCAACATTAATTGTTTGCCATACCACAGTTAGCTCTTCTGCGTTAAACGAGGTGTTTTGAAATAACTCATGCAGTACTTGGTAACCTTTAAGTAGCGTAGGCGCTTCTGCCATTACGGCATGAAGGTTAGGCAACATGCCAAATGCTGCTACTGAATCAGCCATAAGCGATTTTGACTCTTCTGGTGCGTTGTCTTGGGTATATAACGTAAATTCTGCCATGTTCTGCTCCAATAAATTAATGTGTTTGAGTAACCTGGTGTCAGGTTAAGTAACTTCGAGACACATACTATTTGATTTTGAGCGACTGTTCAAGTTAAAATTGAGCATACGTTCAAAATAGTTGAGAATAAAATGGCAAACAAAGTTAAATTTGAGCGCGATAATGTAATTCGCGTTGCAAGCCAATTGTTTTGGGAAAAGGGGTTTAACGCCACCTCAACCCGCGATTTACAAGAAGCCATTAACATGCGCCCAGGCAGTATATATGCGGCGTTTGGCTCTAAAGAAGGCCTATACAGCGAGTCTTTAAAAGACTACACAGTACAAATGAAAAGCCAAATTGATGGGTTTTTAGCAAGTTCTGACTCTGTTTTAGGTGGTTTGCGTGCGTTTGTAGAAAACGTAATTATTAAAACCAAAGACTGTAGCCCAAGTGCTATTTGTATGTTGGTAAAAGCAAACAGCGAATTTGCAGAAAAAGACGCCTCGTTATACGAGCTAAGCCTAGATCTATCAGCAAAGTTTGAAGCCTACTTAACCACCTTGTTTGCTCAAGCCATTAAAAATAATGAGCTAAGCAGCAACCTTACCGCGCTTGAATACGCGCAGTTTTTTCAGGTGCAGTTTACTGGGCTTCGTGGCTATTTTAACCGCCCAGGGGTTGAGCAATTAGCGCAGCCAATGATCAATCAAATGTTTGCCTTGATCAAAAAGCTATAACGTTTCGTTTTACTAACTTCTAAAAAGTCTCAACTAAAAAAAGCGGCTAATTCGTGTGAATTAGCCGCTTTTTATATTTGCTAGGGTTGAGCTTTACTTACGTTTTAAGTTTATTAAGCTCGCTATCTTGCTGCGCTACCAGTGCATTAAGCGCTTCACTGCTATCGCCCGCTTTGGTAGATAAATCAGCAAGTTGCGATGCCGCATCAGAAATAAGCGTAAGGTTACGGTTTATCTCTTCGGTTACTAAGCTTTGCTCCTCGGCTGCGGTGGCAATGTGGGTAATTTGATTAGTAATTTCATCTACTTTTACTACCACACTGTGCAGCGCGTCAAACGCCACTGAGGTTTCGTCTACTGCGCTTTGCGCGCGTACTACGCCTTTTTCGATTACGGTTGATGCATTACCTACTTCTAACAATAAGCTATCTATAAGTTGGCTAATATCATCGGTAGATGAGCGTGTTTTAGACGCCAGTGCACGTACTTCATCGGCAACTACCGCAAAGCCTCTGCCGTGCTCGCCAGCGCGTGCTGCCTCAATGGCGGCATTAAGTGCAAGTAAGTTGGTTTGCTCTGAAATGGTTCTGATCACATCTAAAATTTGCGTAATATCTTTACTACGCGAAGCCACTTTTTCAACCGCTTGGTTGGCTTCTTTTATTTCTTCAGACATGGTTTTCACTTGGCTCATAGCCGATGACAAGCTCGACTCACTGCTAACCACTAAACCATTTATTTCATCCGCTTGTTGAGCAGATTGCTCAGAGGCTCTGGCAACTTCAAGTGCGGTGGCGCTCATTTCGTTCATAGCGGTCACTACACTTTCAATTTCTTGAAACTGCGATTGCACATTATGTTTTGTATCAATAGCAATATGTTGTGCTATTTCGCCTTGCTGTTTTGTTTGCGACGATACATCTTTAAGCTCTGCAATTAGGCCACGTAGCTTAGCTAAAAAGGCATTAAAACCACCCGCAAGCGCAATCAGCTCTGCGTGGGTATCTACATGGAGTGTATGAGTTAAGTCACCTTCTGAGCTGGCAAGGTTATCTACACGCTGTTGAATTTGCTCAAGGGGTGCAACCACAGTGCCCACTACTACTTTCATAATAATAAAAGCGATTAAAGCAATAACAGCACCGGTTATTAAAATAACAACACCGAGCTGATTGGCCGAGTCGCTCATGTTTTTAGCTAAGGCATTAGGCCCCTCTAGCGCTAAATTACTTGGCACTTCAATAAGTAGGCTCCACTGAGTGTTAGCCAGCTTAATATTAATTGGGTAGTTAACTAAATACTCGCTAGGTGTTTTAAAAAGGCCATGTTGCCCTTTAAATTTAACCAGCTCACTGTAAGTGTTACTACTAACTGCCTCTTTAAATGGGCGGCCTAATTTAGATTTGTAGTGACTGCTGCCTACAATTAAACCTATATCACTTAAAAGTGTTACTTTTGCTTGGCCGTTATAAAGTTCGCTCGAAAGTTTTTCGGTTAAGCCCTGAAACGTAGGGAGCGTTAAATCAACGCCTGCTAAACCAATAAAGCGGCCCGATTTAGTAATAGGTACGGTTAATGAGGTAAGCATAACCGAATCGCCAGAAGGTATTTCGTAAAGGTAAGGTTCCATAATACAGGGCTTAAGTGTATCTTTTGCGCATAAATACCAATGCGCTTCACGAATACCAAATTCGTTTAACGAGGTCAGGTATTTATCGGCAGCGTTAGCTACTTTTTGCTGCTCAATAATGCCGTTTTGGTCACGCGTTATATATACTTCTAACGTGCCATCGCCATTAACTGAGTGTTTATATCCTTGCTTAAATTGCGCGTCTTGCCCATCAAAGGCATTGGCTTCAAACTGCGAATAAATTGACGATAAAAACCGATTTTTTTCAAGTATAGAGCGGTTAATGCTCACTACCGTGTCGCGGTCTAATGTTTGAGTATTAGCCGCATCACCAAGTAATGCAGCTAATGAGTTTGGAATTCGGTAAGCTTCGTTGATAAATCCGGCTATTTTTTCGCCGTAAGCAGCCGCGTTTGCGTTAAGCTTTTGCTCAACTTCGGCCACGATATAATCTTCAGATTCTTTAGCGAGCGCCTCGCTGTTTGATGACATTTGCCACCATAAAACTCCAGAAAGTACTAATACTGTTAAAAATGTACTCCCTACAGTTATCCATAATAACTTTTTTGCTAACGTGAGTTCTCGCACTTAAATTACCTTTTGTTAAAACACCCCTACAGTTTAATATACAAACTGCATCAAGCCATCAATAACATAAAATAATTTAAGTTTTTTGAACAATTAGGCCTAACGCTTGGCCAAAATAGCAGTGGTTATCGTGGCACCTATGAGTAAAGCAACGCTCACCCACAAACACGCTACAAAGCCATAAACCTGAAACACCCACCCCGAAAGCACCGTGCCCAGTAAACGCCCCATGGCATTGGCCATGTAATAAAAGCCAACATCAAGCGATACACCATCGCTTTTAGCAAAGCTGACAATTAAGTAACTATGCACAGATGAATTAACGGCAAATACACCGCCAAAAATAAGCAAACCTATAATCAGCGTGGCATGCACGGCCACATCAAGTTGCATAAAAAGTGCTAATAGTGCTGTTACACCACTTAGCAGCAACACCCATAAATAGGCATGTTTAACGGTATCAACGTTTGAGTTACTGGTGCCGGTAATACGCGGCGCTTGCGATTGCACACCACCGTAGCCAATTACCCAAAGTGCCATAAAGCCACTTACCCACCAAAAATTCCAGTTAAACTGCTGGGCTAAATAAATAGGTAAAGCCACTACAAACCATACATCACGCGCGGCAAACAAACATAACCGTGCTGCGCTTAATAAATTTATTGCACGGGATTTAGAAAATAGCTCTTTAAACTTAGGCTTATTTTTAGCCTTGCCCATGTCGCCTTTTAAAAATACAACGCTAATAATCCACGCAATAGTGAGTAATAAAATAAGGGCTTTTAAAGCACCTACAAAACCCAGTACAGTAAGGAGTAAACCACCTAAAAAGAAGCCGACCCCTTTTAACGCATTTTTTGAGCCCGTTAAAATAGCCACCCATTTATAGAGCTGGCCTTGGCCGCTTTCTCCCTCGGGCACTAAGTGTTTAATGGCGCTTTTGGCGCTCATTTTATTTAAATCTTTTGCTATGCCGCTAAGCGCTTGCGCCGCCATAACATAAGCCACGGTGAGCCATTCACTTGGCGCACATAACATGGCAAGCGCCATTATTTGCAGCGCCAAGCCAAAGTTCATGGTTTTATTAAGGCCTAAATGAGCCCCTAGCCAACCGCCCACTAAATTGGTGATCACACCAAAAATTTCGTAAAACAAAAACAGCATGGCAATGGCCAGCGCACCATACCCTAACTGATGAAAATACAGCACCACCAGCATACGTAGTGCGCCATCGGTTAAGGTAAATGCCCAGTAATTACCGGTAATTATTAAATACTGTTTTATTGCTGTAGGTAAATTAGCGAGTTGCTCAAACATGGTTAACGCCCTTAAAACCTTTAATTAATGGTTAAACCAAGTCACTTTTAGCAACTTTAAGCATAAGCTCGGCAGTACGATTAGCGTAGCCCCATTCGTTATCGTACCAAGCGTATAATTTAAGCTGGGTATTATTAATAACCATGGTAGAAAGCGCATCAATAATGCTACTGCGTGGATCGGTTTTGTAATCAATCGATACAAGCGGTTTTTCTTCGTAACCTAATACACCAGCAAGCTCGTTTTTAGACGCTTGAGCAAACCATTCATTCACCTCAGCGGCAGTTACACCACGCTCAAGCTCAAATACACAGTCAGTAATCGATGCGTTAGTTAAAGGTACGCGCACGGCATGGCCATTTAACTTACCTTTTAGCTCAGGGAATATATGCGTAATGGCTGTTGCACTACCGGTTGTGGTAGGTATTAAACTTGTCCCGCACGAACGAGCACGGCGTAAGTCTTTATGTGGCGCATCAATAATAGTTTGGGTATTGGTAATATCGTGAATAGTGGTCATTGAGCCGTGCTTAATGCCTACTTTTTCTTGCAGTACTTTTACAATAGGCGCTAAACAGTTAGTCGTACACGAAGCCGCAGTCACAATTTTGTGCTCATCTGGGTTATATAAATTATCGTTAACGCCCATAACCACATTTAAAATGCCGTCTTCTTTTACCGGAGCGGTTACCACAACGCGCTTAACACCTTGTGCTAAATATTGATTTAACAACTCAGTGGTTTTCATTTTACCGCTGGCTTCTATCACTACATCGCAATCAGACCAATCGGTATCGCTAATGGTTTTGTTATTGGTAACGGCAATAGTGTGTTTACCCACACTAAAGCTATTCTCGTTAGCTGTAACGCTGTGCGCTAAACGCCCGTGCACTGAGTCAAACTCTAATAAATGGGCATGTGTTTTAGCATCGCCCGCTACATCGTTTACTTTAATAAATTCTACTTCTGGCCACTCTAGTGCTGCGCGCAGTGTTAAACGTCCCATACGGCCAAAGCCGTTAATACCTACTTTAATTGTCATAATAAATACCTTTAGTAAAGTTATATCAATTTACTTAATTAACAGCAGCTTGCTGCACGCTCTGGGCGATTACCCATTGCATTGAGTCGATTTAAATC
Source organism: Pseudoalteromonas sp. A3 (assembly GCF_025942345.1). NCBI lineage: Bacteria > Pseudomonadati > Pseudomonadota > Gammaproteobacteria > Alteromonadales > Pseudoalteromonadaceae > Pseudoalteromonas > Pseudoalteromonas sp. A3. The sequence continues at coordinate 45,592 of NZ_JAPCKL010000010.1, forward strand.
ATCGTTATAAAACGCAGAATTTTCGTTTCGTGTTTGCGTTAGTACGCTAAGAGCCCATTGTGGCAGGGCTTTATTAATACTGTAATACACCCATTGATTTTGCTTACGGTCGCTCAATAGGCCACATTGCCTAAGCTGCGCTAAATGGCGCGACACTTTAGGTTGGCTCAGTTCAAGCGCAGCAACAAGCTCACACACACACAGCTCTTGCTCATGGCTAATTAATAACATGGCTTTTAAGCGTGTATCGTCGGCTAAGCATTTGTAAAATTGTAGTGGGTTGAGTTGTTCCATAGCATCCTCGTTTAGTTAGTGTGCATACAATAAAACAAAATAAGAATATATGAAATAGTGAATATACGATTTTTCGTATGTTTATTTAAAAGCCCACTTCAATTAATGTGATCTCTAGTAAATTGCAGCGCACAAAAAAGCCCAGTGGCAAACCCCTGGGCTTTTGTAGCGTTTTAGTATGAGCATACTTGTTTTATCGCTACTGCAATTTAAAGCCTTATGCTAACAAGGTATTTACGCAGGTCTGTGCGATAAAAAGATGCCCTACGCTTTGCTCTACTTCACGAGCAAATTCTAAATCAATAAGCAGATACGTTATACATTGTGCCTGCACAGTAGCTATTGAGGTAATTACCACTAAGTTGCAAAAGAAAGCGCAAGATGATCAAGTAATGCTCGTATTCTTGCCGGTAAGTGGCGGTTTGAAGCATACACTGCATTTAGCTCCAATATGCTTGCTTCGTAGGGTTCGAACAGTAACTGCAATGAGCCGTCTTTTACGTAAGGCTCTGTCACGTATTGTGGGCCCATGCCTATTCCTAGCCCTTGGGAAGCCATGTGGGTTACTGCTCTGGGGGAGTTAGAAGCAAAATCGCCGCTAACATTAACGGTGAACGTATTGCCATCTTCCTTGAACTTCCAGTTTTCAGGGTCGTTTTGAGAAGTTTGCAATAAACAATTGTGTGTCGCCAGCGCACGGGGATGGCTTGGTGTGCCATTGCGCTTTAAATACTCAGGAGAGGCAAAAAAAACAATACGCATATCCATTAATCTTTTAGCGATCAGCGTTGAATCCTTCAACGGCCCAAACCTCACAGCAACATCCACACCTTCATCGATAATAGCCACGTACTGATCAGACAGGTTCAACTCAACATTAATTTTCGGATGCTTGGCTAAAAATGGGGCCAGTGCATCGACTAATTTAGTACTGCCAAATGCGGTAGGTGCGGTTAAGCGAACCGTGCCAGACAGATCAGACTGTCGATGCTGAATGACATCTTCTAGCTCTTCAAATTGTTCCAACAAAGGAACGCATCGCACAAAATACGCCTGCCCAGTTTCGGTCAACGTAACACTGCGCGTAGTTCGGTGGAACAACAAAGCACCGTGTTTTTGCTCCAGCTGAGCAATGTATTTACTCGCCAGTTTAGTGCTTATGCCTAGTTGCTTAGCACCACCTGTGAAAGATTTTTGCTTTGCCACCGCAATAAACGTGCGCATGCCGTCAAGTGTATCCATAAGAGCTCCCTATATTGCTCCGTGTAATGCTTCGCCCTATTCATGAACATTTTGTACATAGTGATTCCATAAATCAACATATTGTTCATAAGAAGCGCAACGCCTAATATTTACCCATGCCACAACAGGTCAGTGGCTAACAGCAAAAGTCATCAGTTAACGTTTAAATAAGGTAAATATCATGTCAAACGCCATTAAAATTCACGGTTTTCCATTATCCGGCCATGCCCACCGAGTAGAGTTATTTGCAAGTGTTGCAGGCATAGCCCATGAAGTTATTTATGTAGACTTACCCGCGGGGGAGCATAAACAAGCCCCCTTTTTGGCTCTCAATCCATTAGGTGTAGTACCAGTAATTGAGGATTCTGACGTGGTAATCCACGATTCAATATCAATCTTGATTTACTTGGCACGCAAATACGCACCTTCATATATTCCGCAAGATCTTGCCAGCGAAGCTGAGATGCATCGTTTCCTTGCCATGTCTGCAGGAGAGATATCCTACGGCCCTGGTGCAGCGAGGTTAATTAATGTTTTCAACTCGCCGGTTGATCCTGTTTTCGCTAAAGAAACAGCAGCAAAAGCCCTAACAAAACTGGAACAGCAACTCAATGGCAATGACTTCTTGGTGGCTAATAAAGTGAGCTTGGCTGATTTTGCGATATACAGCTATGTCGCCCACGCTCCCGAGGGGGATGTATCTCTTGACCCATATCCGAATATACGTCGCTGGTTATCTAACGTAGAAGGGTTAAGCGGTTTCGTTCCTATGCAGGCTACAAAAGCGGGACTGGTAAAGTAAGTATTTGTTAAAGCGGCTCTGCCTTTCAATGAATAGGTTTGAGCCCGACATTCTTTTGCATCACCAGTTTAATATTTTTGGCAAATGCTTTTCCGGCGCACTGCGCTAATGGAGTCATTATGAACACACACATTACTTCAAGTGCTTTTCACGAAGGTGAACAGCAAATGCAAAGACGTGCCGGAAGTTACGAAAAAATGCGTACTATTGGCCGCCGCGCGATCCGCGAATTTATGCCAGATCAGCATAGGCAGTTTTTCCAACAACTGCCGTTTATGGTGCTGGGTAGTACATCAGATAAGGGGCAACTTTGGGCGTCAATTTTACCTGGAAAGCCGGGCTTCGTGCAGTCCCCTTCCCCGACTCAGCTCACAGTAAACACCCCGATTTTATCAGGTGATCCATTAGGCGCAGCAATCACACAAGGTGCTCGATTGGGTTTATTGGGGTTAGAAATGTCGACCCGGCGTAGAAACCGCGTCAACGCTTGTGTTACCAGCGCAGCGAACAACCAGTTTATCCTAGAAGTTGAGCAATCTTTTGGCAATTGTCCGCAGTATATTCAAACTCGCGACCTTCACTTTATCCGTTCGCCAGATGCGCCATACAAGGCTCCGCGCGCTGAAGCGTTCTTTGAATTAAGTGATAGCCTAAAGGCATTCATCCGCCAAGCGGATACGTTTTTTGTTGCCAGTTCTGCGGGTCACGAACCTGCAAACGAAGTGAACCGTAAGGTATCTGCCCATAATGCTATGGGGGTTGATGTGTCACACCGTGGTGGCATGCCAGGTTTTATAAAGGTTGACGAAAACACCCTCACCATTCCTGATTATGCAGGAAATAACTTCTTCAATACGCTGGGTAATTTCCGGTTAAACCCCAAAGCGGGTTTACTGTTTGTTGATTTTACCAGCGGCGATGTTTTTATGTTAACCGGCACAGTTACCTTGCTGGCAAGTGACTCACCGATAATTAAAGGGTTTCAAGGTGCGCAGCGCGGCTGGCAATTTACCCTAACCCAAGGGCTGACATTAAAAGCGGCACTTCCATTTCGCGCTCAGTTCGATAGCTACTCCCCTAATTCTCAAGCAACGGGCACCTGGTCACAGGCAGAAGCAATAGTTAAAGCACAAGCACAGCTCAACCAGTGGCGCGCATTTACCGTCAGTAAAATCGAAGACGAAAGCAGTACAATCCGCTCATTTTATTTACAGCCAAAAGATGATTCTCCCGTACTACCATTTTCCCCAGGGCAACATTTAACCCTGCGTATTAAGCAGCAAAATACTGAAAACTGGCTTGTGCGCAATTACACTGTATCCAGTGCCCCAACGCAAAGTGGTTATCGTATTTCAGTAAAACGTGAAGAGTATGGTCTGGTATCAAGTACCTTGCATTCTCGAATATCGATTGGCAGTGAAATACAGATTAAAGCACCAAGCGGCCATTTTTTTATCGATAACACACAGCAGCGCCCAGCCATTTTAATAGGTGCAGGTGTAGGCATTACGCCAATGGTGGCCATGGCAAATGATGCAGTTAATGAAGGTATACGCACTCGCTATATCCGCCCGATGGCAGTTATTCAAGCGGCCAAAAATAGTGAGCAACGTGCTTTCTATGCAGAACTGAGCAACATTGCCAAACGTAGCGCTGGGCGTATTCAGTATTATTCTGTATTAAGTCAGGCGCACAGCAATCAAACGCAAAACGCTATTGTGTCGAACGATTACACTTCCCAAGGGCGAATTAGCCAAAGCTTGTTAATGGACGTACTTAATGCAATGGCCACAGAGCATAGCGTCGATTTCCCGTCGCTGTTCGACAAAGACTTTTATCTGTGTGGCCCCCAAGGTTTTATGCAAAGTATGTATGACTTACTGATTGGCATTGGGGTAAAAGATCAAGATATTCATGCCGAAGCGTTTGGGCCGTCGTCTTTAGCACGCCAATCAACAGATACCAGCAACCACGCTGAGCTAGAGGCTAAATCTGCTGTGATAAAGTTTGCCCACTCAGGTATTGAACAAAGCTGGTACAAGGGTGACAAGCCCCTGCTCGACGTAGCCGAAAGCAAAGGGCTTACGCCACCATACAGTTGCCGCAACGGCCAATGTGGCTCATGTGCGGTTAAACTAAAAAGTGGTGCTGTAACGTATCGCACCAAGCCAAGTGCATATATTGACCCATCAGACGTATTGTTATGCTGCGCTGTGCCAGCGAAAGATTCCGACACTGTTATATTAGATTTGTAGCTCAATTAATCAGGCTAATATTCAAAGTCACTTATTGATGAAACCTATACAAGCTATTCAACGTTACTTTACCCAAAGAGGATTTAAACATGAGTACACGCCCACCACTGCCCCCTTTTACCCGCGAAAGCGCCATCGAAAAAGTGCGTCTAGCAGAAGATGGTTGGAACAGCCGTAACGCTGAAAAGGTATCACTTGCTTATACAGTGGATACCAAATGGCGTAATCGCAGCTCTTTTGTGAACAGCCGCGAAGAAGCCGCCGCATTTTTAACGGGAAAATGGGAAAAAGAATTGGAATATAGGCTGATAAAAGAGTTATGGGCTTTCACTGAAAATCGTATTGCCGTGCGTTACGCGTATGAGTGGCACGACGACAGCGGCAACTGGTTTCGCTCCTACGGCAACGAAAACTGGGAATTCGATGAAAACGGCTTAATGCAAAATCGCTTCGCTTGCATCAACGACTTACCCATCAAAGAATCAGAACGAAAATTCCACTGGCCTCAAGGACGCCGCCCCGACGATCACCCAGGGTTATCGGAGTTAGGGCTGTAAGCACACCCAATACATCCGATACAAACGATAAAGCCTGCCCTCTATCGGCGTTCATGCAGAACGCCTTAACCCTTTTCATCCTCCCAACATTTTTCAGCATTAAAGAGCTGCTTACTTAATCACTGCAATGACAAATACAGCTGTGTCAGTTGCTGGTATATGGGTTAATTTAATCATGCTGTTTTTATATATTTATAACGTTATTTCATAAACTTTGCATACAAAAAAGCCCAGTGGCAAACCACTGGGCTATTACAATGCTAAGTGATCAGTTAATTAAATAACCGAAAGCTCTACTTCAATATTACCGCGTGTAGCGTTTGAGTATGGGCATACTTGGTGTGCTTTATTTACCAGCTCTTGCGCCGCCGCTTTATCCATATCACCGAGTGATACAGCTAATTTTACTGCAATGCCAAACCCACCTTCAATCGCGCCAATAGATACTTCAGAGTTAATGTGTGTATCACTTGGTAGCGCAATTTTTTCGCTAGCGGCTACAAATTTTAGTGCACCAATAAAGCACGCTGCATAACCAGCTGCAAATAATTGCTCCGGGTTTGTGCCTTGTCCGTCGTCGCCACCTAGCCCTTTTGGGGTTGATAGTTTCACATTTAAACGGCCATCGTCTGATTTAGCTACACCTTCACGGCCACCGGTTGCAGTTGCTTTTGCTGTGTAGGCAACGTTTTGTAATACATTCATAGTGAACTCCAAAGTTTATCAATTAATTTAGTTTGCATGCAAAATAATAGGGCAAGTAATTAGAGATTGCAAATACTTTGCATGCAAATTAAAATGTTTTTTTGAGTTGAAGGTATTAACGCACTAGGAGTTAGGTATGTCATTTGAGCAATTAAAATTAAAAAATCAGCTTTGTCATAGGTTATATATGGCATCAAATAGCATTGCACGTGCTTACCGTGAGCCTTTAGCTGCACTTAATTTAACGTATCCGCAGTATGTAGTAATGATGGCACTGTGGGAGCAAGACAAAATAACCATAGCGCAGCTAATAGATAAAACTGCTATTGATGGTGGCGCTATGACCCAAATACTCAAAAAAATGACCGAAAAGTCTCTGCTGGCTGTTATTAAAGATGAGCACGATAAGCGTAAGCGCCTAATTCAGCTTACCCAAAGTGGGCAAGCCCTTAAAAACGAAGCTGCTGATATTCCAAAAAATATATTATGTAAGTTTGAAAGTGTAGACCCCACACAAGCCAAACAGCTAATGCAGCTGCTTGATTTAGTAATAAGCGATTTAACAACTAAAAACGATGATGAGTTAGCCCACTAACGCGGTTATTTTTTGTTGAATAAACGCCCTAAATGCGCTGATCACCGGGGTCATTTGGCGTCGGTCGGCGTACATCATATAAAGCGGTAGCGGATCGCTTTGCCACTCGGGGCATAAATGAACGAGTTGCCCGCTTGCTAAATCATCAATTACATCTAAGTACGACTTATACGCAATGCCTTTGCCCTCTAGCGCCCAGCGCCTAACCATTTCGCCATCGTTTACTATGTGTTGGCAATTTAGCTGTACTTTTTGCACTGCGCCATTTTTATAAAATCGCCACTCTTTAAACACCTCGCCAAAGCGCATAAAGGTAATGGTGGTGTGCTGCGTTAAATTAAGTGGATGTGTAAGCAATCCATTTTTAGCAATATACTCAGCAGAGGCCACTAAAATACGCGCATTATTTAAAAAAAGTGGCGCTGCAATTAACTGCGAATCTTTTGGTACACCAAAGCGCAGTGCGATATCAATTGATTGGCTGTAAATGTCGCTTACTTCGTCACTTAAGTGCAATTTAAGTTTTACATGCGGGTAGTGTGCTAAAAACTCATTAAGCCATTCACTTAGTTTATTGCGCCCTAAGTCGCACGGAGCCGATACCTGTAGCGTTCCCGTTACTTCGCCCACTGCGGTTTGTACTGCAGCTACCCCTTGTTGAATAAGCGAAAGAGAGTCTTTGGCGTAATTTAAAAACTGCTCCCCTGCCACACTTAAGCGTAAGCTACGAGTAGAGCGAATAAACAGCACGTTTCCTAAGTCTTTTTCTAGGCGCTTAATAGCTGCACTTACCGCCGCTGGGGTTTGCTCGTTTTGTCGTGCAGCTTCAGAAATACTAGCGCAACTGGCTACATCTATAAAAGTTTGAATATCGTTAAATGATCGCATATTTTCAATTAAAATTTGAAAGTGCTTTAGTTTTTCATGTCTTTTTCTATTTTTCAACTGAGCTATAGTGCTTATAAGTTAAAAACACTTGGTTAAAATCATCAGGAACGCACATGAAAGCATTTGGCTACACCAAAAACACTAAAACGCTTACAGCAAGCTCTATACAAGCAATTGAACTTGATACCCCAAGCGCCACCGGGCACGACCTACTTATTGAAGTAAAGGCTATTTCGGTAAACCCTGTAGATACAAAAATACGTGCAAATGTAGCACCAGAGCAAGGCTACAAAGTATTAGGTTGGGACGGCGTAGGCATAGTAAAAGCCGTTGGCGAGTCGGTTTCGTTATTTAATGTGGGGGATCGTGTATTTTACGCCGGCGATTTATCGCGCCAAGGTAGTAATGCGCAATTTCAATTAGTTGATGAGCGTATTGTAGGCCATGCGCCTAAAACATTAACCGACGCACAAGCCGCAGCGCTGCCGCTAACCAGTATTACCGCTTACGAAATGCTGTTTGAGCGCTTACAAGTGCCTAAAAATAAGCAAAATACTCAGCAATCTATTTTAGTTATTGGCGCTGCAGGTGGCGTTGGCTCTATTTTGGTACAGCTTGCCAAACAGCTTACGGGGCTAAACGTGGTAGGTACTGCATCGCGCGAGCAAAGCGTAACCTGGCTTAAAGAGTTAGGAGCGGATCATGTGCTCAATCATACTAAAAATTTAAACGAGCAGCGCCTAGAGCTTGGTTTAGCTGAGTTTGATTACGTTATTAGCTTAACCCATACCGACCAATACCAAGATCAAATAGTAGAGTGTATTAAACCCCAAGGTAAATTTGCGCTAATAGATGACCCTTCATCGTTCGATATTTTAAAATTTAAGCGTAAGTGTATATCGGTGCATTGGGAGTTTATGTTTACCCGCTCGCTATTTACTACCGCCGATATAACAGCGCAGCACACCTTACTTAATGAAATTAGCGAGCTGATAGACTCAGGTACACTTAAAACCACGCTTGGGCAAAATTTAGGATTAATTAACGCCGCTAATTTATATAAAGCACATCAAATTTTAGAATCGCACACCTCACGCGGTAAACTTGTTTTAGAAGGCTTTTAAGCATGAACCAGATTAAAAAAATACTTTTAGCAGCAGCCTGCAGCACCGCATTTTTAACCAGCAGTGCATTTGCTAATACCCAACCTACGCACACCGATTTAAAAACAGTTGCTACATTCGACGCGCAGCACCCACCGGGTAATATTGCTATTACGCCATCGGGTCGTAAGTTTTTATCGGTACATGGTTTTTACGGCCAAAAACAAAAAATTATGGAGCTATTAAGCGATGGCACCACCAAACCCTACCCTAATGAAGAATGGGCATACGCGTATAAAAACGGCAAAGGCTTTTACGATGTACTTGGCATAAATGTATCTGCCGATGGCGTGTTATGGATGCTTGATACATCAGGCCCTGATCGTGCTGGGCGTTTAGTCGGTTGGGATACCAACAAAGAGCAGCTGCATAAAATAATTTATTTAGCTAAACCCACCATTACCGACACCTCGTTTTTAAACGATTTAGTTATCGATAATAAACACGGCGTTGTATACATTGCCGACACCGCACAAGGCAGCCAAGCCGCTATTATTACCGTAAATTTAAAAACAGGTGAGGCGCGCAGAGTCATACAAAATAGCCCATACACCACAGCCGAAAACATCGACATGGTCATTGAAGGGCGCACCATGAAACTAGGCGGCCAACCAGCACGTTTAGGCGTAAACCCAATCACACTCGACCCAAGCGAACAGTGGCTTTACTTTGGCTCTATGTCTGGCACATCGGTTTACCGTATTGCCACAAGCGATATTAACAATAAAAGCCTGAGCGCAAGCGCCCTTGAAAGTAAAGTAACGCGTTACGGAGCTAAACCAATTTCAGATGGCATTATTGTTGATGGCGGAGGCAATGTGTATGTTACCGACATAACCAATGGCGCAATTGGCGTGGTAAAACCAAGCGGTAAATACCAGGTATTATTTAAAGGCGAGCGCTTAAGCTGGCCTGATGGCTTTAGTTATGGCGCCGATCATAAAATATATTTTACCGTAGATGAGCTACACCGCTCGCCAGTATTAAATAACGGTAAAAATGCTAGCCAAGGAAAATTTAGTGTGCTGTCGTTCGACCCACTAGTAAAGGGTAAAGTAGGGCGCTAAATACAGCGTATAAACCATACGCCACGCACCCGCTGCGTGGCTTTATGGTGCAACTTTTAAGCCTTTTAGCCCCAAAATGGTGCTAAGCGCTCAAAAGTTATTTTTAGTGTTTTAATAAATATCTGATTTGTATTCATAAAATATTCAATTAACAGTTGGCATAATTCTTTCAAAGTACAGATGTGTTCAGTGAAACTTTCAAGGAAAATACCATGGCTAACCTATACCACACCCTTTACCTACTATGGCGTTTAGACATTAGCGTATGGCAGGTAAACGATCCTAGTAATACCCATACTACGTGCGATAAAGAGCGAGTTTACAGCCGATAAATTTCGTATTTATAGGCTTTGCAAGCGCGGCCATTGCGTTGTATTGTTAAGTAACTAAAAACAATATGATTGGAACGTGTATGCACGCCTTAGAAGTAAATTTTGATGGCTTAGTTGGCCCTACTCACAACTATGCGGGTTTATCGTATGGTAACGTTGCCTCGTTAAATAATGCGGCAAGTTTTTCAAACCCTCAAGAAGCTGTGTTACAGGGCCTTGAAAAAATGAAAGCCATGCACGACAAAGGCCTAACACAAGGTGTGTTTGCGCCCCACGCACGCCCCGATTTAAACGTACTACGTCGCCTAGGTTTTACCGGCAACGACTCGCAAGTTATTCATAAAGCATTTAAAGCAGACCCTATTTTATTGCGCGCGTGTTATTCGGCCTCTGCAATGTGGACCGCCAATGCCGCTACTGTTTCTCCATCGCCAGATACCCTCGATGGCAAAGTGCATTTTACCTCAGCTAATTTAAACAATAAGTTTCATCGCTCGCTAGAGCCTGCTACAACTACCCGCTTACTAAAAGCCATGTTTAATAACGATAGCTACTTTGCACATCACACGCATTTACCCGATCAGGGCTTTTTTGGCGACGAAGGCGCGGCTAACCACACCCGCCTTTGCGACAGCCACGGCGAGCAAGGCCTAGAAATGTTCGTATTTGGCGCAAGTGCCTTTAACAGCCAGTTACCAAAACCGGCTAAGTTTCCTGCAAGGCAAACACTAGAAGCCTCAGAAGCCATTTGCCGATTACATAATTTAAAAGAATCGAGCCAAATTTTACTGCAGCAAAATCCAGATGTAATAGACCAAGGCGTGTTTCATAACGATGTAATTGCAGTAGGTAACGCAAACGTATTGCTTTGCCACCAGCAAGCATTTTTAAACCAACACGATGCCCTGCAAGAAATTCGCGATGCCTACACCGGCAGCAAACAGCTATACATAATTGAAGTACCTACCGATAAAGTAAGCATTAGCGATGCAGTAAGCAGTTACTTATTTAATAGCCAATTAGTAAGCCTAGATGATGGCTCAATGCTATTAGTAGCGCCACAAGAGTGCCAACGTAATAGCGCAGTAAACGCCTACATTGAAGAAATGATTTTAGCCGATAACCCAGTAAACCAAGTGCAGTTTTTTGACCTGCGCCAAAGTATGCAAAATGGCGGCGGCCCTGCCTGCCTGCGTTTACGTGTAGCTCTTAACGAGCAAGAACTTGCTGCGGTAAACCCAGAGGTTATTTTAACCGATACTAAATACACACAACTTTGTGACTGGGCAAAACGTAACTACCGCGATAAGTTAGGCGCAAGCGACTTTGCCGATTCAGCCCTACTTACCGAAAGCTACCAAGCACTGGATGAACTAACCCAGCTGCTTAACTTAGGCTCGGTATACGACTTTCAATTAGAAGGGTAATACTCGTCAGCAAAAAGCTAATACAAAAATAGCGAGCCAAGGCTCGCTATTTTTATTTGTGCTTATGGTAATAGTGTTTAAAGGTTTTATTTACCGTTATTTACCGTTATTAACCGTTACTGCCGATGCCATCGACTCAGATATATGCAGCGTTCGCTGCGGAAACGGAATACTCAGCCCCGCGCCTTCTATGGCCTCTTTAACGCGTTTATTTAAATCCCACACGGTTTGCCAGTAATCGCCATTTACAGCCCATGCACGTAATTGAATATTTACTGCGCTTTCGCCTATTGAAGTAACCATTACTTTAGGCGCTGGATCTGCGAGTAATCGGCTTTCTGATTCGGCAACTTCTTTAAGTACATTTAAGCCAACATCAATAGAGTCGGCGTACGAAATTCCCACCACTATATCCATGCGCCTTTTACCGTTGCGGGTAAAGTTTTTAATGTTGCCGCCCCACACTTTACCGTTAGGCGATGCGATATAAAGGCCGTCGGTGGTTTTAAAAATGGTCGTAAATAAGTTTATTTCGTTCACTGTGCCAAGCGTGCCGCTCGCATCTACAAAGTCGCCTATTTTAAATGGCCTAAGTATTAATAACATAATGCCGGCTGCAATATTACTTAAAGTGTTTTTAAGCGCCAAACCAATCGCTAAACCCGCCGCGCCCATTAGCGCTATTAAGCTTGCCGTATTAACGCCAAAAATATCTAAAATAAACAGCCCAGCAATTATGTAAACTAAATACCCCGCAATGCTCGATAAAAGCGGCAGTAACGTTTCGTCTACTTTTTTTAATGGTGACTTAGAATTTTTAATCGCTTTTTTAACCGAGCGTGCAATAAGCGCGCTCGCAACTAAAATAGCCAAGGCTAATACCACTTTGTAACCTAAAGTGATGATTGTTTCTGAATGGCTTTGCCAAAACACAATAAGTTTATCTTTCATACATATTCCAACTATGGGCTGATTATCAGCAAGAATTAAATCTATACACTTCAAAAGAAGTGGCGGGAGTATATAGTAAAAATTTTAAAGCGATAGCATTAAAATAAGTGGAAGGTGTGCCTATATCAGCAAATTAATTGGGCAAAGTTTTTCTTTTTTTCGCTTAAATTTTCACACTTAAAACCTTAGTGCTCACAAACTAGTTAACCTATGGCGTACATATTTTTGCTCAAAAATGCGCAAAGTAAAATAAAGATTAATTTCAAGTAACTATTCTAAAAACCAGTTCAATCTAAATTCAGCTTAGCTCTTCTACAATCCGCTTTATAAACTAAAGGAGTAAATCATGAATTTTAAATCAACATTAGTCAGCAGCGCCGTTCTTTTTGCATTAGCCGGGTGTGGCTCTTCAAGTGATGACAATGGCACAACACCGCCACAATCTAGCGACAAATCAACCTTTAGCCTTGGTGTGTCAGATGCGCCGGTTAGTGGTTTAAAAGCGGTTAACGTCGTGTTTGATTCAATCACTATTAAAACACAAGGCGATGAAGAATTTAGTTTTGAAACCCGAAGTGAAGCTGACGCATCTCAACCACAAGTGGTTAATTTGCTCGATTACACCGGGGACGATGTTTTTGAGCTGCTTGACGATCAAGAAGTGCCAGCAGGCGAATACTCGTGGATCCGCGCTCAAGTTATAAATGGCGATACAAATAACCTTAGTTTTACATCTCACGTAGTATACGAAGACGACAGCATTGCTCCGCTCGTGGTAAAAAGAAAAGGGAATGATGGTGTAGGCGAAATACAACTCGATGGCTTTACACTTAACCAAACTGATAACGACTTTGTTTTAGAATTTGACCTAAAAAAATCGCTGGTCGATCCCCAAAATAATGAGGAGATCTTTTTAAAACCTAGAGGCGTACGATTACAAAATCTTTCTGAGTCACAAGAAATTGAAGGCATAGTAAGCCAAGCGCTTATTAATAACTGTGAAACAGATAATATCGCCACTGCTGCTGCAGATTCAACGTTTGGACACGCCGTATATTTATATTCATCAGATGCTCAAACACCTAAAGATATATACGAAATAGATGAGCAAACCCCAGAAGATGCCCCACTTGCGACCGCAAATGTTGTATTTGATCAAGACGATAACCAATATGAGTTTGAGCTTGCCTTCATTACACCGGGAGACTACCAACTTGGCTATACGTGCACCGCACATATAGACGATGCAGAGCTAGAAGATACTGATTTCACTGTTTATCAACTTAAGCAAATTAGTGTACCGCAAACTGAGGACCTTTCAGTTAGCTTTGACATAACACAATAAACGTATAGCGCACTTTAAGGTGCGCTTTTTTTTATAAAAAGTATAACAAAAACGAACACTCCACCTTTGCAAAAACCCATTAAAGCCACTCACCTAACATCATCCAAGTAATTCATTCGTAAAGTGACCTGCATTCAAGCCCCGTTAACCCAGAACTGGTACAGTCAATAGCACGTATTAATTAAACCGTTCTTATCATTTTGAATATGTAAACATAGGAGAAATAATCATGGCGAAAGAAAAAGTAGTTCTAATTACAGGTGCCTCTAGTGGCATAGGTGAAGCGAGTGCAAAAACATTGGTTAATAACGGCCATAAAGTCATTCTTACCGCCAGAAGTGAAGATAAATTAGCTGAACTAGTTGAGTCGTTAGGTGAAGATAACGCACTGAGTGTACCCGCAGATGCCACCGACTTTACCGAACTTGAAAACGTAGTAACAAAAGGGCTTAAAAAATTTGGCCGACTAGATGCCGCATTTGCCAACGCAGGTATGGGCGTTTCAACCGCAGGCACTGAAAAAGGCGACCCCGATGAATGGTCAACCATGATAGACATAAACATTAAAGCCTTGCTGTGGACGGCAAAAGCAACCCTGCCCCATTTACGCCAAAACAAAGGCCACTTTATATTAACCAGCTCAGCCGCTGGCCGTAAGCCAATAAAAGGCTCTATTTACGGTGCAACTAAATGGTTTGCTTACGGGTTTGGGCAAAACTTAGCTGAAGAAATGAGCGAATGGAACGGCCGCTGTACCACCATAGCCCCTGGCATGGTAAACACCCCATTTTTTGATGAAGCAAAGCCCGACAAACTCGACCCACAAGATGTGGCCGACGCCGTACTATTTGCCATTGAAGCAAACCAGCGCAACAACGTGCGCGAGATTTATTTAATGCCGACTAATTAACGTTGTTTGGTTAAATTTGAGCTGTCAGGTTTAATGCCAATGGCGTTAAACCTGACGGTTTTTTAATAAATACTGGCTGGATAGGATGAATAATTTAAGATGGGTGTCTTGTTTATTTATCTTGTTTATTTATCTTGTTTATTTAGTAATGGTAACGGCACGAGATAACTGTAATTGCTGTATCATCCACGGCATATACCAAACGATTTGTATCATCTATTCTACGAGACCAAAAGCCTGAAAGATTTTCTTTGAGGGGTTCCGGTTTTCCAATCCCATCAAATGGAGAACGCTTAACATCAGCAATTAGCTTATTTATACGTTTCAAGGTTTTCTTATCTTGAGTCTGCCAGTAGACGTAACTATTCCAAGCTTCATCAGTCCATGATAATAACCTGTTACTCATCAATAAGTTCTCGTGGAGTCGTTTTGCCCGCTTTATACTGCGCAATTGAACGGTTTAAATGTTCAGCGTTCGCTGGAGAGCGAAGTAAATGAACAGTTTCCATAAGGCTGTTGTAGTAATCTAATGACATTACAACCGCATCTTCAGTGTCACGACGAGTGATTACTGTCGTATCTGCATCATTAATTACATTATCCAAAACGGCTTTTAGACTATTTCGGGCTTCGGTAAAAGACACTATTCTCATTTTGCACCTCACTTGTACATTATATAAGACAAGTTTAGCTGGAAAATTATCACATGTACAGGATACTGTGCATTACTTTGTTGTGGTAGCAAATTTCTAAATAAAGCGCACAGATATATGGGCTAAAACCAAGGCTACTTTATATTAACCAGCCCAGCTGCTGGCCGTATGCCAATTAAAGGCTCTATTTACGGTGCAACTAAATGGTTTGCTTACGGGTTTGGGCAAAACTTAGCTGAAGAAATGAGCGAGTGGAACGGCCGCTGTACTACCATAGTCCCCGGAATGGTAAACACCCCATTTTTGATGAAGCTAAGCCCGACAAACTCGACCCACAAGATGTGGCCGATGCCGTACTGTTTGCCATTGAAGCAAACCAGCGCAACAACGTCCGCGAAATTTATTTAATGCCAACTAATTAACGTTGATTGGTTGTTTTTGATAAATACTGGCTTGATAGAATGCAGGGAAAGTATTCGTCACTAATAAAAGCTTACTATATGTACAGTAACTCTAAATCACCATCACTAGGTTCGAATATTTCAAGCCAAATAGTAACACCATTTTCATCGCAACATTCAATATCAAAGGCTCCATCATAAACTTCAACTATTGTTCCAACATCACCGACTTGAGGAGCTCTTGAGCCAAAGCTTTTTTCTGAATAGATAAACTTTTTATTAAGAGATATAACTTTTACTACAGAGTATTGCTTCATCTGATTTTATGGTACACATGAGTGTTTTGGTTACAGGTTTGATAAACATAAATAGAACTAAAAATATTCTGGGCCTTTAACTCAGCTTTAAATTCATCAGAAAAATTACTTTCAACCTCAAGTATGTTAAAGAATGGCCCATATAATCCAACAAGTAATATCCCTGGTTTATTTGATGTAGCAATGCTTTGCATTGTTTTCTTCTGTAACTTAGCTCTAATTGCAGACTCAACTCTTTCATTAGTAATTGAATCAAAATCTCTAACTAAATCGCCTTTTGACGGTATGTGAACTTTGTCATCTGCGGCATGAGAAGTTATGCTGATTGCAGTCTCTTGACTAAAATGTGCATCTGTTATTTCTATCCAAGTATCTACTCCATCAATCTTTACAATTGCATCAGGCGGATCTGGTCTGTTAATTAATTCAAGTACTTTACCTTGTGATGAAAGGAGATTCTTATATGAATCTAGAACAGCACTTTCATGTGTGGGATTTAAATCTCTGTGTGAAGTCATCTTGAACCCATAACGAGACTGTAGAATAACTTCAACAGCCAAATTCAATTAAAAAAACAAGTTCCTGTAATTAACTCTAAGCGTTTTTAAAGCATTAAGTAATGCATTTGAGCCCATAAAAGAGGCTGTTTTTCTTGAAAAATAGTAATTCTACAGCCTCAACTTTAAGCTAAGGGGCACAGGGCATAATGGCGAAGCCTGCCTGCGTATAGGCGTCCCAGCGATCGGAGGGAGTGAACTTAAGCGCTTTGTTAACTCTCATAGCCCAACTCGCTTCGCATTGTGTCTATTATCTGGTTCCTCAAGTTTTTGAGGTCGTTTCCTTTTCTTACCATCTTTTGCTGAATTTCTGTTTCGAAATTGTAGTTACCAGTCAAGAATGCTTCAGGAGTAAGCTGTTCATTCAATTGACGAAGCATTTCTGGCTGCATTGTAAGAAGTACTTGATATAGCGACTCAAATTGCTCTAGCTTTTCTATTAAGTTTCGAGAACATACGATCCTTAAGCCAGTTAACTCACTAGTGGCTTTTTGAAACCCTTCCTGTATGCCGATCGTAAAATCATTTAAAACTTTTTGGTAATTTAATATGGCTTCTGTAGAAGATTCCTCTTCATAGAGTCTTCGCGTTGCGTCAGGAAGAGTTTTATTCATAAACACAACATAATCTTGCCCCGCTAGTTTTGCAGCATTATCGAGAATTTTAAAATAGTTTTGATATTCAGTTTTTCTCGTTTCGAAGAGCTTTTCATCTCTTTCACGCTTAACCTTATATTTATGATGCAAGAATGGGAGTAAACCAGAACATATAAGCGCAGTGACAGCCGGAATAATTATTTTAGCTTCAAGCCAGTTATTAACTAGATTAGCAGATTCTTCCATTGATCCTATATTTCCTTGATGAGAGTTAACAACTTAGTCTACGACATTTACCGTTTATAAACTGCCACATGTCCTTATTTTATACCAGTTTCATCCTAACCATATAATAAACACCTGTAAACAGATAGTTAGCTTCGACTTTCCTTTCCTAAATGCAGCAAAACCCCAAGATGGTGGAGATCAGTAATATCAGACATATAGCTGTGTAGTTGTATTAGTTGATTATTAATTATTAATTATTAATTATTAATTAACAAATCATATTTTAAACACCTGCGTTTAAACCAGTAACGCATACCCCCTTTAACCCTTAATCTTGTAACTCGTTGTTGTTTATAAAATTAGTTAAAAATCACAATCTACTTCTATTGAACCCTTTGTATTTTTACTTCATATTAGCTGAACTACTTTTCAATTATTAGGCTGTTATGTCACTTTTAAAATTTAGCCAAGCACTTATATTTATCTTTGCGAGTACCCTACCGCTTACAAGCCATGCGGCACTTAATAAAAACGAGCGTGAAATAGTAAAACAAGTTGAGCAGAACATGCCGCAAGCGCTTGAAGAGATAAAACAAGCGGTAAACATTAATAGCGGTTCGCTTAATATTGAAGGCGTAAAAAAGGTGGGCGCGCTTGCAAGCGAGCAACTAAAAGCCATTGGTTTTAAGGTTGAGTGGCTAGATGGCAGCGCTTTTAACCGCGCAGGGCATGTATTAGCTGCGCACAAAAGTAAAAACCCCGATGCAATAAAAATACTGATGATCGGCCATCTTGATACCGTGTTTGCTAAACACGATAACTTTACTACCTATAAACAAATTGATGAACACACCGCCAGTGGCCCAGGTGTAGCCGACATGAAAGGTGGTAACACTATTATAATTACCGCACTTAAAAGCTTACAAGCCCTTAATTTACTTGAAAACGTAAGCGTAAAAGTACTGCTTACCGGCGATGAAGAAAGCAGCGGTCGCCCACTTAGTTTATCTAAACAAGCCATTGTTGATGGCGCAATTTGGGCTGACGTAGCGCTAGGTTTTGAGAACGGCGATAACAATATTAAAACCGCGATGGCGGCGCGCCGTGGTTATACCGGCTGGACGTTAAATGTAACGGCCAATGCTGCACATTCATCGCAAATATTTAGTGACAGTGTGGGCTATGGCGCTATTTACGAGGCGTCGCGTATTTTAAATAACTTTAGAGAGCAACTTGCCACACAACCTAACTTAACCTTTAACCCGGGGCTTATTGTAGGCGGTACAAATGCCGATTACGACAGTGCTAACTCGTCAGCCACTGCGTTTGGTAAAAGTAACGTAATTGCGCAAACCGTCCATGTAGCGGGTGATTTACGGGCGCTTTCGCCAAAGCAGGTAGAAGGCGCTAAAAAAGTGATGCAGCAAATAGTGGCTAAAAACTTAAATGGCAGCCAAGCTGAGCTTATTTTTGAAGACGGCTACCCACCAATGGGGCTCACCGAGGGTAATAAAAAGCTGCTTGCACTGTATAGCCAAGCAAGCCAAGACTTAGGCTATAACAAAGTGGAGGCTGCAAACCCACGTAATGCCGGTGCTGCTGATATTTCGTTTGCTGCAAACCATGTTGATATGGCGCTTGATGGACTAGGCCTAATGGGCAATGGCGCACACACTAAAAACGAAACCGCCGATTTAACCTCACTTAATAAAAACACCGCTAAAACAGCACTGCTTATTTACAGATTAGGGCAGTTATAAACGCAGGCTTAGCCTTTATGGGCTAATAGGCTCTAATCGTTTGCCTGCTACTTGCAATGCAAACTTACGCAACGTTTTAAGCTGCGGGCTTTCGGTTTGCCAATAGTGCCAGTACAAAGGTGTATCAATATAATATTCTGGGAATAAATCGACTAACTCCCCTTTTACCAGCGAGTCTCCTAGCTGCAATGTAGGTAATAGCCCATAACCTAGGCCTGCTATCATGGCTTGTTTAAATCCCTCTGACGAAGGGTAAATATGGGTAAACAGTGGGGCTGAGCCATTAATATCTTCTAAAAATTGGTGTTGTAGCTTGTCATACTCACTAAATACCAAGCACGGTAAATGCGCTAATTGCGAAAGCTCAGTAAGCTTATGTTGTTTTATAAAATCGGGGCTTGCAATGGCTTTGTAGCGTATGGCGCCAAGTGGGCTAACTAGGCCGCCATTAACGGGCTCGGGGGATGAGCTAATACACACCATAACCTCGCCGTCTTTCATTCTTTTATGGGCAATGGATTGATCTTCACTAATGACTTCAAAGCGTAATTTGCACGCAAGCTCTGTATCTAATACGGCGAGTGCTTCGGGAAGCCAGGTGGCAAGCGAATCCGCATTAGCAGCAAGCTTTACGCTAAGCGGGGTATTTAAATCTGTGTGCTCGTTAAGTGCCTCTACATTAAGGGCTACTTCTAGCTGCAATACTTGCTGTAAATGGTTAAGTAAACGTTTACCAAGTGCCGTGGGCGTTGGCGGTTGGGTTCTTATTAATACGGGTTCGCCTAGTTTGGCCTCAAGCTGATGAATACGCCTACTCACCGCCGATTGGGTAATAAATAATTTTTTTGAGGCCTTTTCAAATCCGCCTTCACTTATAACGGCACTAAGCGCATTGAGTAACTGGTAATCAATCATGATTTTTACGCATATAACAATAAATATATTCATTGGATTTGTAACAGAATACCCCCTACCCTGCAAGGCATTGGGTAACTGGTTTTATTTGAGTGGATTAGAAGTATGTCGTTTTTGTCGGGTGTGATGCTGGGGCTAAGTTTAATTATTGCCATTGGGGCGCAAAATATTTGGATTTTAAGCCAATGTATGGCGGGCGCTAACCGTTTTGTTTTAGCTGCGGTTTGTATACTTTGTGACGCCACATTAATTATTGTAGGTGTATTTGCCGCTAATGAGTTAAAGCTATGGCTACCGGGGTTATTACCGTGGTTAACGTGGGGCGGTATAGCTATGTTACTTTACTTAGCATTTGGCTCTGCGCGCAGTGCAATTAAAGGCACATCGGGGTTAAAAGTAACTCAGGTAATAAAAGTGAGCTGGTGGAAAACGGCCCTTGCGGCCTTTGCTATAAGCTTACTAAATCCACATGTTTATTTAGACACCGTATTACTGCTTGGCAGCATTGGCGCATTACAACCCGCGCCTATGCACTTTGCTATTGGTGCTTGTGTGGCCTCTGTTATTTGGTTTAGTAGCTTAGTGTTGTTTGCGCCAAAATTAAAAAAGGTTTTAAGCTCCCCATTTAGATGGCGCGTATTTGATAGCTGTATTGCGGTTATTTTATGTTTTGTGGCGTTTCAGTTATATAACGTGCCAAGCCAATAAGCCAAAACAGCGGTAGTTATGTATTTAACTACCGCTGTTGTTAGCCATTTTTTAAAAGACTAAGACATTATTTTATAAAGTAACTCTCGCACTGTGGCCGGTTCAAACGGTTTATCACAAATGGCATCAACTCCTGCTTGCGCAATATTAGCTAGGTGAGTGTCGTTTGCCTCTGAGCTCACCATTAAAATAGGAATATGCGAGTAAGCATTTGAGCCACGTACAGTTTCGGTTAGTTCGCGTCCATCCATTTCTGGCATGTTGTAATCGGTAACGATTAAATCGAACGACTGTTCACTAAGGTGCGCTATGGCTTCTTTTCCGTTTTCGGCTTCTACGGGTTCGGGGATCCCCATGCCAGCAAGTACGCGTATTATGTGTTTACGAGCAAAGCGGCTGTCGTCTACTACAAGTACACGAAGTAGCGTTACATCAAAATGATCAAGATCTACTTCTTCTTCGCTTATTATATCGAGGGTTGCTTTGAGTGCGCGAGTAATGGCTTTTGCACTAAAAGGCTTAGGTAAAATAGCCAGCACACCGGATTGGCGTAGTTGCTCAAGGTACTTTTTATTACGCTCGCTCGATATAAGCATAAAAGGTTGATGTTCAGTGGCGGGGTTTAGTCTTATTTTTTGCAATAATGAGTCGGCGGTGCCGTCTGATAAGTACATCGAGCTTATTACTAGGTCTGGGTGGTAACTTTCAAGTAACGATAAAACCTGCGCTTGAGTAGCCGCAGTTTCTACTTGTTTAACACCACTTTCTGCAAGCGATTTTATTATTATTTTTTGCTGAACTTCTGAAGGCTCTACAAGTAAAATGGACAAGTTTGCTATTGCAGTTAGGTCGCTCATTCAAGTCTCTTTAGTATTGTTATAATAAGGATAATAATAACATTGTTGACTCGTTAATATTATATAAAGAGATTGTAATATTTAAGAAAACATTAGCAATCTCTTTAAAATATAGCACTTTCTAATTAGATTGGATGTATTCTAATGCATTCATTTTTTTGTACGTTACATTGCTGTGCATTATGTGAACAGGGTTCGGGTCTACCACTTCTACAGGTATGTCGTAATTACGGGCTATTTCTAATGCCATTTGGGTGATATTTACACTAAACGAAGTGCCCATAAATACAATTTTATCGGCGTTGAGCATACGCTGTTGTGCTTCGGTTATTCTGTAAAGCTCGGTGTAAAATTCATCGAACAACAACACAAAAGGCTTAAACGAATGATTAAGCTCCGGTGTTTGGTTTTGAATATTAAATAGCTCAAAAAGAGACTCATGCAGGCGACTTTCATCTACACTATCCCACGGAGTCATAAGCGGTTTAACGGCTTCGCCTTGCTCATGAAATAACGTCATTTGATCGAGCCTGCCGTGTATAGCAATGTAATTTTTATTACCGGCTTTGCCATCAAGGCCATCTATATTTTGGGTTATTAAGTTTTTATCGCTCAGCCAATGGTGTACTTCATTCGGGCCATGGTTACGATAGGCAGCAAAACGGTTGTAATACCAGGCTAAAAACTCGCGTGGATTATTTTGATACATAGCACGCGTGGCCATTTCCATGGGCGTATAATTTTTACTGCCTATAGTCCAAAAGCCATCTTCGCCTCTAAATGTAGGTATGCCACTGGCCGCGCTTACCCCTGCACCGGTAATATAAAGTGTATTCACTGTGTTACCTCGTACCCTAATACATCGCTTATTACTTGCTGTTGATTATTCATGCCGCCAATACGATATAAAGCCCCATTGTGCTCAAGTAGGCCACGGTGATCCATACTGCCAATAGCTACATTAGGTAATACCTGCCACGTGTTTTGCTTTATATCAAAACGCCACACATGGTTGCTTGCCGGAGCGGGCTTTTTATTGTAGCCAATACCATCATAGTTATAGGGGTTGTTAGAGCCGCCCAGCATGTAAATATTGTTATTGTAGCTAGTAGCAGCCATACGGTAATGCGACTCCCCCGTAGGGTGGGGCAAAGTACGCCAGTCTATTTTTAGTGGATTGTTGGCATTTATTGTGCCTTTTAAACACTGCGCAACACCTGCAAATGAGCGGCGAGAATCTGGATTTGCTTGGGTTTTAACGCCATCGCAAATAACAATAGTATTACCACTAATAGCAGCCGCTTGGCCAAATACTGGCTCACCTAAAAAAGGCGACGCCTGCTGCCATGTATTGTTTTTAGTATCGTACACTTGTACTAAATTTACGTTGCCATCGTTATGCCAACCGCTAATAAGGTATATGTAACGCTCTTTGTAGCTTAGCGCTACGCTGTCATCAACTGGTACTGGCATGCTCGCAAGGTGTTTATACGTATTGTTTTTTATATCGAAACGGTACACATCGGGGCTTGAAATTTCAGTATGATCGCTATCTACCGTGTAGCCACCAAAAATATAAGCGTATTCACCTAGGCCAACAGCAGTACTAGCTAAGCGCCCCTTTAATGGCAAACTTGAAGGCACACTCGCTTGTTGCTGCCAAGCGCTGTCGCCTAGTTTTAGTGAAAATACCTTATTGTGTACATCTGTGTGTTGTTTGTTTTTACCAAGCCCCATAAAACTCAAAAAATAGCGTTGGTTTTCAACAGTAACCTTAGCTACGGCATTGTTTGCAACGGGTTCGGGTAAAGCAGGAAGGCTTGCTAGCGCAATAGAAAAAAGAAGGCTCATAAAAACAAATAATATAAAAGTGACTAATACACTTAGGGTAAATTATTTTGCCTGTATGAACCAGCTAACTATAAGTAATTTACCTTATTAATGCGTGTGTTTAGGTGTGCTGCGTTTTACAAACCATCTAATAATTAATGATATAGCCAGCGAGCTAAATGAGATAAGCGAATTTACAAGCAGCGCCTAATTTACACGCCTTATTACTTGATTTTGAGGCTTTATTTATTAATTTTATTTAAAAACTACAAAACTTTAATAATTTAGCGTTAAATTTTAAAACACCCTTACTACTTAGTAATTTATGCTAGTTAGCTTAATAAAGTGTACTTTTAGCAATATAAAGTATGCTAATATTTTGTGGTAACAAATGTTTTACAAAAATATATCCTGTTTTTGATTTTTGATCCCTGTGGAGAAACCTAGGTGAAAATACCTAAAAAGCTATTGTGCTCACTTATTATTGCCTCACCAATACTTGCTGCAGAACCATTAAACGACGATGACTTAGACCTTGACGCGTTAATGGGAATGGATGTTCAAGCAACTTCTGCAATGAAACGAGCACAGTCGGCCTTTAACACCGCCTCTTCTATTTATGTGCTAAGCAAAGAGCAAATTACAAGTTCGGGCGCTACCTCTATTCCTGAGGCATTAAAAATGGTGCCAGGCCTTACCGTAAGACAACTTGATAACAATCAATGGGCTATTTCTGCACGCGGTGTTGCTTCACGGTATTCCAGCAAATTATTAGTAATGATAGATGGGCAAAGCCTATACACCCCCAAATTTGCGGCTGTGTATTGGGAGTCGTTGCATGTGCCTTTATACGATATTGAACGTATTGAGGTTATTCGTGGTCAGGGCGGGTTGTTATGGGGTAATAACGCAAATAACGGCGTGATCAATATCATTACTAAAAATAGCTTAGATACACGCAACACTTACGCTAAAGCAATTACAGGTAATCAAATAAATGCCGACATAAGCCTTCGCCATGGTGGTGATATTTCTGATATTGGTAGTTACAGGGGCTACTATAATACTAAAAATACCGCACCTTCTAAAAAAGGCAGCCGCATTAAACCTAATGACTTTACTAAACAGCACGCTGGCGGCTTTAGAGCTGATTTTACGCCAAGCGATGAGTGGTCAATCCTCCTGCAAGGGGATCATACCCACACAGAGCACGGCCAAAACCTTACTGGGGTAGTAGATGCGTCTAACCGCAGTCAGCAGTTTCCAACTATTGCAGATAGGCGCGATACGCGATTAATGACCCGTGTTGAGCATCGCCTTTCAGATAATGCAAACCAAATGCTGCAAATGTCATGGCTTAAACAACATGGTGAACAACCCTATATAAATGAAGATTTTGAATCGATTGACGTTGATTATCAAATGAACTTTATTACCGGATCACTCCAGGTAGATTGGGGGCTTAATTATCGATTTAATGATATTTCTTTTCAAGACAGCATTTTTATTAATAGCGATAAAGACCTAGAAGACCTTCATCAATACGGTGCTATGCTGCAAGCGCAATACAGTGTTATTCCTGATACGTTAAACCTCATTGTAGGCACAAAAATAGAGCATAACGATTTAACCGGTTGGGAAAATCAACCCCTTGCCCGCTTTACCTATCAGCCAAATAGCGAGCACCTAGCATGGGGTTCAATTTCACGAAGCGTACGTATTCCTACACTAATTGAATTTAACGATAACTTTAGAGTAAATGGCCAAAAAATCTCAGACGTTATTGGCATGCAGTCGGGTATTGCTGAAATAGATCAATACCATATAGCTACATTTTTAAATGGTAACGATAACGTAAAAGCCGAAAATTATATCTCGTACGAGCTAGGCTACCGTATATCAAAGGCGGAGTGGTCTTTAGATGTTTCTGCATTTAATACGCAAGCGGATGATGTGGCCGTAATTAGTTTAAACCCTCATGTAGAACAATTTATACCTGCATTAAACTTTTACTTAGCCGGGGAAGTGTCACAAGCATTTGCGGCGCTTCAAACAACAAGCTTAGATTACGACTTTGTTTCGGTAGGTGAAACCACCACAACCGGCGGTGATTTATTGTTCTCGATGCAACTAATGGACAACTTAAGCAGCGAAGTTGGCTACAGCTATACAAAAATAGATTACGACTTACCTAATGCAACACGCCCTACTATTGGCTACGACTCAGTAAACAGACAATTATTTACTAAACTGAATTACCAATTAAGTGAGCAGCATTCTATTTTTGCCACGCTAAGAGCCGAAAACTCAAGCACTTACAATACAGATAACTACACCGCTGTAGACCTTACATGGAACTGGAAAATAAACAATAACTGGGCCACAGCAGTATCAGGCAAAAATTTATTTGCAGGCTCACACATAGAATACGCCAATACTCGCGAAACATTTACGGTTCCTAATTACATAGACGAGTGCGTTACGTTTTCTGTTAGTGCAACATTTTAAGAGAGCCGATGCTTAAGCCTTTAAATCGATTGCTTTACCTATTTTTTTGCCTTGCGCTTTGTACAAGCTCAAGCGCTTTTGCGGTGCAAAAAGAATATGTGCTTAAAGCAGGCTTTTTATATAACTTTGCCCGTTTAGGGCAATGGCAATCTGCACCCGAAAACGGCTCCGACTTTTTAATTTGTAGCCCCGACAGCCAATTTATAGCAATAGCAAATGCCGCCCTAGAAAACAGAAAAGTACATGAACGCCACTTACGAAATAAACTAACTCCCCTCGAGGCAACTGCACTTGAGGGCTGTGATATAGTATTTATTACCGATAATACCTATAACATGTGGTTAGATGCCAACCCCGCGCTTAATTTAAAAAATACAATGATAGTTGGCGAAACCGATGGCTTTATAGCCGCACAAGGACATATTCGATTTTTTCTTTCAAGTAGTAAGGTGCGCTTTGAAGTTGCCCCAAGCAAGCTTAAAAAGGCAGGCATTACTATGAGCTCAAAAGTGCTGCGCCTAGCACGTGTAGTTGAGGGGTAAATAATGAAAAACTACTTCTCACTCAACTCAATGAGTAAAAAGCTGCTGTTTATTTTAATGAGCGTTGCGCTTATTTCTACCGCTACCGTTACTGCTGTTTTTAGCGCATATGAGCTAAAAACCGCAAAACAAGAACAAACACAAAGCCTAAAATCACTCTCGCAAATATTAGCCCCCAATATTAGTACTGCTTTAATATTTTACGACACCGCCGCAATAAAAGAGCTGATTGAGCCGTTATTAATGCGCTCCGATATTGTATCGGTAGAAGTGATAAACAATTTGAGCCAACAACTTGCAAGCGTAACATCGCCTAAATACAGCAAAGAAAGCTC
Source organism: Pseudoalteromonas sp. A3 (assembly GCF_025942345.1). Taxonomy (NCBI): domain Bacteria; kingdom Pseudomonadati; phylum Pseudomonadota; class Gammaproteobacteria; order Alteromonadales; family Pseudoalteromonadaceae; genus Pseudoalteromonas; species Pseudoalteromonas sp. A3. Next base: position 72,332 of record NZ_JAPCKL010000010.1, read on the forward strand.
AGCCCCGCATACAATAGAAGTAAAAACAGCATTAACAATTGACGCTCAACGCTACGGTACGCTGATTGTGCGCGCAGACGACAGTGACCTAAACGACAGAGCCGCTTTTTATGGCCGGTTTATTATTGTATTAATGATTTTTAGCTTTATTTTAAGTTTGCTTGTATCGCTAATGCTCAGAAAGCGTTTTTTAAACCCCATTTTATATTTAGCACAAACAGCAGAGCAAATTACCTCATCTAACGACTATAGCTTACGTGCAAAAGAGCTTTCAAAGGACGAAGTGGGTAAGCTAACAAGCTGTTTTAATACCATGCTGCAAACTATAGAACAGCGCGACAACCTGCTAGAAAACCAAGTAAAACGCAGAACAAAAGAGCTCGAAAATGCCAATGTTCAGCTGCATCAATATGCCTATCAAGATGGCTTAACCGACCTACCTAACCGCCGTTATTTTTATGAGCACCTGCAACAGCTTGTAAGCACACCTGAACAACCATTTTCTTTGGTATTTATTGATTTAGATGGCTTTAAAGAAGTAAACGATAGCTTAGGCCACGACTTTGGTGATTTATTACTTCACGAAGTGGCTAAGCGACTTCGCCGCTGCTTAAAACAGCAAGACATAGTGGCGCGCTTAGGCGGTGATGAGTTTACCCTAATACTAAAAGGAATAAGTGATACAACAGCGGTTTCGCACATTGCACACGATGTAATGAAAAGCCTGACCCGAACGATAACCATAAAAAACGAACATGTGCAGGTAACCGCGAGTATAGGCGTGGCCTTTTTTCCGCATGACGGCATATCGGTCGAAACCTTAGTTAAACGAGCCGACCAAGCGATGTATTTGTCAAAAAGTAAGGGGCGAAACAGGTTTGAGTTTTTCTCATACGAAATGGAAGAACTGGCGATTGAAAAGCGCCGCCTTATAGAAGAAATACGCATTGGCTTAAATAACAACCAATTTGAACTTTACTATCAGCCAATATGGGACCCCCATTCACGTACGCTAAAAAAAGCTGAAGCGCTGATCCGTTGGAACCACCCAGAGCGAGGCATTATTGGCCCTGTCGAATTTATCGATATAGCAGAGCAAAATGGCTTGATAAAAGAGCTAGGCGAATGGGTTAAATCGCAAGCTGTTCGCGATGCGGTGCAGTTTAATAAACTAAGCTATACACCGGTGCAAATTAGTGTAAATACCTCGCCTTTAGAAATTGATCGCGACGGTATTTGGGTTACCCAATGGGTAGAGGCGTGCAAACTTTATAATTTGCCACCTCATACTATATTAATTGAGATAACTGAAAACAGCTTAATGGACCCAGATAACGCGATTCAGCATCATTTAAAACGCCTTAATGCGCTTGATATAGACATTGCCATTGATGATTTTGGTGTTGGGTACTCATCGCTTGCGTACTTGCAGCAGTTAGACATTGATATACTTAAAATAGATCAATCGTTTATACAAAATATTGAAGCCAACAGCAGCAGTATAGCGCTAATTAAAGCCATAATTACTATGGCGCATAACTTAGGGGTAGAAGTGGTCGCAGAAGGGGTAGAAACACCAACCCAACAAGCACAATTAATCGCGTTGGGCTGTGATTACATTCAAGGCTACTTATATTCAAAGCCGCTTTCAAAGCAAGATTTTATAAATAGCCATCTGCAAATAAAAGCAACCGTTGAATAACCTACAACCAGCGCGGTACGGTTTGCTTATATTTTAGGTAGTCATTATTAAAACGCGTTACTAAATGCGCTTCTTCAACAGCTATTTGTCTATAAAGCGCATATAAGCCCACAGCAAGGCAAATTAAGCTAAATAAGCTTGGTAATGCTAAAAAGAACCCCAACTGAGCAGTTGCCACACCAACATACATAGGGTTGCGCGAAAAACTATATAACCCGGTAGTTTTAAGTGTTTGAGGCCCATTTGGGTCTATACCCGAGCGCCAAAGTGACGCCATATGAAAATGAACAACCATACTGAGCACAAAGCCCGCCGTGAGCATAATATTGCCAAACATAACACCCGGCCACCCATTTAAGGTATAAAACATACCTAAGTAGTTATCGGTGGCAGGCACAAACACACGCAGCACACACACAAACCATATAGCAGCTCTAAAAAACTTAAACGCCATATGATTCCACCAGCTAGTACAAAACTTAGCGCCAGGAAAAATAACACCCGCAGGCGTTGAACGGTTTTTATAAATAATTCTAACGGTGTAAAACCCCGCCACAAACGTATAAAAAAGCGCTAAATACACACGCGTAAACTCGATTAGCGAAGCAGAATCATCTATCAACGGTTGGTAACTCATTAATTTATTTTCTTCATCCTTTTATAATAATTTCATCATAATAGTCATGCTATTCATTAACAAGGTTAGTGTGCTAAAAACGTATAGTGGACTTTTATTTAAAAACTATAATTTATACCCGCGTAGTAGCGCCTACCTGAGTAACTTGAACTTAATAAACGCGCATCGCTATCATTACCTAAACGCGTAACAGTTTCCGATTTAGTTAAGTTAATAACAGAGGCTGTTAAACTTAAGCCATCAGATATATTAATGGCGGCATTTACATCAACTTGCTCGTAAGGGTCTTGGTATACATTTAAACCGCTGTTTAAGCCAAGTACTGTTTCACCGCGTTTATTATACGACGCGCGAAGAGTAAAGTACTCGCCTTCGTAATAAGCAGAGGTGTTGTACTGGTATTTAGCGCTTCCAATTAATGGCGATTGGCCAAATTCTTCACCATTTACACTTACATCGGCTTTATTGGTTTTGTTATAGGTGTAATTAGCATAAAAACCAAAACCACCTGCAAATGCATGTTGAATAAATACTTCAGCCCCTTTTGATACCGCATCGGTGCCGTTACCCACTGTGCTGTATGGCGCAACGGTAATTACACCGCTCTCTACTATATTTTCTTTGCCTTCAAAATCTTGCTGCATATCTATTACCAGCGGCACAACAAAGTTATCAACCTTTTTATGAAACAGCGCTAACCCCAATGCAGAGCCCTCGGCGTAATAATATTCAATAGATAAGTCGGCCTGCACTGATTCAAAAGGTTTTAAATTTTTATTACCGCCACTGCCACTAAAGCCTGCAAGCTCGTTGAATGCGGCTCTGTCTTCTGCCCATTCATTTGATACAAACGTGATACGCTGCTGCGAGCCTAAATCGCTGTAATCTGGTCGCGCCATCACTTTAGCGATAGCGCCCCTAATCACTAAATCGTCGGTGGCATCCCACGCTATGTTAAAGCTTGGCAGAATTTGTGTGTCGGTGTTTTTTTGTGTAACCAACTGATAGTCTTCTACAAAACGCGCATCGCCAGTTACCGGCTCGCCTGTTTCATCATTGGTGTGATCAAGTTGATAAGTATATAAATCGGTAGAAGAGGTTAAGGTTTTAGTTTGTACTACGCGCACACCTAAATTACCTCTTACTTCACTAAATTCAAAATCGCCTTGAATGTAAAACGCTGATATTTTTTCTTCAATATCGTATACAAAGTTATCTTCTATGCGGGTATAAGGCGTGTAGTTGTCGGTTACTAAATCTCGGTATTTATCCCAATCTATGCTGGGCATTTGGTTTATATTAAACCCGCCAACTATATTGGTTTGATTAATAAACACACCCTCGGCAAGTGGCATACCGCCATTCCATTGGTAGCTATCAAATTGCGTGATACCTTGCTCACTCGCTTCACCTGCAGCAATATCAAAGTTAGGATCTAAAAAAAACGTATTACCGGTCTCGCGGTGTAAGTTGGCATGGCGATATTTAGCCCCGGTTCTAATCGTTTTTAAAAATCCCCAATCAACATAAAAGTCGATGTCGGCTTGATAATAATCCTCTTCGAGTTCGCTGCGCACAAAGCTTGAATTTGACGAACCCGCATCACGCCCGCCGCCTAAGCCACTTTGCAAGTTAGCTAATGTGTTGGGATCAATACTCAGCGATACATTATTTTCATTTAAAGACCACGCTGCGCTTTGCGATGCGTTTTGAATAAAGGTTTCGTTTTCACCGGCGTTTGAGCTTTTATAAGCGGCTTCCCAGCTTTCTTCAGGACCGCCCTCAGATTGAGTGTTACCAATAACAAAGCGGGCTTTAAAGCTATCGCCTTCGTAGGTTAAATTAAAATCGATAGTATCGGAGGTAGACTCTTCTCGTACATAACTGCCACGCATCCACGGAAATTGCATATCGTTTTCAACACCGCTAGCACTGGCATTGTATTGCATACCCGTTGCAATGGTGCCTGTTTCATCCAAGTTTACTGCGGTTAAAAAATCAGGATTGAGTGACCACTCAGGAATATCAATGACTGATTCGGTTCTGTCTTGTCCGAGTGTAAAGCCAAAGTAGTTAAACCCTAGCTCTAAGCGATTAGTTGGGCGCCATTGTGTACTAAATTGAATACCTTCACGCTCACGTTTTTCATTAAGCACAGAGCCACGTACAACTTGCGGAAACCACACGCCATCATAACGATTACCGCTGGCATCACTTATCGTATCCCAACCGTTATTGTTATCAACGGTATTTCCATTAATATCAGTCGGTTGACCGCCACCCGTGTAACGCCATACATTTGCATCGGTGCTGCCTGTTAGAGTGCGATTAGTACGCTCTTGATAGGTATAACCCACCAATACGCCAAAGGTGTCGTCGTCATTTTTCCATGAATATAAGCCACTAAATTGCGGCTCGTACTCTTTTGTCACATCGGCGTAAGTAGATTCAACGTTAAATACACCTGAGTTTGCCTCCATGCTTAAAGGCTTGCGGCTATGCATTAATACTGTGCCGCCCACGCCGCCTTCATCTAAACGCGCTTCTGGCGATTTATACACTTCTACGCTCTCTATCATGGCAGATGGCAGTAAAGTGTAATCGAACGAGCGTGAAGGCTCCCCAGGTGATGAGGCTATAAAATTGCCATTAAGCTGAGTAAATGTGAGCTCAGATGATAAACCACGAATACTCACCGCTGCCCCTTCTCCGCCATCGCGTTCAATAACAACGCCAGGTACTCGCTGCAACGAATCCGCTACATTTTTATCAGGAAATTTGCCAATATCTTCGGCAGTAATTGCATCCACCACAGAGCCAGACATACGCTTAACATCTAAGTTCTCAGCCATGCTTGAACGTATACCCCGTACTTCAATTACTTCCATATTTTTTTTAAGCAGTGTTTTAGCGTTTTGTGAGGCAGCATCATCAGCTAAGCTAAATGGGCTTGAGGTAATAAGTGATGCGCAAAATAAAGATTTGTATACTTTAGATAAAGGGTAATGACGTAGGCAATTAATCATTTTTTACAGCTATTCCATTTACATTGCTTAGGCTAAGCAAATCAGTGATCCATTAGCGTATTGCAGTACGTAATGGCAAATTGCTGCAAAGTTTACATGGCGAAACTTAATGTATTGTTAACGCTTGGCTTAATTTAGTCTCAACTGTGGTTAAAAAATGATTCGCAACTCACTATTTAAACTTATTAGGGTTTATGCGCCCGTTTTTAAGCTATTTAATGCTACCTAAAGTGAAAATAACCCCTTGTTATAAAATATTACCCGCCGCTTTACTTAAGCTGAACTCCGATTAAGAGACTTACTAACAGATTAAATTCCAGTGATAGTTAAATTTATTTTCTCTAGCCAGAGATAGATTTATTATCCACAGTTCAAATTACTTAATATGTGCCGGTACGCATTCTTGTTAAAGCAAAAAACCGCTTTCGCGGTTTTATTTTATGCTTGTTGTTTTAAGGTATTTACTCAATCAGTTATTAGAGTTTAATTGGCTGGTAAATTGCCCTACCGCGTTTACCACTTTTTGGGCTCCATCTTGAATTTCTGCCATAACCTCACCCGACTCTTTAGAAAGCGCTAAACCTTGCTCTGCTTTTTCTTTGCCTTGCTCAATAACCGCTACCGTACTTTGGGTTTGTGACTGATTACGCTGTACCACTTCCACAATTTCTTCTGTTGCTTTTGATGTTCTTGACGCTAAATGCCTTACTTCATCAGCAACCACAGCAAACCCGCGCCCTTGCTCTCCTGCACGCGCAGCCTCTATTGCAGCATTGAGTGCAAGTAAGTTGGTTTGCTCGGCAATACTACTTATGCTTTGCACTATGCTGGCTATTTGTTGAGATTGTTGATCCAGCGCCGAAATTTCGTTAGCTGCTTGCTCCATATTTACAGCCAGCTCGTTCATAACAGATACGGTTTCTTGTAATACGCAGCTGCCACGCTCTGCGGTTTTATCTGTTTCTGTAGAGGTGCCATAGGCTATTTCGGCTGCTTGCGAAATAGCAATTTCACGGTTTACTTGCTCAGTAATTACGGTGGCAAATTTCATTACTTTATAAAGCTGATCCGCATCATTTGATATAGGGTTGTAGGTGGCTTCTAACCAAATTACATTGCCATATTTATCTATGCGTTTAAACCTGTCGGCAATAAATTGGCCTTGCCTAAGCTTGCTCCAAAACTGTTGGTATTCAGCCGAATTAGCTTCTTCGGTTTCACAAAACACCCGGTGATGCTGGCCAATTATTTCTGATTCATTGTACCCCATGGCTGACAAAAACTGATCGTTTGCCGTTAATACATGCCCCTGTAAATCAAACTCAATCACAGCCATAGAGCGATAAATCGCTTTTATTGTGTCGCTTTGTTCACGAGAGGTTGTAATGGTTTTAGTAAGTACGGTGCCAAACACCGAAAAATACAATAACTGATTTTGCTCACCCACCACTGGGTGCACAATTAATCTTAGCCACTCTGCATTGCCATCTTGGCGAACAAATTCAATAGCCCCACTCCAGTGGCCTTCTTTTTGGAATGCTTTTTCAAGTTCTGCGTATTCAGGTGATAGCCGCGACTGATCAGCAATAAAATCGCCTAGCTGATTATTTGTTAAATTATCTTCGTTATAACCTAATGCGTTTAAAAAGTTATCGTTAGCATGCGAAATTCGCCCATCATAAAGTACATTAAGTACCAGCATTTCTTTGTAAAGCCCTTCCCACACTTGCTCTAAAGGGTACAACTGGGCTTTTAAAGCGGCTATTTCGTTTTGCTTACCTTTTGAAAAAAACATTAATTTCCCTACCAAAAAACACTAAATCAAGTTACTTCCAGTATAGGAGGTATTAATGATAACGCGATAATTAATAAGTAATTTAAGCTAATTTTTTGCTAAATTTGTAAGCATATGTTCCTTATTATGTGCTCAGCCTTCACTTTCAACTAGGTTTACATACTTTTGTGCGAGCTGCTCAAGTGACTCCCTATTTAAAGGATCGCTTTTAATGCAATTAATAGGGCACACTATGACACACGTTGGTTTATCGTAATGCCCCACACATTCAGTGCACTTATCTGGGTCTATTTGGTAGATTTCTTCTCCCATAAAAATCGCGCTGTTGGGGCACTCATCTACACATACATCACAGTTAATGCACTTGTCATTTATAAGTAAAGCCACTTTGTAGCCCTTTCAATTAAAATTAATTTAAAACAATTAGTTAATAAAATAAAAAGTATTTATAGGCTATTTTTTAAGCCGTATTAGTTTAATAAAAAACCACTATTTTTTATTAAATCGTAGCACACATTCGTAACACACTTTTTTGTTTTTAGATGTGAGCCTCAACCGCACATTATGCCTATTTTTCTATGTTGCTTTGTTGATTTAAGTCAATAGAAATCGCCGTAAGGCTTTTATTTCTTTAGGTTTTATCAAAATGAAAAAATCATTATCAACGCTTACAAAAGCCCAATACACAAAAGCTAAACTAGAATGGAAACAGCTAAAGTCGCCTTTTTCTATGTATAATATAAATCGGTGTGCTACGCTGGCCAAAAAAATCATACTTTATGAAGAGGAATGTGATTTAAAACAAGGCGTTAAAACAAAGCGCACTAGGCGGTTGTCAAAATATGACGCGCAACACCACATTCGTCTAATTTTTTCCAAATCTGGTAATGTCATTTACTATTCTAACTTTCCTAAAACCTCTGACATAGCAAATACAAAGTTAGGTGAAACGCCTGAATTAACAATAACAAAAGCATGTAAGCTTACTTCTCAAATGCAGGAGGGAGTTTTAAACAACCACACTGTCAAAACAGTTTTTAATTTTTACGAGAAAAGCCTAATTGAGCGCCATAACACTGCGCCGACAAAGTTTGCAGCGTCATCTCTTAAAACATACCAATGCATGTTAAAAAAGCTCAGGCAACATTTTCCGCTTAATCAATCATTTAAATCACTTACAGCGGGCGAATTAGAAAAGATTATTGATCGCATTATTGTGGCAGAGTCAAATACTCAGGCAATTGTACTTTTTGCACAAATTAGGAGGGTATGGAAATTTGCCAAAAACAAATTTAACTCTGGTAAAAATCCAGCAACTGACATTGATGACTTTTATGTATCTGACCGAGTAGAAAGCCCTAGACCTTGCCAAGCATATACTGATCTCGATTCGATAGCTGAATTATGGATTAACCTGGCATCAGCGCCAAATATACATCAAAAGAACGCTGCTCGATTTATGATTTTAACAGGTATACGCCCAATCAACATTCCGCAGATGAAATGGGAGTGGCTCAATAGTATCGATTTCCCTACGTTAATTACCTTTCCAGCATCCGTTGTTGGTGTGCGTGGCGAAATGAAAAACCAAAAAGAATACAAGTTGCCATTAACCAAAGCTATGCGTGCGATTATTTTGGAACAAAGAGCGTGGATGGAAAATGCGCTTCCGAACTGTAATCCTACTCATATATTTCTTCAGCCACGGGACGTTAGAAAGCCATTTGCAAAAAGATCGTTAGATAAGGTGATAAAAGATTATTCACCCGTTGATGCAGTAAAAGGTGATCAAAGAAATATTGTAATGAAAGGATCTGCTGGAGCCTTTTGCACAATGTGTCGAAGCTTTTTTAAATCCAACACAAAAGCGATTATGGTTGATAACGGCTACCATTTTAGACATGCAGAAGAACTAACCCGACTAGCGCTTCATCACCTTAGAAAAAACGATGATCCGAATGGACTTAACTATGATAGGTCTGAAGAGTTATTTGGAACCTCTACAAAATTAAAATTTAATGTTTTTAAAATTCATGAAGTAAGTATTTTGAAAAGAGCGAAGGAGCTTGAAAGCCAAAAAATGAGACTTACCGGCATGCAAAGTAATCAAGCTAAAAATCTTAAAGAAAATAACGTAAAAAAAGCCCTGAGAGATAGAATTAAAGCTTATTTAGTTTACAAAGGTAGCTATGTAAATTTCATCAACCAGCCACTTGGAGACACTGGAAGGACGACAAAAGATTTAATATTAACAGCAGAGGGAAGAGCTGTCGTTGAGAGATATTTAAATGCCCAAGAGGCCAAAGCAAAAAATAATTAAAAAAAGTTTAATTTCGACTTACCAAAGTTTTTGTAAAAAAAACTAATTTCATATCATTGCCTTATTAGAGCGATACCTCATCAATTATTTGAGGATTTTAACTTTTTTAAGGTTTTTATATTAATGGCAACATCAGTATTAAATTCAGTAAAACCATGTGAGGTCACGATTAAAAGTCGTGACCTTTGCATGGCTGAATTTAATGCATTTAAGCCACCGTACAATGACGAGTCAATGGAAGAGCTAGCCAGTCTTGCGACTATTATATTGGCGCAAGAAAAAGGAAAAAGACTTTCAAAATATCAACTTAAAGATCAAATAAGAATTGTCTTCCAGCATGATGGCATTATTAAATTTTTTACTCATTTTAAAAAAGAACATGGCATAAAAAACACAAAGATTGGTGATTCTAATGATATGAGTTTTTCAGCAGCGAAATTAAAAGCGGCCGAAATATACAAAAAGAACACCTCTAATTACACATTCGAATTTGTAGTGAGTAAACAAATAGAAAACTTACAGGCAATTAATAAACATAGCCCTAGCAAGTTAGCTAGCACCACAGTAAAAACATACACCTCTTACCTTAATGCAATTCAAAATGCCTTTGGTAAAAATACGTTATTTCAGACTATTACGCCTGAGATAATAGAAGCAACGCTTGACCAACTACTAACAGAGAAAAGTGGCCCGCATGTGGCTAAGCAATTCGAGCAGATGAAAAAACTGTGGGTATTCGCAAAAAATAAGTATAATAACGGCACTAATCCATTCCTAGAAGTAGACAATAATTATATATCGTCTAGAACTTCGAAGCCTATTGCTTGTAAGGCCTATACTGATATATCTCTAATTTCTCAGCTATACATAAACCTAAAAACATCTAAAAATAATACATTAATAAATGCCGTACTACTGATGATGTTTACTGGGCTAAGACCCATAAATATTTGTAACTTGCGTCTGTCGTATATAGATGATTTAGATAATCCTAAGTTTTTAACGTTTCCTGAAACAACCCATACCACTCGCGGTGTTATGAAAAACCAAAAAGAGTTTAAAATACAACTCACACCCGAGATGAAAAAAGCAATACAGCAAGAATTAAAATTAAACCCAGACACAAACCGTACCTACTTATTTTGCAAGGTTAAAGACGACTCAAAACCCATCAGTAAAGAGAGTTTAAACCGAGCTCTTAAATATCATGCGCCAAAAAACATGGTGGCGGCCCCGCGAGATAACATAAATATAAAAGGCTCAGCCGGAGCATTTCCAACACTACTTCGCAGCTTCTTAAAATCGCACATGAAAGAAGTGCTAACTAAAAAAATTGGGTCATCAACAATTGCTGAAATTGAGTCTAAAAAAATGCTTCATCACTCTGTTTCAGAGCACGATCCGATGAGTAAACATTATGACCACTCGAATAAAATATATAACACTGATATTAAAGCACTTTATAAAAACTTTTCCCTTTTTGAGAAGGAAATACTTAAAGAAGTAAAAATACAGACTAAGTTAAAAAACAAAACGGTTAAAAAATCATTTTTTAAATTAGATTATTCAAATAAATTTATCGCCAAAGTCAAAAGTACAGTAAGTGCTTATTCAACTATCTGGAGTAATATAAACCAGCAAGCCCGAAAGCTTAAAAAGAGCCGCCCTATGCATATATTAGAGTAGCGTTTACATATAGCTATATAACTTTTTCTTTGCTTACAAACCCTATAAAGAGCTTTTACTAGGCGGTGCAGACTGATTTCTTATAAAAGCGGGGATATCAAAAATATCAGATGCTTTTGGCTTAGTAGCGACTACTTTAGAGCTTGACTCACTTTTATTGTCATCAATAACCATTTTAGAACTCGCGCCCGTAGCAATAACTAGCAGCTCATAATTGGTCGATAAGCTTTCTATTTTTGAAACACCACAAATAACTAAAGCATTTGAGCTTACTTGCTGACGTACTGTATCGGTAATGAGGTTATAACTACCTAGTGAAATTTCATCTTTACAGTTCACTTGTATTATCACACCTGTACTTGATGACATATCAACCTGATTAACAAGTGGGTTATTGAGTGCACTATCAAGTGCAGTAGTAAGCTCGCTTTCATCATTGCACTTACCAACACCCAGTACAGCATCACCCTGGCAATCCATAATTTTAGCAAAATCGTTTAAGTCAACATTAATAAGCCCCTGAAAACACAGCATATCGATGAGAGATTTTATCAATGAATGAAGTATTTGGTTGCTATGCTTAAAGGCGTCAAATAAGCCAATATCATTACCTAGCACTTCAATAAGTTGATCGTTAGGGAGCGTAATAACAGCATTAGCATGCTCTTTAAGCTCATTTAAACCTGCTTGCGCTATATTACTCCTAAACTGCCCTTCACTGCTAAATGGCAATGTAGCAACAAATATAATGGGTTTGCCATGCTCACTAGCAAGTTTTGCAATGTAAGGGCTGGCGCCAGTCCCAGTACCGCCACCCAACCCTGTTGCACACAGTATTATATCGCAGCCATTAATAAGCGTTAAAAGCTGCTCTTTACTCTCTTCTGCCGCTTGCTGTCCAACTTTGGGATCGGCCCCTGCACCATACCCATGAGTGAGCTCTGCACCTATCAGTACCGCTTCATCACTCTGTGTATGTTCAAGTACCACTTTATCGGTATTTACACTGTACAAGTGCGCCTGCTCAGACTCGCGCTGTTCAAAAATACTGTTAAGCGTATTACAGCCACACCCACCAATACCAAATACACCAATCGATAAACCATCATTTTGTTGAATTAATTGAAACATAATCACTCCTTAACTTTTAAAGGAGCATAACAAATAGGTGCGTCAATTTTTGACGCACCTAGACTTTAAATTAATCAAAGGTAGTTTGCAGTAGCCGCTTTAAGCTTATGAACAATTCTTTGCCGCAGCTTTTCAGGTTTAATAACCTCAAGCCAATGAGCACATTGAAATAGCTCATCGGTTAGTTGTTCTGTATCAATAGTTTGGTAGGTAAGTAATACACTTTTTTCATCAATATGTTGCTTGTCAATCAGCTCGCCAAGTTCAATAAAACCTTGATTAACTGCAGAGTGGTTAGGCACTTTTACAATTAACTCGATCGTTTCTTGCTTCATACCTTTATTAATCGCACTGCGTAATGACTTTAACTGCTCAGTGCTTGGATCTCTTCGTGTTTTTTGCAGGATATGAATATTGCGAATGCGATAAATCGGCATTTGATAGCATTTATCGTGAAGCGACCCCACCATAAACTGCGCCATCAACACACCGCCTTGCTCAACTAAGTTGTAAAAACTCAACTCAGCAAACTTCAACCAATGTGCTTCATCGTAAAGTACCCTATAAAGTTCAGCGCTCACTGCACGCTTATGATTAATCGCATGCTCAATTTGTGCCACTAACTGAGCATCAATATTCACTTTTAACGAAGGCTTAGGAAGGGTTGCAAGCCAGTCAGGTACATGCCCATTAAAACGTTTAAGCGCCTGCTCTGCTTTAATATGCACTGACTGCTTAACATCACTGGGGGTCGAGTGTGGTAATAACTGCTCCAACAATAAATAATGTTCAGCCACTTCACTGCCCATTATTTTTATATTACCACCTCGCCACTGCGAATTAATAGACCAACCATACGGTTTACTGCGCGTGTCTTTTTCAAGGCCAAAACAACCTTGCTCGTAAAGTGATTGCAGGTCACGTTGGAGCATACGGATTGAAATATCAAAGTCACGTTCAAGCAACTTTTGCTGCAACTGGTGGGTCGAGATAGAGCTTGGTGCTATTGGCACAAGCTCTAAAATTGAAAAGTGACGGCGTGAATTCATTGATTAACTTTTATATCAATATTCAAAACCATACTTTTCTCGGTGGCACTTCATGTATTCGTGTGTTTCTGGCGGCATTTTAAGTTGCATACTTTTATCAATCGATAACTTATTTAAATCTGTTTCGCTTATCAAGCCTGATATCAAGATAAAACCATTCGAGTCAAAGCTTATCAAGCCTTTATCAAATAACGCATCTAAATGTGCAGCAAGTAACAAGCCATTGAACGGGTCTACCCTTTCATGGGCCTCAGCATCGCGCCAAGCCTTGATATGTGAAGCGCGAAGTAAATCTCTGCATTTTATGCCTGTTAAAGCGCAGCCTTTCCAAATATCATCTAAAGCCGCTCTATATTTACCTTGCCCGATTCTAACTTTAACGAGAGCATCTTTTTCCGTTTCATCTAAATTTTTAGATCCAACTATTTTATCGATCGCTTCATCTATTGTAGCTTCTTGTATCACACCAACATCGATATGCTTCCCAGCCGATAAGGGCGTAATTAAATTTGTCGAAAGTACTTTAAGCAAGTGTTCATAGCTAGCTTTATTTTTAGATTCTACCTCAAATTTCAATTTTAATTCACTTTCAGCAGGTTTTTTCGACTTAATAGAAAAATTAAGCTCACTTGGAATTCTTTTTATTACTGGCAGTGTTATTTTTACAACACAGTGACTTTGGTTACATTTGATACTTAATCTCGGCCCAACTGAATCTCTACCGTATTTGAAAACCAGATTGTTATACCAACCATATGGAAAGCTAGGTTCTCTATACTTCTCAAGAAACCCAAGTAGTTCTTTAGTCAACTCATAAACTTTAGGATGCTTGTCGAGCCACTCTTTAGTTTTCTTTCTTTTAGTTAAATCTGGAGTCCTTTCAGTCTTCTTTAATTTTGATAAATTTGTGTTTTTCTTGTCGTTCATAACGCTCTTCCAATTAAAATAAAATACAATGAATTACACAACTTTGTAACTCTACATTTAAATAACAAACCCTATCTTCTGCTTTCCGCCTTCTTTTAGGTCGTTTTGTTCTCGTAAAATCGATAACATTCGCTCTTGAGTCATGCGCTTTTTTGAAAACTTCATTTGCCTTTTTACAATCGCAAAGTCACCTGGTGTAAGCTTTGTAAGCTTGTATAACTCATGCATTAGGTGCTTATTTAACACTCCTGGGCCTAATGTATCTTTAAATAATTGCTTAGCCTGTACCGGAGTCAAATAGGTTAAATTTAAATTAAAATCAAATCGCCTCATTACCGCTTTATCTAAATTTTTAGCAAAGTTAGTTGCGGCAAAAAGTGGGAGTTGAAATTGCTCCATATAACATAGTAATTCATTAAGTGTTTGCACCTCCCAATTTGCATTAGCTTGTTCGCGGCTGCACAACAAACCATCAGCCTCATCAATAAAAATTGCACTTCCTTCTTGTGTAGCTTGTTTAAATAGTTGAGCAATATTTTGTTCACTTTCGCCAACCCACTTACTTAATAAGTCAGAGGCTTTGACTGAAATGAGTTTAAAATCAGCTTTTTCGCATAAGTAATTTACAAAAGCTGTTTTACCTGTACCAGGCGGGCCCGTTAGCAAAGTTCGTGAACTCGCATATTCAATTACAGCCTCTTCTACCTGTTCTAGCGATGCATACTCAGACTCTATATTTACCATATTAGGATTAAATTTTTGCGCTGCTTGATAAGTCAGCTCGTGTGTTGAAAAGCCGCATGCAGTTAAAGTATCTTGAATATTCTCTTCTATGCAGTCACGCGCGGTTTGTGCTTTAAATCCGCATAACCTAGCTACATGAACAGCTTTAGCAATATGAGCTGGCAATAAGTTTTGTTGGACAGCTAATTTACTTATAAAACTGTTACCAACACTCAAACCTTTAACATATTTGCCAATCATTTTTTCTTTAGTTGTTTTGTTTAGCTCAGGAATTTCGTAAACAATATTAAATCGCCTAATAACGCTCTGTGGTAAATCTTCTAGATGGTTAGTGATCCAAATACTCACTACAGGGTGGTTTTCAATATAAGTATGAAGTAACTCCTTTGAGAAGCTTTTAGAGAATAAATCACGCTCAAAAATGTTTTCACACTCATCCAGTAACAGCATTGTTTTTTTACGTTTACCTACCAACTTACTCACCACATTAAAGTGCTCTAAACGCAACTCAGAGCTTGCGCTTCGGCTATCGAGCTCGTTTGTTGGGCTTATTAAATTACTACCTTTAGCTTGCACCTTAAGCAACTGCGAACCACACGCTTGCGCTATATATTTCGCCAATGAAGTTTTACCCGAACCTGGCACACCATAAAATAGAATACTTAATGCTTGATCACCCGTCTCAGTCGCATTTTGCGTAGCTTTTAGTAAAGTATTTAAATCTAAGTGAGATAAATCAGCAGCGCTAAGCTCAGAAGCTTCACAAGGAGAGACCAAGTTAGATAAAATATCACTTTCACTATTTAACATACCCTCGAGAAGACTTTTAGCAATTGCGTTTGGTAATATTAAAAACTCATCTTCCCCAGCAAATATCTCCATATCCATTGAATACATGCCAGATTCAATAATTAATCCAATTTGCTTGTTGAGTAGTGCTTCATCAATACCAATCACATAAGCTATTTTTTCTAAAATAACGCTCGCGTAATCGTCACGTAAGTATTCGACAAGTTCGCGCAATGGCTTACTGAGCGTCATGCAACACGAAAAAATAACTAATGGAGTTACCGCTTTTGGTAGATCAAACGCTTTACAAAATATATGCACATTTTTTTGTAACGTTTTAGGCATTGTGTTTATTGCTAAATGATCTAATCGGGTGATCAAATCATCAGCATCTAAGCCCTGTAAATTTGTATAGTTAAAGCCAGAAATGTTACATAAAGCCTTTTTAAATAGCTTATCGTGCCAAAGCTCTTCTACGTCGAACTCTTCTAATAATTCAGTGGCAAAGTGTGCAACAATTCGTTTTAATTGAGTGGTTGTGTTCATGCTATGTACCTCGTTCTTATTAACTGATGTAGCTATATTACTAAGCAGAAAAAGGTAACGTACCCACAAACCTGTCTTAAAATAAACGCATAGTACATTGATAATATTAGTTTTTTATTTTTTTGTTTTCTTTCGGTTTGTTTTTTTATTAACCCCTTGTTTTTTAGGCCCTGCAAAGGCATAAATTAAGCTATAAAGTTTTTTTGGACTCTTATGAAAAATGTAAATTTAGGATCGGCAGAAAACCCTATAATCCTCAAAAATAAGCATCAAGATACCGAGTCCGAAAAATACTATGCCAGACATAAAAACGGAGACATGTATACCCATAGGCCTCTTCTACAGATGCATACTAAAAACAATCATGAACTAGACAAAGATGACCCTGAAAGTGGCCTTTTTGCTTTTCATAAACTAAGAGATGACCAAGACTGCTTTACAAAAAATGTTATCTCCAATCCTCACTTACAACCATTAGAGGTGAAAATTTTATTAGCACTCAATGAATTTTTTCAAGATCATTGGTCTCATGAAATGGTTTATATCTGTAGTTCCAAAAAATTAAACCTTGATAACTTTGGGGACGATGAGAGCTTTTGGATAGCTGAGGGAAATACAGAGTCTTTGGTAGAAGTAAATAACGTCCCACTATATAAACTATTAAGAAAGGCACTAAATATAAGTATTAGCAATGAAAAGCTTAATAAAATACTCATAAGATTAGATAGTTTTCACTATATCAGTGTCACACCGGTTACATTCGAAAACTCTAGGCTCGGTATTAGTCAAAAACATAATAAAAACCAACGAGCTTATTTAAAAATAATACAAATAAATGAACTTATGGACTCTAAGAATCTAACAAATATATGGCTAGCCAAAGATTAAAGTGCGAGTTTTGAGCCCGATTTAAAAACCGAGCTCTACTCGTTCTACATTATGTTTATTCAAAACCACATTCAGAAAGCTTAATTTTTACTGTTACCGACTGGCTGCCATCACATACAGTGGGTAAATCAGTTTTTATTTGATACTGCTTTGACGCGCTGTGTAAACTCCACTTATCTTCGTGCGGGACCTTTTTAGTTTTAATGGCTCCACTCATAAAGCGATCTAAAGAACGGTTAAAGCCACGTTTAACGCCTTGCTCAAAAGCTTCAGCAATCAATGTATTTAATGAATCATCTACAACTTTATTTTCTGAACTTTCACTATCAACATCTTGGCCCATAGCACATTTAATTTTTTCTATTAAATCTTCCATCCTTGCAGTAGGTGTATCGCCTATTGAGTCTAGTTCTGTTTCGTCTTCAATGCGCCCAATCCACTTATTCATGCTCTCAGAACGAATACTTGCATCTCTATTTTTATAGGTCATTACTGTTATCCTTTAACTCTATTTATTTTAAAACTCTGCGCTTGCTCAAATATTTCTTTGTACACTTCATCGCGGCTAATTGGCGGCATCCCAAAGGGACTCTTCAAACCCGACTTGTGTTTTTTTTGCGGCTTTTTTAGTAGCAGGCTTTTTTGATGCAGCGTCCATGTGGTCTCTCTTTGCAAGAATATCAATATAAATTATTGGCTTATCATACCGCAAAGGTCGTGGGTTTTTGAGTGTTAATTAGTAATAAATTGGTATTAAAAGTAGGGATGCTTTGTAAATGTAAGGATGAGGGTAAACTTATGCTTTTAGCAATAAAAACCCGTATGTGATTTATTTAAAATGCTCAGTTATTTCAGTTTAATGAATAACCTGAATCTGTACCTTTTACTAACTTTACATGTTGCAAATGGGTTTGATAATACCCGCTTACGAAACGTATTAAAACAGCGATGATGCAAGCGTATTTGTACATAAAGCGAGAGACATTGTCTCTCGCTTTTACTTTAAGGCGTACTGCAATCATTCATTATTTAAATATAGCCACTTAACACTATGAGTAACTGAATTTATTTTTGCAGCAATTTTAGGCTTAGTCGAAAGTATTTAAATTAACTTGCTAGAATTTGTATAGCCTTTTTAAAGTTTTACGCATCTGGAATAAGGGTATTTAATATTTACTAATCAATTCATTAAAATTTAAGTACCTCTGTGCTTTTTCATGCCCTTGAGCAGCAGCTTTTTTGAACCACTTTTTAGAAGCACTCAAATCCGTATCGATGCTTTCTTCTGTTGCATATAACAACCCTAGAGAAAATTGTGCATTAGCGTTATCTTGGTTCGCAGCTTTTAAAAACCAACTAATAGCAATATGAACATCTTTAACTACTCCTTCTCCATTATGATAAGCCAAGCCTAAAAGATATTGTGCTTCGGCGTATCCCTGTTCAGATGCTTTTGTTAACCAGTAAATTGCTTGATTTAAATTTTTATCAACCCCTTTACCTAGAAGGTAGCTAAGACCAACTTGAAATTGTGCCACTTCTGTACCTTCCATCGCTGATTTATAATTAAGGCTAAATAGGTATTTTTCATTAATAGGTTTTTTTTTAATTTTATTTAATAAATTTATAGCTAATTCATCTCCAGTTTCAGCAGCTTTACTGAGCCACTCTATACTTTTTTCAATATTTTTCGGTATTCCTGTTCCCATGTAATAAAAAGAACCTAAGTTTAACTGAGCACCCACCAGACCTTGTTCAGCAGCTTTTTTTGTCCAATAGAATGCTTTTTTATGATCTTTAGGAAAAGTTTCAGATCCCATAAAATATAAATCACCCGCATTATTTTGAGCAACAGCACTACCCTTTTTTGCAGCCTTTAAATACCAATCTAAAGCTAATTTTTTGTTTACTTTAAAACCGAGTCCGTTAGCGTACATTTCACCCAGCATTACTTCTGATGTAGCGTCGCCCTCTTTAGAACCTAATATAAAATATTTAAATGCAGCGTCGTAATTTTTCTTCTTGAGTTAAATATCTCCTTTTATTGTATTCTCGTTTTTTGTAATTTCGTTTGCTAAGACAAAGCCTGAACATAAAAATGTCAATAAAAAAATAAACCGTAAAGCTCTCATAAAGGTTTTCCATGAATGTATTTCTAATCTATGAGCATATTAAAACTAGATTTTAGTGTGAAATAGAATTTAAACATGCTCTTTTAGTAGTAATGTTAGGCAACTACTCTGCTGAGTTATCAGATATCTGTTTAAGGTTCTCATTTATTTTAAAAAGAACAATTGTTAACTCACATGATATTCTGGCCGCTAATGCGCCAAAGCCAGCGACAAATAGACCTGAAATAAATTTGAAAAATGTAACACCTCCATATCCCCCGAAAATTGTGGTTAATCCAGAAAAAGCCGCAGCTATCAATAATAACCAATACACAAAAGTAATTATTTTAGGGGTTAACATTGAGTCAAAAAAAAGTACATCTTTCATTTTTATTCCTTTTATTATTTAGTTAATCCAAAATTGCTTAGATTTAAGTTTAGAGCGAAAAAGCTTATAGGCTGACTTCATAAAGTAGTTAGTGAATAAATATAAAACAGTGTGATTTAGTGTGAAATACTATAATTATTAGGTGGTTATAAATATTGTGGGGATTGTTGAAATATTCAAAACAAATGGTTAAACTCTCCCAAAAAATAATAAAGCTCTCTCTGTGAACTATAAAATCAATGACTTTTTAATCTCACCAGATATTAATTCAGCATCAAAAAACAACGAAAAATTTGAACTGACCTCTCAAGAAGTAATTGCACTTAAACTGTTTTTTTCGTCCGATGATGGTTTTGTTGATACACAAACTCTTGAATCAGAAATTTGGGGGGAGCGCATTGTAACTAAAAACTCACTTCGCAAGCTAATAAGTGATCTACGGTTAAAATTTGGCGATAGGGAATCATTTAAAAACATAAGAGGCAGAGGCTACAAACTTAATTTTGAATCGTTTGAACCCTCGAAGGTTACTCAAAAAAAAGTAAATGATTATAAGTATTTGTTCACTTTACTATTTATTATTTTGATATGTATTGTTGCAATTTTATCTTATAGCTATAAGGATAAGATTGAAACATTACCGAAGGTTTCTACCCAGACCGTTTTTGAATCTAAAGATTATATTTTGGACTATGCAACTTATAACAATTCGCTATTTGTTACTGCGAGAGACAAAAACACATCAAAATTATACAAAGTTTTAAATCGTCAAAAGACAGTGTTAATGTCGGAGAATTATTCTGGTGCTTATCGCGGCTTAGAAATTCATACAAGTGGCCGCACCATAATGCATGTAGTTGAAGATTCAAAATGTAAAATTAAAATTTTTCAGAGGCCTGTCGAAGACCAAATAGATGAGATCCCCTGTAACAGGCAAAACGCATTCCCCTCTTTTGATTGGATTGATGATAATAGATTTTACATTACTTTTAACGTTGATCCGAGTTCATCAATTAAACCTTTTATATATGACCTGTCAACTAAGCGATTGGAAGAAGTTTCTAGCATCAACTTTAAGTCAGAGAATAATAAAAACTTTATTGATGCATACATTAAAGGACACAATGACGGCGTATTTTCATTAAGAGAAAATCATTTAGATGAGATGTCATTGACTTATTTTGAGGGTAGTAATAGAAAAACATTCTATAAGTTTAGAGCTAAACCCTATTCCGTGGCAGTTGCAGAACACAACCTATTCTTTGTAGGTAATAACAATGAGCTATTTATGTTGCCCTTATCTGATGACATATTGTCTCAAGATATAAATTTATCGCTATTAATGGCATCACAAGCAGCTAAAATTGATGACCCATTAATTCTAGAGAAACAACTCTATTTAACTTTAGGCAACATTGCAAAGGAAGTTATATATAGTTCATCTGGAAACTTTACTTATAGTTTAGAAAATGGTGTAAGAGACTTCACCTATACTGATAAGGTGCTTACAATTTTAGCATTAACAAACAGTGGTTATGCAATTGAGCAACTTAAAGACGGGCTAGTTTTTAATTCTATTTACTTCGATTCAAACCTGAGTTTTAGGCATGTAGCCTTTTACCAAGGTGACATATTTTTGGCTGGTTCCGATGGTATTTATAAATTAGTTGAAAATAAATTGACTCGAGTTAGCAATATAAAAACCACCGAGCTCGTGTCTAATGGTAAATGTATGATTGCAGAAGGTGAAGGCATTCATTTACTTGACCAAAAAACACATACTTTCATAAAGATAGTGGAACAAGGTGAAAGAGCATTTCAAAGTGAGCAAGGTTGTTTTTTTGTTGATACTCTTACAGGGAATATTGTTAATGAAAATCGTGAAATAATAAGTAAGCAAACAAAGAGAAGACTTCTAATTGAGCACAAAGGAAAAATTGCACACCGCTACAATGTTAAAGAACAAACACATATTGTGGATATTAATACCGGTAAAGTAATAGAAAAAACAAAATCACGCGCCAGATTTACAAAGCTTATTTCCTATGAGGACGATATTCTATATTTAGGTGAAGCTGATGTTAATACTTCTATTTTGAGATTGAAATTAGATTAAAAGCGTATCAGCTATAATCACTCTAAACTTTTTATAGCTAAGGTATTTAATTCCCATTGCGTGAGTGAAAATATTGAAATTTTTTTTGCTTGTAGCATGTTTTAAAAGTGCAATTTTTTGGGGTAATGGATATGCAGGTATGTTGTGGCTTTACATTAATAATTACATTCGCTTAAGGGGAATTTCAAAGCCTACCGAGTAGTTCACTTAGGGTTTGTATATTTTCAATATGTTTCAAGTCACTCTATTCTATTGTGCTAAAGCAACTTTTTAAAAGATAAATTTAATCTTCGCTAATATTTTATTTATTGAAATCAGAAAAAATATCCGTACTTGCAAAGTACACGTCAAACATTATTATTAATAATAACTTATAGCCGGAGAGTAATGATGACTGAATTTTTAATGATGATTTTTCCAGCGATAGTCCTCACTATTGGCTTTGCATATATCGTGATGAAGCACGACAAAGAAAAGTAAAGTTAAGCTCATTTATAAGCATAAAAAAGCGAGCCCAGGGCTCGCCAGAGTTTATGAGCTTTCTATTAACCGTAACCAACTGTCTTCTGCAGCTACAAAATATACATTAGGTTTAATCATAAATAGCTGCTCAAATTCTGCAGTAAACAACCCACAAAATTTTGTTATTTCTTCAATATGCATAAGTAATAAAGCATACATTTCAATACCCTCTAAATACCGCTCTGAGAACTCAGGGTTAACAGCTAATAACTGTTGAGAAATACTAATACCCAAAACACTCCCCACGCTATCTCGTTGTAAATAAACGTAATTGGTGAAGCCCAGCTCTAGTGCTTGCTTATCAATAACATCAGCTAATAGCAAAATAGTTGAACTGTCATCCCACGGTGATTTACTAGCGCGTACATATTGGCGGATGAATTTCGATTGTTTGTCTTTCATGGTTTTTCCTAGTTATTTGTCCTAAAACTAACTAGGCCTGAGTGATGGTAATTGACTAGAAGAAGCTGTAAAAATTGAGCAGATTTGCAAAACACATCAAAAGCATTAAGGTTAGAGTATAACTTCAAATATTAAGGGGTAGAAATGAGTGATTTTATATGGTTATTACCGGCTGCTGTGTTGACGATAGTTTTAATTAAACTTTTTCAACAAGCTAAAAAAATAGATTAAGTAAAAACAATACAAAACTTTTGGTTGTAACCGTCGGCAGTTAAAGTGACCTATAAGTCACTTTAAGGCCTAAAATACAGCTTAATGTTACCTAAAAGGCACTTTATTTTGAGGATTAAATAAGAAAAATCTAAGTTTTACTTTTGTTAACTACCAATTATCTTTTCCAAATTAATTCTATAACCTACAAAACACAAATATAAGATTCAAAGACTCTACAAGTCTAAAATTTTCAACTATTCAGTTAATACAATTTGCTTTTTAAGGCTGCTTTTTAGATACTAACCAAGTGCTGACGAATTACATAAAATCGTAGCACAAACCATAGCACGACAAAGCAAAACATTGTTTTATAAAGATTTAATTAGAAGCCTTATAACCATCACAGTTAATGCACTTGTTATTTATAAGTAGTGCCATGCTAGCGCTTACTCACTTGCTACTTTTTTATAGGGGTTGCGGGTATCTTGGTGCTCATCTAAATTTCGCATTAATATTGCATGCTCTAAATTAATGCGTGTATCTAATCGAATTTTAACGTGATGCCCAGAGCCTTTGGCATCGGTAATACTTTCGCCCTTTTTGTTTTGCATATATTCAAGCTCAAAAGTAATGTTACCTTGTGGTGTCATAAGCTCTAAAGAATGCCCAACGCAGAATTTATTTTTTACCTCTATTTCAACTAAACCATCAGCATAGCGCCCGATTACTTCCCCAACAAATTGCTGCTTAGTTGATACAGAGTGACCGTATTCGTAGTTTTGATAATCTTGATGGGCATGGCGCTTTAAAAAGCCCTCGGTGTAGCCTCTATGCGCTAAGTTCTCAAGTGTTTTAAATAAGTTAGTATCGAATGGTTTACCCGAGGCCGCATCATCTATGGCTTTTCGATACACTTGTGCGGTGCGCGCTACATAATAAAACGATTTTGTCCGCCCTTCTATTTTTAAACTATGTACACCCATTTTTGTTAGCTGTTCAACATATTGCACAGCGCGTAAATCTTTTGAGTTCATAATATACGTACCATGCTCATCCTCAAATGCTGGCATATACTCCCCTGGGCGCCCTTGCTCTTCAAGCATGTAAATATTATTTGTTGACGCACCTTCACCAAGAGTAGGAATAACTTGGTTCGGATCAATTTTATGCACCATCTCACCCGCTTCGTTTTCAACGCCTGGTTTTACATCGTAATTCCAGCGGCAGGCATTCGTGCAGGTACCTTGGTTTGGGTCGCGCTTATTTATATAACCCGAAAGTAAACAACGCCCAGAATACGCCATACATAACGCCCCATGTACAAACACCTCAAGCTCAGTATTTGGGCAAAGCGTACGTATTTCTTTTATTTCTTCAAGCGAGAGCTCGCGCGATAGAATAACTCGCTCAATACCTTGTTTTGCCCAAAACTGAACACTTGCATAATTAACTGCATTTGCTTGCACCGATAGGTGAATAGGCATGGCTGGCCAATTTTCACGTACCAGCATAATTAACCCAGGATCTGACATAATCAGCGCATCGGGCCCCATAGCAATCACTGGTTCTATATCACGTAAATACGATTTAACCTTTGCGTTATGCGGAGCAATATTTGAAACCACATAAAACTTTTTATTTTGCGCATGGGCTTCATTAATCCCTATTTGTAATGTCTCTAAATCAAACTCATTATTACGTACCCGCAAACTGTAGCGAGGCTGGCCGGCGTAAACGGCATCGGCTCCATATGCAAAGGCGTAGCGCATGTTTTTTAAACTCCCCGCAGGGCATAACAGTTCGGGAATAAAAGAAGTTACAGAAGAAACAGCTGGCATATGCGCTCCGTACAGCTAACCGAGTAGAAGTCGGTTACATGATTAATTAATTTACAAGCGCGGCATTATAAATGCGCCAAACATTGTGCTTTTGATCAAGATCATAAAACTGCAACCAAACTGGTTTTTAATAAAATTAGGTTTTTTCAATTAAAACGCGTATAATTCGCGCCCGTAAATATTCACACTTTTATTTAAAAATTATTGGAGCATAAAGATGGCTTTAGAGCGTACTTTCTCAATCGTAAAACCTGATGCAGTAGCAAAAAACCACATCGGCGCAATCTACAACCGTTTCGAAACTGCGGGTCTTAAAATCGTTGCAGCTAAAATGGTTCACCTTTCAAAAGAGAAAGCTGAAGGTTTCTACGCAGAGCACAGCGAGCGTCCTTTCTTCGGTGCTTTAGTATCTTTCATGACATCTGGTCCAGTAATGGTTACCGTTCTTGAAGGCGAAAACGCTGTTCTTAAAAACCGTGAAATCATGGGTGCTACTAACCCTGCTGAAGCACTAGCTGGTACTTTACGTGCAGACTACGCTGATAGCATCGACGAAAACGCTGTTCACGGTTCTGACGCTGTTGAATCTGCTGCTCGCGAAATCGCGTACTTCTTCGCTGACGAAGAGCTTTGCCCACGTACTCGTTAATTCGAGTTTTACAGTTAACGCTGTAATGCAAAGTAAGAAAAGGGCTTTCGAGCCCTTTTTTAGTCATTACGTAAAGTATCCTTAAGTGCATTTTGATATTTTACTTAATGATTAAAGTGGGTGAATTGTGTACAATTCGCCCTTGTAAATTTTATCTCCACCGTCACCGATTGAGGTTGTTTCATGACCGAGCAAAAAAAGATTAACTTATTAGATTTAAACCGAGATGCAATGCGCGAGCTATTTGTATCATTCGGTGAAAAGCCATTTCGTGGCGACCAGGTGATGAAATGGATTTATCATTTTGGCGTTGATAACTTTGACGACATGAGCAACGTTAATAAAAAGCTTAAAGAAAAGCTTAAAAACGAATGCGAAATTGTTGCGCCAGAAATCTCTGTTCGCCAGCAAGCAAGCGACGGCACAATTAAGTACGCATTAGTGCTTGATGGCGGCCAAGAAGTTGAAGCTGTATGGATCCCAGAAAAAGACCGCGCCACCTTGTGTGTATCTTCGCAAGTGGGTTGTGCCCTTGAGTGTACATTTTGTTCAACTGCGCAACAAGGCTTTAACCGTAACCTTAAAGTGTCTGAAATTATTGGCCAAGTTTGGCGTGTAGCTAAAGACATAGGCCTTGATGGCAACAGCGAAAAACGCCCAGTTACCAACGTAGTAATGATGGGGATGGGCGAGCCCCTGCTTAATATTAAAAACGTAGTGCCGGCAATGGAACTTATGATGGACGACTGGGGCTTTGGCTTATCTAAGCGCCGCGTAACATTAAGTACCTCAGGGGTTGTACCTGCCCTTGATTTATTAAAAGAAAAAATAGACGTAGCACTTGCTATTTCTCTTCACGCACCCGATAACGCTCTACGTGACGTACTTGTACCAATTAATAAAAAGTACCCAATTGAAGAATTTTTAGCCGCGTGTCGTCGTTATATCGATGGCTCTAAAGCAAATAAAGACGTGACCATTGAATACGTTATGCTAAATGGCGTTAACGACAGCACCGACCAAGCACATGAGCTGGTTAAAACGCTTAAAGGTACACCTTCTAAAGTTAACCTTATTCCGTTTAACCCGTTCCCGGGTAACGAATACACACGCTCTAGCAACAGCCGTATTGACCGTTTTTCTAAGGTTTTACAAGCTGCGGGTATTACGTGTATTGTGCGCCGTACTCGTGGTGACGATATTGACGCCGCCTGTGGGCAATTAGCCGGCGATGTTGTTGACCGTACTAAACGTATGGCGAAAAAGAAAATGCGTGACGATAACGCAATTAGCGTAAATATCCAGCAAGCATAAGCCTGTAACCACCCTGCGTATATTCCCTGTGCAGGGTGGTTAAGTTGTTTATTTTTAAATAAATGATGCAACACTAAGGGTTTTAGGTAAGATAGGCGCTATGGATAGAAAAACAGAGACAAGGTAATGCGATCTTTACTTGCTTTAACACTTTCAACACTTGCCCTTACAGGGTGCGTAAGTGAAAGTAGTTATAACGGCAGTGACAAACCCGTCGTCGAAAACAAAATCAATAATGCAGGCGCAGCACGCACACGTATCGCCCTCGCTTTACAATACTTAGAAACTGGCAACAACTCGCAAGCAAAGTATAACCTTGAGCGAGCTATAGAATTTGCCCCAAATCTACCTGAAGTACATTACTCTCTTGCTTATTATTACCAACAAGTAGGCGAAAAAGAGCGTGCCGATAAAGCCTATCAAAAAGCATTAGCAATTAAGCCTGACGATCCGAACACGCTTAATAACTACGGTGTGTTTTTATGTAGTATTGAAGAGTATGACCGCGCGACCGATCAGTTTTTAAAAGCAATTGATATTCCAAGCTATATTCGCGTTGCCGAAAGCTACGAAAACCTTGCATTATGTGCCATAGAATTTAACGACTTTGAAAATGCAGAGAGTTACTTTAAACAAGCACTTAATCACAGCTCGCAACGTACATCGACCCTAATAAGCTTAGCCGCCCTTTTTTATGCTAAAAGCGATTTACATAAAGCCAGCGAAGTATTAAAGCGTCATGACGACACCGGCCGAGTGTCTGCACGTGCTTTATTGCTTGGTTATTTAATTAAGCAGCGCATGGGCAGAATAGAAGAAGCAGAAAAAATTGCCGCCACCATAATGCAAACTTACCCAACAAGTAAGCAAGCCTATGCTATTCGCGATAATCGTACTAAACAAACTGAGTTTGAAATACTGCGCGAAAAATACCGTAAAGCGCAGCTCGAAGAGCTTCAAGAGCAGTATGGCGAAGAGCAAATCAGTGTTGAGCAACCAAAAATTAAAATTATCCGAAAAAAGCGCCCAACTACCGATAATTCGACCAGCTTAATTTCTCCAGGGGTTGAGCCTTCAAGCCCAGTATTAAATGAGACGGCAAAAGCACAGGCAACCATTGCCGCAGCAAACAAACAAAAAACCGTAGCTGAGCAAAATGATGACGCTGCCACTCTCACGCCTGCGGCTCAACCAACGCAGGCTGAAGTAGTTACAACAACAAAAGCTGTAGTGCCAGCTGCGGCAGCGGCTCCAACCTTAACAAATACTGCCCAAGTAGCAACTACAACTACAACATCTGCGCCTGCAGAATCTAATACAGATACCGCAGCGGTGCTTTTGGCTTTAACAACAGATCACCAAGCGCAACAAACGTCTACACCCACAGCTGAGCCGCCAAAAGCCGTCGCTAAACAAACACCCAAAGATGATGACGAAGTAAAAATAATTTCATTTGGTGCGCCAAAACAAGCTAACTTTAACACCCCACAAAATACACGCCCTGCTGCAAATGGCCCACAGAATACGGGCTTAAATAATTCGGTAGTATTTTATGAGGCTAAAAAAGACAGTGCGGTATTTAGTAATAACCCATACAGCGACAGTAACGACATTACACTAAAAAACTACCAACCAAGTGTAAAACAAGAGCCTCCCATGCTTAATCCAAAAGTCCCCCCTTTAAAGGTGCCTTTTCATATTATTGAGTTTGGTGAAAACCTATTTAGCATTTCAGTGCGATACAATGTTAAACTACAAAAACTCCTGCAGTGGAATGGTCTAAAGGAGTCGGATCGTGTTATCAACGGAAGTAAAATTTATTTAAACGATCCTAATATTTATTACGAGATTAAAGCTGGCGATACCCTTTACGACATAGCTACCCAGCGGCATGTATTAATTGATGAATTAATGCGATGGAATAAATTAAGCCCAGATATAGAACTTACACCTGGGCACAGACTATTACTAGTGGATCCAAATTCGTACCTATTATGACAGAAGAAACTACGCAACAAAGCGATGAGCCAAGTGTTGGGCAACTATTAAAAGCGCATAGAGAGCAGGCTAATGTAAGCTTAGAGTCACTTACTGGCCCACTTAAGCTTTCTATTTCTCAGCTGCAACGCTTAGAAAGCGATCAGTACCAAACGTTAGGCCCTATAACCTTTGTAAAAGGCTACATTAAAAACTATTGCCGTGAACTACACGTCGATAGCGCCCCTATATTAGCTAAATTGCCAGCACCGCCCGAGCCTACAAAGCCGGCTAACATGCAAAGCTTTTCGCGCCGCACAGAAAAAGAAGCCCACGACAGCCGCCTAATGCTGGTGAGCTACATTATTTTAGCCATTGTTATTGGCTCATCTGCCTTATGGTTTTGGCAAAATGCTACGCCTATCGATGAGCAAACAAGCACAATCAATATTGAAAACTCAATTTTAGATAACCAGCAAAATAACAACGCGCTAAATAACAACGCGCTAAATAACGAAAGCGAGAACACCTCGCAAATGCCAGCAACACAGGCAGTTGAGCGCACACCGGCTGTAATGCCTTTAAGTGCTGAACAAGTCCCCTTAAGTGAAGCCGTTAATGCCACGGCGCCTATTGCCGCTAGCACCCAAACAGCCACTAACGAGCCCGACACGCAAAGTAACACCAGTACAATTAACATGGTGTTTAACGATGAGAGCTGGGTAGAAATACACGATGGCGAAGGTGAGCGCATAGCATTTGGCGTAAAAAAAGCAGGCTATAAAATGGCTGTAAGCGGCACCCCGCCTTTTTCAGTTGTGCTGGGTAAGCACGACGTAGTTAGTGTTTCTCTAAACGGCGAACCAGTTGATATTTCTGGTTATCCTAAAAATCGTTTAGCCAAATTTAAATTACCATTAGCAGAGTAGTCGCTATGTTTTCAGAATCTCCAATTAAACGCAGAAAATCAACCCGCATCAATGTAGGCAACGTGCCTATTGGTGACGGTGCCCCTATGGCCGTACAGTCGATGACCAATACCGACACCATGGATATAGATGCCACGGTAGCGCAAATCCAAGCAATACAAGATGCCGGCGCCGATATAGTGCGTGTATCTGTACCAACTATGGATGCAGCAGAAGCGTTTAAAAGTATAAAAGAGCAAGTTAGTATACCGCTTGTAGCCGATATTCACTTTGATTACCGCATAGCGTTAAAAGTGGCAAAATACGGCGTAGATTGCCTACGTATAAACCCAGGGAATATAGGCAGTGAAGAGCGTATTAGAGCCGTTGTAGACTCAGCGCGCGAGCATAATATTCCTATTCGTATTGGTGTAAATGGCGGCTCATTAGAGCGCGACCTACAAGAAAAATACGGCGAGCCAACTCCCGAAGCATTACTTGAATCAGCAATGCGCCATGTAGATATATTACGCCGCCTTGATTTTGACCAATTTAAAATATCGGTAAAAGCATCAGACGTATTTTTAGCTGTAGGCGCTTATCGCTTACTTGCTAAAGAAATAGATCAACCCCTGCATTTAGGGATCACCGAAGCCGGCGGCATGCGCTCAGGTTCGGTTAAATCGGCTGTAGGCTTAGGCATGTTACTTGCCGAAGGTATTGGCGATACGCTACGTGTATCACTTGCTGCCGACCCAGTTCAAGAAATCAAAGTAGGTTTTGATATTTTAAAATCGCTGCGTATACGCTCTCGCGGTATTAACTTTATTGCCTGCCCTAGCTGCTCACGTCAAGAGTTTGATGTAGTGAGCACCATGAACCAGCTTGAAGAGCGCCTAGAAGATGTTGTTGAGCCAATGTCTGTTTCGGTAATTGGCTGTGTAGTTAACGGCCCAGGCGAAGCCCTAGTTAGTGATATTGGCCTTGCCGGTGCAAACCGCCGCTCAGGTTTATACATTAATGGCGAGCGTCAAAAAGCGCGTATTGATAACAACAATATTGTTGACCAGCTTGAAGGCTACGTGCGCGACTTTATTGCTCAAAAAGAGCAGCAAACACCTATCGACATTAAAATAGTCGAATAAATACCGTATAAAGCGCCAAACCACGGTGTTTGGCGTTTACCTTTATAGCTAGAGGATACCCAAACGACCCCAAGATACAGAATTCAGCGTTTCACAGGCTCTTAATATCAAGGCGTTACTTTGCAAGAATGGCAATCCCTTTTAAAAAGTAACAACGATGAGAGTAAGTGTCTGTGAACCGCCCAACGGGTTGGTTTAAAAGCGATTTATACTGCGTTATTGATTTTAACAATAGAACCACTATTACTTTCAATCAATGCCTTGCCTAAATCGCTTTTAATTCAAACGACGCTCGCATCATGGGGTCATTTGGGTATATAATGACGGGTCAATTTTTAGCATTCTTGTTGTGTAAGCATTTTTTTATTACACATAAACAGAAATTAGGATTTATCAGTGGCAAAACAAATTCAGGCAGTTCGCGGTATGAACGATTGTCTGCCGGGCGACACGCAAGTTTGGCAGAAAGTAGAAAACATTTTACGCGAGACAGTAGCATCGTTCGGTTATCAAGAAATTCGTTTTCCTATTGTAGAATCAACCGACTTATTTAAACGCTCTATTGGTGAAGTAACCGATATAGTAGAAAAAGAAATGTACACCTTTGCCGATCGTAACGGCGACATGCTAACCCTTCGTCCAGAAGGCACCGCAGTATGTGTACGTGCAGGTAACCAAAATGGCTTGCTTTATAACCAAGAACAGCGCCTGTGGTACATGGGCCCGATGTTTCGTCATGAGCGCCCTCAAAAAGGCCGCTACCGTCAGTTTCACCAATTTGGTTTAGAAACATTTGGTATTGCCACAGCCGACATAGACGCAGAAGTTATTTTACTTACCGCGCAATTATGGAAAGCATTTGGCATTAACGAACACGTGCGTTTAGAGCTTAACTCGTTAGGCTCTAACGAAGCACGTGCTGATTACCGCGATGCACTCGTTGCCTACCTTGAACAGCATACCGACGTGCTTGATGAAGATTCAAAGCGCCGTATGTACTCAAACCCATTACGTGTACTTGATAGCAAAAACCCAGACGTGCAAGCAATCTTAGTGGATGCGCCTAAATTGTCTGAGCATTTAGATGCTGAATCAAAAGAACATTTTGCAAATTTATGTGAACGTTTAGACGCAGCTGGCGTCATATACACGGTTAATGAAAAGTTAGTACGTGGTTTAGACTACTACAACCGCACAGTATTTGAATGGGTAACAGATAGCCTAGGCGCACAAGGCACAGTGTGTGCTGGCGGACGCTACGATGGCTTAGTTGAGCAACTTGGCGGCAAAGCAACGCCCGCAGTTGGTTTTGCTATGGGTCTAGAGCGCTTAGTACTGTTACTCCAAGCACTTGAGTGTGTAGGTGACATTCGCCGCAATGCTGATGTATATTTAGCGGCAATGGGCGACAAAGCCAGCGTACAAGCCCCTGCCATTGCAGCGCAACTGCGTAGCGACGTACCCGGTTTACGCGTTATGGTGCATGCCGGCGGCGGTAACTTTAAAAAACAACTAAAACGAGCTGATAAAAGCGATGCACTAGTGGCCGTTATTATTGGCGAAGATGAATTAGAAAAAGGCGTTGTGACCATCAAATATTTACGTGAGCGTAAAGAGCAAGTCACACTAGAATTAGAACAAGCTAAAGCGCTATTAGCTGAGCTTATCAATAGCTAAGCTAACTTAAGAGGTAATAATGGACATTTATTCAACAGAAGAACAACAAGCAGAAGCCATTAAGCGCTTTTTTCGCGAAAACGGTATTTCACTTGCGCTAGGTGTAATTGTAGGTTTAGGCGGCTTATACGGTTGGAAAGCATACAACCAAAACCAAATTACAACTGCTGAGCAAGCGTCTGACGAATATACAACACTTGTACAAAGTGACGATGTACTTGGCGCAGCCGATACATTCATTAAAAACAACCAAGACACAAGCTATGCAACTTTAGCCGCTTTTGTTGCGGCAAAAGACGCTGTTGATGCAAAAAAATTAGACCTTGCTAGCGAAAAACTTAGCTGGATTGTTACAAACGCCCAAAGCGAAGAGCTTAAAGCCATTGCCATTACGCGTTTAGCACGTATTCAACTTGCGCAAAGTAAATTTGACGAAGCCCTAAGTACATTAAACTCACCCCTACCAGAGGCATATAACGCCAATGTAGCTGAGCTAAAAGGCGATATTTACATTGCACAAGGTAATAAAGATCAAGCTCGCACTGCGTATCAAGCAGCTGCCGATGCAGGCGGTTTAACAACAAACCCTTTATTACAAATTAAATTAGACGACCTAGCAGTAACTAGCCCAGCGGCATAAGGTTTTAGGTATGAAAAAAATAACAACAGCAACTCTCGCACTGTGCATGGCAACGCTAATGGGTTGTTCATCAAGTGATGACGAAGACGAGTTAGTACTTCCTGAAATTGTTAATCAATTTGAAACAGACGTAGTGTGGCAAGAGTCGGTTGGCAGTGGTGTAGAACATTATTTTTCTCGCTTATCGCCTGCTGTATACAAAGACACTATTTATGTAGCTAGCCGCGAAGGCCAAATTGAAGCGCTTTCGCTTACCAATGGCGACACGTTATGGGAAACCGACGTACGTGAAGATTTATCGTTTTGGCCATGGTCAGATAACGGCACAGCAAAATTATCAGGCGGTATATTACAAGCTTATGGTAAAATTTACGTAGGCTCTGAGCACGGGTTTATTATTGCCCTTGACCGCGAAACGGGTGAAGAAGTATGGCGTAAAAATGTGCCAGGCGAAGCGTTATCAAAACCAGCTGCGGGCGATGGCCTAATTTTTGTTAATTTAGGCTCGGGTAAACTATTAGCGCTGCACCCAGATACAGGCGAAGAACGCTGGAACTTCGAACAAGAAGTACCACCGCTTACATTGCGTGGCCAAAGCTCGCCAACAGTTGCAAACGGTGGTGTGTTAGTAGGCTTAGAAACAGGTAAATTAAGTGTACTTATTTCTGAGAGCGGTTATTCAGCATGGAGTGCAGAAATTGCCGTTGCTAAAGGCGCATCAGAATTTGAGCGTTTGGTTGATGTAGACACACAACCAATTATTAGCGGCCCTTACGCCTATGCCATTGCATACAACGGTAACCTAGCAGCAGTAGATATTCGCTCAGGCAATGTTGTATGGAAACGTGAATATAGCAGCTACCGCGAAATAGCGATGGATGCACAAACTATTTACCTAGTAGATAGCGAAGGCGTAATTTACGCATTAGATAAAAATTCAGGTATTGAACGTTGGAGCCAACCCGCTCTACGTGGTTGGTACCTAACAGGCCCTGCAGTTGCAGGTAGCCACTTAGCTTTAGGTGACCAAGAAGGTAACCTACATTGGCTAAACAAAGACACTGGCGAGTTAGTATCTCGTGAAGAATTTGACAGCTCAGGCTTTTTTGTTGAGCCGGTTGTAGCCGACGACAAGCTAATTTTATACACCCGTGATGGTGAAGTTAGTGTGGTAAACACCCCTAACTAACTAGCTAACACTTAAAGGTTTTTTGTAAGGCTTCGCACTGCGAAGCCTTTTGTTGTTTTTTAAAGAGGTAGTTTATGCTTCCCGTGATCGCTCTAGTTGGGCGACCCAATGTGGGCAAATCCACATTATTTAACCGTTTAACACGTACTCGTGATGCACTCGTAGCCGATTTTCCAGGTTTAACACGAGATAGAAAATATGGCCAAGCTAATTACGATGGCTATGAATTTATCGTGGTAGACACGGGTGGTATTGATGGCTCTGAAGAAGGCATCGAAACCGAAATGGCCGACCAGTCGTTACTTGCCATTGAAGAAGCCGATATTGTGTTGTTTTTGGTTGATGCCCGCGTAGGCATGACCGTTGCTGACCAAGCCATTGCTAATCACTTGCGCAAGCAAGAGAAAAAAAGCTTTGTAGTTGCCAACAAAACAGATGGCATTGACGCCGACTCAAACTGTGCTGAATTTTATCAATTATCATTAGGTAATATTCACCATATTGCAGCAGCACATGGGCGTGGTATTACTCAGCTTTTAGAGCACACTTTACAGCCTGTAATTGCAGAGCTTGCGGCACTAGATGAAGACGTTGCTGATGACGATGAAGAGTTAATCGACCTTTATCAAGAAGCCGAAGGCGACGATACAGACCATCAAGCGTTTGCCGATAAACCAGTAAAACTGGCTATTATTGGCCGCCCTAACGTAGGTAAGTCTACACTTACAAACCGTATACTCGGTGAAGAACGTGTAATTGTATACGATATGCCAGGCACCACCCGCGACTCTATTTATATTCCGATGACTCGTAACGACAAAGAATATATTTTAATAGATACCGCAGGTGTTCGTAAGCGTAAAAAAGTAAGCGACGTAGTTGAAAAGTTCTCAGTAATTAAAACGCTTCAAGCCATTGAGGATGCAAACGTTGTATTACTGGTTGTTGATGCTCGCGATGGTATTTCTGATCAAGACTTAAGCTTATTAGGTTTTGCGCTTAACTCAGGTCGTTCATTGGTTATTGCTGTGAACAAATGGGATGGGCTTGATGATTACGTTAAAGATCGCATTAAAACAGAGCTTGATCGCCGTTTAGGCTTTATTGACTTTGCACGCTTACACTTTATATCTGCACTTCACGGTACAGGTGTTGGTCATTTATTTGAATCGGTTGACGAAGCGTACGAGTCAGCAACTAAACGTATTAGCACCGCAATGCTACGCCGTATTATGGACATGGCACAGGCCGATCATCAACCGCCACTTGTTCGTGGTCGTCGTGTTAAGCTTAAATATGCGCATGCCGGTGGTTATAACCCGCCACGTATTGTAATTCACGGTAACCAAGTTCACGATTTACCAGATAGCTACAAACGCTACCTTATGAACTACTACCGTAAAGCACTTAAAATTATGGGCACCCCAATCAAAATTGAATTTAGAGAAGGTGATAACCCATTTGCAGGGCGTACTAACAAAGTAACGCTTTCGCAAAAACGTAAAATACGTGCCTTTGCCAAAGAAAACCGTAATAAATAAATTCGTTAGAGTTAATTTATTACAAAAAAAACGGCGTACTTTTTAGTACGCCGTTTTTTTATGCTTTATACCAATTAGCTTAATTAAGTGATCTATTTTGAGATTTGAAAAACGTGTTGATAGCTAGGCAAAAAATTCGCTATTTAGTGGTTCAAAATGAGAATTTTTAACGCAGGGAGCGACATATTTAGCTCCGCAAAATGATTAAGTATTATTGCAGATCAGTACGCTTATAATCCTTCATATTCAGCTTCCCTTGGCTTTAAAATATGTTCTTGGCAAGTCATTTTGTTCCAACAATCCGTTTCAGGTACGCCGTAATACTAGGCTCTAAAAATCGGTTGATACTTTTCAATCACCCGTTGCTGCATACTTTGTGAGAAATGAGGTAAGTAAAAAGTTTTGATCGTCGTAATGTGTCTTGTGATCATATCTCCTAAATTAAAGCGCTCTTGCCAAAGCTGCATTTTTCCATTGAAATGCTCATTACTATCTGGTGCCGCGTTCTGCATCATCACTTTGCCTTGCTCGGCCCACCCAGCTACTTTATTCATTTGTTCAGCAAACGGCTTAACGGTAAACGTGATATGAATAGGGTCATCAGCATCGGTGGGCGCAAAGCCTCGCGGAAATCCGCCTTGGTGATAATTAGGATGGGTAACCGTAAACTCAATCGATGCATAGGCATTGGGCTGTAATAAATCCAAACGCTCCCGTGGGAAGGTGACTGGCTCATTAGCATAGGCAGCTTTAAAATATTTATAACCAAATTCAATACCACAACTACTGTGGCCACACGACTCTGAATAGGCCGACTTTATCAAAAAAGGGAATTCTGGCACTGAGCCATCTTCTGTTTCAATCGTCACAACAATAGGCCCGCGATAACCATGCGCTTTATCAAATAAAAAATCACAGCCCGATGTCAAAAAACACGCCAGTAGCACACAGTAAAATTGCAGTGCGGTTTTACGCTTATAGTCCTTCATACTCAGCCTTCCTTGGTTTTAAAATTTGCTTTCTACATTTAACCATACTCCAACAATCCGTTTCAGGTACGCCGTAATACCAGGCTCTAAAAATCGGTTGATACTTTTCAATCACCCGTTGTTGCATACTTGGTGAAAAATGAGGTAAGTAAAAAGTTTTTATCACCGTAATGTGCCTTTTAATCGTCTTACCTAAATTAAAGCGCGCTTGGCGATACCGAATGTCTGCTTTTTTATATTCCCTGCTATCAGGTGTAAAGCTTTGCATGTCTTGTTTAGGGCCAGTCGCCCACCCAGCTACTTTATTCATTTGTTCAGCAAACGGCTTAACGGTAAACGTGACATGAATAGGGTCATCAGCATCGGTGGGCGCAAAACCTCGCGGAAATCCTCTGTGGTGATAATTAGGATGGGTAACCGTAAACTCAATCGATGCATAGGCGTTGGGCTGTAATAAATCCAAACGCTCCCGTGGGAAGGTAATTGGCTCATTAGCATAGGCAGTTTTAAAATATTTATAACCAAAATCAATACCACAACTACTGTGACCACACGACTCTGAATAGGCCGACTTTATCAAAAAAGGGAATTCTGGCACTGAGCCATCCTCTGTTTCAATCGTCACAACAATAGGCCCACGATAACCATGCGCCTTATCGAATACCGTAGTGCAACTTGTTGTCAAAACACACGCCAGTAATACACAGTAAAATTGCAGTGCTACTTTACGCTTATAATCCTTCATACTCAGCCTTCCTTGGTTTTAAAATTTGCTTTCTACAGTCAACCATATCCCAACAATCCGTTTCAGGTACGCCGTAATACCAGGCTCTAAAAATCGGTTGATACTTTTCAATCACCCGTTGTTGCATACGTTTTGAAAAATGAGGTAAGTAAAAAGTTTTGATCACCGTAATGTGCCTTTTAATCGTCTTACCTAAATTAAAGCGCGCTTGGCGATACCGAATGTCTGCTTTTTTATATTCCCTGCTATCAGGTGTAAAGCTTTGCATGTCTTGTTTAGGGCCAGTCGCCCACCCAGCTACTTTATTCATTTGTTCAGCAAACGGCTTAACGGTAAACGTGACATGAATAGGGTCATCAGCATCGGTGGGCGCAAAACCTCGCGGAAATCCTCTGTGGTGATAATTAGGATGGGTAACCGTAAACTCAATCGATGCATAGGCGTTGGGCTGTAATAAATCCAAACGCTCCCGTGGGAAGGTAATTGGCTCATTAGCATAGGCAGTTTTAAAATATTTATAACCAAAATCAATACCACAACTACTGTGACCACACGACTCTGAATAGGCCGACTTTATCAAAAAAGGGAATTCTGGCACTGAGCCATCCTCTGTTTCAATCGTCACAACAATAGGCCCACGATAACCATGTGCCTTATCAAATACCGTAGTGCAACTTGTTGTCAAAAAACACGCCAGTAGCACACAGTAAAATTGCAGTGCTACTTCACGCTTATAATACTTCATACTCAGCCTTCCTTGGTTTTAAAATTTATTCTTGCAAGTCATGCTTTTATTAGCAGCACCTGCGTGCTTAAAATTAATGTAGCATTCAAGACTACTTTATTACTCAAAGTTAAGTAATGCCAATTGCACCAACCGCTCAACGGTGGTGTCTTGGGTATTTTTAGGCGCTTTGGGGTAATACTTAGATTTTGGCGGCTTAATAGATATAAACCCATGATTGGTGGCCATTTCGTGCGCTAACAGTTTTCGCTCTTTGGGTGTTAGGTGATTTTCGTGTATTTTTGCAAGCTCCCCACTATCAAGCCATATGCCAGCGCAACCTGGGCACTCGTCTATCTCAACCACTTTGAGCGGCGAAAAAAACCGGCGCATCATCACTATATCTAGGGTCTGTTGATCTTTCAAGGTTAAATTTGCAGCAGCCTGTTTGGTATTTAGGCAAGGCAGAGCCTATGTAGTGTGGTTATTCCCCATAAATAGGCGATAACGTAGCATTAATGCCAAACAGGCGCTACCCAAAGGGTTCTTCCTAGGGACTATTTACTCTTTGTTGCTTGGCTTTTACTTAGTCCACTAGGTTACAAACCTCGCGCCGTGATTAAATAGCCCCTAGTTTGAACAAATTTTAATCCGCAAAGTTCAACAGACCCTAAGCACTTTGGGCAATTTACTCGCGATGAGACTTCGCCCTCGCCTTCGGTATAATTACTCAAATACTTAAGTAGAACCTGACCATGCTTTAACTCAGGCGAGCTAAACTTAAAAATTTGGCTGTTATCAAAAAATACGCCGCCTTGCACTGACGTAAAAACAGTGATCCCGCAAATTAATAACGGCTCAAGAGAGGTATTTGTGCGTGGGCATAACATTCTAAAATCCTTTTATTTTAATACTTAACTTACACTACTTTACTCAAGTGCTTTATGAATAAGCCCAACAAGCGGCGCTGGTAATGTAATATTACCTGCAAGTACAAACTCATGCGCGTCGTCTGACATTTTTTGCCATGTACGGCGAATAATCCCTATCCATTTTTGCTCATCGTAATCAGGCTTACTATTAGCAAACCCGAGCATGTAATGCTCAATAAATACTAGGCTTGCTACATCTTCTACTAATTGGCTATCTGGGTTACGTTTAATATTTTTTTTAGCAACTGCATCGTACACTCTGTTTTGCTCAGCATCGCTGTATCCAGCTTGCTGCATAAGCGCAACAACGCTACTTGCATGAAATATATAAAGAGCACTGCGCCACTGATGATAGCCTTGCTTGTTCATTGCAAAGTCGCTACGCGGCGACTTCCAACGTTGTATATGCTGCCCACGCACTGCAATTTGCATAAGCTCGTCAGCACCTGGGTTAAAACGGCTAAGCATTTCGCTCATACGTTGTGAGTATAAATACTCTTTTGGAAAACTTTCTCCATTGTGCTGCTCAGTATTCGGGTCTTGGTTATTAGCTTCATCAATCAGCGTTATTACTTTATTAAACATGACGGTCATTTTTTTATAATAAGTTTTAATCATTCTAAACGCTGATAAAACAATAAACTAGTGCGCCACTCAGTTACGCAGTGAAATTTGTTCAATCAAAAAGTAAAGCCTAGAGGTACAAGTTATAAAAGTAAGCGCATTGATTAAGTTAACTTGGTACTATATTGAGCACAAATTAAAATAAAAAAGCGCGACTAACTCGCCAATACCGGATCACTATGTTTAAAAAACGTATTTTAGCTATTTGCTTAGCATCCACCTCGTTACCAAGCCTTGCCGACAGTAACAGCGATTTAAAAACCATTATTGATAACCACTGGCAAAATGCCAAAGCTGAAAAAATATTTTTTCGAACCGATCCAGACGGTTGGAAACCAAACGGCACATTACCAAATTGGAGCGAGCAAGCCATTGCAAAGCGCCAAGCTTATAACAACAGCGTACTAAAAAGCTTAGCCAACATTGATCCAAAAACGCTCAACAAGGATCAGCTAATGAACTACCGCTTATTTAAATATGAGCGAGAAACCGAGCAGCAAAGCTACCTTTATCAAGATAAGTATTTTCCGGTAAACTTTTTAAGTGGCTGGCATACCTACTTTGCAGAAGCGCCAGCTAATATGGCTTTTTTAACAGCTGATGATTACAACGCTTTTTTAATCAGCCTTGCCGACTACCCGCGCTTTAATCAGCAAAATATTGATTTAATGAAAGAAGGTATAAAAACAGGCTTTACTCATTATTGTAAAACCTTTGAAAATTACAGCCAAAGCATTAGCGCGCACATAGTTAACAACCCCGAAAATAGCGCCCTTTACGAACCCTTTACCCGTATACCTAATACCTTTAGTGCATCGCAAAAATCAAACTTAAAACAAAAAGCACAAGCCGTAATTAAAGATAAAGTAATTCCTGCGTATCAGCATTTTTACGACTTTTTTGAAAATGACTATATGCCACACTGTAGAGCGCAGCCGGGCATAGCAAGCGTTAAAGGCGGGCTTGACTACTACAAGTACACAGTTAATTACTACACCACAACAAACACCACACCTAAACAAATACACCAACTAGGTCTTAGAGAAGTCGCGCGTATTAAGGCGCAAATGCAAAATATTATTGATGAAGTAGGCTTTGATGGCACCTATAGTGAGTTTTTAGAATTTTTAGCAACCGATGAGCAATTTTACGCAAAAGACGCGCAAGACTTGCTAGAAAAAACCGCGTTCATCACGCAAAAAATGTATGGTAAATTGCCCACTTACTTTGGCCACTTACCGCGTAACACCTTTACTATTAAGGGCTCAGCAAGTCGTGGTGCGTTTTATATGCCACCACCAGATAACCGCTCACCAGGTACTTACTTTTTAGCCTCAACACCTAAACTGCAGCCTTTATATAATTTAGAAGCACTTAGTCTGCACGAAGCCATACCTGGGCACCATTTACAAAACGCCATTGCTATGGAGCTAAATGTCCCCGAATTTAGACGCACACTTAGCCACTCTGCATTTGGCGAAGGTTGGGCACTATACACAGAACGCTTAGGCAAAGAAGCTGGTTTTTATCAAAGCCCATACAGCGATTTTGGCCGTTTAGGCTACGAAATGTGGCGTGCGGTGAGGCTTGTTGTTGATACCGGCATTCATGCCTTTGGTTGGAGCCGCCAAAAAGCAATTGATTACTTAGCCAGTCACACCGCTTTACCACAAAGTGCGGTGGAGGATCAGATAGATCGTTACATTTCATGGCCAGGCCAAGCGCTCTCTTACAAAATGGGCGAAATAAAAATACGCGAACTGCGCGTAAAAGCCGAAAAAGAACTCGGCGCTCAATTTGATATACGCAGCTTTCACGACACTGTTATTGGCCAAGGCTCATTGCCTATGGCAGTGCTTGAAGACGTTATAAACGATTGGATAGCAGAGCAAAAACCAGTAAGTTTAAACAATACTTTTAAACACTAAAGGGCGGTAAGTTTATCGCCCTTTTCAAAACCGCATTAAATACCTCAAAACTAATCCCTACCCGCTTTTGCTTCGTAAACTTAATGATTACAAAAACCAGAGCATGAGTATGAGCAAACGCATTTTATATTGGCTACAAAACGATTTACGCCTAACCGACAACCCAATTTTTAGTGACCTTATGTTGCAGCAATGCGCGCTTGATATTGTATTTGTTATTAACCCGCACTGGTTTAAAAATAATAACTATCAACAAAAACCTTACGGCATACATAAGCAGCAGTTTTTATTGCAAAGCTTGTACGAACTACAACAAGCACTTATTGAGCGCGGGCAAACTCTGCATGTGCTTGAGGGTGAACCCGTATCGCTTTTAAAAGCGCGTATTAATGAGCAAAATATTGATGAAGTTATATACAGCGAACAATTTGGCGTGTACGAGCAACGCCAAATAAACTTACTCAAAGCACATTGCCCCAATACACAATTTACAGGAACGCAGCAAGACACGCTATTTAAGCAAAGTGACCTCCCCTTTGATTTAAGCGAATTACCTAAACACTTTACCCCGTTTCGTAAAAAGGTAGAGGCCGCTATTAGCCCTATTACACCAACAACTTTGCCAAACGGCTTGCTGCCTAAGCCAATAACTTTATGCGCAAAAACACCTCTAGAACGTATAACAAATAAAGGCGTAATGCATGGCGGGCTTAAAAGTGCGCAAGCTCATTTAAAGCAATACTTTGCAGGCGCAATGCCAAGTACTTATAAAACGACTCGCAACGAGCTTGATGGCTTTAACAACACCACCAAATTTAGTACTTGGCTTGCCTTTGGCTGTATAAGTGCAAAACAAGTTTACAAAGCCGTAGAAAATTACGAGCAATGCAATACGGCAAACGAGTCTACTTATTGGATTAAGTTTGAATTGCTATGGCGAGAGTATTTTAAATGGCACGCACTTAAAGCAGGTAACAACCTGTTTAGCTTTAAAGGGCAAAAACAAACTAAACCGCTTACTACTTTTACACCTACACGCTTTGCTGCTTGGTGTAACGGCACAACGCCTTACCCGCTTGTAAATGCCATTATGAAAGAGCTAAACACTACGGGTTACATTTCAAACCGAGCAAGGCAAATTGCAGCAAGCTGTTTAGTAAACGAGCTTGCCCTTGATTGGCGATACGGCGCAGCCTATTTTGAGCAACAATTGATTGATTACGATGTAGCAGCAAACTGGGGCAACTGGCAATACATAGCCGGTGTGGGGGTTGACCCGCGTGGCGGCCGCCACTTTAATATACAAAAGCAAACGGCGCAGTTTGACCCAAATGGTATTTATACCAATAAATGGCACGGGCACAGTAATAAAACGCAGCAGCTCGATCACTTAAACGAAGTAGACTGGCCTATTTAAGCCAATCTCCCTCCACCAGGTTATATTTTAAAACAGCTGCGCAATGCCTATATTAATGGCAAAGCCACCTAAGGTTAAAAACAAAAATAAACAACCTGCTAATAACAGTGGCTTTATACCCGCTTGGCGAATAGCGCCAACGTGGGTACGCAGCCCAAGTGCGACCATGGCAATGGTAAGCAATATATTATCAAACCATATAATAGCGCTTGTAGTACCTTGCGGAATAACCGATAACGAATGCACGCCACTTGCCACTATAAATAACACTGCAAACCAAGGGATTGTAATACCCGCTTTTTGCTCGCCGCCATGTGCGTTTATGTTTGCATGCTTTTTACTTTGCCAAAACGATAAGCCTACTAA
Source organism: Pseudoalteromonas sp. A3 (assembly GCF_025942345.1). Lineage (NCBI taxonomy): Bacteria > Pseudomonadati > Pseudomonadota > Gammaproteobacteria > Alteromonadales > Pseudoalteromonadaceae > Pseudoalteromonas > Pseudoalteromonas sp. A3. The sequence continues at coordinate 115,927 of NZ_JAPCKL010000010.1, forward strand.
AAATGGCGCAAGCATCATTACGCGTAGCATTTTTTCTATCACGGCGGTGTCGGCCGCATTGGCACTTACCGCAGTCCCTGCTGCTACCACTTGTGCAACTTCATGAATGGTTGAACCAACAAAAATACCGTACGCATGCTCACTCACACCCATATATTCAAACATAATTGGGTAGGCAAACATACTTAACGTGCCAAACACCACAACCGTTGCCACCGCTACAGATACTTTATGCGCTTGTGCTTTTATAACCGGCTCTGTTGCCATTACCGCTGCGGCTCCACAAATAGAGCTACCCGCACCTATTAGTATGGTTGTTTGTTCATCAAGCCTAAAAGCTCGCTTACCTAGCTGTACTGCTAATATAAACGTACCTAGCAGCATCACCACATCGGTTAATAGGCCATGCCAGCCTACACCCGCTACTTGCGCAAAAGTAATCCTAAACCCAAATAAAATAACGCCCGCTTTGAGTAATATACTTTTAGCGTAATCAACGCCTACATCTGTACGCGTAGCAATACGCGAAAACACACTGTTGCCCACAATAATGCCAAGCACAATACCAATTGTTAAGGAGCTAAATTGCGCACTTTGCATTATAGGTAACTTACTTAATGCAACAGATGCCCCCGCTAACACAACCACCAGCAGCATACCTAACCACCAGCGCGTATCGCCGTATTGCTTAGTATTAATACCTATAGGCTGAAAACTATTTTTAATAGCGCTAAGCATAATATTCCCTCACTTAAACCAAGTTGATGTGTTGACTTAATTGTAAGAAAGCTCAAAATATAACTCCAATATATTAAAATCATGATTTGATAACTTAAAGTTATACAATTTAGAGTTATGCAATTTAAGGTTATACAATGAACTTACATGCACTTAGGGTGTTTTATACAGTGGCTAAATTGGGTAGCTTTTCAGGCGCAGCCGAAGCGCTTTTTATAAGCCAGCCCGCTGTTTCTAAGGCGCTAAAAGAGCTAGAGCATCAGTTAAATATTCAACTTATTGAACGTGCATCTAAGGGTAAAAAGCTCACCCTAAGCGAGGGCGGCCAAGCTTTGTATGATCACGCCCGCAGTATTTTTGCTATCGAAAAAGCCGCCATTGAAGATATTAAATCGCGCACAGGGCTTAAGCGCGGTACATTAGTTATAGGCACCAGCACCACCATTGCCAGTTATTGGCTACCGCCTTATTTAGCCAAATTTTGTGCGCAGTACCCGCATATAAAAGTAGAAGTACAAGTGGCTAATACCGCGCAAATTGAGCACGCATTGCTAGAATGCACTATCGATTTAGCACTGGTTGAAGGTACACCTACCGAGCCGCACATTATTAGTAAGCACTGGCAAAATGATTTAATGAGTGTGGTTATACCGAGCAACTTTAAGCCCACTAAAGACTTAACAGCATGGTTAAATAAGCAGTTTTGGTTATTACGTGAGCCAGGCTCTGGCACGTTAGAAATGTCGGTAAAGTTATTAGTACAACATGACGTACAAGCAGAGCAAAGTATGCAATTAGGCAGCAACGAAGCAATAGCAAGAGCTGTTGCTCAAGGTATGGGGGTCGCTTTATTGCCAAACGTAGTCACAGAGGATTTAGTGCAGCTAGGTAAATTAACGCGCCTGAGCCAAAAAAATAACGAGCAACTCTCTCGGCCGCTATACCAACTGCATTATAAAGACAGGCCGTCTTCGCATGCTGCGCAAGCATTCGAAAAAAGTTTATTTAGTGCTCAATTTTTAAATGAGTGAATTTAACGCGCGTCGTAAATTTACATAAACGTTAAAGCGAGCGTTGATAACTCGTGATGTGTGAGACAGTTTGTCCTCTATCGCTTATGTTTGTTAGGGTTTTGTGAGCTCATAAGCACGAGCTATAACTAAAGGAAAAAAATCTCCGCCTAAAATTACTGCCCATTGCCCACAACCAAAACGTTCAATACGATTTGCATCTGTCAATATATTACGTAAATTATCAGGGGAAGCATTATCTATATTTGAAATGATATTTTTTACTTCTTTTGGGTCATAATCAATTTTTAACCACGGAGGGGAACATAGACTATTCATAAATTCAGAAATAACTTCAGGATAATTAGGGTAGCCACTAGAACTATCAATATCAGGTAATGCCTGCTTAGCTAACCTAAAGTTTTCTTCAAGCTTTTCTACATCACTTTTTAAAAACATACTTCCTCCTTAAAAAAACAAAGGGGTAAAATCCTGACCTCTCATATTGAAATACTAAGAGATCATTCATAACAGCCCACAAGCTAACTTATAAGTCTATTAGGCTGAATCAGTAAGCTCTCACAGCCCCAAGCTCTACTCACAAACCCTGCGTTAAATCTTGTGCCAATGTACCCGTTGGTTTTTCAATTACGCGTACTAACTCTTTACCATCGTCTTTTACTATAAACGTTGGCGTGTATTGCAAGTCGTGCGCTAGTGCTATTCCGGCGTCGTCTTGCTTGTTGTAACCCACGGCCACATATTTAACGCTTGCAAGTTTTACCTTAGACGCATCAAGTAACTTAATAAGCTTTGGTACTTCGCGTTGGCTGTCGTGACACCAAGTGCCAAATAATACAACTAATGCCTTGCCTTCTAGCTTTTGCATTAAGGCTATATCTTGCTCGGTTGGCGTAAATGCGTTGTACTGCTTATTAAACTTATCGTAATCGCTTAATAGTACATCAGTTGTAATATCGCCCGAAAATGGCGCAGTAGCGGCATTACTTACAAGCGGCATGCTTAACGCGCACAATAAAATTAATTGTTTAAACATAAGGTTAAAGTAACTTTTAAAGTGAGTAATTAAGCTCACTATACTGAATATTACTGAATGTTTACACATTGTTTGCACCTTCTATTTTTATAGTTTGCCCACTTTAATAAAATAATAAGCGTGCATACATGAATATAAAACCTTTTATATTTTATTCAGTTATCGCCTCTACTACATTTTTATATGGCTGTGGCGGTACTGAGCAAACAACCGATAGCAGCACAGAGCAAACTGACTCATCATCAACAACCACCTCAACGGGCTTAGTTATTAACGAAATTGTCGCAAGCCCAAGCGATACCACCTACGACTGGATTGAGCTATACGCCACTGAAGATATAGCCGACTTATCGGTATTTTCACTTGTTGATGATAACGCCGACAGAGAGCCTCAAGCTTTACCCGCAGTAGCGCTTTCGCAAGGTGAGTTTATTGTTATTCAAGCCATTGATGAAACCGACACGCCGCCCGATAGCGGTTATTACGTTACCTTTAAACTAGGGAGCGACGATGCGGTTACGTTATATGAGGACGGCACTGCGGTGTCTGTACTTGATTGGGAAGAAGGCGAAGCCGCTGAAGGCTTTAGTTACGGCTTATATACCGATGGCACCGGCACCGCGCAAACACTAACGCCAACAGAGGGCGCAGCTAACCAAACAGCCGATACCTCTACACTTGTTACAACGCTAATTGCTGAAGATGCTCCACTGCGTATAAACGAAGTAGTAGCAAAAGACAGCAGCGGCGGCGAGGACTGGATAGAGCTTTATGTAACAAGCAGTAGCGATGTTTATTTAGCTGACTACACACTAAGTGATGACAATAACGAGCAATTTGCACTACCTGATATTACGTTATCGCCTGGTGAGTTTTACCGTATTTACGCAAGCACCGATGATTTAGGCGACCTGCCAAGCGTAGCGTTTAAATTAGGCGCAAGCGATACCGTAAGCCTTTACAGTAACAATGTAATTATAGAGCAGTTATCGTGGAATAAAGGCCAAGCGCTGAGTGGTTACAGCTATGGCCGCTACCCAGATGGCAGCGATGCAACTACAGTACTCACTCCAACAGAGCTTAGCTCAAACAGCCAAGCAACCCACGGGCCACTCGTTATTAACGAAATAGTGGCAAGCGCCGCAGACGATGGCAACGACTGGTTTGAGCTATACAACAACAGCGAAAATACAATTAACTTAGCCAACTACCACGTTATTGATGAAAGCGACGACATAGACCCCGTAACCCTTCCCGACATAGATTTATACGCAGGTGAATACATTACTATTTATGCCACCGATGAAGACCCAGGCACTTACTACGTCCCTTTTAAACTAGGCAAAGAAGACGAGCTAAACTTAATACTCAACGATGAAGTAATTGACTACATTGACTGGGACGAAAGTGATGTAGCCACAGGCTTTAGTTACGGCCTAAGTAGCAGTACAGGCTTTACTCATGCGTTTTTAACACCTACCACAAGTAGTGAAAATACAGTTGCAACCGCCTTTACACCTACGGCCGTTAATACGCTTTCTATTACAATTAGCGACGAAAACTGGCAAGACATTCTAGATAACCCACTTGATGAGGAATACCACGAAACCGCTATTACCTTTAATGGGGTAACACTCGATAGCGTGGCTATTCGCACTAAAGGCGGCTCAAGTTTAAGCAGCGTTGCCAACTCTAGCAGCGACCGTTACAGCTTTAAGGTTGATATTAACGAATATGTGTCGGGGCAAAAGTTTTTTGGGCTAAAAAAATTCACACTACAAAACTCGTTTAACGACCCGTCGTACATGCGTGAAGTAATCGCCTACGAGCTTATGGATGAAATGGGCGTGCCAACGCCTGAGCATGCTTACGTTAACTTTTATGTAAACGGCGAGCTATTTGGTTTGTATTTAATGGTAGAAGCCGTAGATGGCGAATTTGTTGAAAAACACTTTGCCAACAGTAACGGCGATTTATACAAGCCAGATGGCACAGGAAGCGATTTACTATGGCTAGGTGACGACATACAAAGCTACGCCGATATAAACCTGCAAACCAACGAAGACACCACCGATAACGGCGCCTTTATTAACTTTGTTGAATCGCTCGATAAAGGCGAAACCACCGCCATAGATATAGACACGCTGCTGCGTTATATGTCGGTTAGTACTTCACTGTCTAATTTAGATAGCTACCACGGCCCGCTTGCACATAACTATTATATTTACGATGACGATGGCGTATTTAGCATTTTACCGTGGGATTTTAACGAGTCATTCGGCACATTTAACATGGATTGTAATAGCGTAGATGTAAGAGAGCTCTACATTGATGAGCCTGTAAGCGGCGCATTAAGCGAGCGCCCATTAATTGCTAATGTATTTGCCGAGCAAAGCCACCTCGATACGTACCACAGTTACTTAACACAGCTTATTAATGGCTCACTTTCAAGCGACACATTTAACGCACGCGTAAATGAAATAGCCGATTTAATTCGTGAGCACGTACAAAACGACCCAACTAGCTTTTATGGCTCAACCTACTTTGAGCAAAACCTAACCTCTACAACGGGGCAGTTTTACGGCTTAACCTCGTTTATGGAGTACCGCGTAGCAAATATGGCCGCGCAGCTTGATGGCACATTGCCCTCAGCGGGTGATGGCAGCGGATTTTGCTCTAGATAAACAACCCATCCTTGATGCGGTGTCAGCACGCTGGCACTGCACTCTATTACTTTGCAATTTAATAATCTGAGAAAATTATGACAATTCAAGCACGTTTTAAGGATGAACTTTTTGAAAAGGATACTTCAATCTCACCAGTAGCAGTTACTGCAATAAACACTAAAAATAAGCAGGCTCAGTCTCAAGAATCAAACGCGCATGGCTCATTAACAAGCTTAATTAACGAGTTACTTATTCCGTTTGAAGGTTACGGGTTAAACGATCTTAATAACGCTAATTTAATGAACCGTGTAGACAGCAAGTTTATGCTGCCACTATCGTTTTTACCTGAGCTACTTACTCATATACAAGGCCAGTATCGGGTACTTGATATACAAGGCAAGCGTTTATTCTCTTACTATAATCAGTACTTTGATACGCCCGAACTTGATTTATATAAAGCCCATCATAACGGTAAGCTTAACCGCTACAAAGTACGCCAAAGGCGCTACGTTGATACAGCCACCGAATACCTAGAAGTAAAACTAAAAAACAACCAAAGCCGCACAGTAAAAACACGTATAAAGCTCGCGCAAACTAACAACCAGCAAGCTAACAGCACGGCGTTTATTAAAGAGCAAATGAAAAACAGCTTTGCACATTTAAACGTAACCCAGCAAAGCGGCTATAACCGCATAGCCCTAGCCAACGAAGAAAAAGCCGAGCGCTTAACGCTTGATTTTAACCTGTGGTACAACACCCCAAAAGGCGATAACAAAATAACACTACCGGGCTTTTTTATTGCCGAGCTTAAGCAAAGTAAAAAAACAAAACATTCGCCATTTTATAAGCTTATGAGCAAACACCACATATTCCCTGCCTCGTTTAGTAAATACTGCATTGGCTGTGCTTTGCTCTACCCCGAGCGCTTAAAAGTAAACCGCTTTAAACCTGTTTTAGCCCGTTTAAAACACCTTAACCGCACTAACCCGCTTTTACCTTTAGAGAATAATTAAAATGACCAAATTAGATCTTATTTTTTTTTCCCGCTTTTTAGTAAACATCCTATCGCTGGCTGTACTTTGCTATGGCTGTTACTTTCGCATAAGTAAAAATGCAGTGGTGGCAGGCTCGTTTATTTTATTTGGCGTAGGCGTTTTTATTATTACCTTTTTGCTGCACGGCGTTGATATGTCGATGGAATTTGCATTTGGACTATTTGCTGTATTTACCATGCTAAGGTACCGCACTGAGTCTATTTCTATTAAAGAAATGACCTACTTATTCCTTGTTACTGCCATTGCTTTACTGACCTCTGTAGGGCAAATGAGCCTAATTGAGCTAAGTATTCTTAATGGCATTATTTGCTTAATTGCCTTTTTGATTGACTCAAGCGTATTTGTAAAACGCTACGAAGTACAAAGCGTTTGCTACGAGCGCATAGAAAACATAACCCCACAAAACCAAGCCATTCTCATCAATGATTTAAAACAGCGCACTGGCCTAAACGTCGTTGCCGTAGATATAGAACACATCGACTTTTTAAGAGACGTAGCGCAACTAAAAGTAAGTTACTTAGCCGAAAAACAAACAAAGGCAGCCTAACATGACCTCTAAACAAACGATTACTTATGCGGCACTTTCAGCTCTTTGCCTTGTTAGTAACGCAAGCTTTGCCAAAATTAACGACGATATAGATTTAAGCGGCTATATCATGCTCGACTACAACAAGTTTGATACCTCATTATTAGAGGGGCAATACGACAGCAGCAGCTCAGAAAGTACCTCTGAAATACGCCGCGCTCGCCTAAGTTTTAAATCAGACATAAACAAAAACTGGAAAAGTAAATTTCAGCTTGGCTTTGCCGATGGCGAAACCGAAATAAAAGACGCCTACCTAGAATACTCTGGCTGGAAATATGCCGATTTAACCATAGGCCAGCAAAAAGAAAGTTTTGGCCTAGAAAAACTAACCAGCTCGCGTAAATTGCTAATGCTTGAGCGCAGCATGATAAGCGAAGCGTTTTCACCAGGGCGCAGCTTAGGTATTAGCCTATCGGGAGACATAGCCTCAGTAAATTGGCAGCTAGGTTATTACGAGCCCGACGAAGACGAAGCAACGTCTGCTATTACAGGGCGCGTAGCCTGGGTGCCATGGCAGCAAAACACCAACCTTTTACACCTAGGCGTTGCATTTAGTGAGAGGCAGTACGACGGTAACGAATTTAGAGTGAATGAACCTCTTGAAGTTTATACCGCCGACTCATTAATAGAAGGCGATAAAATTAATGCAGATAGCCTCTCGCAACAAGGCGTAGAGCTACTATGGCTTAAAGATAGATTTACCATGATGGCCGAGTGGCAACAAGCACAAGTAACCAGTATTGAAAATACAACTAACGATTACGAAGGCGGCTATTTGCAATTTGGTTATCAGCTATCGGGCGGATACCGTAAGTATAAAAACGCAAAACTAGGCGCAAGCTCAGAGCCAGGCTGGGAAATTACAGGCCGCTACAGCCTACTTAAGCTCAAGCAAGAAAACCAAGACGCAAAAACCTACGCCCTCGGTGTTAACTACACCGTAAACAAAAACATAAAGTTTATGACCGACTACATTAAAGCCGACTACTTTGATGCAGGCGGTACTATCACATCGGGCAATGCAATCTCATTAAGGCTACAGTATTCGTTTTAATACGTTTGGTGTTTAGTAGGTTAGCAAAACTATAAGCCCCTGTGTTAAACGTTACGTTTAACACAGGGGCTTATAGTTACTTAGTAAATAATATTTAAGTTAGTTTATAAATACTAATTACCAGCGCCTGCAAATTGTATTGGGTAATCCATATCGCCGCTGCGGTTAATACTGTTACACAGGTTTTTATTAAAACTGGCCAGTGATGGGTCGATGGTGTGCTCATTAACTACAATACCGTCACTTCGCCTTTTAACCTTAATAGATCCGATTGTTTTAATCGCTGATAAATTATCGCCTACGTTTTTAAATATAAAATACTCTATGTGTTCAGCAATAGATTCCGCGTTTTCGATATCTCCCTTAACGGCAGGCACTTGGTAGTTAACACCATTACACGTTAAATCATGAACCCTTACTAATTCTAGCTCGTCAGCTCCTTGCATATCAGCAATAACTTTAATAGTTGGCTGCGTTGTTGTTTCAAGCAAGTATTGTGTTTCATTCATTTCACTTAAAGAAAATGTATCAACGCTTTTAGCTATAGAACAGCCTGTCAATAAAGTAAAAACTACAAACACTGCCCTATTAAAAAACATCTATAAATACCTTATTTCTAACTAATTCAGCTAATATTTTATGACGACTGTCGTAACTATTTTTTAATAAATCAAATAAAAGATCTGTTTTACAAATAATTGAACCAAAATAGGAACTTTGCTATTTTGTATTAAACCAAACCTGAACTAAAGATCTACTTTTTACTCAGCCTCTTTTAATATATACACGGAAGTAAGTAATGAACAAAGCAGAAATTACATAAAATAATACGACACAAAAATTTGGGCCTCTTAAAGGAATATGTTGTACCCAGCCTGGTGATAAAATTAAAGGCACATACTTTTTCCCTGGAGCAGGAATGGATGGTCGTTACATACAGCCATTAGTTCAATCTCTCTATGAAGCTGGTATAAAAAGCGCGATGTATGTAGATCGTGATAAATGGTCCGGAGGAACAGCATTCGATGCTGGAATTGGCTCAGTATTAGGCCGAGACTATGATCCAAGGTTTCCAATGCTCTTAAGGCACTCAACTTCAAATGCTTCGCAATTTAACTTAATAGGCTACTCTTATGGCTCTATTATTGCGTCTCAATTGGCAGCAAAATAAGCTATAAAAGGTACTGTTATTGATAATTTGGTTTTAATTGGGAGTCCTATCAGTATGGAGTTTTTACAGCGATTAAGAAACATAGTCCAAATAAAAAAATTAATTATAATTGATCTAAACGAATATGGAGATCCAATTTTTGCAGGTATGAGCGTTTTTGAACTTTTTTCTAATCTACCTACACTGGCAGGGCAAATGCCAAATTATGAAGGTCACTTTTATTACGCAGAACCCACAAATATAGGTGATAAACGTCGAAATACATTAGCTAACGAGCTTTAGGTTTACGCTAATGAGTAGAAACCTAATAGCAAATACCCTTCTTTTAGCCGCTATTTTATTAATAGCGACTACAGAAATGTATTTAGTCATTACATTCAAAAGCTTTATTTTAGCCGGTAAAGGAATGGGGATTTACGGAGTGTTCTTATATTTCATTATGCTTATCATCAGCTCTGTTTTTTGGTTTTTCTCGTACCGTGTCAGCAAAAATAAACTTCAAGCATTAATATTTTGGCTTTCAGCATTAATGCTTAGTCCTGTCATTATATTTCAGTCTGTATGGTGGTCTGCCCCATTTTAATAAATAAGAAATAAGCTAGACACTCTCTATGAGAACATTTGCAATATTAGGTTTTAAGTAATAAATGCTTTATCTACCACAGCGGACAAATTACAAACCTCACTATATTATTTCTCATTTGAGATTGAAGCAGGACTTTATATAAGGCGAGGCTTTGATAAGTGAATTTCTAATAGGAAGTTGCAATATTTCCCATTCAACGCTGGAATTAAGCTTATTTCTCAATTAACGCTGGAAGGGATCACCCGTACGTTGCTAGCCACTCAAGTACAGTAAAGGTTTAAGGATATAGTTAATTTGATAGGCGTACTCTGGCAAACTTAGCTAGTGCGACATCAGCAGGCACTGGCAAACCTTGATGTATGAAGTCAAAATTTGACCCCTTCAACCCTATTACTTTATATACTCAAGCATTGTTAGCTTAACAATCACATTAGCATTGTTATCTGTTGTCTCTATTGTAATTTCTCTATTTTCACCATCCGAAAAACTTGAGCCCACCAGTTTATAACCATTACTATTTAAATATTCTTTAAGGTCACTTTTGATTTGAGCTGAGTCTTTTATACTATGGAATATAAAAGAAATTACCATTGGCTTATTACCGTCACTAGAACTATAAATGAAGCGTTCCTCAATAGAATCTGCAGATGACAAGTTTTTAAATAAATTAGGCGCGAGTAAATAATAATCAAGCGAAGATTTAGAAAAATCTCTTCTTTCCGATAATGATATTATCGCATAGTAAGCACCTAGTAATACAATTAACAATACACAGAAATATATTGATTTCTTTATCACTTATTTTACCTCCCTAAACAATACACCCCAAGTACAGTAAAGGTTTAAGGATATAGTTAATTTGATCGTTGTCTCTTACAAACATTCGCTAATGCTTCATTGAACGGGCGAATAGAAGTTTAATGTATGAAGTCAAGATTTGAACGCTTTAACCCACATCCGCTGTCAATATTAGCTGATAAAAATTTACTGAGGATTACTGCCCAATAGGGTAACTGACTATTGTTTGATAGTCAGCTAAAGCCATCATCTGGTTTCCCTTTAATCCATGAAATGGGAACTCAGCAAACTCGTATCCCCTTGAGTTTAAATCTAAGCATATTTTGCTATCAGTTAACATTAATTTCCGTGCATGAGCTGGATATATACCTTCATTTTTCTTTGTGACCATAAATGCTATTGGAAAAAAGCTTAATAAACTGACAGTGGAAATATTTCCATTGTTATAAAATCCAACACATTTGGCGCTTAAATGTTTATTGTAAGGGTAATACCAATAATATATGTCGTGAGTCTCATCAATAGCGTTATCTTCACCAAGAACAAAGTTTTTTAGTGGCTGAAAATAAGGCGAATCCTGTGGTCTATCTTTACATTCTTTAACCGAAGTTGCTGCTAGAACATGACCGATCATTGCCCTTGAAAATTTTTTAGCATCAATGTTTGTATTGATAAGTGTGTATGGACTGCCACTATGAAAGAAATAATCTTTTATTTGCAAAGTTAGAGATTTACAGACTCTAGCAACTTCATCATCGTTACCACCGAGATGTATATTATTACAGTTATGACAAATAGTCTTGAACTTACTACCGTTTGGTGAAGGTACGCCTTTAACTCTTGACGCTTCAACCTCCATTAATTCTGTGATGTGACGCTGCTCCACCTTTGTTATTGTTATCGCACCTTTTGGAGGTACGTGGTCCTGAGAAAGTCGGCCGTAAACACCGCAAATTAAGCAAAATCCAGCCTGGATTTTAGTATTCTCAAATCGTTTTGATATGCCCTTGCTATATTTTCCCATATATAACGTCCTTGCGTATTGAGTTGATAGTTTCTTGAGTTGGTTTTAACAAACTATGTAGAAGATCGCTAATACTAAGTTTTTAATTACCTCCTTAAAAGTTAAAGATACTAAGAACATTTTTAATCTAAAAACTGCGTTTATCCGATTAAGTGCAATTTGTCATAAAACTGCAATCAAAATAGGTGATAATTTAAACTCGAACTGTATTTTTTATAATCTAGAAGTTGAAGTAAATGAGCACACCAATGACGCAACTCACATTTGCGTTACAATCGTTTGAAGATCCTCTCTCTGCGGCTATGGGCCACACAATGGAATACGAGCAGTTAACCTTGCAAGCCAGTGCTATGCATGAAATAACGCTGCAATGCGTATTGCCTGACGACGCCCACGAAAACGATATTATTTCGCTGAGCGCAACGTATCCCAGTGCCCGTGATGCGCAATACTTTACTGAAAAAGTACTCACTAACGCCGACTTAGAGCGTGGTTATGTGTATTTAACATTAAGTAAAATTACCCAAAGCCACTGCTTAGTAATGCAATTGATGCTGCATGGCTTAAATGCCACTTTAAAAAATAGTTTACAGTTTGATATGCAAGTAAATGCGTTTGAGGCTGGTTATAAAAATCAGCAAGCCCTTAAAAGCCAAACTAAGCCACACGGCGTTAAAAAATACTTTCGGAATATGAGCTCAAGTTTATTTTCGTTTTTTTAATGTGTTGGTATACAAATTTATAAAAACTTAATCAGCAAAACTCACTTTACCCATAGTGACCCCAGCAATACCCTGCGCAGTATTATTTAGGTGCTGCTGCTCACCTGCTAGGCATTCGTTGGCTAAAATGGCAAATAGTACGGCTTCTTTGGCATCGGGGTTTATGCCTAAATTGTCGGTATTTTTAAACGCTTTAATAGTCGGGCACAGCGCATTAAGGTGCGCCATTAATAATGGGTTATGAATACCGCCACCACTTGCGTACACCACACACTCTTTAGCACTTTGCCCGCATTCATTTAACGCGTTTGCAATTACCCTTGCGCTAAACATATTTAAAGTTGCCATAACATCTTCATGGCTTAAGTGCTGTGTATTTGTTTGCTGTTGAGCAGCATATAAATAGCCTAAATTAAATACCTCAGGCCCTGTTGTTTTAGGCAGCGCAAGCTCAAAAAAAGTGTTGCTACACATTGCATTTAATAAGGCTGTATTTACCTTGCCCGCTTTTGCTATTTTTGCGCCATCATCAAAGTGCATGCCTTTAAAATGCTGCTGTACGTACGCATCCATAATGGTGTTACCTGGGCCTATGTCGCTACTAAATACGCTATTTGTATCACCGCTTTTAGGTAAAAACGTTAAATTAGCAATACCACCCATGTTTAATAAAATGCGGTTCTCATTGGGGTTTGCAAAAAATAAGTAATCGCCATATACCGCAAGCGGTGCACCTTCGCCCCCTGCGGCTATGTGTTTTTGCCTAAAGTCGCCAATCGTTGTAATACCGGTAGTAACGGCTATTTGGTCGCTGTCGCCAATTTGTAATGTGCCATTAGTAAAGCTTTTATGATTATGCTGCGACTGTGGGCAGTGGTAAATGGTTTGCCCGTGGCTGGCTATTACATCAATACTTGCTGGGTTTACGTGCCAAGTATGTAAGCACTGATTAACCATATCGCCATGGAGTTTACCAACCCATGGATGCAGTAAGGTAACAAGTTCTAAATCACACTCTCGTTTGGCAAATACCTGCTTTATTTTACTTTTATACTCGTTGTTATAGTCAACGGTGGTAAAGTTAAGCACTTCAATTTGCGTATTTATACCTGCGCCCGTTACCTTACACAGTGCTACATCGAGCCCATCTAAGGAGGTCCCGCTCATTAAACCTATAATTAAACGGCTTGGCTTTTGGGCACTATTATAAAGGGCGGCTATATGTGGGTGCATAAAGGTATCTTAAACAGGTATCATATTTTGCTTATATTAGAGTACTTTAAAACAAAGTTATAGCCGTAAACGGTTAATCTTTGTGATTGTGCAATCTCTAATTGCTTGCTAAGTTGACCCGTATGCAACAGACACTTAATTAAAACAATGATCACCCTAAGAGACTTTAAACCAAAAGACGCGCCACACATTATTAATACCTTAAATGATGAACAGGTTACGCGCTTTTTATCCTCTAAAATTCCATTTCCGTATACTCAAGCCGACGCCGACTGGTGGATAAACCAAGGCTCTAAAAGTGGAATAGTTAAGGCCATTGTTGTAGATGAGCAATTTGCGGGGTGTATTGGTATCACCCCCGGAGAATTTGAATATAGCCGCAGTGGCGAAATAGGCTATTGGCTTAATAGCCACTTTTGGGGGCAAGGAGTAATGACTCATGCTATTTCGCAAATTTGCGATGACGCATTTAAAAGCTCAAACCTAAATAGAATTTTTGGCGCTGTATTTGCTGGCAATACAGGCTCTGTAAAGGCACTCACTAAATGCGGTTTTAAGGACGAGGCTGTGCTCAAACAGGCAATTTATAAAAATGGTGTATTTTACGATAGCCATATTTTTAGCAAGCTAAAATAAACCGTTTAGAATAAATACTCTGCAAAGCTTGAATTACCAGCCTCGCGCCCAAAGCTCGTGTATTAAGGTACAAATTTTTATTTTCGTATAACTTAGCGCGCATTATTGTTTAGGCTCAACCTGGTTTTAAACGCGTAAACATTCGCTAAGTAAATTCACTCTTAAGAGGAGATTTTTATGTCAGCAACTAGTCGTCAACTTACTTTAGCATCACGCCCGCACGGTGCCCCTACCGATGAAAACTTTGAACTTAAAACAGTAGATTTACCAGCGCTTAAAGATGGCGAGGTGCTGCTGCGCACTATTTACCTATCACTTGACCCATACATGCGTGGCCGCATGAGCGATGCAAAGTCGTATGCCGATCCGGTTAATGTGGGCGATGTAATGGTAGGCGCTACCGTGTGCCAAGTAGAAGAGTCTAAAAACGATAAATACAGCGAAGGCGAATGGGTACTTGCTTACACCGGTTGGCAAGATTACGCCATTACTAACGGCGAAGGTCTTATGCAATTAGGTAAAGAGCCAGAAAACCCATCGTACGCACTCGGTATTATGGGTATGCCTGGCTTTACAGCCTACATGGGCTTACTTGATATTGGCGCACCTAAAGAAGGCGAAACCGTTGTAGTAGCTGCAGCAACAGGGCCGGTTGGCGCAACCGTTGGCCAAATAGCCAAAATTAAAGGCTGTAAAGTGGTAGGCGTTGCTGGTGGCAGCGAAAAATGTACACATGCCGTTGAAAAGCTGGGCTTTGATGCCTGTATTGATCACAAAGCCGATGACTTTGCAGAGCAGCTAGAAAAAGCCTGTGATAACGGCATAGATGTTTATTACGAAAATGTGGGCGGTAAAGTGTTTGATGCCGTATTACCATTACTTAATACCGCAGCCCGTGTGCCACTGTGTGGTTTAGTGTCGCAATATAATTCTACCAGCCTTCCAGATGGGCCTGATCGTATGGGAATGCTAATGGGGCAGTTGCTTACTAAACGTATTAAAATGCAGGGCTTTATAATTTTTGACGACTACGGCCACCGCTACGACGAATTTGCACAAGACATGCAAAAATGGCTACAAGATGGCAAAGTACAATACCGCGAACACATGGTAGAAGGTATTGAAAACACCATTAGCGCATTTAACGATATGCTAAATGGTAAAAACTTTGGTAAAACCGTTGTTAAAATTAACGAGCCACTTTAAATTTTACAAAGCGTTACTGCACATGCAGTAACGCCAACAAGGACTGACATGATTAAACTACACCATTTAAATAAATCGCGCTCAAAACGTATTATTTGGCTTTTAGAAGAGCTTGATGTTGATTACGAAATTGTTGCCTACCAGCGCAACACAGAGACCTTTTTAGCGCCTGACGAACTTAAAAAAGTACACCAATTAGGTAAGTCACCAGTAATTGAAGACGATGGCCTAATTGTTACCGAATCTGGCGCGATCACCGATTATTTAATTACTAAATACGGTAATGGTAAATTTGCACCAAAAGCTGGCACTGCCGAATATGTTGAGTATCAACAATGGCTTCACTTTGCCGAAAGCTCTGCTATTTTACCGCTGTTGCTTAAAATGTTTGTTTTAAAAGATGGCGCTAAAACAGAGTTTTTAGAAAATTACGCCGATGCAGAAACCGTAAAAGTAATTAGCTACTTTAACGACCGACTCCAAGGTAAACGTTATTTAGTCGGCGACACTTTAACCGGTGCCGATATTATGATGTCGTTTATTGTAGAAATAGTTAAAAACTCAGGCCAGCTTGTCCACTTTAAACACCTTGTAAAGTACGATGAGCTATTACAAAGCCATGAGAAGTTTCATACAGCTAATGAGCTAGAAGCTAAATACGATTAATTAGTACAAAACACAGATAAACCAAAGGGGCTTTTTGAGCCCCTTTTTTAGTGGATATGCTTTTATTAAATACCCGCTATTTCGCGCTCTGTAATACACTCGTTTGAGGCCATTTCAAACTCGCGGCACGTAAGTGGGCGGTTTTCGTAAATAGTACACATTAGCGTGTTACGGTCGAGTGCTTGGCACCAGCCGTCGTCTGCGCGTTTCATTACTTCGCTGCCCCATTTGTCGTAATCAATGAACTGAAAAGGCACGCCCGTGTCGGTCACTATGCGCACTTCTAATTGGCAGCAACATGCCTGGCAATTAGCGCAGGTTATGGGCTCAGATGTAGAGGAAATAGTTTTACTTGGAATAACAGTATTAGGCATAGTGACTTACTTTTTTAAATAAGCCACTAGGATACAGGAACTCATACCAATTGCTATAAATTAGCGCGCTAGTAGTTTTGCTTTTATATCGCTGTAACGCATCTGCTCACAAAGCGCAAAACCACTCAGTTGGCGTACTTTATTACGTGCAAATAATGGCACGCTCATGCCCGCTAAAAAGCGGCACTGGGTTTCAATACCTACACTGTGAATACCTTTTGTTGTCATGTGCGCTAAAAACTCATCCACTTTTTGATAAACAACGTCATCGGCAATGTGAGCAGGCTCTATTGAATAACCAAGCTTTACAGCATTACCACGGCATACACTACAATGCCCGCATTGCGCTGGCGCATTTTGATCGTCAAAATAGCGCGCCAAGTTATAGCTTAAGCAACTTTGTAGCTCAAAAAAGCGTACCAATGCAGCTATACGTTTAATCTCGGCTTGTTCTTTTTCGATAAAATAACTGTGTAATTGTTTTGCAAGTTCAGGGTTATTTATAACCTCACTATGCACTTTGTAAACTTGGGTAATACGTTTGGTTTCAAGGGTTATTAGGTTTTTTTCGGCTAGGTAGTCAAGCGCGGCCACAACCCGTTTCCGATCAACTTGGGCGGCTTGGGTAAGGGTGTCAAAATTAAGCGTGCCCCACATTTTTTTAAAATCGGTGTGGCTAAATATTTGCGTTAAAAAGGCTTGGCGTTGCTCGTCAAACTGGCTAAGTAGCTCGTTTTTATCAACCAAAAACTTGTATTTAAAATCGGCGTAATAGGCGTACTGCGGCGTTATTGCGCCTTGCATTTCTAGTTGTACCAGCAAGGTTTTAAGCGCTAATTGGCGAATGTTACTTTCGCTGGATAAACTATATTCTTGCATTTCCCATTGCTGCGGCTGGGCTTTAATATCGTTAATTACGTATTCAATGCCGCTCAATTCAGGGGTGTCGCCATACACAAAGTTTTCTACTGTGTTTAGGCCATCTAAATTAGCCAAGGTGTAGCAGTTTGATGGGTTGCCATCGCGCCCTGCACGGCCTATTTCTTGGCTGTAGTTTTCAATTGATTTTGGTAAATCGTAATGAATAACAAAGCGAATATCTGATTTATCAACGCCCATACCAAAGGCTATAGTTGCCACAACAACGTTAATTTTACCCGACATAAAATCATCTTGAATTTGCCACCTTAGCGTATCTTCAAGCCCAGCATGATACGCAACCGCCTGAATACCTTGCGCACTTAGCGTATTAGCCACTTGTTCGGCGCTTTGCTGAAGCATTACATACACAATACCTGGGCCATTTTGCGCACGCACTATGTTTGTAAGCTCAGTGTTTTTATCAGCCGTTTTTACACTTAGCACACTTAAATCGAGGTTAGCGCGGTAAAAGCCTGTTTGTACAATGCACTCTGGGGCAATATTAAAACGCTCGCTCATGTCGCGTTTTACTTTTTTAGTGGCTGTGGCGGTGAGTAATAGTACCAGTGGAATATTTAGCTCTTCGCGGTATCGCGGTAGTTTAAGGTAGTCGGGTCTAAAGTTATGGCCCCATTCAGATATACAGTGCGCTTCGTCTACCACCAGCATAGACAGCGCAACTTGGCTTATAAACTCTCTAAATCGCTCGTTTTTAAAACGCTCAACCGACACCATTAACACTTTAATTTTACCATTTCGCACATCGTTCATTACGGTGCTGCTTTGCATTTGGTCTTGGCTCGAATCAAGGCTTGCCGCGTAAATACCTTTGCTATTTAAAAAGCTAATTTGATCTTTCATCAATGCAAGTAAAGGCGATACCACCAAGGTTAAGTTTGGTAAATGCATAGCCGTTAGCTGATAACACAACGACTTACCCGACCCCGTAGGAAATATAGCCAGTGACGATTGCCCATTTAAAAGCTGCTCAATGGTTTGCTGTTGCCCTGTTCTAAATTGGCTAAAACCAAAATGTTGCTCAAGTGATTTAATTAATGGCGTGGTCATAAATATCCTTTTTGGCTAGGGAATAGGCTTTAATAGCAAAAGTGCAACGTAAATGAAATATTTGCATATACCCCAAAGCATCTCAATATAAGAGTGTCTGTTGGCATTAAAAGCAATTTAGATAATGCATAGATTGCAAGTATTAGCGGCTTTATTGCAATAATCCACAAAGCACTAAAACCTACTTTAAATCAATAGATTAAAATACTTAAAAGCATTTAGTGTCAGCGTTATACCCTATTAAAAGCAAGCTGTCTTTTATGTAAAGTAGCGCCTTTATATTAGGGCCCTGTAAAGCGCTAAATTTTTCATACTGAGGCAACTTAGACCTTAGTATACAACAAATAAGCTTATCAATTGCTGACATATGTTTTATTTAGGCGCAAAATACGCAGCAGATGCTCAATGGTGCTAACAGCCAAGCTAATTTTGTATACCCAAGTGATTTTTTATAAGCGTTATAAGCAGATTATTTGGGTATATTATTTTTTAAGGGCATTGCTATGAATATAACTAAACCTAAAATCGTCGTTATTGGCGGTGGCGCAGGCGGACTAGAGCTGGCAACACAATTAGGGCATAAATTAGGGAAGAAAAAACAAGCCGAAATTCTTTTAATCGATAAAAACCGCACCCACATATGGAAGCCGTTACTACACGAAGTAGCGACAGGCTCTATTGACCCCGATTTAGATGGCGTTGTGTATTCAGCCCACGCTGCAAAACATCATTATAATTTTCAGCTTGGTACATTTTGCGATATAGACCAAAGCAATAAAACCATTACCCTTGCACCGCATCTAGATGAGCTAGGCCATACTATTTTGCCACAGCGCAGCGTACGCTACGACCACCTTGTTATTGCCATTGGCAGCGTAAGCAACGACTTTAATACCCCAGGCATAAAAGATCATTGCTACTTTTTAGACTCAAATCAGCAAGCTGAGCGTTTTCAGCATTCACTACTCGACAGCTTTACTCGCCTTCACCAAGACGACAACCAACAGCAATCATTAAATATTGCCATTGTGGGCGGCGGCGCAACCGGCGTTGAGCTCTCGGCAGAGCTTTACCATGTATCTGAATTATTAAAGCTTTACGGCCTTACAAATATGTCGTCTAAGCGTTTACATATTCATTTAATAGAAGCGGGGCCCCGTATTTTGCCCGCCCTACCCGAGCGCATAGCCGATAGCGCAAAGCGCGAGTTATTAAAACTCGGCGTAAACGTACGAGAGCAAACACTGGTAAAAGAAGCCACCGAACAAGGGTTTATAACAAAAGACGAAGAACACATAGACGCCGATATAATGGTATGGGCTGCAGGTGTAAAAGCGCCAGATTTTATTAAAGATTTAGGTATTTTTGAGCTTACTCGTAGTAACCAAATTCAAGTAAACGAGTTTTTACAAAGCACCGTAGATGAAAGCATTTTTGTTATTGGTGATTGCTGCGCCTTTACCCAAGAAGACGGAAAGCTCGTTCCACCACGTGCGCAATCGGCGCATCAAATGGCGCTATGTGTAGAAAAAAACCTCATTGCCACGTTAAAACAACAGCCATTGTGCGGCTTTAAATATAGCGACCATGGCTCTCTCGTTAACTTATCGCGCTACAGTACGGTAGGTAATTTAATGGGTAACTTAACCAGCAATACCTTTTTTATAGAAGGTAAAATTGCTCGCTTTATGTATATATCACTGTATCGCATGCACCAGCGCGCCATACACGGCAGCGCAAAAACCTTTGCATTATGGATAAGCGAAAAAGTACTGCGCGTAGTGCGCCCTAAAATGAAACTGCATTAATACATAAACAGCAGCTAAATAGTCAAAAAGCTTTAATAGGTAATGTAAATTATCTTTTAAAGCTTTTTTGCATTATGCGTATCTAAAATAGTACCATGCAGTTAGATGTAATTGTAATTCAAGGGGTTGACGCTAATGAAAAAAGTACTTTTTGGGATTGTAATAATCACTGCTTTAGCTGTTTATTTTTTTCAAACTCAACCGCACTCTGTAGCTGTAGAGCAAGCAGAACAAGTGAAACCAACCACCTCTCAGACCAGCGTAGTTAATAAAAAGCAGCCAAATGAGGACTCACCGCTACAGGTAGTTAATAAACTAAAAAAACAGATTAGCCTGTGTAGAGATCAGTCACAACAACAAAGCAATAAAGTACAAACATTGAATCAGTCGCTTGTTTCATTTTTTGTAAGTGAACTTAAAAAAGGGACATCGGTATCCACGCTTTTAAAGTATACAGATTTATCAAAAATCAATCAGCGTACATACATTGCCCTTTTAAAAGATGCCATTATTGCAGAGCAAAAACAGCAGCTTAATATTACTAGCTCTTTAAACGAGCTAGCTAATTGGCAAGGCATTGAGGCTATTAAGGGCTTCACCAATGATAAAGTAAAAGAAATGATTCAACAGCTTGGAGATAATAAGCATAACCCTCCAGGACTTACTCTGAGTGTACCCCTTGATGAAAATGTACAAAAAGAAACGCTTTATGCTTTATTAAACAACACCGATACATTTACCACTTACTCTAAAACCTTTATTAAACTTGAAGGCAGTGAGGTAATTTCTCCGGCGACATTGTTTGTGCTTAATGCAAATAAATTTACGCCAAAAGAGTTTGAGCAGGCAATTTCATCTAACCAATTTACAGTGAATGAAGTGGCTACCGCTATAAAAAACGATATTCCAAATGAGTATATTATTGCGCTTTTACAGCAAGTTCCCGTGCTAGATGCCCTGCCGTTATACGAAAAAAACACTGTTTTATATAACTTAGCCGATATTGCGGTCAGTAAATTTAATTTACCTCTTGTAAAAGCACTGCAAACAAAAGGCGTTACGCCAACCAACGAGCCAGGCCTATTTACAGGTTTAGACGTGGCTATTGTAAACCTGCCTAAAAGCGGTAACTTAACCCTAGCCCCATTAGATACTAAGCACACCCAGCTTTTAGATTATCTTAAAAAGCGTGGTTACAAAGCACATAGCGGCAATGCGAATGAAGACCTAAATAGCAAAGGGGTATTTTTTGTAAATGACTTTATTTACCAGCAAGGGGCCTATATTAATAAGCAGGACAACCCAGCGCAATACGCTTACTTTAGCCCTATTGGTAAAATTAACAATAACGCGTTACCCCAAATAACTGAGCCTGATAATTCTGATGTTGCCCTTTTTTTAGTAGATTTAAAGCAGCAAAAAGCGCAGCTAAACAATAAAAGGCAAAGCTGTGAGCTGTTACAACAACAGTTAAAAGATACAGAGCAGCTGCACACAGTAATGCAAGCTTATGACAAAGTTCAACAGGTTAAAAATAAGCACGGATCTAACTTTGTACGTGTTTTGCACGATATAGACCCTGTTTTAGTCAATTATTGGTGGAGTAGTCTGAGTAACCAGCTTTCAAACGATAGAAGCCAAAGCACATTTAACGAATATTTATCTAAGAAAGAATATCAAAAAGCTTATGAATACAGCCTCAGCACGGTATTAACTCAAGCCGAAACCGATACGCTTTTTTCTTTATTACTCTTAAACCCTGATGATTTAATCACTACTTGGCAAAACCGCATAAACCCTAAGCCACCGCTTGAGTTAACACGATTAAGCCGTTTTTCGATAAATCATTGGCAAGCACTCGCACAGGCGGGTTTTGATTTTTCGATTACCGATATACATGGGCGCGACGTTTATACACAAGCTGCATCGTCTTCTTCTGAGGCAGTACAATTTTTAATTGATAATAAAATACCGGCTGATCCAAGTAAGCTTGGCGTAGATATACTCGACTTAGCACTAGAGCAAAGTTACACCAAAGGGGAGTTAAGCCCAATGATTCCTTTAGCTTTGCAGCTTGTGGAAAAATTTGAGCCAAACCACTTAGCCCGCGTAGCACGATTAAAAATGTTTTACCCTGAGGTTTATCAGCAGTTAATTCAGCTAAACCCAGCGCTTAAGCCTGCCCAGGGCACAGAGCTAAATTATTATATGTTTGATAATCACTAAATAACCCGCTAAGCACGCTAACGCCACTTAGCGTGCTATTTGAAAAATTAATGTCTTTAATATTTAACATTGCCTGTGTAGAGTATTTAAAACAATTAAAGGGTTATGGCTATGACGGGTAAAACGCTAATTTTTAATTTTGATGGTACTGGTGGCGAGCCTCGCGATGCAGAGCAATTTAGCTCAGACCATTTTAAAGAAGACAGTAGTATTTCTAATATTCTTAAGCTGCATTTATTATTAGGCGGCAAACTCGATGACTCCCCCACCACTCCATTTACAAACCAGCTTAGTTTTTATTATCAAGGTATTGGCACTAAAGGTAGCCGCTTAAAACGTATTTTAAACCAAACTTTAGCGCCACGTGGTGACGATGTTGCCAGTATTTTAAATCAAGCCATGAGTGATTTTAAAGCGCATTACCAACTAGGCGATACCCTTTTACTTACCGGTTTTAGCCGAGGCGGCGCACTCGCTAGGCGTTTTGCAAAAATCCTAGAACCTTTAATTAGCGATAATGTTTACGTATGTGTATTTGATACCGTGGCCTCAATTGGTTTATCGAAAGTCAGTAAAGCAACGCGCGGTGCCGAGCATGTAATATTTGAAAACCACACCATTGCTAATAATATTTCGCAGGCACTGCACTGCGTAGCACTTGATGAAAAACGCCGTGCGTTTGAACCCACCCTAATGAACCATCAAAATAATATTACCGAGCTTTGGTTTGCAGGGGCGCATTCAGATATTGGCGGCGGTTATTACCGCGATGGCCTAGCTGATATTTGCCTGCGCTATGCGCTTGAATGGTTAATTGAGCAACCACTTAATATTAGCTTATTAACCAGCCACGATATTGACTACGAAACCTTATTGCCTGGCAGTAAATTAGTTGACCAAGACGATGTAACCGTAACGCCCGATCCTCTGGCTTTAAGTCATCAGCAAAATTACTTTTGGTTTAATCCCTTTTTTAAATTGGTGGATAGGGAGTGCTATGTACTTATTGATAACGAAGCCAGCAACCTAGAACCACATATACATCAAAGCGTAGCTACACGAATTAATAAACTAACTAGCTATCGCCCAGAATCGCTTAAAAACCTGCATTACAAAATTAGGTATAACGATAACAGCACATTAAGCTTTACTGGTTTAAGCCAACACATTGCCCTTGAAAACCAAAACATGAGTGTATTACAAGTTTCGCAAAGCCAAGATGTTATGGTGTTTGCCAGCGAGGCACATAACAATACAGGGCTTATGTTAGTTGAAGGCGCAACTTATCAGTTTGAACCCTACCCCAATCAATTTTGGTATGACGACGGCATAAAATGCACCGCGAGCGGCTGGCACCGCGATAATGTGCAATTAGGGGTTAAAGAAATCCCTATGGCATTGCTTGAACCATTTAGACGACTTCCAAGAGCGCAGTGGTTCTCTTTGGTTGGCGCAATTAACAATAACGACGAATATTTATTTGAAATAGCCAATGGCGCTACAGTAACCATTACTAAATCAGGTGAATTTAGCCCCTTTGCCAATGACTTAAGCCGATTTTACGGCGCCAATGCAGGAAAAATAAAAGTAAAAGTAACCCGCATAAGTTAAATGGGCTGTAATCGCGCAGCTTGCTGGCGTTTAAAAACAATGCTTTAACCGAGGTATAAAGTGATTGTTTCACCACCGAGAAGCGAAGGAGAATACCTAGAGAAGTGACTAAACGTTACGGGTGTTTTCTCTGTGTAGCGCGAAGCGCCTCGGTGTACTCGGTGGTGATATACAGATAACTTATACTAATTTACTTTGGCTGCTCGTTTACTTCTCTCTCTTCTCTTTGTGCATTTTTGTATTAAAGATCAATAAATCGCTAAGAGGTTTAGAGACGCTTCGCTTTTAGAGAAGTAACTTGCATCTCGCGCGAGCAAGCTTCGCGCCGACAAAATTAACACCGAGGTAAATTACCTTGTAGACGCGCAGCTTGCTGGCGTTTTAAAAGCAACGCTTTTACCCTAGTGTTAACCCCCTTAATTTGAGGCGGCTAAGTCCGCTTCAGCGTCGGCAAGCATAGCAAACTCTTCATCTGCACTTTTAGCGACTAAATGCTTAGCGCTATAGCCAAAGTAATAAGCTGCACCAATCACAAATAGCACTACGGTGTATAAAAATGCACGAGGGTCAAACGCATACACACCCGTTAATGCAATAAGCGATAACACTAGCGCAATACCCGATGTAACCACGCCACCTGGCGTTTTATACGGGCGAGCTAAATTAGGTTGCTTAATACGTAACATAATATGGCTCAGCGCCATTAACGCATACGATACCGTTGCACCTACCACCGCCATGGCTAGCATTAAATCGCCCTCGCCACTCAGTGAGGCAATAAATCCAAAAATAGCGGGTACAATTAACGCACGCGCGGGCACTTTGCGCTCTGTAGTAATTGATAACGAACGCGGTAAATAGCCCGCACGCGAAAGCGCAAACACTAAACGGCTATAACCATAAATAATCGAAAAGAACGACGCGACCAATCCCGCTAAGCCTAAAATATTTACCACAGTGGCTAAGCTTGTATTGCCCGTGGCGTTAAGCGCATCAACTAAAGGAACTGCACTGGCGCCCATTGCGTTTGCACCACCGGCAGCAGGAACTAATACCACAACAAGTAAAGCGGTAAACAGTAAAAATAAGATAGCGCCAATAATGCCTTTAGGTACATCTTTAGCTGGGTTTTTAGCTTCTTCGGCTGCAAGCGGCACGCCTTCTACTGCTAAAAATAACCACATAGCAAAAGGTAATGCAGCCCACACACCATACCAACCAAGTGGTAAAAATTCATTTGCACCTGCGGCATTAGTTACCGCAACATCAAATAAATTAGCCGCGTCAAAATTAGCAATTAACGCCACAGCAGTGGCAATAATAGCCAATACTGCTAAGCCACTTATCACCATCATTACTTTTAGCGCTTCACCCACACCCGCTAAGTGAATACCTACAAACGTTAAGTAAAACAGTGCATATACCCACGGGCCATTAAAACCCGTTAACGCCTCAACCGCAGAGCCAATAAATATAACAATGGCGGCGGGGGCTAATGCATATTCAATTAATACCGCAAGGCCAGTTAAATAACCCCCGGCAGGGCCCATTGCTTGACGCGCAAAACTGTAACCGCCACCTGCCGCAGGAATTGCTGCCGACATTTCAGCAAGCGATAACACCAGCGTTAAATACATTATTGCCATTAACACGGCAGCAATGGCAAATCCGCCCCAGCCGGCTTCGGCTATGCCAAAGTTCCAGCCTGCAAAGTCGCCCGAAATTACATACGACACCCCTAGCCCTGCAAGCAATAACCAGCCCGCAGTGCCACTTTTTAACTGCCTTTGTGCAAGATACTCTTTATTGTTATTAGACATGTTGACCTCTTTTTATAGTTTTATTCCGCGATTAAAAAATTTGTGGTTTGAACCTGATGCTCTATTACATCGTCTTGTGTTCTGTCTTTTAAGTTAACCCCAGTAAGCCCGCACTTTTTGGCCTCTTGCAGTAAATATACGGCTCTTCGGGCAGCCTCAAAGTAGCTAAGCCCTGCAGGGCGAATGTTAGAAATACAATTACGGCAGGCATCGTTAAGCCCTGTTTTAGGCTCCCACGTTAAATAAAGGCCAAGGCTGTCAGGGGAGCTAAGCCCTGGGCGCTCACCAATTAATACCATTACAACTTGTGCGTTTAGCAGCTCGCCAATATCATCACCAATCGCTACGCGGCCTTGCTCTACTAGGGTAATTGGCGCAATTTTATAAGGTGAGGGCTCAGTAGGAAGCTGCTTTAAAAGCTCGCTTATATATGGCGCTGCGTTTTTTTGTACCGCCAGCGACGAAAGCCCATCAACTACTACAATGGCTAAATCGTATTGTGCCTGAGTACTGCTTTGCCTATTTTGCATAGTGTTTAAAAGCGTTGTACGCCCTGCTTGGTTTAGCTTTCGGCCTAAATCGGGGCGCTGTAAATAGGTAACGCGATCAACAGCCTCACTTTGTACACTTAGCGGTTTTTCAACCTCGCTAAGCGCATCAATAGCACTGAGTGTTTTTGTCATTTCGCTAATATCTAACGGAAAGTTAACCGCATCGCGCGCCTGAGCATGCGATAGCTGAAACGCTAGCATTTCAGATGTAGGTAAACTAATGCCTGCCCGGCCGAGGCCTATACGGGCATCGGTAAAACGACGTAAATCGCTCCATGGGTTTTCAACCACTTTGCCATTATCGTGATCGTTGCTGCTTTGCGTGTTTATGCTTTTAACCGCTTTCATTACATCCCTCCTTGTACTGCTTTTAATGGCTTAGCAAAGGCAGTTGGTAAGGTGTTCGATAAAATAGTCTCGGCGGTATTTTCCATAATTTGCATTTTGCTAAGCCACGCTTCAAATTCTGGCGCTGGGCGCGAGCCTAAAACTCGGCGCACATATAAGGCATCATGAAATGAGGTAGTTTGGTAATTAAGCATAATGTCGTCCGAGCCTGGAATCCCCATTACAAACGAGCAACCCGCCACGCCTAATAAGGTGAGTAAGTTATCCATATCGTTTTGGTCGGCCTCGGCGTGGTTGGTGTAACACACATCGCACCCCATAGGTATGCCTAAAAGCTTGGCACAAAAGTGATCTTCAAGCCCTGCGCGGGTAATTTCTTTACCATCAAATAAATACTCGGGGCCAATAAAGCCTACAACAGTATTAACTAATAAAGGGTTAAACTTACGTGCTACAGCATAAGCACGCGCCTCACAGGTTTGCTGGTCAAGCCCATGGTGTGCATTAGCCGAAAGCGAGCTGCCTTGCCCGGTTTCAAAATACATTACATTATTGCCAACCGTGCCACGCTTTAAGCTCAGCGCAGCATCTTGCGCCTCAGCTAGTGTATTTAAATTAAAACCAAAGCTTGAGTTAGTAGCTTCTGTACCGCCTATTGACTGAAACACCAAATCAACCGGCGCGCCTGCTTCTATGCACTCTATGGTGTTAGTTACATGGGTAAGCACACAGCTTTGTGTTGGAATTTCGTATTTTTGAATTACATCATCCATCAGTGTCATTAACTTAATGGCTTGCGCTACGTTGTCGGTGGCGGGATTAATACCAATTACCGCATCGCCATTGCCGTATAAAAGCCCATCGAGCATACAAGCAGCTATACCATTTATGTCATCGGTTGGGTGGTTAGGTTGCAAGCGGGTTGATAAATGCCCAGGCAAACCTATGGTGTTTCTAAACGCGCTTTTTACGTGGCACTTTTTAGCAACAAGTATGAGATCTTGATTACGCATTATTTTACTTACCGCAGCCGCCATTTCAGGGGTAATGGCTTGCCTAACACTTGCAAGTACCGCAGGCGTTGCAAAATCACTTAATAACCAGTTTCTAAAATCTCCCACGGTTAAGTGCGATATAAGCTTAAAAGCGTTTGCGTCGTGCTCGTCAATAATAAGGCGTGTAATTTCGTCTTGCTCGTAGGGAATAAGTACATCGTTTAAAAATGTTTTTAGCGGTACTTCGGCCAATGTCATCTGCGCTACAGCGCGCTCTTGTGCCGATTGTGCAATAACTCCCGCTAACCTATCACCCGAGCGCTGCGGCGTAGCTTTAGCCATTAACTGCGCTAAGCTCTTGAATTGATAAGTATGTGTTCCTAAAGTATAACTGTACGTATGCCCCATGATTTACTCCGCATAACTAATATTACAAACCTTGGTATAGGTCTTGCCTTATATAAGCTATAAATCAATTTTGAATAGTCACAAGAAGGCTTAATTTGTACCAAGTGGCTATCGAATTTTGGCAAATCGTTTTTTATTATTTTATTTCAGTAAGTTAATGCCTTTATTTGGCATTCACTTAAACTAAAAATATGTTTACTTTAAAAGAGCATCACCTATATGGCGCAGCAAGGCAGCAACAACGCACCACAAAAGAGCAAGGTATACACGCACGATATTGACGAGCAAGCCCATAACCTTACTCAATGGCAGCAAAAGTACGACCAAGTAAGCGATGGCCGCTTTTATGGCTGTATAGAAGGCGTAAATTACAACGATATTCATGCTTTTAAAGAGTACACCGAGCGTGCGCTGCGCCAGCAATGCAACATAGCCCCTAACTCTATTTGGCTTGGCATACCGAGTCAGTCGCAGCAAAGTAAAATTAATGGCCTTGATGTAGCGAGCAATCAGTTTATGTGCCGTACAAGCAATAGCGACTTTGAACTAATTACGCCTGAGCAATTTGATATTTACGGTTTGGTTATTGATTGGCATTCAATTGAGTACATGGCGCAGTTACAAGGCGTAACTATTAAAAACCTATTATCTGCACAATCTGCTCGTTTAACGGTAAGTGATTCATCACTGCAAACAGCAAGGCAAATTATTAATAGTATGGTTGCCTGTAAGGGCTTTGGGCTTAAACCAGAGTCACAGCAAGATATGCTTAGTATGCTAGCACTGCATTTACTGCAAGCCGATAACCCGCAGCAAAACATAGCCCCAAGCTATAAACACCGTAAAGCGGTGGTCGATAAAGTAAAAGAGTACGTGGCAGCCAACCCACAAAAAACTATTACTATTACAGAGCTTTGCGAGCTTACTTTTGTTAGTAGGCGCACGTTGCAGTACAGTTTCGAAAGCATTTTAGGTATTAACCCGCTTAGATTTTTGCGTTTAACTCGACTTAACAATGTAAGGCGCGAGCTTAAAGTGGTTGGACAAACTAAGCCTATATCAATCATAGCGGCCAATTGGGGGTTTTGGCACGCAGGGCAATTTACTAAAGATTACACGCAGTTATTTGGTGAAAACCCCTCTCAAACCATCGCCAATAATTTAAAAGAAGGCGCCTTTGAGTATTAAATGCTGCGCATTGCGCGCGAGCAAGCTTCGCGCCTACAACTTTCACTTCTCATTTTCTCCTCATTCCCTTCTCTTTGTGCATTTTTGTATTAAAGATCAATAAATCACAAAGAAGTTCAGAGGCGCGTCGCTTTTAGAGAAGTAACTAACATCTTGCGAGAGCAAGTTTCGCGCCTACCGACAAAATTAACTCCGAGGTAAATTACCTTGTAGAGGCGCACCTTGCTGGCGTTTAAAAGCAACGCCTTAACCGAGATATAAAGTGATTGTTTCACCACCGAGAAGCGAAGGAGAATACCAAGAGAAGTGACTAAGCGTTACGGGTGTTTTCTCTGTGTAGCGCGAAGCGCCTCGGTGTACTCGGTGGTGATATACAGATAACTTATATGTATTAGTTCAGACAAGATCTGACACATCAACTTGAAAAAGTGAGAGTTACCCGTTTTGATAAAAGGTGTCGAATC
>NZ_JAPCKL010000011.1:0-2826 GCF_025942345.1 Pseudoalteromonas sp. A3
GTTTTACCGTGGTCAACGTGGCCGATTGTACCAACGTTTACGTGCGGTTTTACGCGTTCAAACTTTTCTTTTGCCATCTTAAAAAATTCCTAATTAAGAAATTAAAGCCTGACTCACTATTGAGCCAGACAAGCTAAAATCATATAACAGCGCGAGCTGAAATTATTGTATCTGCAACATTTTTAGAGGCTTCAGCGTACTTCAAAAACTCCATAGAGTAAGAAGCACGGCCCTGTGTTGCAGATCGTAAAGCAGTTGCATAACCAAACATTTCAGAAAGAGGAACCTGAGCATTAACTTGCTTAAGTCCACCTATTGCATCTTCCATGCCTTCGATTATGCCGCGACGACGGTTTAAGTCGCCAACTACATCACCCATGTTTGAGTCAGGAGTGATTACTTCAACCTTCATCATTGGCTCTAAAAGTACAGGGTCAGCTTTAAGCGCCCCAGCTTTCATTGCCATTGAACCTGCAATTTTAAATGCCATTTCATTCGAGTCTACATCATGGAATGAACCATCATATAAAGTCGCTTTAACGCCAAGTAATGGGTAGCCTGCCAGTACACCTTGAGACATTTGCTCTTGGATACCTTTGTCTACCGCAGGGATAAATTCTTTTGGAACCGAACCACCTACAGTTTCGTTAACGAACTCATAAATTGGTGCTTCATCATCCGAAATATCCATCGGTTCAAGTTTAACCCAGACGTGACCATATTGACCACGACCACCTGATTGACGTACAAACTTCCCTTCAACTTCAACAGTTGAACGAATAGCTTCTCGGTATGCAACCTGCGGCTTACCAACGTTACATTCAACACTGAATTCACGTTTCATACGGTCGACAATGATATCAAGGTGAAGTTCACCCATACCAGAGATTATAGTCTGGCCTGATTCTTCGTCAGTTTGTACACGAAAAGACGGATCTTCAGCAGCTAGTTTACCTAGTGCAATACCCATCTTATCTTGGTCAGCGATTGTGCGAGGCTCAACCGCAACAGAGATAACTGGCTCTGGGAACTCCATACGCTCTAGCGTAATGATAGAGTTCGGATCACACAGTGTCTCACCTGTTGTTACGTCTTTAAGACCAATAGCTGCCGCAATATCGCCTGCGTGAACTTCTTTGATCTCTTCACGTGAGTTTGAATGCATCTGTACGATACGACCAAATCGCTCACGCTTATTTTTAACTGGGTTATAAACCGCGTCACCCTGTTTAACAGTACCAGAGTAAACACGGAAAAAGGTTAAAGTGCCAACAAACGGGTCTGTTGCAATTTTAAATGCAAGTGCAGCAAACGGCGCTTTATCATCAGCTGGACGTTCTTCCTCAGTTCCATTTTCTAGGATACCTTGGATTTGTTTCACTTGTGTTGGTGCAGGCATGTATTCAACAACGCCATCAAGCACAGCTTGAACGCCTTTGTTTTTAAATGCACTACCACACGTAATGGGAACAATTTCGTTCGCTAATGTGCGTTGACGTAAGGCAGATTTAATCTCTGCTTCACTTAACTCTTCACCTTCTAAGTACTTATCCATTAGTTCTTCAGAGGCTTCAGCTGCACTTTCAACTAAATGAGAGTGCCATTCTTGAGCGAGCTCTTGAAGTTCTGCCGGTATTGCCTCATAAGAGAAAGTCATACCCTGATCCGCTTCGTTCCAGTTAATGGCTTTCATTTTTATAAGGTCAATAACACCTTTAAAGTCGTCTTCAGCGCCAATTGGCAACTGGATTGGAACAGGCGTTGCTCCAAGACGAGATTTCACCTGGTCTACAACCGTTAAGAAGTCAGCGCCGGTGCGATCCATTTTATTTACGAAGATCATTCTTGGAACTTCGTATTTGTTCGCTTGGCGCCAAACTGTCTCAGTTTGCGGCTGTACACCTGATGAAGCACAAAGAACAACTACCGCACCATCAAGTACACGTAAAGAACGCTCTACTTCGATAGTGAAATCTACGTGTCCTGGAGTATCAATAATATTGATACGATGGTCGTCAAATTGCGCGTCCATCCCTTTCCAGAAACACGTTGTTGCAGCAGAAGTGATTGTGATACCACGCTCTTGTTCCTGCTCCATCCAATCCATAGTTGCGGCGCCATCATGTACTTCACCGATCTTATGAGAAAGACCTGTGTAGAACAGAACACGTTCTGTTGTGGTGGTTTTGCCTGCATCTACGTGAGCTACTATGCCGATATTACGGTAGCGCTCAAGTGGAGTTGTACGTGCCATATGATCCTCTTAAAGGTTAAGGACAGATTACCAACGGTAATGTGCGAATGCTTTATTCGCTTCAGCCATACGGTGAACGTCTTCACGTTTCTTAACCGCAGTGCCTTTGTTGTCAGCAGCGTCAACGATTTCTTGAGCTAAACGTAAGCCCATAGATTTTTCGCCACGCTTACGTGCAGCGTCTACTAACCAACGCATACCTAATGCGTTGCGACGTACTGGACGTACTTCAACTGGAACTTGATAAGTTGAACCACCAACACGGCGAGATTTAACCTCTACCTGTGGACGGATGTTATCAAGTGCAGATTCAAAGATTTCTAGGTGCGACTTGCCTGATTTCTCAGCAGCCACGTCTAGCGCACCATAAACAATTTTTTCAGCAGTAGATTTCTTGCCGTCTAACATTACGATGTTAACGAATTTAGCAAGAAGTTCCGATCCGAACTTAGGATCTGGAAGAATTTTACGTTGACCTATTACGCGTCTTCTAGGCATTTTGTATCTCCGGTTTATTCAGGTTTGTCCTTTTGGAACAATCACCCAAAACAATAATTAATAATATTTAGTGC
>NZ_JAPCKL010000011.1:3238-131744 GCF_025942345.1 Pseudoalteromonas sp. A3
AAATTAAAATTACTACTGAAAAAAATAAAAAAATCCGCCCTTTTTACAAGCTTGTAACATACATGCAAGTAAATGGGTGGCGGAATTTTAATGAGCAAAGTTTAACCTGTCAACCTAAACTCATCGTAAGACAGTAGATAACTGTCTTACGATTTATTAATCTGTTGATTAATAAGAGTTTATTGATTTCCAGATAAATCTGCGTTCAGAGCATCTGTTAGTGCTTGAGTTGCCTCTTCTGCACTTACTGTTTGCTCTTCAACAACTTCACCCTGCTTGCGGCGAGCCATACGGTCTTGGTGATACGCAAAGCCAGTACCGGCTGGGATCAGACGACCCACAATTACGTTTTCTTTCAGACCACGAAGCTCATCGCTCTTACCATTCACTGCGGCATCTGTAAGAACACGTGTTGTTTCTTGGAAAGACGCTGCCGAGATGAAAGATTCGGTTGCTAGTGATGCTTTCGTGATACCCATAAGTTGTATTTCAAACTTCGCTGGGATTTTACCTTGTTTTTCAAGGTCACGATTAGCGATATTAACGCGAGCTACTTCAATTTGCTCACCCGCTAAGAACTCAGTATCACCGCCGTCAAGGATGGTACATTTACGTAGCATCTGACGAATAATTGTTTCAATGTGCTTATCATTGATCTTAACGCCCTGCAAACGGTAAACCTCTTGCACTTCGTTAACAATGTAGTTAGCAACATGAGTCACACCACGTAGGCGTAAGATGTCATGTGGTGATTCAGGACCATCGGCGATAACTTCACCTTTAGACACTTGCTCACCTTCAAACACGTTAAGTTGACGCCACTTAGGAATCATCTCTTCGTAATGATCGCCTTCAGCTGGTGTAATAACTAAACGTTTCTTACCTTTAGTCTCTTTACCGAAGCTAATAGTACCTGTGATTTCAGCTAAGATAGCTGGATCTTTTGGCTTACGTGCTTCAAATAAGTCGGCTACGCGTGGTAGACCACCCGTGATATCACGAGTTTTCGAACCTTCTTGCGGAATACGTGCAAGTACGTCACCTGGGTTTGCTGTAACGCCATCTGTCACTTCAATCGTAGTGAATGAAGGTAGACGTGTTTCTTGCAAGCCGCGCTCTTCACTTTCGATGATAAGCTTAGGCTCTTTCGCATTTACTTTAGCAAGGTCTTTAACAACTACACGGGTTAAGCCGGTTAGTTCATCAGTTTGTGCTTCAGTATTTGAGTCATCAATATCGCTGAACGAGATTTTTGACTTATGCTCAAGAACGATTGGGTGACTATGCGGGTCCCAAGTAGCAACGATGTCGTTACCTTGAACTTCTGCATTGTCTTGTACTGTTAGTACCGCACCGTAAGGTACTTTATAACGCTCTTTTTCACGACCGAAGCTATCAATGATAGTGATTTCAGTTGAACGTGAAGTAATTACAATCTTACCGTCGGTATTAAGTACATACTTAGCGTTATGTAGTTTTAACGTACCGTCAGTTTTAACTTGTACATTGTTTTCAGCTGATGCTCTTGATGCCGCACCACCGATGTGGAATGTACGCATCGTAAGCTGTGTACCCGGCTCACCGATTGATTGTGCCGCGATAACACCTACTGATTCACCCGCGTTGATGATATGACCACGTGCAAGGTCACGACCATAACACTTAGCACATACACCAAAGTCGTTATCACACGTGATAACAGAACGTACGCGAACTTCATCTACTGAGTGCTCTTCTAAAAGGTCACACAGTTTTTCATCAAGCATGATATTACGTTCTACTAATACAGTATCTGTATTAGGGATAACCACAGGCTCAGCTACAACACGACCTAGTACACGTTCGCGAAGTGCTTCTACAACGTCACCACCTTCAATAAGCGGTTTCATTGTTAAGCCATCTTCTGTGCCACAGTCGTCTTCATTGATTACCAAATCTTGTGCAACGTCTACTAGACGACGCGTTAGGTAACCTGAGTTAGCTGTTTTAAGTGCTGTATCGGCAAGACCTTTACGCGCACCGTGCGTTGAGATGAAGTACTGTAGTACGTTTAGACCTTCACGGAAGTTAGCCGTGATTGGCGTCTCGATGATTGAACCATCTGGACGTGCCATTAGACCACGCATACCTGCTAGCTGACGGATCTGAGCGGCACTACCACGAGCACCTGAGTCGGCCATCATAAACACTGAGTTAAATGACGGTTGCTCTTCTTCTTCACCTTTCGCATTGATAACCGTGTCTTTAGACAAGTTGGCCATCATTTCACGTGATAAGTTTTCATTTACACGTGACCAGATATCGATAACTTTATTGTACTTTTCACCAGCCGTTACAAGACCTGATTGGAATTGTTGGTTGATTTCAGTTACTTCAGCTTCAGCTGATTCAATGATTGATGCTTTAACTGGTGGGATAACTAAGTCATCGATACCAATTGAAACACCTGACTTCATTGCGTAGTGGAAACCGGTGTACATAACTTGGTCAGCAAACACAACAGTGTCTTTAAGACCTAGACGACGGTAACACTCGTTTAATAAGCCAGAAATCTGCTTTTTACCTAATGCTTGGTTGATTGACTCAAACGGCATGCCTTTAGGTAAAATTAGAGACAGAATTGCACGACCAACAGTAGTGTCGATAAGCGTTACAGTGTCTTCAACAACACCTGCTTCGTTAGTGATTGACTGACTAATACGCACTTTAACGCGCGCGTGAAGTTCTGCGTTACCACTACGGTATGCTTTTTCTGCTTCTTTAGGATCTTTAAATACAATGCCTTCGCCTTTCGCATTAATGCGATCGCGCGTCATGTAGTAAAGACCTAATACAACATCCTGTGAAGGAACGATGATTGGCTCACCATTCGCTGGAGATAGAATGTTGTTAGTAGACATCATTAGTGCACGAGCTTCTAACTGAGCTTCAAGCGTTAACGGTACGTGTACCGCCATTTGGTCACCATCGAAGTCGGCGTTGTAAGCCGCACATACTAATGGGTGTAAATGGATTGCTTTACCTTCAATTAGTACAGGTTCGAACGCTTGGATACCTAAACGGTGAAGTGTAGGTGCACGGTTAAGTAATACTGGATGTTCACGAATTACTTCGTCTAGTACATCCCATACTTCCGCTACTTCGCGCTCTACCATTTTCTTAGCAGCTTTGATTGTCGTAGCCATGCCGCGACGCTCTAATTTGCCATAGATGAATGGTTTGAATAGCTCAAGTGCCATCTTCTTAGGAAGACCACATTGGTGAAGCTTAAGTGTAGGACCAACCGTGATTACAGAACGGCCAGAGTAATCTACACGCTTACCAAGTAAGTTCTGACGGAAACGACCTTGCTTACCCTTGATCATATCAGCAAGAGATTTAAGCGGACGCTTGTTAGAACCTGTAATTGCACGACCACGACGACCGTTATCAAGTAGCGCATCTACCGCTTCTTGTAACATACGTTTTTCGTTGCGTACGATAATATCTGGTGCAGCTAAATCTAATAGACGCTTAAGACGGTTATTACGGTTAATAACACGACGGTAAAGGTCGTTTAGATCAGATGTCGCAAAACGACCACCGTCTAGCGGTACTAATGGACGTAAGTCAGGTGGCAATACTGGAAGTACTGTCATGATCATCCACTCAGGGTTATTGCCTGATTGGTGGAACGATTCCATTAACTTAAGACGCTTAGTGATCTTTTTACGCTTCGTTTCAGAGTTAATTGTTGGTAACTCTTCACGCATTTCTGCAATTAATTGGCCAAGATCAAGTTCACGAAGCAAGTCTAATACTGCTTCTGCACCCATCTTAGCTTCAAACTCATCACCGTGCTCTTCAAGTGCATCTAGGTATTCTTCTTCACCTAATAGTTGACCACGCTCAAGCGTTGTCATACCAGGCTCAGTTACTACGAATGATTCGAAGTAAAGAACACGTTCAATATCACGAAGTGTCATATCAAGCATTAAGCCAATACGAGACGGTAATGATTTTAAAAACCATATATGTGCTACTGGGCTCGCAAGGTCGATATGACCCATACGATCACGACGCACTTTTGTAAGTGTAACTTCAACGCCACACTTCTCACAGATCACACCACGGTGTTTAAGGCGTTTATATTTACCACATAAACACTCATAATCTTTCACTGGGCCGAAAATACGGGCACAGAATAAGCCATCGCGCTCAGGCTTGAAAGTACGGTAGTTAATAGTCTCAGGTTTCTTTACTTCACCGTATGACCATGAACGAACCATGTCTGGTGAAGCAAGACCAATGCGAATTGCATCGAATTCTTCGGTCTTATTTTGTTGCTTCAGAAACTTAAGTAAGTCTTTCACCTTAGCTCTCCTGTCGGAGTTAATCTTGAGGGCGGATAATCTCGCCCCTACATTCTATTCAGCCGTAACAGATGCTGCAGGGTTAACTGCAGCATCTAATTGGCTTAATTTTCTTCCAACTCGATGTTGATACCCAGTGAGCGGATTTCTTTCAACAATACGTTGAACGATTCTGGCATACCTGGTTCCATTTTATGGTTACCATCAACGATGTTTTTATACATCTTAGTACGACCGTTCACGTCATCCGATTTCACTGTTAGCATTTCTTGTAGAGTGTAAGCAGCACCGTAAGCTTCAAGTGCCCATACTTCCATCTCACCAAAACGCTGGCCACCGAACTGTGCTTTACCACCCAGCGGCTGCTGAGTAACAAGGCTGTAAGAACCAGTAGAACGTGCGTGCATCTTATCGTCAACCAAGTGGTTAAGTTTAAGCATGTACATGTAACCAACAGTTACTTGACGTTCAAACTGATCGCCAGTACGGCCATCATAGAGTGTAACCTGACCACTTCTTGGGTATCCACCAAGCTCTAGCATGTCTTTGATTTCGTCTTCTTTAGCGCCATCAAATGCAGGAGTAGCGATTGGTAAACCACCTTTTAAGTTATCAGCTAAACGACGAATTTCATCATCAGAGAAGCTAGCAATATCTACTTCTTGACGAGATTCACCGATTTCGTAAGCTTGCTTGATGAATTCACGTAGCTCATGTAGCTCACGTTGTTCCTTCATCATTTCCTCTAAGCGCTCACCAATACCACGTGCAGCTAGACCCATATGTGTTTCAAGGATCTGACCGATGTTCATTCGAGATGGTACACCTAGTGGATTTAGTACGATATCTACCGTACGACCTTTATCATCGTATGGCATATCTTCTACTGGTACGATAGTCGAGATAACACCTTTGTTACCGTGACGACCCGCCATTTTATCACCCGGTTGGATACGACGTTTAACAGCTAGGTATACTTTAACAATCTTAAGTACGCCTGGTGCTAAGTCATCACCTTGAGTAATTTTACGACGTTTGTTTTCAAACTTCTTATCGTATTCAGCTTTAAGCTCATCGTACTGTGCAGCTAGTTGCTCAAGTTCAGCTTGCTTGTCTTCTTGTGCAAGGCTTTGAGTAAGTAGCTTTTCAGCATTTAGTGACGCTAAGTTGTCTTCATCGAAGCCTGCTGCAGCAAGTAGCTTGCGAGCACGGTCTAATACACCGGCTTCTAGAATACGGAACTCTTCGTTGAAGTCTTTCTTCGCTTCGCGAAGCTGCATGTCTTCAACTTCTAACGCACGCTTATCTTTTTCAACACCATCACGGGTGAAAACTTGTACGTCAATTACAGTACCAGTTACAGAGTTTGGTACACGTAAAGAGCTGTCTTTAACGTCAGACGCTTTTTCGCCGAAGATAGCACGCAGTAGCTTCTCTTCAGGTGTTAATTGCGTCTCGCCTTTCGGAGTCACTTTACCTACTAGGATATCGCCGCCTTTAACTTCAGCACCAATATAAACAACGCCTGATTCATCAAGCTTGCCTAGCGCAGACTCACCCACATTCGGGATATCTGCAGTGATCTCTTCAGGACCTAATTTAGTATCACGGGCAACACACTGTAGTTCTTGAATGTGGATAGTCGTTAGACGATCTTCTTCAACTACGCGCTCTGATAGTAAGATTGAATCCTCGAAGTTATAACCGTTCCATGGCATGAATGCCACGCGAAGGTTTTGACCAAGGGCTAAATCACCTAAGTCAGTCGAAGGACCATCTGCTAACACGTCACCACGAGTAACCGGTTCACCAACCATGCACGTTGGTTTTTGGTTAATACATGTATTTTGGTTAGAACGTGTGTATTTAGTAAGGTTGTAAATGTCGATGCCCGCTTCACCAGGAATACGCTCATCGTCATGTACGTTTACAACGATGCGGCTAGCATCGGCGTACATTACTTCACCACCACGTTTAGCAACAATCGTTACACCAGAATCTTTCGCTAGTGTTAACTCAATACCTGTACCTACTAACGGCTTATCCGCTTTCAATGTTGGTACTGCTTGACGTTGCATGTTTGAACCCATCAATGCACGGTTAGCATCATCGTGTTCTAGGAACGGGATAAGTGCTGCCGCTACAGAGATCACCTGTTGTGGTGATACATCCATATATTGCTGGTCCATGCGACCCATAAAGGTAGATTCACCTTTGTGACGACACGGAATAAGTTCATCAACAAACTCATTGGTTTCGGTTAAGTTTGAGTTCGCCTGTGCGATAACAAACTGACCTTCTTCAATGGCTGATAAATAATCAACTTCATCAGTTACTACACCATCTACCACTTTACGGTAAGGTGTTTCTAAGAAACCGTAATCATTTGTACGTGCGTACGTAGATAACGAGTTAATTAGACCGATGTTTGGACCCTCAGGAGTCTCGATTGGACATACGCGACCATAGTGAGTTACGTGAACGTCACGTACTTCAAAGCCAGCGCGCTCACGCGTTAGACCGCCCGGACCTAATGCAGAAATACGACGCTTATGCGTTACTTCTGATAGCGGGTTATTTTGGTCCATAAACTGTGATAACTGAGACGAGCCGAAGAACTCTTTAACCGCTGCCGAAATAGGCTTAGCGTTAATAAGATCTTGTGGCATTATCGCGTCAAGGTCACCTAAGCTTAAACGCTCACGTACAGCACGTTCTACACGTACTAGACCAACACGGAATTGGTTCTCAGCCATTTCGCCAACACTACGTATACGACGGTTGCCTAAGTGGTCAATATCATCAACATCGCCTTGACCGTTACGAATAGCAATTAATACTTT
The DNA here is from genome assembly GCF_025942345.1 of Pseudoalteromonas sp. A3. Taxonomy (NCBI): domain Bacteria; kingdom Pseudomonadati; phylum Pseudomonadota; class Gammaproteobacteria; order Alteromonadales; family Pseudoalteromonadaceae; genus Pseudoalteromonas; species Pseudoalteromonas sp. A3. Next base: position 10,434 of record NZ_JAPCKL010000011.1, read on the forward strand.
CATAACAGACACGATGTCTTCTTTGCTTAATGTGCCAGGGCCTGTGTCTGTATCGTAACCAACACGGCTATTGAACTTCATACGACCTACAGTAGATAAGTCATAACGTTCTTCAGAGAAGAATAAGTTCTCGAATAAGGCTTCAGCCGCGTCTTTCGTCGGTGGCTCGCCTGGGCGCATCATGCGGTAAATTTCTACTAATGCTTCTAAACGGTTGCTAGACGAGTCAATATTTAATGTATTTGACATGTAAGCGCCGCTGTCCACTTCATTGATGTATAACGTCTCAATTTTAGTGTGACCTGCTTTAACCAATTCAGCCATCAACTCTAGTGATAGCTCGTCATTAGCGTTTGCAATAACTTCACCTGTTGACTCATCAACATAGTTTTTAGCTACAATACGGCCAATGATGTACTCATGTGGTACTTCTAATTGATTAATGCCTTTTTTCTCGATGCTCTTGATGTGGCGAGCCGTAATACGACGACCGCTTTCAACAAGTACTTCACCGTCTTCGCCTTTGATATCAAAAGCGGCAGTTTCACCACGTAAACGTGAAGGCACAAGTTCCATAAGAACTTTACCGTCAGTTACTTCAAACGCGGTAGTATCGAAGAACATATCTAAGATTTCTTCGCTAGAGTACTCAAGTGCACGTAAAATAATAGACGCCGGTAATTTACGACGACGGTCTATACGTACATATAAGTTATCTTTTGCATCAAATTCGAAGTCTAACCATGAACCACGGTAAGGTATAACGCGTGCGTTATATAATACTTTACCCGATGAATGGGTTTTACCGCGGTCGTTATCAAAGAATACACCAGGGCTACGGTGTAGCTGAGAAACGATAACACGCTCTGTACCATTGATTACAAAAGTACCGGTATCAGTCATGAGCGGAATTTCGCCCATGTAAACTTCTTGCTCTTTAATGTCTTTAACTGTGCCTGGAGCTTCTTTGTCCATAACTACAAGACGCAGTTTCACGCGAAGTGGAGCAGAATAAGTCACACCGCGAATTTGACATTCTTTTACATCGAATACTGGCTCACCAATACGATAACTTACGTATTGAAGCTCAGAATTTCCCGAGTAGCTTTTAATAGGGAACACAGAACGGAAGGCTGCTTCCAAACCATGATCGCCATCAGCGTCTGGGACTAAGAATTTTTTAAACGATTCTAACTGTGTCGACAGTAAGAAAGGTATATCCAAAACTTGTGGACGTTTACCAAAATCCTTACGGATACGTTTCTTTTCAGAATAAGAGTAAGCCATGGGGTTCCTCAGCTTGCTGATCTTTGACCCGACCTGTTCTTGTAAGAACAGACTTAACTGGCATCTATGCCAAGATTTACAACATTTAATTGTTGTTCTAATTAACTCCGCCTTAGCAACACTAGCAAACTATAAAGCGTTGAAAGTAAAGAGAAAATCAGATTTTATTTGAGCTATAGGAATACATAACTCTATAGCGCAAAAAGGCCGGTGATTAAATAATCACCAGCCCTTGCCTGATTACTCAGGCAGCGAACCTAGCGTGAGCTAGATTACTTAACCTCAACTTCAGCACCAGCTTCAGTAAGGTCTTTTTGAAGTGCTTCAGCTTCTTCTTTAGATACACCTTCTTTGATAGGTGCAGGAGCAGCTTCAACAAGAGCTTTCGCTTCTTTAAGGCCTAGGCCTGTTGCGCTACGTACAGCTTTGATTGCCGCAACCTTGTTAGCGCCAGCGCCAGTAAGGATTACGTCAAATTCAGTTTTCTCTTCAGCAGCTTCAGCAGCAGGACCTGCTACCATAGCAGCTGCAGCAGTTACGCCGAATTTTTCTTCCATTGCTTCAACAAGAGCAACAACGTCCATTACTGACATTTCAGCAATTGCGTCAAGGATTTGGTCTTTAGTTACAGACATTACAAATTTCCTAATAATTAACGGACTCTAGGTCCAAATAAATTTACACCGAAAGAGAGGTTAAACAGCTTAAAATTAAGCAGCTTGCTCTTCTTTCTGTACACGTACTGCTTCAATTGTTTTACACAATTTGCCAGCAGACGCTTCTTTCATAGCGCTCATTAAGCGTGCAACAGCTTCATCGTATGTAGGTAATGTAGCAAGCATTGCTGCATCTACAACATTTCCTTCAAAAGCGGCCGTTTTAACTTCGAATTTCTCATTCTTTTTCGCGAAATCTGCGAAGATACGCGCAGCAGCACCAGGGTGCTCTGATGAGAAAGCGATTAAGCTTGGACCAACTAACGAATCAGATAGACATTCAAATTCAGTACCTTCAACAGCACGTTTTGCTAGAGTGTTACGAACAACTTTCATCCATACACCAGCTTCACGAGCTTCTTTACGAAGGGCTGTAATTGCGCCTACTGCTACACCACGAGAATCTGCAACAACTGCAGAAAGAGCACCATTGGCTGCTTCGTTGACTTCAGCAACAATTGCTTTTTTGCCTTGAAGATTTAAAGCCATGGGTGTTACTCCTGGTCTAATGGGTCACCGACACTCGGCTTCCCTGTTTTACTCTTCCCTATCAACAAACTTGATAGAGATGCTTTTTACGGCGAGAGCCAGAAGAGATTAGGAAAAATCTATCTGGGGATTCACACCGTCTACGTAGGTAATATTAAGGCCGAAGCCGCCTACGGTCTTGGACGGAAGCCCAATTTATCGCATCACTCAAGAGCTTAGCGAAATTATGGACTTCAACCCGAATTCTTTACTTGTTAAATAATAAATTATTCAACAAAATGGCGCAAAATTATAGTACAAATTTCACGCCATGTAAACACCTATTAAGCTACAGAAGTGCTTAAAGTGTTTTGGTCAACAGCAACACCTGCGCCCATTGTTGTAGAGATGGTTACTTTCTTAACGTAAACACCTTTAGCTTGAGAAGGTTTAGCCTTCTTAAGCGCAACGATTAGAGCTTCAAGGTTTTGTTGAAGTTGCTCAGCAGTGAAATCAACCTTACCGATTGTAGTATGGATGATACCATTTTTGTCATTACGGTAACGTACTTGACCTGCTTTCGCATTTTTAACTGCTTCTGCAACGTTAGGCGTTACAGTACCAGTTTTAGGGTTAGGCATAAGACCACGTGGACCTAAGATTTGACCTAGTTGACCAACAACACGCATAGCGTCTGGTGATGCAACAACAACGTCAAAATCCATCTCGCCTTTCTTAACTAGTTCAGCAAGATCTTCCATGCCTACTAATTCAGCACCGGCTTCTTTTGCAGCTTCTGCATTAGCGCCTTGAGTGAATACAGCAACACGAACATCACGGCCAGTACCGTTAGGTAGTACAGTTGCACCACGAACGTTCTGGTCAGATTTACGAGCGTCAATACCAAGGTTAACAGCAACGTCAACACTTTCTACGAATTTAGCTGTCGCTAACTCTTTTAAAAGAGCAACTGCTTCATTGATTTCGTAATCTTTAGTTACTTCCACTTTTTCGCGGATAGTACGCATACGTTTAGTTAATTTAGCCATTTCTTAGTCCTCTACGTTCAAGCCCATCGCACGCGCAGAACCTGCGATAGTGCGAACCGCAGCGTCCATATCAGCCGCTGTAAGGTCAGCTCGTTTTGTCTCAACGATCTCTTCAAGTTGAGCACGAGTTACTGTGCCTACTTTTTCAGTGTTAGGACGGCCTGAGCCTGATTTGATACCAGCAGCTTTCTTAAGTAAGTAAGCAGCAGGTGGCGTTTTCATATCGAACGTAAATGAACGGTCACCGTAAACAGAGATCACTACAGGAACTGGAGCGCCTTTTTCGATAGACTCTGTACGCGCGTTAAACGCTTTACAGAATTCCATGATGTTTACACCGTGTTGACCTAGTGCAGGACCTACTGGAGGACTAGGATTAGCCATACCAGCGGCAACTTGTAGCTTGATTAAAGCTTCAACTTTTTTAGCCATTATAAATACCTCATTTGGTGGGTCTTAGCCTTGTGCGCGCGAGGACGCGTACTCTAACGGCTTCCCAGTTTAAAAATTGGTTTCGTACTTTTTGCGAGCAAAAATAAATTTTTGCCTTAATACAAAAAGGCCGCTGATTATAAGTTAATCAGCGGCCTTTTTCAAGCTTCGTGCCAAAATTTAAGTAAATAATGACGAAGCTTTTTTAATCAATTACTTATCTTGTTCAACTTGACCAAATTCAAGTTCAACCGGTGTAGAACGACCAAAAATAAGTACCGACACTTTCACGCGGCTCTTTTCGTAGTCAACTTCTTCAACAACACCGCTAAAGTCAGCAAATGGACCATCAGTAACACGAACAACTTCACCTGGCTCAAATAATGTAGCTGGTTTAGGTGCTTCAGCGTTCTCTTGAAGACGGTTAAGAATGCGTTCTGCTTCTTTAGAACTAATAGGCGCTGGGCGGTCAGAAGTACCACCAATAAAGCCCATTACACGTTCAGTGCTGTTCACTAAGTGCCAGCTTGCATCGTTCATGTCCATTTGTACTAGTACGTAACCTGGGAAGAATTTACGCTCAGATTTACGCTTTTGACCGGCGCGCATCTCAACAACTTCTTCTGTTGGTACTAATATTTCACCAAAGCTCTCTTCAAGACCTTCAATTTTGATGTGCTCTGATAACGTTTGCGCTACACGCTTTTCGTAACCAGAGAATGCTTGTACAACGTACCAGCGTAATTTAATTTCTTTGTTCTCATCCGACATGGGATCAGATCTCCAATCCAGTTAAAAAGCCTACAGCGCGGAATAAAATGCCATCTAATCCCCAAAGGATAAGCGCCATAATCACTGTTGCAACCATTACGATTAATGTCGTGTGGGTAGTTTCTTGACGCGTTGGCCAAACAACTTTACGTACTTCGATGCGTGCTTCTTTAGCAAATGCTAAAAAGTCACGGCCTTTAGCGGTTTGCGAGGCAATACCTAAACCTGCTGCTATAGCAACCACAACGCCAATTGCACGTAGTAATACAGACTGATCTGCAAACATGTGATTACCAACAACTGCGCCTGCAAGTAGCGCGATTGCTACTAACCACTTTACCGACTCCATCGCACTTGATGGTGTTTCTACATTCGTGCTCATAATATTATTACCTTAACTACAGACACAACAACCCTACACAACGGCAGGGTTAATCCATTAAAATCTAAACTTAAAAACAGACTTATTTAAACCGATTTTTAACCCCAGACTTACTCAACTTATGAGTAAAAATGGCAGGGGCGGAGAGATTCGAACTCCCAACCGTCGGTTTTGGAGACCGCTGTTCTACCAATTGGAACTACGCCCCTGCAAAGTGGATGCCTATTATACTTACGCAAATCATTAACACAAGCCTAAAAGATACCCACATTGCAAAATCTCGATAAACTATTAAGTCCTTAATAATAAAAAGGCTTAATTAGCCCCTTTTACTAGCGGCACGCCATTATTACCAACTGGAATATAAACCGTTGTATGGTTTGGCGACTCAGCCATTTTTGCCTGCGCGTTTATAGCTTCATGTTGTAAATAATTTGCAGTAAGCGTTGCGTTAATTATTTTTTGAGCTTGGGCAATACCTTTTGCTTCTTCCACTCTTATTTCAGCATCTTTGCGTGCTATTTCTTTTTGTGTTTCTTTCTCTGCTAATAACTGCTGCGCGGCAAGCTTTTTCTCTACGGCATTTGCGACAATGGCTGGGTAATTAATATCTCCCACTACTACATTTGCTAATTTAAAGGGCGTTGATGATAAATAAGTTTGTAAACGCAAACTAACTTCTTGCGCTATTTGTTCGCGATTTGTTTTCAGCTCACCACTGTCGTACTTTTGCACAATGTCACGCACATAGGTTCTAAACGTTTCACGCACAAAGCGTTTATACCAGTTCTCAGCGCCATACTCTTCTACAACTGTTTTTACCGAGCCACTTTGAATCCCTATTACTGCATGAAAATCAAATTTTATATTTAAATCATCATTAGCAAGAATTCTGAATGTTTCAGTATACGTATTAGGTCGCATATCAATATTTACCACTTCATTACGAAGTAAAGAAACACCATAGTTAGCAGGTCCTTTCATGGTGCCTTGATAGCCACCTTCGCCAAATATTCTTGGTTTTTCGTACACATACCCTTCTTCACCTGCAGGCGTGCTTGGGTTAGTACATGCAGTTAAGCCAAACCCTACAACACCGGCCAAAATGGCACCTTTAACAAGGTTATTGACCAGGTTTTGCATCCCTGAATTTCTTGGTTTCATTATATGTCCTTGGTTATTTTTCTAATACTTTATATACATCACTTAGTAAGCTTGATGCGCCAAACCTAAATGTAGCGGCTTGTAAGTAGTCATCGCCCATAATTGAGCGTGTCAGTGCTAAATACTCCTTTGCATCAATAACAGTTTTAACTCCGCCTGCGGCTTTAAAACCAACAACCTTACCCGATTGTTTAATAGCGCTGAGCATCACGTTTGTTGCGTCAAGCGTTGCATTTATTGCCACTTTACCTGTGCTGGTTTTTACAAAATCAGCCCCGCCTTGAATAGCCAAGTTTGTAGCTTTAGTGATTAGCTCTGCAGTTTTAAGTTCGCCACTTTCTATAATTACTTTTAATTGCGCTCTTGTACCACAGGCTTTTTTACTTTGAGTTACATACTCCAGCACTTTGCTGTGCTCGCCAGCAATAAGTGCTTTATACGGGATCACTAAATCTATTTCATCCGCGCCGCGCTCAATTGCTATCAGTGTTTCGTTTATCACATCGCTCAGTGGCGCATCACCACTAGGAAAATTTGTAACCGTTGCTACTTTTACATGGTTAAGTTCACGCGCAGCCAGTGCTATTTTTGCATCATCTACAAAATCACTGTAAACGCATACTGCAGCAGGCGTGCCCAATTTAGGGTTAATACTATTTACAAGCTGCTGAATATCACTGGCCGTGTCTGAGGTGTTTAGGCTTGTTAAATCCATAAGCGACACAGCTAAGTGTGCATCGTTGTGTTGTTCAGTCATACGTAATCCCTTTAAGTAGGCGATAAATTAGGTTTAGCGCCATAGTAACAAATTAACGTAATCTCGCTATAGCTCATAACCAAACACTATAAGCACATTATTTTGCGTGTAATGCGCGTTAATCCCCTATAGATTAAGGCTTAAACCTAAAACAACCACCCATTATAACTTTTGGTTATATAAACTTGGTTTTAATTATTTTTTACTTACTAGTGCGCGCTATATTCTGCCCCCTGCTCAATAGCGTTTTATTTTAGATTTTACTTAGAGGTGTTAACCACGTGCAGTATTTACCTATCTTTACCAAACTCGACAACAAACCTGTGCTGGTTGTTGGCGGTGGAGAGGTCGCATTACGCAAATGTCGCGCGTTTTTAAAAGCCCGCGCAAATGTAACCTTAGTGGCACCTTGGTTTTGTGATGAACTAAAAGAACATGCACAAAACAATGAAGTAACGCTTATTGATGCCTATTTTGATGAGTCGCACCTTGATGGCAAAATGCTGGTTATAGCAGCCACAGACTTAGACGAAGTAAACAACAACGTATTTGAGCTAGCTAACGCACGCAATGTATTTGTAAATGTGGTTGATGACCAACCTAAATGTACGTTTATATTCCCATCAATTGTAGACCGTGACCCAATAACCATAGCTATTTCAAGTGCAGGCACCGCGCCAGTACTTGCTCGGCGACTACGTGAAAAGCTCGAAACGTTAATCCCACAACACATTGGCCCACTGGCTACTTTAGTTGGCAGTTTTAGAGACAAAGTAAAACAGCGCTTTAAGCACTTTGCCGATCGTCGCCAATTTTGGGAAGGCGTGTTTGATTCATCAGTCGTAAGCAAAGTGCAAACAGGTAATACCGATGCAGCACAAGCACAACTAGAGCAAATGCTTGATGCCAAAGCCGAGCCAGAAGGCGAAGTATATGTAGTAGGTGCAGGCCCAGGCGACCCTGAGCTTTTAACACTTAAAGCATTGCAGTTAATGCAGCAAGCCGATGTCGTTGTATACGACTATTTAGTGTCTGATGAAATTATGGAATTAGTACGCCGTGATGCCGATTTAGTTTGCGTAGGCAAGCGTATGGGCGATCACAGTGTAGCGCAAGAAGATACCAACCAAATGCTGGTTGATTTTGCCAAGCAAGGCAAAAAAGTATGCCGCATTAAAGGCGGCGACCCATTTATTTACGGCCGTGGTGGTGAAGAAGTACAAGTACTAGCTGCCAATAACGTTAATTATCAAATAGTACCGGGTATAACTGCCGCCGCTGGTTGTAGCGCGTATGCGGGTATTCCGCTTACTCACCGCGACCACGCACAAGCCATCCAGTTTGTAACAGGGCATTGTAAAAAAGATGGCCAAGAACTCGATTGGCAATCGCTTGCTAAAGCGCATCAAACTTTAGCTATTTATATGGGCGTTATTAAATCGCCACATATACAGGCTCAGCTTTTAAAGCATGGCCGCAGCGCTAATACGCCAGTTGCCATAATCGAAAACGGCACGCGTAAAAACCAGCGTGTTGTTACGGGGCAATTAGGTGAGCTTGCAGATTTAATAGAGCGCAACAGTGTGGTATCGCCAGCATTACTTATTATTGGCGAAGTAGCCGCCCTGCACTCGCAGCTTGCATGGTTTGGCCAAAACGAGCAAACCAGTAGCTTTGCTCAGCCGCTAACCGGCGTATCAAATACATAATTATATTTTACTTAATCACTTTTAATCATTTTAGTAGGACGACTAACAATGGCTTTAACTCACCTTCAGCAACTTGAAGCTGAAAGTATCAAAATCATGCGCGAAGTCGCCGCTGAGTTTGAGAACCCAGTAATGCTTTACTCTATTGGTAAAGATTCATCGGTACTTTTGCACTTAGCGCGTAAAGCATTTTACCCTGCAAAAATTCCGTTTCCGTTATTACACGTAGACACCAACTGGAAGTTTCGTGAAATGATTGAGTTTCGCGATCGCCTTGCAAAAGAATACGGTTTTGACCTGCTGGTACACAAAAACCCAGAAGGCATGGCAATGGGTATTAGCCCGTTTGAGCATGGCTCGGGTAAACATACCGACATAATGAAAACCCAAGGCTTAAAGCAAGCGCTAGATAAATACGGCTTTGATGCTGCATTTGGTGGCGCACGCCGCGATGAAGAAAAGTCTCGCGCTAAAGAGCGTGTTTACTCGTTCCGCGATAAACACCACCGCTGGGACCCTAAAAACCAACGTCCAGAGCTTTGGAATACTTACAACAGCCAAGTTAACCCAGGTGAGAGCATTCGTGTATTCCCACTGTCTAACTGGACTGAACTTGATATTTGGCAATACATTTACCAAGAAAACATTGAAATGGTTCCGCTTTATTTAGCTAAAGAACGCCCTGTAGTAGAGCGCGACGGCACCTTAATTATGGTCGACGATGAGCGCATGCCACTTGCTGAGGGCGAAGTACCACAAATGAAATCGGTACGTTTTCGTACTTTAGGCTGTTACCCACTTACCGGTGCAGTTGAATCTACAGCCAGTAACCTAACAGAAATTATTGAAGAAATGCTGCTATCTACGTCATCTGAACGTGAAGGCCGTGTAATAGATCACGACTCAGCAGGCTCAATGGAGAAGAAAAAACGTGAGGGGTATTTCTAATGTCTACCAATACTAACGACACCATTAACGAAGTAAAAGAGATTGGCATAGACGCCTACCTAGCACGCCAACAAGATAAAAGCTTATTGCGTATGCTTACCTGTGGCAGCGTAGATGACGGTAAATCAACACTGATTGGCCGCCTACTGCACGACAGCCACCAAATTTATGAAGATCAGCTAGCAGCACTTCATAAAGATAACGAAAAAGTAGGTAACGCAGGCGAAGAGCTAGACTTAGCGCTACTAGTAGATGGCCTGCAAGCTGAGCGCGAGCAAGGTATTACTATTGACGTAGCGTACCGTTATTTTTCAACGGCTAAGCGTAAATTTATTATTGCCGACACCCCAGGGCACGAGCAATACACACGCAACATGGTAACAGGCGCATCAACAAGCGATGTAGCCATTATTTTGGTTGATGCCCGCTACGGTGTGCAAGTACAAACTAAGCGTCATAGCTTTATTTGTGACTCACTAGGTATTAAACAGTTTGTGGTAGCGATTAATAAAATGGATATCGTTGATTTTGACGAAACCGTTTATGAAAAAATTAAAGCCGACTACCTTAAATTTGCTGAGCAACTTAACGTATCAAACATTAAGTTTGTGCCTATGTCGGCGCTTAAAGGCGACAACGTAGTAACCCGCTCTGCTCATACGCCTTATTACACCGACAAGCCATTGCTTGAGCTTTTAGAAGACTCACCAGCGGCCGAAACCGATACCGGCTTTGAAGCACGCTTGCCTGTGCAATATGTAGTGCGCCCTAACTTAAACTTCCGTGGTTTTCAGGGCACATTGGCATCAGGTAAATTACAAGTTGGCGATGCAATAAAAGTATTACCGTCGGGTAAAACATCAAGTATTAAAGAAATTGTGACCTTTAATGGCAACCTAGATCACGCAGAGGCCGGCCAAGCAATTACCGTTACCCTCAATAGCGAAATTGATATTAGCCGCGGCGATGTCATTGTGCCGCAAAGCTCAAGTGCAACGGTTACTAACCTTATACAAGCTAAACTTGTGTGGATGCACGAAGAGCCGCTGGTACTAGGTAAAAGCTACAACATTAAACTAGGTAGCAAAAATACATCAGCCGTGGTTAAAAAGATTGACCACACTATTGATGTAAACACTTTAGAGCACGGCACAGCCGATTCACTTCAGCTAAACGAAATTGCCATTGTCACGCTTGAACTAAGCGAAACAATATTAGCTGACGAGTATCACAACAACCACGAAACTGGCTCATTTATCCTTATCGACCGTTTATCTAACTTAACGGTTGCCGCAGGTATGATTGAGCAAGTACTAAAAAGCGAAAAACAAAACAGCGATTTCAGCGACTTTGAAATTGAGTTTAATAGCTTAGTACGCAAGCACTTCCCACATTGGCAAGCGCTTGATATTTCAAAACTGTAAGTATAAAAATGTCTGTTAGGAATATAAAAGCATGGTAGAGCAGCTCGTTTTAACAGGCATTATGCTTACCTTAGTTGGGTGCCTTTTTGGCACCCGCATTAATCCAGCATGGTTATTTGTAAGTGCTATTGGTACGGGTTATTTAACAGGCCTGATTGACCTTGAAAGCATGTTAGTAAACTACGCAAACCCGTCGCTCATTACCCTAGTATTATTAGTGCTGGTTTCAATCGCTATTGAAAAAACCACACTCATACAACAGCTTTCCCAATCGTTATCTAAAGGAAGCTTAGTAAAGTCGGTAACAAAGCTTGGTTTATCAACCGCGTTTTTATCGTCATTTACTAACAATACCGCGGTTGTGGCATCGCTTATCACCGCCATAAAAGACAACCCAAATCATTCACCCTCAAAGCTACTATTACCGCTGTCGTACACCGCTATATTAGGCGGCACCATTACACTTATTGGTACATCAACCAATTTAATAGTGAACGGCTTTGCCGTAGATGCAGGTATGGCGCCACTGGGCTTTTTTGATTTTACCTTAGTGGGCATTGGCGCATTAAGTGTGGGCCTCATTACTATTTTAGTGATGCTCAAATACCTGCCCGACAACGGCAAAAACACACAAGAGGTTATTCCCTTTTACTTAGAGGGAAAAGTGCAGGCAGACTCTAAACTTATTGGCCGCACCGTAGAAGAAAACGGCCTACGCGATTTAAAAGATTTATTCCTCGCCGAAATTATTCGTGGCAATGAGCGTATATACGCAGTAACACCTCAGCAAATTATTAGACAAAACGACGTACTACTGTTTGTTGGCGATATTAAATCGGTACCCTTATTAAGACGCTTTGACGGATTAAAAGTGGTGCACGACAACCACGAAAAAGACATAGAACACTTAGTTGAAGTGGTTGTAAGCCAATCATCAAAGTTTATTGGCAAAACCGTAAAAGAGGCGCGTTTTAGAGAGCAGTTTCATGCCGCTGTTATTGCCATTCGCCGAGGGCACGACCGCTTACAAGGCGGCCTTGGGCAAGTGCAATTGCAAGCCGGCGACTCCTTAATACTCGCCCCAGGTAAAAACTTTTACTCTTTACCTAATTTAAACCGCGAATTTGTGTATATATCGGGGTTTGACTTACAAACACACCTAAAACCTAAACAATCTAATATTGTATTGGCAGGCTTTGCCGCCGTGTTAGGGTTAAGCATTGTAGGTATAGTCCCTTTAGTAAAAGGCCTGCTGGTGTTACTCATTGGCTTATTGCTTAGCGGTACAGTTAAACTAAGCGAAGTAAAACGTCGCTTTCCCATTGAGCTACTCGCCGTTGTAGGCAGTGCCATAGGGCTTGCTAAATTAATGATAGAAACCGGGCTTGCCGGGCAAATATCAGATGCCCTATTTATGGTACTAGGTGATTTTGGCCCTTATGGCGCGTTTATCGCCATATTTTTAATGACCGTATTATTCACCGAGCTTATTACTAATAATGCCGCAGCAGCGCTTTCATTCCCTGTGGCTTACTCGCTAGCAGTGGGTTTTAATGTAGACCCACTACCCTTTATTATGGCGGTAGCGTTTGGTGCATCTGCCAGTTTTATATCGCCGTTTGGGTATCAAACAAACCTCATGGTTTACAGCGCGGGTAACTACCGCTTAAAAGATTACATAACAATGGGCTTGCCCCTTTCTATTATTTATTCAATCACGGTATTAACCTTGATCCCGCTCGTATTTCCTTTTTAATACGAGCGCTTACAGTACAAGAGACACACCACTATGGATGAAAATATTGTTTGGCATAACTACGCAACCACAAAAGCACAGCGTAGTGAGCAAAAAAAGCATAAACCGGCCATTTTATGGTTTACCGGTTTTTCTGGCTCTGGCAAAAGCACCGTAGCCAACGCACTAGAAGCTGCGCTTAATCAGCAAGGTGCGCACACTTACCTGCTTGATGGCGACAACGTACGTCACGGCTTATGTAAAGACCTCGGCTTTAGCGACGAAGACCGCATCGAAAACATACGCCGCGTTGGCGAAACCGCCAAACTAATGACCGATGCAGGCCTATTAGTGCTTACCGCGTTTATCTCGCCATTTAGAGCAGAGCGCGACATGGTGCGCAACCTAGTAGATGACGGCGAGTTTATTGAAGTATTTATAGATACCCCGCTTGATGTATGCGAAAGCCGCGACCCTAAAGGCTTATACAAAAAAGCCCGCGCAGGTGAGATTAAACACTTTACCGGTATCGACTCAAGCTACGAAGTACCCAACAACCCAGAAATAATTTTAGATACCAGTAAAAACACCCTAGACCAATCGGTTACACAACTGATAACGTATCTAAAACAAAAGCATATTATAGGTTAACCCCAATGAACCAAACCGAGCTACTAGAAGAAACCCTCATCCTTGCCCGCAAAGCAGGCCAAGCCATAATGGGGATTTACGAAAAGGACTTTAACGTTGAATACAAAGCCGATGAAAGCCCAGTAACCGACGCCGACTTAGCAGCTCATAAAGTCATTGTGACAGGGCTAAAACAGCTCACGCCCGACACACCTATACTTAGCGAAGAAAGCGCTGATATAAGCTGGGACATTCGTCAAACATGGAAAAGCTACTGGTTAGTAGACCCAATCGACGGCACTAAAGAGTTTATTAAAAAGAACGGCGAATTTACCGTAAATATAGCCCTAATCGAAAACGGCAAACCCGTGCTTGCTGTCGTTGACGCGCCCGCGCTTGGCGTATCCTACTTAGCCAGTAACGATATTGGCGCGTTTAAAGACAAAGGCGATGAGCGTATTGAGCTTAAAGTAACCACCAAACCTAATAAAGGGTTAATCCGCGTTGTTGGCAGTCGCTCGCACCCATCACCCGATTTAGCCGAGTTTGTAAAACGCTTTGACGACGTTGAAATGGTCTCAAAAGGCAGCTCACTAAAATTATGTTTAGTTGCCGAAGGCAGTGCTGATATTTACCCGCGCTTAGGCCCAACCTGTGAGTGGGATACGGGAGCTGGCCATGCTATTGCTGAAATAGCCGGCGCTAAAGTAACCAAGCTCGATGGCAGCCCGCTTATTTATAACACCAAAGATGAGTATTTGAATCCGTATTTTATTGTTTCGGCTTTAGAGGGATAAGAGCAGTTTTGAGTGGTTAGCTATCAGTTGTCAGCAAGATAAGTGATAGCTTTAGCTCTGTATATTATCAATAGATGACCACTCCTAATCTGTTAACTAAAACGCCTTTTAAGGTTTATAAATAAAGAACTTAAAGAAAAAATAAAGGCAGTCAGTATGGATAAAAAGAAGGTTATTGTTTTATTGTTTGGCATTTTATGGTTTGTGTTAGGAGCTACTTTTTTCATAGGTTTTGAGTCAGTAGAAAAGCTGTTGTTCTGCGTGTTAGTATTTTTCTTCTGTTATAGATATATCTATGCATTTATATTAAAAATAAGTATTTATACACCGTATACCGGTGAGGAAATTCCTCCTACTGAAGGTAATTTAATAAAGCGGCTCTTTATGCTGATTATAGGCATCGGTGCGTGCACCTATTTTACTTTCTTTATTTCTTAAAAAGCATATTAGCCCAAAAGCCTGAACAACCCCTAAAAGAAAAGGTTATATTATCACTTGGTATGTTTATAACGTTGCTGTGTTTCAGTACGCTTTATCAATTGGTAGACAAGTTTTTTAGTGCGAAATAGCGAGGATGGTTAACGGGTACTACACATCGAGGAGACCATTGCCTAGTATAAAGCGCTTGTTGTATGCTTTAGTTAGCAGGCTTATTTCTGTATCTACGCAACTTTCTTAATAAGTGTTCAGGATCTTCGTCTGAGCCTTTAGCTCTCAAATATTCTTCGGCTACTTCATATTGCGAACGTTTTTTCTTTTCATTACTAATAGCTTCCATAGATAACGTCATCTCTAAAAATTTAACGTCTTGCTTTTTTGCTTCTCGCCCAGAAAAGTTTCCAATGCCTTTAATAGGCTTTCCATAAAATGATTCTTCAAGATCAACTTTACCAGCTTGTAGCATATACACTTCATAAATCTCTGATATTTTGAGAAGTAATTCAGGTGGTGGGTAAATCCCAAGCTCCATGAAATATGCAAGTTTACCAAGTGGATCTTCCGACTCTAAAGGGCGGTCTCTTTCTAAATTTAACTCACTATAAAAGTGCTTATTAAGGTACTCCCACGCCTCCTCTAATTCATTAATGGTTTGCTCATTAATATCTAGGTATTTACTCTTCATAACAGCCCCTTAAAATATTACGGTAAAAATAAGCGCAGCAATTATGCTACCTAAAATATTTAAAGCTAATATACCACTTGGTTTCTTGTGCCACTTTATAGAATTATTGCTCATACTATTACCCCTTAATTAGTTAGGAAATAATTATTAACGAAGTCATTACAATAAGTAAGGACACTCAAGCTTTTAGATATCCGTTGCCACATCTACTCACTAAAATCTAAAACACTATAACTAAAATAAAGTAAGAATTTAGAGGATCAATGGCGTGTTGGGTTTCGCTTCGCTCTACCCAACCTACAACTGTGCTGGTTGAGGTATTTGTTTATTTTTACAGCGCTGTTTCGTATTCATGACACTTTTGGTGCAACGGCGTCTAATTAATTAGTCTACAAACCCCCTCAAAACATGAAACTTTTAGCTAAAAACTATATTCTTGCGCGCGATTATTATTTAAATAATGGATGAGCACACACATGACACCATCACAAGATGCAACGCTTTCAAATGCATCAACAACAGGTGAACACACACCTACTTCTAAATGGAACCTGCACGATACGCAGTGGACGTTAAGCCTTTTTGGTACCGCCGTTGGCGCGGGCATTTTATTTTTACCTATCAACATTGGTATAGGTGGTTTTTGGCCGCTTATTATTATGGCGTGTTTAGCCTTTCCAATGACCTTTTTAGCACACCGCGGCTTAGCCCGCTTTGTGTTGTCGTCTAAAAATAAAGATTCAGATTTTACTGATGTTGTTGAAGAGCACTTTGGTGTAACGGCGGGTAGGTTAATCTCTTTATTATACTTTTTATCTATATTCCCCATTTTGCTTATTTACGGCGTAGGCTTAACCAATACCGTTGATAGCTTTATGGTGAACCAAATGGGCCTTGAGTCACCTTCTCGCGTGTTACTTTCGGGTGTATTGGTTGCCGGTATGATTAGCCTAATGATGGGCGGCGAGCGTTTAATGCTGCGCGCGTTCGCTATTTTGGTGTACCCGCTTGTAGGTATTTTATTTTGCTTATCGCTCTATTTAATCCCTAGCTGGCAAATGCCAGATATGAGCTTTCCTGAGGCGGGCAGCTTTACTAAAACGCTGTGGTTATCTATTCCTATTATTGTGTTTTCGTTTAGCCATGCGGCGGCTATTTCAAGCTTTGTGAACGTGCAGCGTGGGCATTATGGCAATCAGGCCACTAATAAGGCTGAGGCTATTTTAAAACGCACTAGCTTACTGCTTATTGTATTTGTACTGCTGTTTGTATTTTCGTGCGTGCTTTCGCTTACTAGCGAGCAAATGGCGGCTGCTAAAGCGGCTAACGTATCGATTTTATCTTACCTTGCTAATATCACCAGTAACTCGTATATCGCGACCCTTGGGCCGCTGGTTGCCTTTATTGCGATTACGTCATCGTTTTTAGGGCACTTTTTAGGTGCACGTGAAAGCTTTACCGGTTTGGTGACTAAGCAAACCAGCTTAAGTGCAAAAGTAGCCGACAAAATTGGCGTACTCATTATGTTTTTTGCTATTTGGTTTTGTGCGGTTAAAAACCCAAGCATTTTAGACATGATGGATCAGCTCTCTGGCCCTATCATTGCGATGATTTTATTTATTATGCCAATGATTGCCGTATACAAAGTGCCTGCGCTGAGTAAATACCGCAACCGCTTAAGCACATTGTTTGTACTTGCTGTGGGCTCACTGGCCGTATGCGCGCTTATTTACAGCATGCTTAATTAAGCGAATTGCTATAAATACCCACATAAAAAATGGCGCTCACTGAGCGCCATTTTTAATACAACTTAATTGCTTTTAAACTAATTTATTCTGCGTCTGGTAGGTTACGGCCGTAGAATATTTCCTGCATTTCGCGGGTTAGTTTAGAGCGAATTTCTTCTTCTTCCTCATCCGACAGCTCATCAGTTGAAAGGCCGAACAGGTAAGTGTTTAAGTCGGTTTCTTTTAACATCATTTTGGTGTGGAACAGGTTTTCTTGATACACGTTCACGTCCATCATTTGGTACGCTTCTTTGGTATCTTCTGTCATGAAGTTTTGAATCGAGTTAATTGCATGGTCAATGTAGTGTTTAACGCCGTTTACGTCGCGGGTAAAACCACGTACGCGGTAGTCAATGGTTACTACGTCTGACTCAAGGCTATGAATTAAGAAGTTTAACGCTTTAAGTGGCGAAATAATGCCACAGGTAGATACTTCAATATCAGCACGGAATGTACAAATACCATCATCAGGGTGCGCTTCTGGGTAGGTATGTACACAAATGTGGCTTTTATCTAGGTGCGCAACAACGGAATCTGGTAATGGGCCTGGCGCTTCGTCAGCATCGTAATTTTGCTGCTCTTCTACCGGCTCTTCCGAAACCAAAATAGTCACACTTGCGCCTTGTGGTTCATAATCTTGGCGCGCCACATTTAAAATGTTAGCACCAATAATATCAACAACATCACCTAGTATGTCGGTTAGTCTATCTGCACTGTACTGCTCGTCGATATATTCAATATATTCTTTACGTTGTTGCTCGGTCTTTGCGTAGCAAATGTCGTAAATACTAAAGCTTAAACTTTTGGTTAAATTATTAAAGCCATGAAGTTTAAGTTTATCGAAGGGTTTGTTCATGATAAACCAACCTATAAATTAGTGAAATCTGCACCTGCAGAATGAAAAGTTCGCGGATTTTATACGAATTTTCCTCACGGAAAAAGCGTTATTTTACCTGTTCTTGCACAACTTCGTGGCTGTGGGTAATTTCTACTGTTTTATCAAGCATTAAAGCAACAGAACAATACTTTTCAGCAGAGAGCGAAACCGCACGCGCAAGGTGTTTTTCCGAGACATTATTGCCTGTAACAACAAAGTGTAAATTAATTTTAGTAAATACACGAGGTGCTGTTTCGGCGCGCTCTGAGCTTAGTTGTACTTGCACATCAGAAAAATCTTGCTTGGCTTTTTTTAAAATACTTACAACATCTACCGACGAGCAACAACCTACCGACATAAGTACCATTTCCATTGGACTTGGTGCAGCGCTGTCGCTACCGGCATCAAAAACTACATTGTGATTAGAATTAGAACGGCCAATAAAGGTGTCGCCTTCAACCCATTTTACATTTGCTTGCATGTGTTTATCTCTAAAAAAATTTTGTTGATTGTATAACAATCTGCAACGATACGTGAGCGCTGAGATTAAATTTAGTGGTGTTATTAATAAGGCGAGAAGTAATAGGAGCGCAGTTATTAGGTAATACTGCGCTGTGTTAACGGGTAACGTTAAGAGGTTTGTGTTACCGCGTTATCAAATAAGTTTTTAATAAGCCCAGCAAACTCATCTATAAATGCGTGTTGTTCAACCGTAACAGGTTGTGAGGTTATGCTGCTTAGTACTTCTTGTAAGTCGTAAACAATACCGTCTACCTCGCGCACTATTTGGCTGCGTTGTTCGGTATTAAGATTGGTATGTTGTTCACAAATTAGCATAACGTTATGCGCTATTACGTCTTCTATGAGTTCCATAACGGTAGGGGCACCGGGTTTGATTTCGCCTGGCTTCTCAAATAACGCTAAATTTTGAGTTAGATACATGATCAAGTCATCGTACCCTTGCCTGTCTAAAACCATTGTGATTTTCACCTTTGAATAACTAATTGCATAGATTTAAGCAGAAAGCGCCACTAATTACTAGCTTTGCGCGATACCAATACAAAAAAAGCAGCCTAAGCTGCTTTTCTCATTCTTTATAACTACAAATAGAACAGTAATTAATCTATTTTTAAGCCTGGGCTTAGTGTTGCTGGCATCGTCACTTTTTCAAGTTCTACCGAAGCAACAGGGTATGCACAGTAGTCGGCTGCATAATATGCGCTTGCTCTGTGATTTCCTGATGCGCCAATACCACCAAATGGGGCTGCACTTGATGCACCTGTAATT
Organism: Pseudoalteromonas sp. A3; assembly: GCF_025942345.1. Classification (NCBI taxonomy): domain Bacteria; kingdom Pseudomonadati; phylum Pseudomonadota; class Gammaproteobacteria; order Alteromonadales; family Pseudoalteromonadaceae; genus Pseudoalteromonas; species Pseudoalteromonas sp. A3. The sequence goes on from NZ_JAPCKL010000011.1 coordinate 29,777, forward strand.
GGGCGGTTCCAGTTAACAATACCGGCACGAATACGGCGTAAAAAGTGATTGTAGTCGGCTTCGCTGTCGCTTAATAAACCTGCTGATAAACCAAAGCTGGTATCGTTTGCTTTATCAATTGCGTGGTCAAAGTCATCAAAGCGGAACACTTTTAATAATGGGCCAAAGTGCTCTTCATCTGGGAAATCGCTAATTGCTGAACACTCAATAATACCCGGTGTTACAAAACCAGTATTGGCTGTGTGCTCAAGCTCTACTAGTACTTCACCGCCAAGCTCAACAAGCTCGTTTTGTGCTTTTACCATGCCTGCTGCAGCCGCAGATGAGATCATAGAGCCCATAAATGGCTGATCTTCATCATCGTAGTTGCCTACTTTAATGGCTTTAGTTGCAGTGATAAGGCGCGCTAAAATATCATCGCCTTGTTGGCCTTTAGGTAAAAATACTTTACGTGCACACGTACAACGTTGGCCGCTTGAAATAAACGCCGATTGAATAATATCGTGTACCGCGGCTTTAGTATCTGCCACATCTTTAATAATCAGAGGGTTATTGCCACCCATTTCAAGCGCTAAAATTTTACCCGGCTGACCCGCAAACTGCTCATGTAAAATATGACCAGTACGCGAAGAACCTGTAAAGAATAAACCATCTATGCCTTTATGCGCAGCAAGGGCTTTACCTGTTTCTACTTCACCTTGAACAAGGTTAATTACACCGGCAGGTAAACCGGCTTTTTCCCATAGTTTAAGCGTAAGCTCAGCAACCATTGGCGTAAGCTCTGATGGCTTAAATACTACTGTGTTACCGGCTAAAAGCGCTGGCACAATGTGCCCATTAGGTAAGTGCCCAGGGAAGTTATATGGGCCAAATACGGCAACTACACCATGTGGTTTATGACGGATCATCGCACGCCCTACCGGCATAGCGTTTTCAACGTCGCCGGTGCGCTCTAAAAATGCTTTTTCAGAAATGGCAATTTTACCTACCATTGCGCCCGCTTCTGTACGCGTTTCCCACAGTGGTTTACCGGTTTCTTGGGCAATCGCAACAGCAAGTTCTTCGCTGTGCTCTTTAAGTGTTGCAGCAAAGGTTTTAACTATCTCTAGGCGCTCGTTAAAGCTTTTATCTGCCCAGCTATAAAATGCTTCGCGCGCCGAATTTACCGCGCTATCTACTTGCTCTGCAGTCGCTGAAGATGCCTGCCAAATAACGTCGTTATTTGCAGGGTTTACTGAGTTAAATGCGTTGCCTTGGCCTTGTGACCACTGACCATTAATAAATTGTGCAGGATGAGTCATTATACTTTCTCCTTAATTAAACTGGGGTTGCGCTTACGGTGTCGCCCGATTGTAGCTGTAGGGCATCGGCTATTTGTTGCGATAAAATAAGGCTGCTTGCACGCTCATCAAAGCTAAGCGCTGCAACCGTTGCACGGTAATCTTCTAACTTGCCGTTAGCAAGCAGTACCATGGTATCGCCCGATGCTTCGCCTATTTCTACTTTAAAGTCTTTTGCATTACGAATAGTGGCAATGTTATCTACTTTTGCTTCTACTGTGGGACCCGCATCAAAAATATCGACGTAACCGTTGAAGGTAAATCCTTCATTTTTTAATAGCTCAATAGCTGGGCGTGTGTTGTCGTGTACTTTACCAATCACCGCTTGAGCGTCTTTGCTCAGCAAGTTTACGTAAATTGGGTACTTTGGCATTAGTTCAGCAATAAACACTTTTTGTCCTATACCTGTTAGGTAATCGGCGGTAGGAAAGTCCATTGAGAAAAAGTGCTCTTCTAGCCACTGCCAAAACGGGCTGCTGCCGTTTTCGTCAGACACGCCGCGCATTTCTGCTATTACTGTTTGTGCAAAGCGCTGCTCATGTTGTTTTATAAACATAAAGCGCGCTTTTGAAAGAAGTTTACCGTTACAGTTTTTACGATAGCCATCTTTCAAAAATAAGGTACATAGTTCTGTCGCGCCGGTGTAGTCGTTACATAGGGTTAAAATATCAACCGCTTTGTATACATCTAACGTGCGTGATGAGTGAATTACTTTACTTAAGTGGTAATGATAAAACGCATCATCAAGCCCTACTGCAGCTTCAATAGCTGAAGTACCGACTACTTCACCGGTTTCGGTATCTTCAAGAACAAACAGGTAGCCTTCGTCACCAGGTTGTGACGTTTGTTTAGCAAATGAACTTACAGAATGGTCAATTTTCTTTTGCAGTAACTCTTCGTTTAACGGCAAAGATGTAAAACCATGGCCCGATTCGTGGGCAATTTTTAATAATGCTGCGTAATCATTTTGCTGGATTGGGCGAAGGATCATCATGAGTCCGCTTGCTCCCTTATCAATAACGGTAAATAGAATATGCAGGGCAAGCAGGCTTGCCCTTAATAAGGTGGTTTAACGCGCTTAAGCGTTTACTACGCTTGCTACTGCTTTTTCAAAACGCGCCATACCTTCGCGAATATCCGCTTCGGTGATTACTAACGATGGCGTAAAGCGTACTACATCAGCACCCGCTACAAGCGACATAAGCCCTTGCTCGGTAGCTGCTACTAAAAACTCTTTAGCACGGCCTTTGTATTGCTCGTTAACGGCTGCACCAATTAATAAACCTTGGCCACGAATTTCGCTAAACACGTTGTATTTTTCGTTTACCGCGTTAAGAAGCTCGTTAAATAATGCTGCTTTTTCTTTTACGCCCGCCAGTACTTCAGGGGTATTTACAGTATCAAATGCGGCTTCGGCTACTGCACACGCCAGTGGATTACCACCGTAAGTAGAACCATGAGTCCCTACTTTTAAGTGCTGTGCAATCTCAGTAGTCGTTAGCATAGCGCCAATAGGGAAACCGCCGCCAAGAGCTTTAGCTGACGTTAAAATATCAGGCACTACATTTAGACCTTGGTATGCGTATAACTCACCAGTACGGCCAACACCTGTTTGTACTTCATCAAAAATAAGCAGTGCATTGTGTTTAGTACATAGCTCACGAACGCCTTGTGCAAATTCGTCAGTTGGCGAAATAATACCGCCCTCACCTTGCAGTGGCTCCATCATTACGGCACATGTTTTGTCGCTAATTAGCGCTTCAAATGCAGCTAGGTCATTGTAATCACAATGTACGATGTCGCCTGGCTTAGGACCAAAACCATCTGAGTATGCAGCTTGCCCGCCTACGGTTACGGTAAAGAACGTACGACCGTGAAAGCCTTTGTTAAATGAGATAATTTGTGATTTTTCAGCACCAAATTTATCAAGTGCAAAACGACGTGCTAATTTAAGTGCAGCTTCGTTTGCTTCTGCGCCTGAGTTTGCAAAGTAAACTTTTTCAGCAAAGGTCGCATCGAGCATTTTTTTAGCTAAACGCAGCGCAGGTTCGTTAGTCATTACGTTTGATAGGTGCCAAATTTTTTCGCCTTGCTCTTTTAATGCACCTACTAATGCAGGATGGCAATGGCCAAGACAGTTAACAGCAATACCACCGGCAAAGTCGATAAATTCTTTACCTTGTTGATCCCATACGCGAGAGCCTTCGCCTCGAACAGGAATAACGCTTGAAGGCGCGTAGTTAGGAACCATTACGTGATCAAATAATTCGCGATTGACTGTCATTTTTTTTCCTCTTAATTGTGAGCAACACAAAACATCAAAATAGGTGTTTGGTTATAAATGTAACCAAGATATTTACGCACTAAATAGCAAAAGGTTGAGCGTAAAACTGCCTTGTGGTTCAATTTTCAGGCGCTCATTATTTCAGATATTTGTGGTGCTGTCTCGTTAAAAACTTTCATGCAGGCCTTTAAAATAAAGGCCTTGGGATATTATTTCATAGATAGTGAATAACTATCTGCATAGAAAATAAATGTCATTTTTTAATACTTATGCGCCTGCGCAGTGAGTCGCGCCTTACATTAAGTGCTTAAAGCGAGGTGTGCTTGGGGAGATGTTAATGAATGAATAGTCGCAAAAAAATTAACAAAAAATTCAATAGTTAATGAAAATTTGCCACCACCAGCGGCAAATTACCGATATAAGGACCAGCGAGTAAGCTGCTTTTTAGTCAATTTGAATAGCAAGGTTGGTAAAATTGCTTGTTTCGAGAGCTTTTAGCTCATTTTTAGTGAATTGGTGATACGAAAACCATGCCTGCATTTCATCTTGTTCAATAAGTTGGTGCTGTTTTAGGTTTAAATACTGCGAATAGCATCGCGCTTTAAGCATTACTTCACTCATAGGGAAAACATCACTACTTTGCTCAATACCATGAACAAGTTGCGCCATGACATGATTAAACGGCAAAAACTTAAAAGCCATTTTTCGAATAACTTTAGCACTTAACTCAAGCGACTTATTACTTAACAACGTGGTTAAAAATAAGGGATCTGGCTTTAGCTCCATCAATGCCGTGTGTAAATCTTTTTGCTGTGCTTCGCGCGCTATTTGCACTTTACGTTGCCATACCTGTTCAAAGGTTTTTAAGTACAAACGTACTAAGGCTATGCGCCCTACATCTATAAGCATGCCCAGTGTAAACGCATGTACGGGGTTTACATCGTTAAGCTCTGCAATTTTTTGCGCCGCAATTGCATTGGCCATGGCGGCATCGCGCAGGCGGCGTTTTAATAATGGAAATGGCTCTGTGCTGTGTGGCATCCAATGGCGCATAGCAAAAGTAGGAATTACCAATTGTAAGTTATCAAGGCCAATATAGCGCAGTGCAAGTGCGGGGCTGTCTACTTTAACTGAGGTACTTTTGCTGCGCTGCTTTCGGTAGTAAGGCAGGTTTACCAATGACACTAATTCGCGGCCAAGCCAACTAGAATCATTTACCAATGGCTCTAAACGCCCAACACTTGCCGACTTAACCGCCAGTATATCTAGCATGGTAGCAACGTTATCTTCTATGCCTATGGTGTTTTGAATAACAGCATCCATATCTTCTAATTGCTTAAATATGGCTGTTTCTATTACTTTATGAAGTTGTTTGCTCGCTTGTGCTCGGTACTTATGATGCGCGGTGCTACTTTGCTGGCGTTTATGCTGTGCGGCAACTTCTACTTCTAATAACGTGCGTTGCTTCATTGGTTCGCCATAATCAATTTCCAGCGTATGAATAAAGCCAATTTGTTGATGTGCAAAACTATGGCCAAGCAGCAAGTCGTGAGCACGCTGGTCAAGCATTGAGGCTATTCGCTTTTGCGACGCAAGTTCAGTCATAAAGTCCATTCAGTATAAGTCTTACCATTCGGTGGTTACTGTAAGGTTAGAAGCGAGATAAAAAGTTAGCAAGCAATTCGAGCCCTTGAGTTGTTAAAATAGCCTCGGGATGAAATTGCACGCCTTCAAGAGCAAGCTCTGTGTGAAGTAGCCCCATAATTTCGTCAAACTCACCTTGCTCGGTTTGGCTCCATGCTGTAATGGCTAATTCACTCGGTAAACTGTGTTTTTCTACCACCAGCGAGTGATAACGACACACAGTAAGCGGGTTTTCTAAACCGGTAAATACCCCCTTATTATTATGAACAATAGGTGAGGTTTTACCATGCATGACTTGCTTAGCACGTATAACCTTGCCCCCTAGCGCTTGCGCGATGGTTTGATGCCCTAAGCAAATACCCAAAATAGGGTAAATGCCTTTTAGCTGCTCAACGACATTGAGTGACACACCCGCTTCGTTTGGCGTACATGGCCCCGGAGAAATAACAATATGCTTGGGGTTAAGTTGCTTAATTTGCGCAACAGATATTTCGTCATTACGCTTTACCAGCACCTCTTGGTTTAAGCGCTGAAAATATTGTACTAGGTTATAAGTAAACGAATCGTAGTTGTCGATCATCAACAGCATTACACAACGACCTTATTTAATAATGTAGTGCTCTTTGCTCACATGTGTGGCTTGTAAAATGAGCGATAGAAGCTTTTATAAGGCCATTCTATCACTAATAATTACCCAACATACATTAGCAAAACGCCTTAAAAACTTACGCCTTTAGCTAAAAATGCTTCAAATTCGTTTGCTGGTATTGGCCGGCTTAACAAGTATCCTTGAATTAGGTCGCAGTTATACTCTTTTAGTTTTTTAAGTTGGGCATGCTCTTCTACGCCTTCGGCGATAATATCGAGCCCTAAGTTTTTAGCTAATTGGCAAATACTCAATACTAAAGCCTGATCCCGTGTGTCTGTGGCCATATTGCGCACAAACGACTGATCTATTTTTAATTTATTAACCGGAAAACGCTGTAAGTAACCCAGCGACGAATAGCCCGTACCAAAGTCATCAATTGATAAGCTAATACCCAGTGCACTCAGTGCCTGCAGTACTGAAATACCAAACTCTTCATCGTCCATAATGGCGGTTTCGGTAATTTCTAGCTCAATTAAATGCGCGGGCACGTTAAAATGTGCCAACCGCTGTTTTATGCTTTGCACAAAGTCTTGCTGTGTAAATTGCCTTGCCGATATATTAATAGCCAAGCGGATATTTAAGTTTTGCTGATGCCATTTTTTAGCTTGGGCAAAGGCACTATCGAGTATCCATTCGCCTAATGGCAATATAAACCCGCTGTGCTCGGCAATAGGAATAAACTGTGCCGGAGAGACAAACTCCCCATCATCAAACCACCTAATTAAACATTCGCAGCTGTTTATGGTTTGCGATTTAAGGTGCATTTTAGGCTGAAAATAAAGCTCAAACTGTTGCTTTTCAATGGCGGTATCAAGGCGCCGAGCAATATGCAGCTGCTGTGCGTGCTTAACTCCGCTTTCGGTATCAAAATAAGCGTAGGGAATATTACGTTTTACTGCCTCTTCTAAAGCAATATTGGCGTGCAGTAGCAGCGTTTTATAGTCATTACTAGTTGGGTAGCGTGTTACACCGCAGTTAAAGCTCATGCGCATTTCACCGTACGGTGTGCTGATAGCTTGGCTTAAACGGCTTTGTACGCCTTTGAGTAAGTCATCTAGGGTTGTTGAGCAATCTTGCTCGGTATAAATAACCACAAAGTTAGCATCGGCAATGTGGTAGAAGGTCAGTTTGTTTTTGCTTTTTAACTGCTGAGAAAATTTATTAGCGCTGCGCGATAAGTGCGTAGCAAAGGCATTTATACACTCGTTAGCCCCCGATAAACCATATTGCTCAAGCAATAGCTTAAAGTGGCTTACATCAATCAGCATTAAACTAAAAGGCTGCTCAAGCGAAATTAGCTCATTGGTGTATGTTTCTAAACTGGCTTGGTTAGGCAACTTTGAATACGGGTGATGAAAGGCTAAATACTCTAATGAACGCTCTGCCTCAAATTGCTCTGTTACATCGCGTATGTGTATATCAAAGGCATCTATTTCTTGCAGCCAATGTATTTGGTAAGTGAGGTAATGGTTATCTAGCTGTGTATAAAAACGCTCAACATGACTAGCCGACTGCTTAGTATCTATTAGTTGCTGCTTTATATTAGGGCTTAGTAATGCAATGGGCGTGCTGTGTTTATCGCTTACATACGCTTTATGCATAGCAATAGCGGCAGGGTTACAGTAGTTAAGCTCAAGGTTGGCGCTTAAACTCACAATTGGGTTAGGGTTGCGCGTTGGAAATAGCGCTAAACGTTCGTTACGGGCACTAAGCTTTATAAATTTAGATGCGTAACGCCCTGTATAAATGCTTACCAGCACTATGGCAAACGTAAACAAAAACACAATATTGACTGTGGTGTGCAGGTTGCTTTCGGTGTCTTTGTAGCCGCTATCAACCGCATTTGAAATAACCGTTTCTGCATTTGTTAAGTGCCCCATCACTTGGGCTTGCAGTTCGGTGAGTTGCTCTAGTTGCTCTCTGGCTAAATCCCAACTAGTGCTGCTGCTTGATAAGTTTTCGTGTAATTTAAGTGCTAAGTCTAAACCACTTTTAAACTCATCACTTAAGCTGCTTTCTAGCGCTAATGTGCTGTGGTTTTGATCTAGGTTTTTTATTAGCGCAAGTATACGTACATGGTTTTCTAAAAAGTCGATTAAATAAAGTTCACGCTTACTCGTTGCGTAATACTCATATAATAAGCGCTCTTGCTTTACTAGGTAGGTTTCGATTAATCGAATATCGCGTAGCGCCGGAATTTGTTGTTCCATTAAGGTCGATGAGGTGCGCTTAATGGTTTCTGCCTGATAATAAACCATCGCAGACAGTACACAGCCTACCAGCACAATACCGATATAAAACTGCTTAGCTTTACTGGCAAATTTATTAGTGAATATTTTCATATAAACGCTTGCTCTGACCCTAAAATATTAACAACTAATTTTAAAACGTAATTATATACGATTAATAAAAGCACTATTGTTTATATTTGGTTATAAAAAAGGGTGTACAAACGTTAATCAGGCGGGCGTAAAAAAGAAAGAGGCCGGCGAGGATGCCGACCGTAATGATACCAATCCGCAATAATACTTAATCATTTTTAGGGGCTAAACGTGTCGCTATCTACGTTAAAAAATTCTCATTTAGAGCAACTAAATAGCGAATTTTTTGCCTTGCTATCAACACGCTTTTCCATCCTCAAAATAGATCACTTAATTAAGCGGATTGGTATAATTTATTGTACAGAAATAACAACTTTACCCATAGCTTGGCCACTTGCTAAGCGGTCATGCGCTTTAGCTGCTTCTTCTAAGCTAAAGTCTTGCTCATCAAGTACTGGGCGCATACCGCCTGCTTCAACAATTTGTGCCAGTTTAGTCAGTTTGTCGCCGTGGTCTTGACGGTTAAAGTCGTGGATCATTGGAATAAGCATAAAGATTACGTTTAACGATAACCCTTTAAAGTGTACTGGGCTTAAATCTACTTCTAATAAAGAAAGCGTTGTAGATACCTGTGCATTTAGCTTTGCTGCAGCAAATGAGTTAGTCAGGTTACCACCACCTACGGTGTCAAATACCATGTCAAAACCAACGTTGCTTGTGTGTTTTTCAACGTACTGCTCTACGGTTTCGTCTTTAAAGTTTATGCCTGTAGCGCCAAAGCTTTCTATGAGTGCTAGTTGCTCTGCGTTACCGCCAGTTGAGTAAACATCAGCGCCAAAATGCTTAGCTAGTTGTACTGCTAAATGGCCTACACCACCTGCGCCGCCGTGTACTAATACTTTTTGGCCTTCACTTACACTTGCACGTGTTAAGCCTTCAAGTGCTGTAATACCTACAAGTGGAATAGCGGCTGCTTCTTTCATGCTTAGATTTTTAGGTTTGTGAGCGATTAAGCGCTTATCAGCAAGAATAAACTCAGCAAGTGCACCTGGTAAATCGCCTAGTCCACCAGCACAACCATATACTTCATCACCTACTGCAAATTCTGTTACACCTTCGCCAACAGCTTCAACGGTGCCTGCAAAGTCCATCCCTAAAATGCCCGGTAGTTTTGGAGCAAAGGGTAAGTCAGCACCCATTTGACGAATCATCATATCAATTGTATTTACGCTTGTTGCGGCAATACGAACTAACACATTACCTGCTGTTACTTGTGGTTTTGCAACCTCAGCTGCTACAAACTCTTCAGTGCCACCAAAATTATTAATTGTCATTGCTTTCATGGGTATTGCCTCTGTTACCTGTTGATAAGTAATTGTGTAATGAAGCTTCATTGTAGACACACCCTTTACAAATGATAATAAGGCTAAACATACAATCAGTTTCAAAATAATATTTATAATAGAGTTTAAAAATCACTCCATCACTGTTTAAAAGTAGGCGTTAAACAACATCCTACTAGTCGCTGCGCTATACCAATTTAAGCTAGCTATGGTTGATTTATTATTGTCTAAGCCCCAGAGTAATATATGAAAAGGTAGTAATTCACTTAAGTAACTCATTTATCCTACTAAGGAGCGAATATGTTAGGCGAAGACCACTCACTTACCAATGACTTTCCACAGTACCTAAATACCATTGCAGAGCTAAATAAAAGCGACACAGAATTTGCCAAAAAGGCAGATAAATACGACAAGCTAGATAAAGAGATTCGTGTTTTAGAGCTTAAAGATGCGCCCATTAGCGATGAGCAAATGAATCAACTAAAACATGAGCGTTCAGAATTAAAAGATTGGTTGTACGAGCGTTTACAACAAGAGTAATGTTGCACACAAAAAAAAGAGTTCACCGTTAGGTGAACTCTTTGACGATCAACAAAGGGTAAAACATTTAAAACACATATCGGCTTTATAAAAAACAACTAGGCCTTATAAGGCATGAGTAAAATCTTTTCGCGTTAATTTGCTACTAGCTATCAGCATTTAGCTGAGCAAGCAGGCTATCTAACGTATCAACTAACTGCTGATTTTTAGTAGGGTTGAGCGCATCTGGATGTGGCGGTGCAAAGCGCTCTGCATCGTTATCGAAATAAAGGCCAGTGGCATCTTTAAATTCGTCACTTAATGCGGCGCGGCAAAAAATATCAGCGCCTAGTTTTAAGTCGCCACCAGCAAGCCCGTAGGCATCTTTTACCATTTTACTACCTAGTAACGACTTAGGGTTTACCGCAACAACTAACGGCCCGTTACCTTTAAGTGCTAAACCTAAGTGACGCGACCACATAGTAATAGCCAATTTGCTTTGCGCGTAGGCTGCGCTATCTGATAGTGGCTTTTTGCCCACTAACGAGTCAAAGTTAACGCTAGTTTGTGCAGCCGATGACACGTTAACCACACGTGATTGCGTGTTCATTACAGGCAGTAACGCTTTAGTAAGTAAATAAGGCGCTAACGTATTAACTGCAAAACGTGCATCTAGCCCATTTACAGTAGTGATATTTGCCAATTTATAAACACCGGCGTTATTAATAACTACATCAAGTATTTTATTCGCGTTTTGTAAGTCGGCTAACACTGACTGAGCCAAGGTGTTTACTTGCGCCATATCGCTTAAATCGGCAATGTAGGTGGCTGTGCTTGCTTGCGGGTAATCAGCGTTTAAGCTTGCTTGTACAGTATTTAACTTGTCCTGGTTGCGCCCGTGTAATAATACAGTATGCCCTTGCGCTAACAACATTTTAGCGGTCTCTAGGCCAATACCGTCGGTGGCACCGGTTAATAAAATTGTTTTTTTCATGTTGAACGTTCCTTTTTGTATTAAGACTTTGGCCATTGCATTAACGACAAATTACACACGCATTAGCTCACTGCTATTTATTAATAGTACCACCACTTTTAGCGACTAATAATTAGTGGCTCAGTAGAATCAGTTTATAGAATTAATTGATAAACCTTTGTGCCCTTATTAAGTAGGTATAGCCATTGTGCCTTTGCTTGGGTAAATTTTAAGCGTTTATTTGAAATAACGGGCAATCATAACTATTGTTTTTAAATTACCTTAATAGTAGTATTTATCATATAAATACACTTTTCGAGAAAACACATGAAAGTTTTAGTTACAGGCGGTATGGGTTATATAGGTAGCCACACATGTATTGCCCTCCATGAGGCAGGCATTACCCCAGTTATTTACGACAACTTATCTAACGCAAGCCCCCGTGTGCTTGATCAACTCGAAAAAATTACCGGCACCCGTTTTGAGTTTATTTTAGGTGACATTCAAGACGAGCAGCAGTTTAAACTTGCCCTTAAACACAGCCAAGCTGAGGCTGTATTTCACTTTGCAGCACTTAAAGCGGTAGGTGAATCAACCGAGCAACCACTGCGTTATTACCAAAACAATGTGTCGGGTACATTAAGCATGCTACAAAACATGCAAGAGGTAGGCGTTAACCATATTATATTTAGCTCATCGGCCACTGTGTACGGCGAGCCAGACTACCTACCTATTGATGAAAAACACCCTATACGCGCTACTAACCCTTACGGTTGGAGCAAAGTTATGGTTGAACAAGCCATGCAAGACGTATGTAATGCCAACAGCCAATTTATGGGCATTGCTCTTCGCTACTTTAACCCTGTTGGTGCGCACCCAAGCGGCTTATTAGGCGAAAGCCCAAATGGTATCCCAAATAACTTAATGCCATTTATTGCTCAAACTGCAGTAGGTAAACGCGAAGTGGTTAATATTTTTGGTGACGACTACGACACCAAAGATGGCACCGGCGTGCGCGACTATATTCACGTTTTAGATTTAGCTAAGGGCCATGTAGCGGCCTTTATGCAACATAAAACAGATACCGCCTTTCATGCTTACAACCTAGGCACAGGCCAAGGTTATTCGGTGCTTGATATGATCAAAGCATTTAGCGCATCAGCCAATAAAGATATTCCTTATAAAAGTGCACCGCGCCGTGCAGGCGATATTGCCTGTAATTACGCCGATGCCACAAAAGCACAAACCACCCTTAACTGGCACGCAGAACTAACACTGAGCGACATGACCAACGACACATGGCGCTGGCAAACTAATTACCCAAGTGGGTTGGAGAGTTAACATGGCTTTATTAGAAAGTACTCATAGACGTAAAAACCCGCTAACGGGGCGCTGGGTATTAGTATCACCGCATCGTAATAACCGCCCGTGGTTAGGTGCTACAGAAGCAATAAACGAAAGCGTACTACCAAAACACGATGAAAGCTGCCCACTTTGCCCAGGCAACACCCGTGCAAATGGCGACAGCAACCCAGATTACAAATACACCCATGTATTTAGAAATGACTTTGGCGCACTGACCCCTAATGAGAGCGAGCAATCGCAAAGCTTAGACTCAGACAGCGATTTATTTATTGCTGATGAAGCAAGCGGCGAATGCCGTGTGATTTGTTTTTCACCAGAGCATAACAAAACACTGCCAGAGCTTGAGCACGATGCCCTACACGAAGTAGTAAAAACCTGGAAAGACAACTACACAGAACTTGCACAACACTATGAGTGTGTTCAGGTATTTGAAAATAAAGGCGAGATCATGGGTTGCTCGCAACCTCATCCACATGGCCAAGTATGGGCGCATTCGCACTTATCAACTGAAATAGAAGCCGAAGATACCCAGCAGCTTGCTTATTATAAAAAGCATGGCAGCGCGATGCTTGCCGATTATGTGCAAAAAGAGCAAACAGATAAAACCCGTGTCGTATTTGAAAACGAGCACTGGCTTGTTGTGGTGCCATTTTGGGCAGCATGGCCGTTTGAAACACTGCTTGTAACTAAAGATAACATTCAAAACTTTAGCCAGCTAAACGATGCGCAAACAGACGCCTTAGCACAAGCGCTTAAAGTATTAACCACTAAATACGACAACGTATTTAATTGTAGCTTCCCGTATTCTATGGGATGGCACAATGCACCGGCTAATCGTGGCTCAGATGAGCAACATTGGCGCTTACATGCCCATTTTTACCCGCCGCTACTTCGCTCTGCCACCGTTAAAAAACACATGGTTGGCTACGAAATGTTAGGCGAAAGCCAGCGCGATTTAAGCGCAGAAACAGCTGCCTCTATTTTACAAGCAGCCAGTACCACACACTACAAAAAAACAGCAGGACACACAGATGACGCTTAACGATTTTCAACAACAATTTTTATCACTGTACGGTGCGCCTGCTCAAGGTATTGCTGCAGCACCTGGGCGTGTAAACCTAATTGGCGAATTTACCGATTATAACGACGGCTTTGTATTTCCGTGCTCGTTAGAGTTTCGTACTCAAGTTATGTTTAAAGAGCGCGACGACAACATCATTACCGTGCATTCGTTAAATTACCCAGGCGAAAAAGACAGCTTTAGTGTTGATGAAGACATCAGCGAGGGGCAATCGCAATGGGGTAACTATATCCGTGCCGTGTCATTTGTTTTAAAGCGCGCGGGCCATACTTTACGCGGCGCCGATTTACTTATTGACAGTAACTTACCGCAAGGCAGTGGCTTATCTTCATCGGCGGCATTAGAAGTGGCCATTGGTGGTATGTTTAACCATATTGCACAGCTTGGTTTAAGCGAAGAAAAAATTGCCTTACTAGGCCAAGAAGCCGAAAACGACTTTATGCATTGCCAATCGGGCATTATGGATCAGCTTATTTCGGCAAAAGGCGAAAACGGCCATGCGCTTTTAATTGACTGTGAAAACCTAGCAACTGAATCAGTAAAAGTACCCGATGATTTAAACATTGTTATTGTTAACTCTAACTACCCACGTAAATTGGTAGATAGCGAGTACAACCAACGTCGTGTTGACTGTGAGCAAGCAGCTGCAAAAATGAATGTAGCCACGCTTCGTAAAGCCACCATGGACACGCTTGAAGCAACTAAAGATGCACTAAGCGAAAACGAATACAAACGTGCACACCATGTAATTAGCGAAAACGAGCGTGTAATTGCAGCAACTAAAGCGCTGCAAAATAACGACATTGATACGCTGCGAGAGCTAATGGCGGCATCGCACCAATCGCTTAAGCATTACTTTGAAGTAACCGTACCAGCAACCGACGGCCTAGTAGAAATTTGTAAAGAAGCGATGGGCGAACGCGGTGCAGTACGTATGACCGGTGGCGGTTTTGGCGGTGCGATTGTGTGTTTATGCCGTGATGCAGAAGTACCACTTATCAAAGCAGCGGTTGAGCAGCACTACTTTGAACGTTTTAATTTAAATGCCGACATTTACGTATGTTCAGCAGGTTCAGGATTACAAATTACGTCTTTTTAAACATCATTAAGGAATAAGCATGGCAAAGGTTAATTGGGGTATTATTGGGTGTGGCAATATTGCTCACACCTTTGCTAAAAGCATTGCGCATTGCGCTAATGCACAGCTTATTGGCGCTGCATCGACCAGCGAGCAACGCGCAAAAGAATTTGCCACACACTATTCAGTTAAAGGCTATGAGAGCTACCAAGCCCTTATGCAATGCCCACACATTGACGCCATATATATTGCTAATACCCACGAGCAACACTTTAAAACTATTGCGCAATGCTTAGTGCACGATAAGCATGTACTCAGCGAAAAGCCCATTACTGTTAATGCACAGCAACTCATAACCCTTAGCCAGTTAGCCGAGCAACAAAACTGCTTTTTAATGGAAGGTGTATGGATGCGCTTTTTACCTGCCATAGTAAAACTGCAGCAGTTATTAAGCGAGGGCGTAATAGGTAAAGTACACAGTGTTAATGCCAACTTTAGCCTTGCGGGCAACTTTGCTGACTCACACCGTTTAATGAACCCTGCGACTGCAGGTGGTGCATTGCTTGATTTAGGTATTTACCCTATATCAATTGCCGATGTGGTATTTAATAAAGCCCCTGAACAAATTAAATCATTAGTACATAAAAGCACGACCGGCGTAGATGAGCGCAGTGTAACCCTTATAAATTACGGCCAAGGGCAATTTGCGCAGCTTAGTAGCGCGTTACAACAAAATGGCCCTACCGAAGCCTGTATTTTAGGGGAGCACGGGTATATTCGCATTGCTGAATTTGTTGGTGCACAGTCGCTAGAGCTTCATTTAAACGCCCAGCAAATGAAGCAGTTTGATTTTAGCTTTAATGACGATGAAAACTTTAAATTTGAAATTGCTCACGTTAGCGAATGTATTTTACAACAACAAACACAAAGCAATGTATTACCGCTCAGCACAAGCCTGCGGGTAATGCACATAATGGATACGCTTCGTGCGCAGTGGCAGCTT
The DNA here is from genome assembly GCF_025942345.1 of Pseudoalteromonas sp. A3. Taxonomy (NCBI): domain Bacteria; kingdom Pseudomonadati; phylum Pseudomonadota; class Gammaproteobacteria; order Alteromonadales; family Pseudoalteromonadaceae; genus Pseudoalteromonas; species Pseudoalteromonas sp. A3. Next base: position 45,377 of record NZ_JAPCKL010000011.1, read on the forward strand.
AAATACAGCGATAGCGTTGAAGCCCATGAGCTAGATTAATAATAAAAAATACACACAACAAGGATACACAATGACAACCACACACACGTTAAAGGCGCTTTCAAAAGCCTTGCTGCTAGCAACGGGCTGCTTAACAGCAAGTGCTGTTTTTGCAGATCAAAAAACGCCTGAGCAACTCTACCCACCTTTAACCAGCGATGTACTTCCTGAGCTTGCTGCTAAAGGTAGTTACAGCGTTGGCGTACAAACGCTTGATTTAATAAATCCCGCGCAGTTTGACCCTGCAACCCAAGGGGAAAAAGATCGCCCTTTAAAAGTAGAAGTGTGGTACCCAGCAGCAAACAGTGCAAACGCACCCTTAACCAGCTACAGCGACATAACCCGTACAGGTAAAGCGTTTACCTTACAAGCCGATGCCATGCGCGATGTAGCCATTAATAACAAAGAGCACTACCCTGTTATTGTGCTCTCACACGGTTATACCGGCTATCGTACAATTATGTATTACTTAGGCGAACATTTAGCATCGCATGGGTACATTGTGGCAGCCATAGATCATACCGACTCAACCAATGCAGATGTTGATTTTAAAAATGCGCCGTTTTCGGGCTTTTTTAGTACCCTTATAAACCGCTCACGCGATCAACAATTTGTACTTAACTACTTTAACGAACAAAACAACTTTGCCAGCAAGCAAGTAGATAACAAAAAAGCAGGCGTAATTGGTTACTCTATGGGTGGTTTTGGCGCGGTTAATACAATTGGTGGCTGTTATGACTTTAACGAGCAAACCACTGCAATGTTTACCGGTATGAAAGACCCTGCACAAATTAAACAAGTTCAGCAATTACTCAATAGCTGTGCAGGTGGGCAATATAAAAACCCACAAGTAGATACACGCATAAAAGCTATGGTGGCCTTTGCGCCTTGGGGCGGGCAACATAACTTATTTAATGCCAGTGCTATGCAAAACATTAAAGTGCCTTCGCTTTATATCGCGGGTAGCTTAGATGATATATCCGGTTATGAAGGCATTAAAAACCTATATAACCAAACGGGCAGCACCGACAAGTACCTGCTTACTTACAAAAATGCGCGCCATAATATTGCGCCGCACCCTGCTCCTGCTATTGCCAAACGTAGCAGCGAATTAGATATAGGCCATTACTACGAGCCATCGTGGTCAATGCGCACCCTAAACGAGACCAACAAACACTTTGTACTTGCTATGATGGACTGCCACGTAAAAGGCATTACCAGCCAATGTGAATACCTAGACTTACCACAAAATGGCGACCAAGCTGTGGTTAATGGTAAGCCACTGCCAGCATGGCATGGGTTTGATAATCGTTTTTCTACTGGTATGGATTGGCAACAAGCTAAACCGCGCACCAAGTAACACAAACTTTGGCGGCTATTTTTATATTTAGCCGCATACGCACTTAAAATAATGCTGCTATAAAACACCTGTTATTTAAAAGAGTTAGCAAATAAAAACAGCGTGCTTATTTTTTAAACGGCTATTTTAAGAAAAAATCATTGCCATTAATGTAAGTTAAAGGCAATCTAGTCATATATAAGATAAGATAAATAACACAAATATCATGTCAAAATACATACTCTCAATTGATCAAGGAACCACAAGCTCTCGGGCCATCTTGTTTACAAAAGATGCAGACGTTTTTGGCTCAGCACAACAAGAATTTTCGCAGCATTTTCCGCAAAATGGTTGGGTAGAACACGACCCTAACGATATTTGGCAAACCGTGCTAAGTACCAGCCGCGAAGTATTAGCAGATAAAAACGTTAAGCCTGAAGAAATTATTGCCATTGGTATCACCAACCAACGTGAAACCACTTTAGTGTGGAACAAAAAAACCGGCAAACCTATTTATAACGCCATTGTGTGGCAAGACCGCCGCACCAGCGATTACTGCGAAAGCCTAAGCACTGACGAGCTTTGCCAAACCATAAGCGATAAAACCGGCTTACTGCTAGACCCGTATTTTTCGGCCACTAAAGTACGCTGGATTTTAGACAACGTTGAAGGCGCACGCGAACAAGCCCTTGCAGGTGAACTGGCGTTTGGTACCGTTGATACCTACTTACTATGGCAGTTAACCGGTGGTAAAGAGCACCGCACCGACGCCACCAATGCATCACGCACTATGTTATTTAATATTCATACTCAGCAATGGGATCAAGAACTCCTCGATTTATTCGAAATTCCTGAATCTATGCTGCCCCAAGTGATGGACTCAGCCGACGAATTTGGCTCAACCAGCGATGATATTTTTGGCGCACCAATACGCGTATGTGGTATTGCCGGCGATCAGCAAGCAGCTCTTGTTGGCCACGCATGTTTTGAGCAAGGTATGGCAAAAAGTACTTACGGTACGGGCTGTTTTTTAATGCTGAACACCGGCGAAAAAGCGCTTACCTCAGAAAACCGCTTACTAACCACAGTGGCTTACAGGCTAAACGGCAAACCAACATACGCCATTGAAGGCAGCATTTTTATGGCAGGCGCCACGATGCAGTGGATTGTTGAAGGCTTAAAACTATTAAGCCATGCCGGAGAGAGCGAATCGTTAGTAAAAGATGTACCGCTTGATCATGGAGTATTTTTAGTGCCTTCGTTTACAGGTTTAGGCGCGCCCTACTGGGACCCAAATGCGCGTGGCGCTATTTTAGGTTTAACCCGCGACTCGGGCATTAGCACCATTGTTGCTGCTGCGCTGCAATCGGTAGGGTATCAAACCAAAGACTTACAAAAAGCAATGGAACGTGATGGCTTACGCCCAAGCGTGTTACGGGTAGATGGCGGTATGGTTAAAAATAACTGGGTACTGACCTTTTTATCAAACATTTTAGGCGCAACGGTAGAGCGCCCAACAGTGACCGAAACCACCTCTTTAGGCGTAGCATACTTAGCAGGCTTACAAACCGGTGTGTATGAGTCAACTGAGCAATTAGCAAAAATGTGGACCTGCGACCGTCGTTTTGAGCCAACAATGAGCGCTGACGAACGTAACGATTTATACGCAAAGTGGCAGCACTGTGTAGCGCAAGTTTGTCTCTCTAGTGACGATAGCAAACAAGCGTAAAACGCCCAGCCGCTAATTAAAATTAGCGGCTTACAAAACACCGACAACAGCGCTTAAATGGCGCGTTGTACGCTGTATGTTTAAAAAAGATCAGGATTAAAAATTAACAAGCAAAAAGCGCGGTTATCTATTGTCAAATAAGAGCCGCAGCTTTATGATGCTATATGTCTTATTTATATTACAAATAAAAAGGTTAGCTCGGTGGAATTAGCAGATAACGAATACGACCTACTCGTCGTCGGTGGCGGTGTAAACGGCACTGGAATAGCAGCTGATGCAGCAGGCAGAGGATTAAAAGTGCTATTGTGTGAACAATCAGACCTTGCCAGTGCAACGTCTTCAAATAGTTCTAAGCTGATCCACGGCGGTTTACGCTACCTTGAACATTACGAATTTAGATTGGTAAAAGAAGCCTTGGCTGAGCGCGAGGTGCTGCTTAAAAATGCCCCGCATATTATGTGGCCGCTTACCTTTAGGCTACCGCATCAATCGCACCTACGCCCAGCATGGATGATCCGTATTGGCTTATTTATGTACGACAACCTAGCTAAGCGCGAAACACTTGCTGGCTCGCGTGGCATTAAATTTGGTGAAAACAGCGTATTAGAACCTTCAATTACCAAAGGGTTTGAATACTCAGATGGCTGGGTTGATGATTCACGTTTGGTAATTTTAAACGCCTTAGCTGCCCAAAACAAAGGCGCAACCATTGCTACGCAAACCAAGTGTGTAAGTGCAAAACGCATTGATAACCAATGGCAGGTAACGCTTGAGCAACAACAAACTAAGGCGCAACAAACTATTAAAGCCAAAGGTATTGTTAATGCAGCAGGCCCGTGGGTTGCAAAATTATTTGACGAAGCACTGATAGAAAAATCGCCACAAAATATTCGCCTTGTTAAAGGCAGCCATATTGTGGTGCCGCGTATTCACGATGAAAAACAAGCCTACATTTTACAAAATAAAGATCAGCGCATTGTGTTTGTTATACCGTTTGAGGATGACTACTCGCTAGTAGGCACCACCGATGTTGAACATAAAGGCGCAGCGCAAGATGTAAAAATTAGTGATGAAGAAATCGATTACTTAATCGATATTACTAACAGCTACTTTAAAAACCACATTAAACGCGAAGACATAGTACATACCTTTTCGGGTGTGCGCCCACTGCTTGATGACGAATCAGTGAATGCACAAAAAGTAACGCGTGATTACAAGTTAGAGCTTTCAAGTGAAGGCAAACACACTCCACTGTTAAGTGTGTTTGGTGGCAAAATTACCACTTACCGTAAACTTGCCGAAGCTGCAGTGAATAAGCTTGAAGAATTTTACCCGCAAATGAGTGAAGCGTGGACCAAACACAGCGCCTTACCTGGTGGCGACTTTAGCTCGGTAGAAGCGCTGACCAATGAGCTTAAAGCGACTTATAGTTGGTTACCAGAAATCACTCTTAAACGCTTTGTACGTACCTACGGGACTCGTGCAAAACTAATTTTAGGCAGTGCAACCCAGCTCAGTGATTTAGGCCAAGACTTTGGTCATGGCTTATTTGCAGCAGAAGTCGATTACTTACTAAATGAAGAATGGGCGGGTAACGCTTACAATATTTTATGGCGCAGAAGTAAACTAGGATTGCGCTTTAATGAAGCACAAGTGGCAACGCTTAATCATTATATTACGCAAAGCCAAGCGGCTAAAACAGCTTAACAGCAGCTTTAACCCTTACTTAATTTAAGAACTAGCCCCCAATAATTGCACAATCAATATTGGGGGCTTTTTTATATTTGCTTGGCTTTATTACTATTAAATAAGTAGTTAAAGCCACTTAACGTAGCCTCTTTTACGTCAAACTCTAAACATTGCACACCAATGCAATTTAACGCATGGGTAAAGCAGGTATTTAGTTGCTCTGTGCCAATAACCACTACTTTAGAATTATTCACCAATTGCCATTCACTGGCATGGCGTGCAGCGCGTACATCACTACCAATAAGCACGCCCGACAAGTATGCCTTGGCTTGCACTGGTGTTAACTCTTTTGAAAGCTGGCGCGTACGGACACTAAAAATACCGTGCGCCAAATTACCGCTGTCACTGCCTAACGTGAGTTCACAGCCTTGCTCAAATGCATGCCAATCAAACTCCCCCGCTTCACAGTCGTTAGGAATAAGTACACTTTGATGACATAGCAAGTCGTATAATTCGCCGGTCATTGCGGTTTTAAAACAGATAATTTGACCATCTTTTAACAGCACCCATTTAGTATGGGTACCGGGTAAACAAATGAGTACGTTGCCTTGCTGATAGGCCGGGTTTTGTTTTAAAAAACCTAAAATTTGCAGCTCTTCGCCTCGCATTACATCAAATAAATTGTTTTGTAATGTGCATTTTGTACCAGGCAAAGCACTGACTTTGTTACCTGCACAATCAAAATTAATTGCGCCACTAAGTAGGCTTTCGGGGTTTATAGGGCACGCTAAATAAGGGGTTTCTTTCCAGCCAATACTTGAGGTGATTTGCCCTGCCATATAAATAGGTAAAACGCCGTATTCGCTGGTCCATGGTGCAACGACACCAATTAAAGTATGTTCAAAGTTTTGTTTATCTCTAATCACACCTGGGCCGTCGCGCTGAGCAATTAAAGTTAACTGCCCTGTGGTATTTACGCTGCATAAATAGGCGCGTAAATGACTCGTGCCCCAATCTACGGCTATAAAAAGGTTTAAGTGCTGCAACTTAGAGCCTCCCACCGTCAATTTTAATACCTTGACCGGTGATCATACTGCTTTCGTCGGCAGCTAAAAAAAGTGCCAAATTAGCTACATCTTCAGGGGTTACTAACTTTTTAAGAGCCATGGCTTCCATCCACTTCACTTGCTCTTGCTCGGTAAACCAACTGGCTAATTGGCGGTCGGTGGCAACCCAACCCGGTAAAATAGCATTCACCCGAATACCAAATTCACCATAATCGCGTGCCAGTGCTTTAGTCATGCCGATTAAACCGGCCTTTGCCGTTACGTAACCCGCCATTTGTGGCTGCCCCATGATGGCATTGATAGAGCTAAAATTAATAATGCTCCCCGCGCCTTCGCTTTTCATAAAAGACATAGCGACTTGCGAGGCAAAAAACGCCGGATTTAAGTTAATTTGTAGGCATTGATCCCAATCTTGTACTGTAACGTCTTCACTGGCTTGGCGGCGGTCGTTGGCTACATTGTTTACCAGTACATTCATAGCGCCTAGTTCAGCACATGCATCTACCAAAGATTGCTGTAAAGCATTTGAGTCGGTTACATCAACCTGTCTAAACCACAATTTGGCGTTAGGCAGTGAGGCTATAAGAGATTGGGCAGCCTCGTTATTAATATCTATAAAGGCAATTTTGGCAGCTTGAGCGGCAAACGCTTTTACCATTGCACGGCCAATGCCTGAAGCGCCCCCGGTAATAAAAACAACTTTGCCAGAAATACTGGGATAGTGAGCGTGATTATTCAAATGCGTTTCTCCATAATACAGACTGCCCCTCTCAATATTTATAATTATTTGCTAAAGAGGATTACTGTTACAGCTGTGTTAAAATACTTGCCTTTAACAAAGTTTATAACATATCCTTTCGTACATTAATATGATATATGATATATAATAAAGCAATAACTCATTCGGATAACGCTCAATGAAAAGCCAACCTCGTCAAAATTTAACACAACAATTAACCCATGATTTAGGCTTTGCAATTGTGCGTGGCGTTTACCCAGTTAACGAAGGCCTGCCCTCAGAAGCTGACCTATGTGTAAAATACGATGTGAGCCGCAGTGCAACACGCGAAGCTGTAAAAATGCTCTCTGCTAAGGGCTTAATATCTTCTCGCCCTAAGCAAGGGATCCGCGTACTGCCAGAAAGCAGCTGGAATATGTTTGACACAGATGTACTGCGCTGGATTTTAAGCAGTAAACCGTCGCTTTCTTTATTAAAAGAGTTTACGCAAGTACGTGTCGCACTTGAGCCACAAGCCGCTGCCCTAGCAGCTGAAAATGCCAGCGCCGAACAACTTGCTGAAATAGACAACGCACTTGCCCGCATGGCCGATGCAGACCAAGGCTTAGACGATCCGCTTGAAGCCGATATTGCCTTTCATACCAGTATTTTAGTAGCCAGTAATAACCGCTTTTTTGTACAGCTCACTGAATTTATTAGCACCGCGCTGCGCGTAAGTATTCGTTACACCAACCACATTAAAGGTGTGCCAGGGGCCGACGTTGCAAAGCATGCTGATATTTTAGATACGATTAAATCGCGCAATCCAGAGCGCGCTAAAAAAGCAGTAGAAACCATTTTAGAAGAAGCGCTTGAGCTGATTGAGTCTAAACTCGACTAATAGCTTAAAAAACATTATTAAAAAAGGGAGCTAATTAGCTCCCTTTTTACTGCTTGCTATATTTTAAGCTTTGTTAAGCTCAAAAATAAGCGATGTTTGCGGGAATGAAATTGGCATTTGTAGGCCAAATTCCATCAACGCTTCACCCGTAAAAGTTTGCCCGTTAACAGCGGCAATAGACGAAGGTCGGTATTCTTCAAATTTAACAGGCCACACTAAATTAAGTGTGTACTGCGTATCTGCATCTAATCCAACAAAACGAAGCTTATTAGGCGCAGTGCGCGGTGTTTCGCGTACACTGTTATACGCAAATAACGCTTTTGATTTTTGCTCGTCGATTAAACCAAAGTTAATTGATAAATCGTCGCTATCGAGGCGGTACAAATCGGCAGCATGAATAAATTCACGGTGCTCTTTGTGCAGCGAAATAGCCGCTTTAAGCGCATTGTATTCGTGATCGGTCAGCTCGCGTGGGTCCATTTCAATACCCATGTGACCAAACATAGAAACCGCAGCACGCATTTCAATACTGACATTACGACCTGTGATATGACAATCACGAGGGCCTACGTGTGCGCCCATAACCGACGATGGGAAGAAGAACGAACAGCCGCGTTGAATTTCAAGACGGTCAAGTGCATCGTTAGAATCTGACGTCCATACACGGTCTGTGTGTGCAAGCACACCATAATCTACACGGGCACCACCTGACGAACAGCTTTCTATTTCAAGGCCAGGATGCACCGCTTTAATACGATCGATTAAGCGATACAGTGCCAGTGTTTGCTGATGCACCGCAGGCTTGCCTGAGAAGTTACCCGCGTGGTTTATATCGCGGTTCATATCCCATTTAATGTACTTAATTGTTGGGTATTCAACTAAAATGTCATCAATCGCTTTGTATAGGTATTCAACAACCTCAGTGCGCGTTAAATCAAGCACTAGCTGGTTTCTAAAGCTAAGTTGCTCGTTATTTTCTGAGCCTAATACCCAATCAGGATGAGCGCGGTATAAGTCACTATCTGGGTTTACCATTTCAGGTTCAAACCAAATACCAAACTCCATGCCTAAGCTATTTACATGGTCAATCACTGGCGATAGGCCGTCTGGGTAAATTTCGTAATCTACGGTCCAATCACCTAGGCCTGCATAATCACCACGGCGACCTTTAAACCAACCGTCGTCCAGTACAAAACGCTCAATACCTAATGGCGCTACTTTATCGGCTAACTGCTTTAGCGTGTCTACATCATGATCGAAGTAAATACCTTCCCACGTGTTGTAATGTACTGGGCGTGTTTTTTCGCGCTGCGCCTGGCTAAGTAAGTTAGCTTTAACAAAACGATGAAAATTACGCGACAGTGCACTAAAGCCATCGCTCGAAAACGAGCCATAAATACTTGGGCTTTGATACGTTTGGCCTTTAGCAAGAGTTAGCTCGCCCGGTAATAATAACTCACCCATTTGCACATAGCGGCGCCCTTCTGGTAGTAGCTCAGCGCGTAGCTTGTTGTTACCGCTCCAACCTAAATGAAAGCCATAACACTCGCCTTGTTGCTCGCCTGCGCCTTCGCTATGAACTAATAAACCAGGGAATACGTCGTGCGATGTTTTACCTTTGCGGTTTTCGCGTACAAAGCTGCCTAATACTAAATCTACCGATTGGCGTTGAAATTCGTTAGACCAACGTCCTTCAAAGCTCACTAGCTTGTTCATGCTATCGGGTAGTTGGAACGTAGGTGCGGCGCAAAAGTTAACGCTTAGCGGTGCATCACTTAAATTGGTTAATACGGTATGCGCACTTAGCACATCGGTGTTGCTATCAAGTGTGATGCTGTGCACTACTTCAATACCACGCAGCTCATCAACACTTACAAACTCTAAGCTAGAAGGGGTTGGCTGACGAACATCTTGAAGAGCAGGGCCAACTGACCAAGCTATGGTGTCGTTTGACAGCTCTAGCCCTGGCGCGCCGGTAAAGCCTTCACCTAATAGCGGAGAAAGAGAAATAGGTGCTTCTTCAACCACGGCACATTTTACTTCCTGACGAGTCGCAAGCTGAGTTAGCATTGTTTCAGTTGTTTGCTCAGATAGGCGCTTACCAAAATAAAGTAACGCTGGGGTTTTGCTCTGGCAGTCGAAAATAACGGTGCTGTTTGCGCTGTCTAATCGAAAGAATGGTTTAATATCAGCCATGATTCTCCTGTCCTCTTTAATGAAGATGAGTTTAATACGCGAGTACATTATATGTGTGCTTACTCGCCGCTTACTGCATCAAATTGCAGTCAGTGATTTTAAAATAATAGTATATATCATACAAATTGCTTTTAGATAGTGTTTACGGTGTAATTTAGCCAATATTATTACTGGCTATACCAGTAATTAACTTAAACAGCGGTTAAAAAATTTAATACCACCTTGAGCAATATTATATTTAGTGGGCTTTTAGTCTGGGGTAGTCTGTAAAATCCCAGCAGGTAGTCACACGTTTAGCCCCGCAAAATGATTAAGTATTATTGCCCATGGGTGTTATCTACAGTGTAGGTTAATTGAATAAATAAAAATCGGCCTAAGTTACCTTAGGCCGATTTAGTAATGTGTTAACTGGCTAATAAAAAGTGACTTAACTTTTTATTGCTGGTTATTTTGGTGCGTGCACTGGTGGCGTATCTTCAATAGCAGGTGTTTTGCCTGCCCACTGTGCATTTAAACCAAACACTACTTTATTAACGATTAACGCAAAGGCTACACATACAATAAGTGTAATTGGCATTAAGTGAATATAGTGTAGTTCAGTATGTAGCGGCGAATTTTCAAACGTCAGCATGCCATACATAACCACGCCTAAAATTACCGCGGCAATACCTGCACGCGCATCCACATTTTTAAACAATAAGCCCACTACAAAAATTGAGAATATAGGCATACTTAACAAGCCGTTTAACTGTTGTAGTAAGTTAATAATGCTGTCAGCTTGCTGATAAATTGGCACAAGCACAAGCGTTAAACTAGTAAGTAACAACGTAACGTAGCCACTTAGCTTTACTACACTTGGCTCTTTATTAAAGTAAGCTTCGTGAATATCACACACGTAAAGTGCCGTAGCCGAGTTTAATAAGCTGTTATAAGTAGAAAGCACTGCTGCCGCCATTGCTGCGGCAAATACACCCGTTAACCATGCAGGCATTACATCACCTACAATTCGACCATAAGCTGCATCGCCAATGTCGCCATACAATTTGTACGAAATAATACCCGGTAGCACCACAATCGCCGGTACAATTAAAAAGCGAATACCTGCTGCTGCAAATATCCCTTTTTGTGCTTCTTTAACGTTTGGCGCAGCCATTGCACGCTGGGTAATGGTTTGGTTAGTACCCCAGTAATACATTTGAATAAAGATCATACCGGTTAAAAGCGTAGGCCAAGGGATTGGCGAGTCAGCATCACCAATTAATGTTAAGCGCTCTTGTGGAATACCGCTAAAGTCGTAATCAATCGCGTTAAGCGCTAAAAATACGACCAGTATTGCCATACCTAACACTAATAAACCATTGTAGGTATCGGATACCGCAACCGCACGTAAGCCCCCAAAAAATGCATAAATAGCGCCTACTAAAGCAAATGCGGTCGCTATGTACATTAGCGGAATATCAACTTTAAACATGGTTTGCATAAATAGCGCACCAGAATAAATAACCGCAGGCATGTAAATTAGCGCGTTACCTAAAAAGAATAAGCCACCAATAACAGCGCGAATGTGCTTGTTGTTGTAGCGTTTTTCTAACAGCTCCGTGGTGGTTGTACAGCTGTACTTGTAATAAACAGGAATAAATACTTTGGCTAAAATAATAAGCCCTAAAATAGCCGCCAATTCCCACCACACGAGCAAGGCCATTTGATTGCCATTCATACCCACCAGCTGGTCGGTACTTAAATTTGTGAGCGTAATTGAGCCTGCTACAAACATCCAAGTAAGGCCACCGCCCGCTAAAAAATACTCTTTTGTTTGATTATCACCACTATTACGGTTTTGGCCTCGGCACTTCCAATATGTAAGTCCACCAATTAAAGCGGTTACAAAGAAAAAAACCACCAACTGCAAAATGTTGTCTGACATGTGTGTGTCTCCAGCGCGTTAAACGCAATGTCTGTCTATGTGAACGTATTAACCTATAAAGGCTAATTAATAAATTGCACCTTACAGTGCGTGTGCATCTCGACTTAGTTCTAACTTAATTTGCTTTAATGGCATAAGTTCAGGATGCTGGTTGTGACGCTTTACTAACGCATTTAACTGAAACAACGAAATAAGCATGCTGTTAAGTACGCTCAGGTAACCTTGTTTGTGTAAATTGGCAATGGTATCGCTGTCTAAAGTTTGCAGTTTATCTTCATCAACAGTGCTCAAACCTTGAATAGTTTGCGCCTCGCCTTGTTCAAACTGCAAAACAATATCTATGTTTTTAATAAGCCCTAAGCGGGCAATTTCTTGGGTAAATTGATACGTTTGGTAATCATTTTTTAAATCGCTTTCTAGTAGCTTTTGCTGCGCACTTAAATACAGGCTTGGGTTGCCTTTGGCGTCAAATAACGGCTCACCTTGCTGGGTATTAACGGCTGAGCTTTGCTCATCAATAGCAATAAAGTAATCACTGCTATTTGCCTCACGAGTGAGTAAATAAAGCGGCTGGGTTTGCATGCACACAGGCATGTACAGCGCTTGCCATTGATTGTTACTCACAAATAAACTTTGCTGAGCACTAAAGCTGGTTAAGCCCGAAATGGTGTAGCTGCCGTTGTGTGCGTTACGCGCTAAAAAAATAGGTAAATCGCAGGCTGCTTTTGCTACTTCGTTTGCACGTAGATTAACTAAATGCTGTGTTTTTGCGTATTCAACACCCGCATTAGGGTTAATTTTTATTGCTTGGTGTTGAGTATTTGATAGTTCACTAATTGCCATAGTTACACATCCTTAAACTGGGTTAGCCGCAAGCCACTGCTCAATATAAGCACGGTGAGGCGGCAACGTTTGCAACATCTGCTGTGTAAGCTGGCTGTTACGTTCAATTATTTGATTTGCTTGCGCATCGTTTGAGTACAAATACGCTTGCTTAGTAAAGTCGGGCTTAAAGCCCATACCGTATAAAACATACTGGTAACTGGCGGCAGGAAATAGCTCTAATGCGCCATGAAAATCTTGAATAAGAGGGCCACGCGTCCCCCAAAGCAGTAAATCTTCTTGTAAACTTTGCGGAATGCTTTGTGGTTGTACGTGCGCTTGCCAATAAGGCTCTGGGCGCTTAGTTAACATGTAATGTAGTTTTAAAAAGTCGATAATACGCTGCCAGCGATAATCCATTTGCTCATTAAAGCGCTTTGCAACAATGGACATTACTTGGGTATCGGCTGGCATGTGCTCTGCAACAAAGCGAGACGAAATTTCAACCAACATAATGGCGGTTGCTTCAAGGGGCTCTACAAAACCTGCCGACATTCCCACTGCAACACAGTTTTTGTGCCAAAATTTTTCGCGATAGCCTGACTCAAAACTTATTTTTCGGGCAGTTAAGCCTTTAGCGGCATCACCTAAATAGTTTCGTAAGTTTTGCTCGGCTTCTTCATCTGATAAAAACTTGCTTGAATATACATGCCCTACACCACGGCGATGCGTTAGGCCTATATCCCAAATCCACCCAGCATTTTGTGCGGTGGCAATGGTATGACTGGCCAGTGACTCATCACCTTCTTCGTAGGGGACTTGCATAGCTAGGGCGCTGTCGTTAAATAATACGTGATCCATTTTTTTAAATGGCACGTTAAGGGCTTGGCCTAATAACAGCGATGAAAAACCCGTGCAGTCTATGTATAAATCGGCGTTTATGGTGCGGGTTTGATCGGTTAAGGTAAGGGTGTCTATAGCCCCGCTTTCATCAAGCTTTACCTGATCAACGGTGCCAATAATGTGCTCAATGCCGAGTTTGCTCTTACAATGCTGTTTTAATAGCTCGGCAAAGGCACCGGCATCTAAATGGTATGCATAATTACAATTTGCTTGATACTCGCCTTGCGCAATGCCTCTCGGGGCTAGGTTTGCTTCGCAAATATCGTGCTGAAAATTAGTTTGCTGAGCAAAGTTTTCAACATTATCTAAATAGGGGGCTAAATCTATACGGCCGTAACCTAGCGGTACCGTAAAGGGATGGTAGTAAAAATCGTTGTTGCCATGCGTCCAGTTTACAAATTTACCGCCTTGTTTAAAGGTGGCATTACAGGCTTTAAATACATCCACTTCTCGCAAACCAATTTGCTGAAGCGTGTTTTTCATAGTGGGCCAGGTACCTTCACCTACACCAATTGTTGGAATATCAGATGATTCTACCAACATCACTTTTAAGCCATCACCCTTATTACCTTGGTGATACGAAGCGATAATTGCAGCGCTCAGCCATCCTGCTGTGCCGCCACCAATTACGGCGATTGTTTTTATTGCTTTATTCATAACGGACTACTCTTTGAGTACTTTATTGATAACCGGTTAGACAACAAATGCCCTTTCGGGCATTTGTTTAAATTAGTCTCATTTTGTGCAAATTAGCTACTAACTTTATTAGTAACAGTACTTATAATGCACTGCAATGAAAACTAAGAGGCAATCGCTGCCTCTGCTATCAATTAAAACGTACCGCGAATACCAAACGCGTAACGTGAGCCATTATCTTCTACAGAGTAGATTTGATTAGCAAAACGGCCCGTTTGCACTAGCTCTTCTTCAGTAATGTTGATGCCTTCGGCAAAAATAGTGAAGTTTTCGTTGATATCGTAGCTTGCACTAATATCCCATTGACCGTACGTTTCTACGTTCACTGGTTCGCCGTTAAAGCCGTTATCAACTAAGCGTAAAAAGCCCTCACGGTTGTTAAATGCAACACGTGCCTGCCAGTTATCTTGCTCGTAAAACAGCACTAAGTTTTGTGAATCACCTAACCCTTCAAGCGCAAATGTTTGGCTTGTATCGCCATCAACACTAATATCGCTATCTACTACCGTGGCATTAGCAATAAAACCAAAGCCGTTTTCAAACATATGAGTTACACCGATTTCGTAACCCGTTACCGTTGCAGACTCGCCATTTTGCGGGCGACTTACAGTGTAAACTTCTGAGCTACCGTTAAGTTCGGCATCGGTTTGGTCAGTACAGGTTGTACACGCAAAATCAGGGCCTGTACGGTCAGTCATGTCGTATGTTTCGTCGCCGGTTAGGGTAACAATAAAGTCATCCACTTCTTTGCTAAATACGGCAAAGCTAAATAAGTTAGCGTCGTTGTAGTACCACTCGTAAGAAATATCCCAGTTTTCAGATTGGAACGGCTTAAGTGCTGGGTTACCACCACTTGCTGTTAAGTTTTGACGACGAGGCTCGTTAAACGTAGTCGCAGGCGATAACTGTGACATAGTAGGACGAGTAATACTGTCGTACGCTGCAAAGCGTAAAATCATGTTGTCTTGCAGTTCAAGCTTAACGTTAAAAGAAGGAAGTAAGTTTGAGTAGCTCGTCCCTTCTTGAATGTCTGTTGCCGGGCCAAATACGTTTTGGAATAAAGTGGCATCAGAGGTAGGAATAACATCGCTGATAAAGCTTTGTACAGCCGCTACTTCAATATCAGTTTCTGAGTAACGTGCACCCATGTTAACCGTAACTGGCATATCAGCTAGGTCAAAACCAATGGTAAAGTCCATGTAAAGGCTAGTGATATCTTCGTTAATTGTGTAACGGTTATTTTGTAGTGTTGGCTCTACAGGGAAACCTTGGTCAGCAAGGTAATCAAGCATTTTGTCGCCGTCGTAGCTATAAAATGTATCGATTAAACCTGGGAAGTAGTTACTTGCTGAGTAAGCTTCAAAATCAATTTCATCAAGTGGCGCTTCAGTGCCGTAACCACAAAATTGACATTGGCTACCAAAAATTTGGAAGCTTGATTTTTCACGTTCTTGACGATAAGCACCAAAGTTAATGCGATCAACTGGGCCTTTATCTGGTACGTATTCAAAGTCGGCTTTGATTTCGGTAATTTCATCTTCATCAGTAAACTGGTTACCAATTTCGTTGTAGTGAAGACGCGCAAGGCTTGCATCTGGCAGCGAGCCATTTTCAAAACCATCATGCTGTACGGTAGGAACGCTACCGGTGCCGTCAAAGCTGTAGCTGTTAATAATACCCACTACGTTAAAGCGGTCATTACCAGCACGGTCGTTTTCAGCTGTTGAGCGAGATACGTCAAATTTTGCTTTTAATGACTCGTTTACTTGCCAGTCAACGTTAATACCAAATGCTTTGTTAGTTACATCACGCGAGTTACGTGTGTGTGATACAAAGTCGGTTGCAGGGTTGCCACTGGCGTTACCTAAACCTACTTCTTGCGTAAAGGTAAGCAAGGTGCCCGTTTCTGGATCGATTGTTGCGCTACCTACGCGGTCTGGTTCAAACCAAGAAGCTAAATCGCGTACTGATGAGTCCACTTCAAATTTAGAAATTAAACCATCTACGGTAATAGTAATATCGTCAGACGGTGCATATTGTAATACTAAGCTTGCATTAGTACGTTCACGGTCTTGCTCATCTACAACTTGGTCCCAGTTACGTGGGATGTATGCATTGTCGTACAATACGCCGTCTTGTGGATTTGAAATAGTTTGTCCACCGCGCCAACCAGCCGTTAAAATTTGGTTGTTTTGCAGCTTACGTTGTTGGTTAGTGATGGCAAAAAGCACACCGAGCTTGTCGTCGTTAAACGTATTACTTACTAAAAATGAAGCCGATGGCGATACTTCTTCAGAAAGGCTTTCGTACATACCTTTCACTGAACCAATCACATGTAAGCCACCAAAATCGAATGGACGAGCTGTGGTTACGTTAACCGTACCACCAATGCCGCCTTCTTGAAGCGTTGCACTGTTACTTTTATAAATATCAGCACCGGTGATTTGGTCTGCCGCTAATACATCAAAATTAAATTCACGCCCTGCACTGTCAGTCGCAATTTGACGACCATTTACAAGTACCGTGTTAAATTGTGGACCAAAACCACGAATTGTTACTGCTTGCCCTTCACCGCCACTACGGTCAATGGCTACACCTGTAATACGTTGCAGAGACTCTGCTACGTTTAAATCAGGAAATTTACCAAGATCTTCTGCTTTAATCCCATCGGTTACAACATTAGATGCTTTTTTATCTAACATTGATGAACGTAAGCTGCTGCGAATACCCGTTACCGCGATAACCTCAACATCTTTATCTACTACTGTCGGTGTGTCGCCTTCAGCGCCTTGAGCTGCAACGTGGCCGCTTGCCAATATGCCTGTAATAGCAATACTGAGTGCGGTTTTCTTGTTGAACGATAACTTATTGTTAATTATCATTTTTTAAAAACTCCTGATTGTGTGTAGTCATTTTGTCGTTGTGTGGTGTGTATAGCTTCAAATACTATTTATAATATAAATACTTTAAATTGAGCAAAAGTGCAACCTTTTCCTTAATTATGGCTATCTTTTTGTTACGTGTATTTTTCTTTTTGTTTTCTTTAATTTAACAGTGGAATTAGTACGTTATTGCGAAAACGCAAAAATTATTTGCTGATTATATTCTTCATCCGGCAATAAATTCGCTTTTGGATAATCGCTTCTATTTGCTGCATTGGGCCAGTTTTGAGCTTCTAAACACACCGCTTGGCGTGCTTTAAAAGGAGAACCTACAAAATTTGCCGTATAAAGCTGCATACCAGGCTGGGTACTTTTAAGGGTTAAATTAACGCCCGTGTGTGGCGAGGTTAATGTAGCCATTGTTTTTAAACGATTGTCATCACTAAAAATATAGCAATGATCAAAGCCACTACCGGCATCAAGTTGCGCATGCTGTGCGCAAAGTGCATCGCCAATGGGCTTAGGGTGAGTAAAATCAAAGCAGCTGCCCGAGCCATCTTCATGATGGACAAGCGGTATACTGTTACTATCGATAGGTAAATACGTTGCGGTATTTATTTGCAGCAGGTGATTATTAATGCTCTCACTGCCTTCAAGATTAAAATAGCAGTGGTTGGTAAAGTTAACGAGGGTTTCTTTATCGGTAATGGCTTTGTAACTGAGGATTAGCTCGCCATTGCGTGCAGTAATTGTTTGCCAAACTTGTAATTGGCCAGGAAAGCCTTCTTCTCCATCTGCCGAGCAGTAATAGAGCTCCACTTCATTATTGCTTTGTTTAGTGACTTGCCACAGTACTTTATTAAAGCCTTTTTCGCCGCCGTGTAAGCTATTTGGGCCATTATTTGCTTTAAGTTGGTACTCTGTGCCTGATAATACAAAACGTCCGTTTTCAATACGATTTGCGTAGCGCCCGACTGTTGCCCCTAAATAAAATGGGTTTTCTAAATAATAAGCAGGTTCGTTAACGCACAGTGTCATCTCTTGGTTATTAAACTTTATGCTTTTGATAATAGCGCCAAATGGCAATATTTCTGCAGTTAAGCTTTTACCATCGCTAAGCGTTATTACCTCTAACGGTTTATTGCCAGTTGTAGATGCCACATTCATTCTCCATAAACTACCAGCTCAACAGTACCTGTCATAGCGGTGCAACAATATATAATATAAATAGTATATAAGTGAGAAGCGTAACTCAATCAAAATGCATTAAAATAACGCTATAAAAATTCACAGCTGTCGCTTGTGGTTTACATCAACGCTCCTCGTTGCGTGGAGTAAATGCACCTAGTTAAACTAGGTGTTCGCTGAGTGCTGCGACTTCTGCTTCGCTTAAATTTTGTTTAGCTTTGTTTTTAAAGTTATAACGCACTAATACAGTTTTACCCACAACACAGCATTTACCTTGCTGCCACGCCTCTTGCTTAATGGTAAAAGAGCTATTTCCTACATGCTCAACGGCTGTTTTAATCGTCACTTCGTGAGCATAAAATAATTCCCCTACAAACGATGCTTCTATTTTAGCGATGATCAGTTTCCAGTCGTGTGGGTTAAGATCAGGGGTAAAAAATTTAAAAATAGGGACGCGTGCGGCTTCAAACCACACAGGTAGTACGGTATTGTTGATGTGTCCGAGTGCATCTGTTTCGCTAAAGCGCGGTATCACTTTTTCAATAAACATAAAAATCCAAATAATAACTAAATAAAAAGGTAAATCATGACGGACTTTATCCACGTTATTGATAACGCGTTAAGCGATGATTTTTGCGATAACTTTATTACCACATTCTCTAACAGCCCGCATGTAAAACAAGGTGTAACCTCTGGTGGTGTGGACTTAAAAAAGAAAGACAGCCACGACCTGCAATTAAACAGTTACCCAGAATACGCCCAACAATTAAAGCATATTCAGCAAACCACTGCACAGCATGTTTTTAACTATGTAGAAGCACACTTTTTTATGCTAATTGGCGCATTTGGCTTAAAAGTTTATCACCCAAAAACGGGGGATGTGGTGGATTTAACTCAGGATAACTTTGACGAAGTGGGCAAACCACAGCTCTCTGTGTTGGTGCAGCAAATATTTAGACTTGGGAACATTCAGGCGCAAAAGTACGAGGTAAATAAAGGCGGCTACCCTTACTGGCATAGTGAAGTGTATCCACAGCTACAACACAATGAAGCCCTACACCGTGTATTATTATTTATGTTTTATTTAAACGATGTAGAGGAAGGTGGCGAAACAGAGTTTTATTATCAAAAACGTAAAATTGCGCCTAAAAAAGGCACTATGGTCATTGCCCCTGGCTACTTTACGCATACCCATCGAGGTAATAAGCCGGTATCGAACGATAAATATATTTTAACTTCATGGGTGCTATTTAATCGCGCAGAGCACATATACGGCACACCTAAAAGCTAAAACAGTCAGCGGTCAAACACTAACTAACCGCTGACTACTTTAATGCATTTGAGCTTTAATAAGAGTTATTCACAAGCGCAGATTTGTATTCATACCAATCCGCGATAATACTTAATTATGCGGATTGGTATAAACTGTCAGTTTCAAAGAAGTTGATCAAACAAATCAAATAACTTATCTAGCTCTTCGGTGGTGTTGTAATGCATACAACCAATGCGCACTACACCGCCTTTATCAAGTACGCCTAACTGCTCACATAAGCCTTGTGCATAAAAATTACCATCCCATACACAAATATGCTGTTTGCCTAAAAACTCAGACACTTCACGCGGCTCTAGCCCTTCAAAGGTTAAAGCAAATGTAGGCGTACGCTCGTTTAAGCGCTCTAGGTCATCAATGCCAAATAGCTTAATGCGCGGGTAATTAACTAAACGCGTTAAAAAGTACTCACTAAGCGCCATTTCGTGCTGCTTTGTTTTAGCAAAAGCCGCAGTTAACTTTTCACGGCGCGTGTGGCTTTCATCAAGCCCGCTAATTGCAGCAATGTAATCAACAGCGGCAATAAAACCTGCTAAGGCTTCGAAGCTTTGCGTGCCTGTTTCCCATCGACCTGGTGCTACATCTTTAGCTGGTTCTACTTTGTAAGGCGTAAAACCTTCAAGATGCTGTGTTTTACCGTACACCATGCCTAAGTGAGGACCAAAAAACTTATAGGCAGAACAGGCCAAAAAGTCGCAATCAAGAGCCTGAACATCAACAAGCTCGTGCGGTGTATAATGCACGGCATCAACGTACACTAATGCGCCTACAGCATGGGCAAGCTCTATAATACGTTTTATATCGTTAATAGAACCCGTAGTATTTGAAGCGTAAGTTACCGCAACCAGTTTAGTATTGCTGTTTAATAAGCTTTCAAACTGCGCCATATCTAAGCTGCAATCAGCCTCGTTAATTAAAGCTGTTTGAACTTTAGCGCCTTTATCTTGCGCTGCTTGCTGCCACGACGATACATTTGAGAAGTGATCAGCGTTAGTTACAATAATCTCATCACCGGCTTGCCAATTGCGTGAAATAGCACGGCTAAAGCTAAAGGTAAGGCTGGTCATGTTAGGGCCAAACACTATATTTTGTGCACTTGGCGCATTAAGTAAATCGGCTGCTGCTTGGCGCGCATTTGCCATTAACTCAACGGTTTTATCACTTGAAAAAAACGCACCGCCTAAGTTTGAGTTGTAGTGCCCTAAATAAGCAGTCATTGCACTTAGTACAGACTGCGGCACTTGAGAGCCACCTGGGCCATCTAAAAATATTGGCGATTTACCATCAACGGTTTGTATTAATGCAGGAAACTGCTCACGTAATTGCGCTATGTTCATGAGCATTCCTTAAGAGGTAAGTACAAAACAATCCAGGTAACCTGGCTTGTTTGTATCTACTTTGTTCATTGGCGTTGCATTGTGCCAAACTTGACGGTCGTTTATTAGTGCAAACATTCCGTCTTTAATTTCCATTTTAAAACACGGTTCTGCTTGCTTGTTTTCGTATACAAGCAGCTCGCCGCCTTCTAAGTTTTCGTGAGAAACACCACATACACAAACATGGTCAAACCCATCTTGATGCACACCTTCAGGTGCTGCCGGCGTATCGCTATCAATGGCAAGCATTCTAAATTGGTGAATTTCAATATCACGGCCTTCATCAATGCCGGTAAGCTCACAAAACTCACTTACAATGCTTTTCATACCTTCTGACTCAAGTAAGCTTTGCTCTAAGTTTTCATAAGTACGCTCAACATTACCCTGAAAGGTGTTAATAGAATCGTCTTGAACAAACGCTTTGGCAGCTTGTAGTTTTAGCTCACCATTTTGAAATTTAATTACCGAGTAACGACGCTTACGAAATTCACCATCTGCATACGGATTAGCAGGTAGGTTATCAAAAGAAGGCTTAACCAAGTCAATATTTGCTTGGTTAATAAAACGAAGTTGCAGTAAATTCTGGTTGTTTAATGCAGTCATAAAATCTCGCTTAAAATAATGAGAATATTGAAAGAGATTTTAATGCATGTAGAAAGGAATATTTGCTTTATTATTTATATAAAAAGTGGGTAATGGTTATATTTAATTCATTTAAAACTTATTACAGCATGAAATATTCAATTTTATTTTAGCCAATAAAAAACCCGCCTAAGCGGGTTTTTTTAAAACAGCTTTAAATTATACAGCTTGCTGAATAATTACGTTGTCTGCTTTTTTAGTGTACTGAGGCATACGGTGGAAGTTCAAGTAACGGTATGTATCTGCAGCCGTTGCATTGATTTTCTCTGCGTATTCTTGGTACTCAGCTGGTGTAGGTAATTTACCTAAAATTGCCGCTACTGCAGCAAGCTCAGCTGATGCTAAGAATACATTTGCGCCTGTACCTAAACGGTTAGGGAAGTTACGTGTTGAGGTAGAAACAACCGTTGCTTTATCTGCAACACGTGCTTGGTTACCCATACACAGTGAACACCCTGGCGTTTCGATACGTGCACCAACACGACCAAAGATACCGTAGTAACCTTCGTCAGTTAGTTGGTCTTTATCCATCTTCGTTGGTGGAGCTACCCAAAGTTGAGTTGGGATACGACCAGTAAAGCCATCTAGTAATTTACCCGCAGCACGGAAGTGACCTATGTTAGTCATACAAGAACCGATGAATACTTCGTCGATTTTCTCGCCAGTAACATCAGAAAGTAAACGCGCGTCATCTGGGTCATTTGGAGCACAAAGGATTGGCTCTTTAATTTCTGCTAGGTCGATTTCTACAACGTGCTTGTACTCTGCATCAGCATCAGCTTCCATAAGTTCTGGGTTAGCTAACCACTCTTGCATTGCATTAATACGACGTTCGATTGTACGTACATCGCCGTAACCTTCAGAGATCATCCACTTAAGCATAACAATGTTAGACTCAAGGTATTCGCTGATAGACTCTTTAGAAAGCTTAACAGTACAACCTGCTGCTGAACGCTCTGCTGATGCATCTGATAATTCAAACGCTTGCTCAACAGTTAAGTGCTCAACACCTTCAATTTCTAGTACGCGACCAGAGAATTCGTTGATTTTACCTTTTTTCTCTACTGTTAATAAGCCTTGCTTAATACCGTAGTAAGGGATTGCGTGTACTAGGTCACGTAAAGTGATACCTGGTTGCATTTCACCTTTAAAGCGAACCAAAATAGACTCAGGCATATCAAGTGGCATAACACCTGTTGCTGCTGCGAACGCTACTGCACCTGAACCCGCTGGGAACGAAATACCTAATGGGAAACGTGTATGTGAATCACCACCAGTACCTACAGTATCTGGTAATAACATACGGTTTAACCAAGAGTGAATTACACCATCACCAGGGCGAAGTGAAACACCGCCACGGTTCATGATGAAATCAGGAAGCGTATGGTGAGTGTTTACGTCAATTGGTTTAGGGTAAGCAGAGGTATGACAGAATGACTGCATTGTTAAATCTGCAGAGAAACCTAAACATGCTAAGTCTTTAAGCTCATCACGTGTCATAGGACCTGTAGTATCTTGCGAACCTACAGTGGTCATTTTTGGCTCACAGTATTGGCCTGGGCGAATACCTGCTACGTTACATGCTTTACCAACCATTTTTTGCGCTAGTGTAAAGCCTTTATCAGACACTTCTGTTACTGCTGGTACTTTAAATACGTCAGTAGCACCTAAACCTAAAGAGGTACGTGCTTTGTCTGTTAAACCACGACCAATGATTAGAGGAATACGGCCGCCGGCACGTACTTCATCTAAAATTACGTCTGATTTAAGTTCAAAAGTAGAGATAACGTCATCAGTACCGTGGCGCTTAACTACACCTTCGTATGGGTAAATATCAATTTGATCACCCATGTTGAACTCATCAACATTTAACTCGATTGGTAACGCACCTGAATCTTCCATTGTGTTGAAGAAGATAGGCGCAATTTTGTTACCTAAACATACACCACCAACGCGCTTATTAGGTACGTATGGGATATCATCACCCATAAACCAAAGTACAGAATTAGTTGCAGATTTACGAGAAGAACCAGTACCTACAACGTCACCTACGTATGCAAGTGGTAAACCTTGTGTTTTTAATTCTTCAAGTTTAGTGATTGGACCTACTTCACCCGCTTTGTCAGGAGTGATACCGTCGCGCTCATTTTTTAGCATTGCTAAAGCATGAAGCGGGATATCTGGACGTGACCATGCATCTGGTGCTGGTGATAAATCATCAGTGTTTGTCTCGCCGGTTACTTTAAATACAGTAACAGAGATTTTTTCAGCAACAGCTGGCTTGTTAGTAAACCATTCAGCGTCTGCCCAAGATTGAATAATCTTTTTAGCGTGCTCGTTACCTGCTTTTGCTTTTTCTTCTACGTCGTAAAATGCATCAAACATTAATAATGTGTTTGATAGACCTTTTACAGCGATAGGCGCAAGTGTTTCGTCATCAAGTAGCTCAATCATTGGGGCGATGTTGTAACCACCTAACATTGTACCTAATAATTCTGCTGCTTTTTCATTAGATACTAATGGAGATTGTGCTTCACCTTTAGCAACTGCCGCTAAAAAGCCTGCTTTGATGTATGCTGCATCATCAACGCCTGGTGGTACGCGGTTGATTAGTAAATCTAAGATGAACTCTTCTTCACCCGTTGGTGGGTTTTTAATTAGTTCAATAAGATCAGCCGTTTGCTGAGCATCTAATGGCGCTGGTACGATACCTAACGCGGCACGTTCTTCTACGTGTTTACGATATTCTTGTAGCACAATATTGCCCTCTTGGTGACGTGAAAGTATTCGGTAGCGCCTCATGCGCAAAAAAAGTAACCCAATACTTATAGTATTCTAACGCGGGATTATAAAGCTTTTATGTATAGATGAAAATCCATCCAGCTAAGCAACTGATTATACCGACTATAAATGTTATGAATAGTGGTAAGCGTAAATTCTATTTTCGTGAATGTTTGTTAAGTAATAATCATTCTTGTTTAATCAGGTTAATACTGCATATGCTGTTTTAAAGGCATAAAAAAACCCAGCACTAAGCTGGGTTTTTAAAATAAAGTAAGTAACTATTAACGCTTAACTTTTACACGTTCAATAGATTTTACATGTGCTTCTACACGACGGTTTTCAGCGTGAGCTTCTTTCGTGTTAGCTGTGTTTTTAAGACGTTCTTCACCTAGACCAACAGTTGTAATGCGATCTTCAGCAATGCCATCTTTAATTAGCTCTTGTGCTACATCATCAGCACGCTTTTTAGAAAGCATCTTGTTGTAGTTTGCGTTACCTACCGCTGACGCGTGGCCTTCAAGTAGTACAGTTGTATCTTCGTGCTCTTTTAAGAACTCAGATACTGATGCAATGTCGTCAAAGTAACGTTGACCAACTTGTGCAGAATCATGTGGGAAAGTAACTAATAAGCTTGTTGTTACTTCACGGTCTTCGTATAAAGTACAGCCATCGCCATCAACAGCGTCTGTCATTGGCGTGTTAGGACATTTATCATCTTTATCTAGGATGTTGTCGTTGTCGCTGTCTTTAGGTTCTACAGGTACTTCTACTACTGCTGTAGGCGCTGGTTCTACAGGCTGTGCAGGCATAGAGTTTTGGCCAAATAAGTAGTTAATACCAATTTTAGCACCTACATCTGTGTAACCTTTATCAAGACCTTGGTATACCGCAGTTTCAGCGTTTACGAAAAAGCCATCAGTAATAAAGTGTTGGTAACCAACACCTGCGTTTAAGAATGTGTTGTCATCTACTACGTCCATTTCTTTAATACCGAATAGACCGTAGAAAGGGCCGCCGTCAAGGTGGTAAAGCGCATCAATACCGTAACGCTCGCCGTCGATATTATTACGATTACCCGCTACTTTATCGAACGCGTTAAAGTCCATATCTGCATACTCAAGGCGTGCGCTCCAGTAATCGCTGAAACGGTAACCTGCTTCTACACCCCAACCAGTTGACTCGTTTACATCAAGGCCAGTTTGTGCGCGCATGTTTTTCCATGACGCATCATAGTAGTCACCGAAAACACCAAGGTAAAGGCCTTCTTCTTTATCGGCAGCGAATGTAGACGCGCTAGTTGCAGCTAACGCAATTGCAATTGTAAGTGATTTTAATTTCATTGTTTTCTTCCCATTTTAACAACTTAGAAAATTGTAGCTAATCAATGCTAGCTCAACCAGTTTTGTACACACTACCTGAGCTTTTGTTAATCGATACTTAACGAAAAAATAAAGATTATAAATTTTTTCAACGATCTACAGACATTCCAACCACCAATTGTAGGTTAAGTGAAAATTTTTACCTAATCGGCAATTAATAAATTATGGTAATTTACAAATAGTTACTTTTTATGAATGCGAACAATACCACCGAGTATATAACTGCTCAATCATTGGACACTGAATCATTTAAAAATGACTATTTATAATCAGTAACTTACAATTAATTACAATACTTAAGTACCGCAAAAAGTTTGATAGCCCTTGTCATCTTTACCTGTCTCTTGAAAGCGGGCTAAGTTAGCTGTTTTATCATATGGGTTACTCATCACCGCTAAGAAGTCGCTTAGCAGCTCACTCTCGCCGTGTTGATTATATTGCGCGAGGATTTCTTCGACGATGTGATTACGCGGTATAACCCTTGGGTTAGCCGCTCTCATTAGGTTATAGCTGTTTTCATCACATCTTTTTTGCCATAACTGGGCCCATTGCGTTAATTCATCTGGCACTTTGCCACCCTTTAGTGACTCGGTTAAGGCATCAAAGGTGTTGGTGTAATCGAGCTTATGCTCTTGAAATAACAATAATAACTTACTTACAAGCTCTACATCGTCTTCTTTATAACCTGCTAAGCCTAATTTTTGTGCCCACATTTGATTATATTGCGCGTTAAATAACGTAGAAAACTGATTAATTAGCGGCGTCATTAAACTTACAGCTTGTTCGTCATCTTCATCTATAAGTGGTATTAAGCTCTCGGCTAAACGCGCGCAGTTCCAACTTACAATATTTGGCTGATTACCATAGGCATAGCGACCTTGCTTATCAATTGAGCTAAACACTGTATCAAAATCAAAGGTATTCATCATTGCACACGGGCCGTAGTCGATAGTTTCGCCGCTTATCAAGGTATTATCAGTATTCATAACGCCATGAATAAAGCCTACTCGCATCCAGCTAATAACCAGCGCTAGCTGACTATTTATAACGGCTGCTAAAAAGTCTAAATAGCGCTGAGCCCCAGTTAATTTAATACTTGGGTAATGGCGTTCAATGGCTACATCAGCTAATTTTTTTAATCCCTCTACATCACCTTGAGTTGCTAAATACTGAAACGAGCCAACGCGAATATGGCTACTTGCTAAGCGGGTAACAATTGCGCCTGGTTGCGGCGGATTACGATAAACAGCTTCGCCTGTGCCTACAACAGCCAAACACCGCGTGGTTTTAATCCCTAAGCCGTGCATAGCTTCGCTCATAATATACTCGCGAATAGCGGGGCCTAATGCGCATCGCCCATCGCCTCCTCTTGAAAAAGGCGTGGCGCCTGAGCCTTTTAACTGAATATCCCACAGCTGATTTTTATCATCGCTGATAGCACCCAGTAAGTGCGCTCGCCCATCACCCAAGCGCGGCGAAAAGTGCCCAAACTGATGCCCAGAATAGCAAAGCGCTACAGCATTTACCGGTTGCGGCTCGTTACCAGCAAAAGTACTGGCCCGCAGCGCAGGCTCAACATCAATATTAAACTGCTGTGCTAACGCTTCGTTCCACAGCAGCAATTGCGGGGCAGCAACGCTTGAAGGTTGATCCTCTATTGCAAAGTTATCTGCTATGTCTGTGTATCTTGGCACTAGTTTCATGGTTAATCCTCTGTCTGTTGGCTTATGCCTACGCGATTGTCGCCCACGCTGTAAGCCACAATTAAGCTAAGTTCTTGCAGGCTCAAACCACTTTGCTTTTGCATTTCGTTAAAAAACGCCTGTGCGGCAGTGAGTGATTTTTTAGTTTGCAGGCCGCCATCTATAATTTTGTGCGCTCTTAGGTAACTTTCTACATCTCGCGAAAGTAAAAAAGTATCTTTACCAAGCGCTCTTAAGGCATACGGGCCAGTATTTCCACCCAAACGGGCGCCGTGTTTTTTTAAATATGCCCATAAGCCAATAATGTCATCGCTTGGCCAGTTAGCTACAAACTTGCTAAAACTGCCATGTTGCTGAGCTATTTCGTGGATCATGTAGGCATTTTCAGGAATTGTTTTTACCTTTTTATAATTACGAATAATACGCTCATCAGTTGCTTTTTGCTCGAGCATATCGGGCGGCATCATAAGTAATTTATCAACACTAAACTGCCAAAAAACCTCTCTAAAACCTGGCCATTTACTGTTTATTACCGACCAGTAAAACCCGCTTTGAAATACTTTACGGGTAAACTCTTCAAGCCAGTCGTCGTCACT
This sequence comes from Pseudoalteromonas sp. A3, assembly GCF_025942345.1. Taxonomy (NCBI): domain Bacteria; kingdom Pseudomonadati; phylum Pseudomonadota; class Gammaproteobacteria; order Alteromonadales; family Pseudoalteromonadaceae; genus Pseudoalteromonas; species Pseudoalteromonas sp. A3. Next base: position 73,280 of record NZ_JAPCKL010000011.1, read on the forward strand.
TAATGCGCTTAATGCTTTTTTAGATAAGGGTTTTGCGAGTAATAACTTAAGCATTTTTTCAGAACCTTTTCGCTCTACTGCTCGCTTATAAATATCGCTAAATTTTTCCATACTTATTAAATACCTCATCACTGCTCATAGGGTTAGTTTACGAGAAAAGCAGCTAATACGTAACCACCCGCATTTTCGATGAACTAATCTGTATCCTGCAACTTGACACCTAGACGGCTAAAATGTTTTAATCGCCGCAATTACCCTATTTAAATTGTATTTTGTTAAACCTTTTGCGGTTAAACAAAATACAAAGGGCTAGAAGAGGTGCGTTATTCAGGTAGCGTATGTTAGGAGCGCAAACTCCAGTGAGCATATGTGAGGGGAATACCGCCGAGAGGTAAACGCTTTTGCGAAGCAATTACTTCGGGCGACTAGGTTGAATCCTAGCGACTGTCACCAATAGCTGTTTTAGAGCAGCTTATTAGTTTGGTGGAGAGCTTCTGGTCTTAAATAATAAGGCCGTGCGCCCTATTATTTTAAGCCCATTCGCTCTTCGAATACTGTTCGAACGACGTTAATGCGGCTCACATCATACAGCCTCCTTAATATCTCGAACACCTTATAGGTTCGTAAGAGATGATTCACAACTTCAATTTAGACGACTACGCACTGTGGACAGCGCTTGTTACGCCGTTTGATCAACAAGGTAATGTTGACTACGACACGCTCACAACACTTGTTAGCGAACAAGAAGCGGCACACAACGGTATTTTACTGCTCGGTAGCACAGGTGAAGGCTTAGCCCTTACGCTTAAAGAGCAGCAAGGCATTGTTGAGCACGTGTGCCAATTAAAACCCAGTGTACCGCTTATGGTTGCTGTTGGTGGTAGTAACTTGGCCCAACAAAAAGAATGGGTTAGCTACTGTAACCAATTACCTATTCACAGCTACTTATTAGGCTCACCTCTTTATGCAAAACCAGGGGCTGTAGGTCAAACACATTGGTACGAAAGCTTATTAAACGAAAGCGCGCATCCGTGTATGTTATACAACGTACCTGGGCGCAGCGGTGTAAGCATTCCTATCGAAACCATTGAAAACTTAAAAGCGCACCCAAAACTGTGGGCTTTAAAAGAAGCCAGTGGCAACATCACCCAATTTGAAGCATACCGACAAGCCGCGCCTAATTTAGCGCTATACAGTGGCGACGATGCACTTATGCCCTACTTTGCCCAAGCAGGTGCAAAAGGCTTAGTTTCGGTTGCGGCCAATGCATGGCCTTTGCAAACACACGAATTTGTAAAGCGCAGCCTAAGCGGTCAACACCCCAATTTATTTGCTCAGTGGACTCGCGCTATTAATAGCCTATTTGCTGTAGCAAACCCTATTCCCGTTAAAGTGCTAATGCACCAGCAAGGGCGTTTAAATAGCCCACTGTTGCGTCCACCTTTAACGCATCTTGAGTTAACGCAAACCGATTGCATTACCACTGCAAACGACACCATTTTATCTTGGCATTAAACACAGGTTTTTATAATGAGCTGGTTAGAACTACTAAATAATTTAGAATCGGGCGCAGTACGCGCAGCATCACAAAACGAAAGCGGCCAATGGGAAGCTAACGTAGAAGTAAAACAAGGCATTTTAGAAGCCTTTAAAAATGGCACTAACACCGAGTTTGCAGGCGGGTTTGTTGATAAGCACAACCTTGCACCACAAGAATTTAGCACTGACGATGGCGTGCGTATGGTACCAGGTGGCACCAGTGTTCGCCGCGGTGCCTACGTAGCTAAAGGCACTATTATTATGCCACCAGCGTACGTAAATATTGGCGCATACATCGACGAAGGCACTATGGTTGATAGCCACGCATTAGTGGGTTCGTGTGCACAAGTTGGTAAAAATGTGCATTTAAGCGCAGCTGTGCAACTTGGTGGTGTACTTGAGCCAATTGGGGCAAGCCCAGTCGTGGTTGAAGACGATGCGTTTATTGGCGCAGGTTGTGTCATTGTTGAAGGCGTAGTGGTTAAAAAAGGCGCGGTACTTGCCCCAGGTGTGCGTTTATCTGCAACTATTCCGGTTTACGACTGTGTTAACGAGCGCCAGCTAGATAAAGGCGAGCCAATTCCACAGTACGCTATTGTAATACCAGGTTCTCGCCCTGCGTCTAACGAATGGGCTCGTGAGCAAGGCCTAAGCATGTCGTGTGCACTCATTGTTAAATACCGCGACGAGCAAAGCGATGCATCGTTATTGCTAGAAGAGGTTTTACGATAATGAGCTTTTTGAGCACGCCTATCAAGGCCGCCGTAAATACACTTACTCAGCAACTTGATACACCTTTTTTTGTTTACGACTTAGACAAACTAAACGCACACCTTACCCGTTTAGTTGCGCAAACCGATGTAAAGCTTTGGTATGCGGTAAAAGCCAATCCGCTTTCTAAGGTTATTCAATGCCTAGACAGCGCCGGATTTAACTTTGACGTAGCAAGTAAAGGTGAGCTTGAACAAGTCCTTGCACAAGGTATTAGTTCACAGCGCGTGCTCAACACAGGGCCTGCAAAGAGCCCTAAACAAATTAAACACTTTATTGAGCGCGGCGTGCGTATTTTTGTTGCCGAAAGCCTCAATCAAGTACGTTGGTTAAACCAGCAAGCGCAGCTGCAAAATACGCAGCTGCAAGTATTACTGCGTGTGCAATTACGCTGGCCAGAAGGTGAAAAAAACCCATTAGGGGGTGACAGCCTTACACCGTTTGGGCTTGGTTGCGATGAATGGCAAGCGCTCAATACTGGCGATTACCCAGCACTTAATTTTGATGGTCTGCATATTTTTCAGTGGGGCAACATGCTTAGCACGCAAAAGCTAAGCGAGCTGTGGTCGCAAATGATTGCACCGCTTACCACCTTGGCTAATAACTTAAATATAAACCTGAAAATTTTAGACTTAGGCGGCGGTTTAGGTATTCCTTACACACCAAACGATGCAACACTTGAGTGGGATGGATTAATCACCGCGCTGGCAAAAATTAAAAAAGATGCGGGTGTAGACGAGCTTTGGATGGAGCTTGGCCGTTACGCTGTAGGCGAATGCGGACATTACGCTAACCCCGTCGTTGAGTGCAAACAAAACTACGGACAACAGCAAGTTATTTTAACCGGTGGTATTAACCACTTATTACGCCCTGCTGTTACAAGCCAAGATTTTCCTGCGGCGTTACTGCGCGAATCAACAGCGCCAGAACAAGCAATGAGCTTATATGGCCCATTATGTACTGCCCTTGATTGCTTAGGCGAGCATAGCCTACCAAGCGATTTAAACGAGCAAGACTGGCTAGTGTTTAGCCAATGTGGCGCCTATGGTTTTACCGAAAGCATGCCCTATTTTTTATGCCATGAACTAGCTGCAGAATACGTGTTACAAAATGGCGAGCTCACCTGTGTGCGCCAAGCAGAAGATGCCAGTCACTACTTAAGGTAATAAACATGAGCATAACAACACCCATTAGCCAAGAAAACATTGTAGTAGGGGAAGTAGCAAACGGCTTACCTCTAACTATTCCGGTGTATCGCTTAAAAGGCGATGGCAGCGGGCCAAGCGTGTATATTCAAGCCAATATGCATGGCGCCGAGGTACAAGGTAACGCGGTTATTTTTCAGCTGCTAGAGCAGTTAAAACAGCTCAATTTAAAAGGCGACATTACCTTAGTACCTTATGCTAACCCTATAGGTTGTAATCAAAAATCAGGGGAATTTACCCTTGGCCGATTCGACCCTATTACTGGCACTAACTGGAACCGTATGTATCACTACAATAGTGATTTAGTCACCCAGTTTGCACACGAGCATAGCCAGTACGACGATGCAGCTTTAAAAAGTAATTTTAAAAAAGCCCTGCTTGATGAAATAGATGCCAAACTTAACGGCCCAGCTTACTTGCTCAATACCGGTAAACGCATTGCGCTTAACCTGCAAAAGCTTGCGCATCAAGCCGATATCGTGCTCGACTTACATACGGGGCCTATTTCAAGTAAGCATCTGTACTGTCCAACGTATGTCAGCGACAGCGCACGTTATTTTAATATTGAACACGTACTGCTTATTCCAAGCGACTTTGATGGCGCAATGGATGAAGCTAGCTTTTGCCCATGGTGGCATCTAAGTGATGCACTTAGTGCGCAAGGCAGGGACTTCAATGTACAGGTTGAAGCCTTTACAGTAGAGCTAGGCAGCCAAGAAAAAATAGACTTAGCAGCCGCCTTTGATGATGCAAACAGCATTTTAAGCTATTTGAACCATAAAAATGTATTGGTAGATGCAGTGTATCAACCTAAGCAGATGACTCGTTATGCGTGCCATTTAGATGACTACTTTGCTTATTATGCGCCGATTGGCGGCATGGTTGAATATGTTGCCCCATTAGGCGCACACATAAAGGCAGGTGAGCCAATAGCCCATATATTGCGCATGGAGCGCTATTTAACTGAGCAGCCCCTACAAACATTAAGCCTTGATTGCGATGCAATTGCTATTTTGCATTTTGCCTCAGCAAGCGTAAACCAAGGCACTGAACTTTATAAGTTTTTTACTAACGTATTTGAGTTATAGCGCACCGCGCTATAACTCCCCCTTCTCATTGCGTGAGAGTAAGTTAACTAACTTACAATATAAGCGGCTATATGCCGCTTTTTTTGATCTGTGATAACGGTGTAAACGTAAGGTAATCAAATAAGTGTAAATTCAGTGAAAGTTCACCGTTACAAATGTAAAAACACGTTATAATTTATAAATCTACCTTACTCTCAAAGGAATAAACAATGAGCTGGCGTTATTGGATTGCAGTTACGGCTTTACTAAGCACACCCTCTTTTGCCCAACAAGAGGTTAAAAAAAATGAACAAGACAACGACATAGAGCTAGTTAAGCAATGTATTTTAAATGAAGTAATTGGTGGCGATGGTAAGCAAACCTTAGACGAGCTGCGTACAAAATGCTCCGCCCTTGAAGAAAACAAACAACTTACCGCACTTGATAAACGCAAGGCTCGCGAAGAGGTAAGCAAAAAAAATCGTAACGTAATTACGCCGCATAAACGTAACTACATTTTACCTTTATCGTATGTCTCGCACCCTAACGATCGCCCGTTTGACGGCTTTGACGAGCTAACAGATGAAGAAAATGGCGAACCCCTTGATAACCTAGAGGCTAAATACCAGCTTTCTATTAAAGTGCCACTGTACGATGATTTTGCAGATGACGACCAAGCCATCTTTTTTGGCTTTACCTTGCAGTCGTATTGGCAAATTTATAACTCAGAGATTTCTTCTCCGTTTCGTGAAACCAACTACGAACCAGAAATATTTTGGGTAAACTACCTAGACCAAGAAAACGTACTTTGGGGCGACGAAATGGCCATAGCGCTGGGTATTTCGCACCAATCTAATGGCCGCAGCCAGCCAAACTCTCGTTCATGGAACCGAATTTACGCCGATTTTATATGGGAAAAGAGCGGTTTTGTATTTAGCTTTAAACCTTGGTATCGCATTGCCGAGGATGAAAAAGACAATATATTAGAAGCCGATGGCGACGACAATCCAGATATTTACAAATACATGGGTTACTTTGAATTTGGCGGGGCGTATCGTTATCACGATCACGAGTTTAGCTTTATGACTCGTAACAATTTAAATTCAGATAACCGTGGTGCACTTCAACTAGATTGGTCATTCCCGCTTTGGGGTCGTTTACGTGGCTACGCGCAGTACTTTAACGGTTACGGTGAAAGCCTAATTGATTATAACGCTGATGTAGAGCGTATTGGTGTAGGTATATTACTTACTGATTTACTCTAATTTATTAATACGCCATAAAAAAAGCCAAGCCCTTTTATAAAGTGCTTGGCTTTTTTATTAAAGCGTTAATCGTTATTTTTTAACCGCAAACACCCCTTCAAACTCTGCAACAACATCGCTGCCATCAAATATAGTAACAGGTACTACGTAACTTGCTTTGCCTGTTGTTTCCAGCTCACTGAGTTTACCTTTACAGGTTTGCACATCAACACAACCGCGTGGGTCGGTATTAAGTGGTTTTAAGTATTTTATAGTGGCATCGGCTAATACAATATTGCCCTCAAGCCCTGCCTCTTTAAGCGCTAAGTACGTTGCGCCCCAACCGGTTAAGGTTGCTAAGCTGTATATAGAGCCTGCAAACATAGTGTTGTGTAGGTTTAAGTTAGCGTCTAAATCAGCACGCGTTGTAAACTGCCAGTCTGTGTAGCTTTCTACTTTTATACCCATTGCATCACTAATTGGGATTGATTCACGCCAAATATTTTGCAGTACTTGCGTCCAATCAGGGTGGCGAAACCATCCCGGCTCACTAGGCTTTTGCTTAATCATTTTGAAATGTTGAACATCGCCATACGCTAAGTGGGCTTTTTCTTTTAGCTCATAGCCGTGGCGCTTATAAAACTCAAGCGCACGCTCGCGAGCAAATAACACTAATTCGCCTGCATTTTGCGTCCATGCTATTTTTTCAAGCTCGTGTAATAAACGGCTACCAATATGCTGGTTACGGTTGCCTTCGGCTACGGCCATGTAACGTACTTGCGCTTGTTCATGGTTGTTAAAGTGTAAACGGGCCACACCAAGCACATCACCGTTGTTATTTTTTATAAAGCGATGCTCTGAGTCTTGTTCCATATCATCTTGTTCAGAGCCACGAGGCTCATTCCAAGGCGCACGTAGTACTTCCCAACGTAATTGATAGTACGCTTGCCAGTCTTCGCTGCTCTGCGGTGTAGTTACTTGAAACATATATACTCCTGTTGTTTTGCCGTAAATAAAAAATAAAGGCTACGGCATGTAATCCAACTGAATAACTCTTTAACCTGCACATTGGTTTTTACATTAGAAAATTAAAGATTAAGTTGGTTGGAATTATTATGGCAAATACCATACTCCATCTTTTAAACACTGCCAATACGACTTTGGTAAGCAAGCGAAAAAATAACTGTTTTACCCATCGCATCAGCTAGTTTATGCTGGGCCTTTAGAGATTGAACATGCACTGAGCGAAGGGTTCTGCCTAGGGGAAATTTACTCTTTGTTGCCTACATGGGTGTAAGCCAGTAGAGTAACGCAGGAGCAGTTACCGAGCCCACTAGGTTACAAATCTCGCGCCGCGATTAAATCGCCCCCTAGATTGAACAAACTTTAATCCTGAAAGGTCAACAGGCCCTTAATGTTATGAGCGATTTTATAAACCCTTTAACGGGTGTAGTGAGTAGCCACTTTATTAGTCACAGCCAAGATATTGGGCAACTAGTTTACTGGCATAAATATGCAGGCGATCACATACAGGTTCGCCAATTCGGGCAGCTTCGCTGGCTGCTAATTAACGATACATTGCAATCGGTGATAGAGCTTAACAATCCACAGCGCTTACTATTTCCACATTTAACCTATTTAGCTAAGCAGTGGCAAACCTTAGCACCACCAAATCATGTGTTAGAACTTGGCCTTGGCGGTGGCGCTATACGTAATTACTTACAATACACTTACCCGCAGGCACACGTAACATCAGTTGAAAAAAATGCAGATATAATTGCCTGCTATACAGATTTTTTCGCTCTTAAAAACCAAAGTGACGTGCAGTGTGATGACGCGCAAAATGTACTTAGCAAGGCACATAACCATGACTGGATTATTCTTGATTTATTTAGCCAAATAGATGCACCACGATTTTTGTTTGAACGCGCTTTTTATCAAAAAATATACGATGCGCTAAACGCAGGTGGCACGTTATTTATTAACTTTTTGTCGCAACATGAGTCGCAGTTAATTCAGTTACAGCAATTACTATTTAATGTGTTTGGCGTAAAAGTAAGCCCGCATAAAATTGCGGGCTTTGTGAATCATATTATTATTGTTACTAAAGCTGGTAATTAAACCGATAAGTTAAACGTAACAGGTCCATCGTTACACAAGCTCACTTGCATATCGGCGCCAAACTCTCCCGTGGCAACACTAATACCCTGCGCTTTAGCTTGAGTTACAAAGTACTCGTAAAGCGCGTTAGCTTGGCTAGGTGTGGCTGCCGATGAAAAGCTTGGGCGCATGCCTTTTTTAGTATCAGCCGCTAATGTAAATTGCGACACCACGAGTAATTCACCGCCTATATCTTTTAGGCTTAAGTTCATTTTGTCGTTTTCATCGGTAAATATTCGGTAATTACTTACCTTATGCAACAGCTTGTCGGCGGCTTGCTCATCATCTGGTTTTTCAACACCGAGTAACAATAAAATACCTTGGCCAATTTCACCTATAACTTGGTTATCAACTTCTACTTTGGCACTTTTTACACGTTGTATTAAGCCTTGCATTTAACTGCGTTCCTCTGTTTTTAGTTCTTCATCAATGTCTATTTCTGGTGTTTGTGGTACATGATTAGGGCTTATACAGGCGGTAAATTCGGCCCCTAATAACACCACCACCCACGACAAATACACCCACACAAATAAAATAGGAATGGTCGCAACAGCGCCATAAATTACTTCGTACGAAGGGAAATGGCTAATATAAAGCGCAAAGCCTTTTTTAGTCAGCTCAAATAATACTGCCGCAAAAAGAGCCCCCGGTAGCGCAGCCCTAATAGATACAGGCGTGTTAGGCACTAAAGTGTATAACATTAAAAAGCCAATCATCGAAAAGCCATAAGGCACCAGCTTTAACAAAAAGCCACTAAACCCAGGAATGCCCTGATCGGCAAACGACACTAACGAAACAATATACGATGTAACACCAATACTTGCGCCCAGAAGTACGGGGCCTAAGCTCAATACCATCCAATAAACCGCAAAAGAGATCATCATGGGGCGTTTTTTCTTAATACGCCAAATACGATTAAGCGTGGCATCAACATTACGTATAAGCAGCAGTGCAATCGCCGCTAAAAAGCCAATACCCACCGCGGTCATTTGGTTCGCATTGCCAGTAAAGGAGCTTATATGCTCTTTAATAACATCAGATGAGGTAGGTACAAAGTTAGTAAACAAAAAGCTTTCTATGGCTATGCGGGTCGACTCAAACCCCGGGAAGGCCGAAAATATTGCCACGCCTACCGCTATCAAAGGCACTAAAGAAAGCAAAGTAACATAGGCAAGGTAGCCTGCATTCACTGTTATTTGATCGTCTATACAGCGGTTAACGTACTGCATCCACCAGCTTGGCTGTTGCCTTAAAAAGGAGATAGCTTGCTGTTTATAAAGGGAGAGCTTATCATTCATACAATTGACTTGTGCTAATCGAATTTTGATTATGATAGCAATCAGCACCATAATTTACAGCACTTACTGGTAAATAGGGATCCAAATGAAAAAACAAACATTACTTAGCGCCTCGGTACTGGCCATTACGCTTACTTTATCGGGCTGTCAGTCGGCCTATTATTCTGCAATGGAAAAAGTAGGTGTACATAAGCGCGACATTCTTATTGACCGCGTAGAAGAAACCAAAGATTCACAAGAAGAGTCGCAAGAAGAATTTCAATCAGCACTTGAGCGCCTAACAACTTTAATTAATTTTGATGGCGGCGAGTTACAAGATGCCTACAATCAACTTAACGATGATTATGAGTCGAGCTTAGCAGCCGCTAATGAAGTATCGAGCAATATTAATAAAGTTGAAGATGTAGCAGAAGCTTTATTTGATGAATGGAGCGATGAACTTGAGCAATACAAAAGCGCGTCGCTTAAGCGCGAAAGCAGTAAAAAGCTAGCGGCTACACAACGCCAATTTAGCCAGTTACTACGCTCTATGCGCAGTGCAGAGAGCAAAATGGAGCCAGTGCTATCGTCTTTACAAGATAACGTACTGTACTTAAAGCATAACTTAAACGCACAAGCGGTTGCCGCTATTAAAGGCGAATTCACTAATTTAAAGCGTGATATTCAAGTGCTGATGAACGACATGAATAAATCAATTGCCGATTCAAACAAGTTTATAGAGCAAATGAATAGCGCTGGCTAATCAATTAAAATCTGCCTAACAAAGCCTGCATATTGCAGGCTTTTTTGTTGTTACGTTTTGTTACCTTTGAACTATTTGTTAATCTTTTGATGTTGTTATACTTTTATAAAAATAATAATAGATAGCAACAATGAAACTAAAAACCACCAGCCTTGTATTTATTTGTGGATTGCTTAGCGCTTGCGAAACCGCTAATCGCATTGAGGTGATTGCAGGGGAAAGCACGCTTACCCCGCAGCATCAAACAGGCGAGCGAAAAGGACGCTTTTATAACCTCTACCCTGGCAAAAAAACCTACCCCACCACCTGCGAAACCGGCTGCTACCCGCCAAGCCCTAAATTACAATGCAAACAAGACGCTGAAGATTGCCAATTTATTGCTGAGCAAAAGCCAATTAATTTAAATACGGGCTTTACCGTGCGCTGGTTAGGGCACGCTGGGTTTATGATCCGCACACCTAACGGACAACACGTGCTATTTGATCCTGTAAAAGAGCAGTTCGACTCACCTGTTGATTTAGCCTTTAGGTTAGCCTCAGGGTTTTACAGGCAACCCGGCGATTGGCTTACACAAAACGAGCTTAAAAACCTAAGTGCAGTGATGTACTCGCATATTCATTACGATCACTTTAATAAAGCCGATATAGGGGAGCTTGGTAATAAACCTCGCTACTTAACGCCATTAGGTATGGCCGACAACTTCCCTACTGGTGGCTATAACATTAGCGAAATGGCCTGGTATGCAAAAACACAGCTTGATGATTTAACGATTCATGCCCTACCAGCGCACCACTTTAGTAGCCGTGTATTGGTGCCCTTTATTTACGAAGATAACGATAAAGACCTATGGAATGGCTGGTTGCTTGAGCAAAACGGCAGTACCGTGTTTTTTGCCGGCGATACCGGCTACTCAAAACACTTTAAAGACATTCAGCAAAAGTATGGCGATATAGACATATGCCTACTGCCCATAGCCTCGTATTACAGTGAAGACAGCCCTACTTGGTATCGTTATGTACACACCACACCAGAGGATGCTGTAAATGCAGCTAGCGATCTTAACTGTAAAGTAATGATACCGTGGGGCTATGGTAACTCAAGCTGGAAAATGGGCGACCGGACAAGTCATTCAGCACTGCTAAGGTTACTACATATGCACAATAAAATGGCTTCAACCACACCTTTATATATTTTAAACGAAGGCGAAAGTATTTCACTGTAACTCATTGCTGAACTGTTTTAGGATGATTGTAATATCTAAATACATATTAACATTGAGAAATTAATGAAAAAACACGCATTAGCTTTAAGCTGTTTATTAAGCGCCCCAGTAATGGCCATTGATGTAGCGCATACATCGACCCCTATTACTATTGATGGCGTATCTGAAAGCGCATGGGATAAAGCAACATGGCATGATATGCCGCATTTAATGGATGGCACCTTGCCCTCATCAGATGCCGACTTTAAAGGCCGCTACCGCCTGCTGTGGGATAAAAACTACCTGTATTTACAAGCTGATATAACTGACGATGTACTTATTGATACGCACCCAGACCCGACCGTAAAATATTGGGATGACGATGCGCTGGAAATTTTTATCGATAGCGACGCCTCAGGTGGTATTCACCAATTTAACCATACCGCGTTGGCATATCACATCGGCCTTGATAACCAAGCCGCCGATTACGGCCCCGATAAAAAAGCCCATTTATACACCGACCACTTAACAAGTAACTGGAAGCGTAATACCCAAGCCCCTTATAACATCACCTGGGAAGTTGCTATAAAGCTCTACCCAAATGATTATCAAGAAGGCGGACAAAATACACCGCTTAAATTAACGACAAAACAAGTCATCGGCTTTATGCTCGCTTATTGCGATAACGACGGCAGTAAAGTGCGAGAACACTTTATGGGCTCACATGAAGTCCAACCAGTCAATGGCGACAGAAACCGCGGTTTTATAGACGCAGATGTATTTGGCAAAATTACCCTGCTGCCAAAAAGTAACCACTAATAAATAGTTGAGAAGTAGGTTGGGTTGAGCGCAGCGAAACCCAACGAAAAAATACCCTACCAACAATGACAGATGCTTTGCGTTATCGATTGATTAAGCTTTGACTCTTTTACTTCTCTTTGTGCAAATATTTTTTAAGTGAATTATTCACAAAGAGGATAAGAGGCGCTGCGCTTTTAGAGATAAATACATTGTGGCAGTTTCACTATAGAACGAACTATAAACACTGACGTATTTGGTAAAGCCACTCTACTGCCAAAAAGCAACTACTAATAAATAGTTGAGACGTAGGTTGGGTTGAGCGCAGCGAAACCCAACGAAAAAATACCCTACCAACAATGACAGATGCTTTGCATTATCGATTGATTAAGCTTTGACTCTTTTACTTCTCTTTGTGCAAATATTTTTTAAGTGAATTATTCACAAAGAGGATAAGAGGCGCTGCGCTTTTAGAGATAAATACATTGCTGCAGTTTCACTATAGAACGAACTATAAACACAGACGTATTTGGAAAAGCCGCTCTACTTTCAAAAAGTAACCACTAATAAATAGTTGAGACGTAGGTTGGATTGAGCGTAGCGAAACCCAACGAAAAAACACCCAACCAACACGCACTACCACTATGCATTGTTGCAGGTTTATATAGCCTACTGACTTTCAGCTTAAACCTGCCTATTTAGCTGCTCCGTTCTAAACTGACCGCTGATAACTTATAGCTGACAACTCTTGTTTTAACCCACAAAAAAGCCGCTGTATTTTGCAATACAGCGGCTTTTAAACCATTACTCTAAATTAATAGATTATGATTTTGGAGCACGACCCGCACGCTTACGCTCACTTTCAGTTAAGTGACGTTTACGGATACGAATGTTCTCAGGTGTTACTTCTACTAACTCGTCATCATCGATGAACTCAAGCGCTTGCTCTAGTGTGTAGTTCAATGGTGGCGTCAATGTTTGTGCTTCATCTGTACCAGATGCACGAACGTTAGTAAGTTGCTTACCTTTAAGGGCGTTAACTGTAAGGTCGTTATCGCGGCTATGAATACCGATAACCATACCTTCGTAAACTTCAACACCGTGACCGATGAATAATTTACCACGCTCTTGTAAGTTAAATAATGCGTTAGTAAGTGCTTTACCTGTAGCATTTGCAATCATTACGCCGTTCTTACGAACACCTAGCTCGCCACCTTTGTGCGGACCGTAGTGATCGAATGTATGGTAAAGTAAACCAGAACCTGAAGTTAACGTCATGAACTCAGTTTGGAAACCGATTAAGCCACGGCTTGGGATCATAAAGTCTAAACGCATACGGCCCTTACCATCTGGTGCCATATCAGTAAGTTCACCTTTACGAAGACCAATTTGCTCCATGATAGAACCTTGATGCTCTTCTTCACAGTCAATTGTTAGTGTTTCATACGGTTCTTCTAATACGCCATCGACAGTGCGTAAGATTACTTCTGGACGAGATACAGCTAGCTCATAACCTTCACGACGCATGTTTTCGATTAAGATACCAAGGTGTAATTCACCACGGCCCGATACGCGGAAGCTATCTGGGTTGTCAGTATCAGCAACACGAAGTGCAACGTTATGTACTAATTCTTTGTCTAAACGCTCACGAATATTACGTGATGTTACAAACTTACCTTCTTTACCACAGAAAGGAGAGTTATTTACAGAGAACGTCATTGTTACTGTTGGCTCATCAACACTTAGTGGTGGTAATGCTTCAACGTTGTTAGGACAACAAACAGTATCTGAAATCTTAAGCTCGCCAAGACCTGTTACCGTTACAATGTTACCAGCGTAAGCTTTATCTGTTTCGATACGCTCAAGACCTAAGTAGCTTTGTACTGAACCAATTTTGCCGTTACGCGTAGAGCCATCAGCACTAACAATCGTTACTTGCTGGTTAGGCACAACAGAACCACGTTTGATACGGCCGATACCGATTACACCTTTATAAGAGTTGTAATCAAGCTGAGAAATCTGCATTTGGAAGTCACCTTCAGGATCTGCATCCGGTGGTGATACTTCGTCAACGATCATTTGGAACATAGGTTCCATGTTGTCAGACGGCTCGTCTAAATCTAGTGTAGCCCAACCGTTGATTGCTGAAGCGTAGATTACTTTAAAGTCTAGCTGTTCGTCAGTTGCACCAAGGTTGTCGAATAAATCAAAGATTTGATCCATAACCCAATCAGGACGTGCACCTGGCTTGTCGATTTTGTTGATAACAACAATTGGCTTTAAGCCTTGCGCGAATGCTTTTTGCGTTACGAAACGCGTTTGCGGCATTGGACCTTCTTGAGCATCAACAAGTAATAATACTGAGTCAGCCATCGAAAGTACGCGTTCAACTTCACCACCAAAATCGGCGTGTCCCGGGGTATCTACGATATTGATATGGTAGTCTTTCCAAGAAATGGCTGTGTTTTTAGCCAAAATGGTAATACCACGTTCTTTCTCAATGTCGTTTGAGTCCATCACACGCTCTTCGTTACCGCCGCGTGTTTCTAATGTACCTGATTGCTCAAGTAGTTTGTCAACCAATGTCGTTTTACCGTGGTCAACGTGCGCGATAATCGCTATATTTCTTAACTGTTCGATGCTCATATTTTTACTCAGAGAAGTTTATTCTCATTGATCCTGCAAGATCTACGCACTCATCTGCGTTTTCACCAGATGTCCCAGCATAGGATTTAAAAGGGCGCATATTATCCCTCATTAATGACATGGATGAAAGTTTATCCAATACAATTTTAAAAACTTTCTTAATACTTTTACTAAGTATCTGTTTTTTATATGACAATTATATGAAATAAATTTCGACAAATTACATAAATTGTCGTTTTTTAGCTAATTTGTTAATTGCTTTGGCACTATTTACTATTTAAGTTAAGCTGATTTAGGTGATTAAAATACGTGCAGAATCGAGCGTGAAATTTTTGCACCAATGTGGATATTTTACGCACCAAAAAAGTGCAAAGCCCGTGACCACTTTTGTGCAACCATAATTTTTAACTTAATAAACAGCAAGTTAAAATAATGGCATAAAATCGGCTTACTAAAAAACCAAAGCATTTAATGCAGCAATAATAAAACCCAACAGTTGGAGGACACATGTCACAATCGGTTTTAGATTTTATTAAAGAAAATGACGTTAAGTTCATTGATTTACGCTTTACTGATACTAGAGGTAAAGAACAACATGTTTCTATTCCTCATCACCAAGTAGATGAAGATTTTTTTGAAGACGGCAAAATGTTCGACGGCTCTTCAATTGCAGGTTGGAAAGGCATTAACGAATCAGACATGGTACTTATGCCAGTAGCTGATTCAGTAAAATTAGACCCATTCACAGAAGAAGCTACGCTAATCGTACGTTGTGATGTTGTAGAGCCATCTACACTACAAGGTTACGAGCGTGACCCTCGTTCAGTTGCTAAACGCGCTGAAGAGTACATGAAATCTACCGGTATCGCAGATACAGTTTTATTTGGCCCTGAGCCAGAATTCTTCCTATTTGATGATGTTAAATACAAGTCAGATATGTCAGGTTCTATGTACAAAATTGATGCTGTTGAAGCAGCATGGAACTCAGATAAAGACTACGAAGGTGGTAACACAGGTCATCGCCCAGGTGTTAAAGGTGGTTACTTCCCATGTTCACCAGTTGACTCTTCACAAGATTGGCGTTCAGCTACTTGTTTAGTACTTGAAGAACTAGGCCAAGTAGTAGAAGCGCATCACCACGAAGTTGCAACAGCGGGTCAAAACGAAATCGCAACTCGCTTTAATACAATGGTATTAAAAGCGGATGAAATCCAAGAGATGAAATATGTTATTCATAACATGGCTCACCTTTACGGAAAAACGGCCACATTTATGCCTAAGCCTGTTGTAGGCGATAACGGTTCTGGTATGCACTGTCACCAATCTTTAGCAAAAGACGGTGTTAACCTTTTTGCTGGTGATAAGTACGGTGGTCTTTCTGAAGATGCACTTTACTACATTGGCGGTATTATTAAGCACGCTAAAGCAATCAATGCGTTTGCAAATGCCTCAACTAACTCGTACAAACGTTTAGTACCAGGTTTTGAAGCACCGGTAATGCTTGCATACTCTGCACGTAACCGTTCTGCATCAATTCGTATCCCAGTTGTACCATCTGAAAAAGGTCGTCGTATCGAAGTACGCTTCCCAGATCCAACTGCTAACCCATACCTTGCTTTCTCTGCAATGCTTATGGCTGGCCTTGACGGTATCAAAAACAAGATCCACCCTGGCGATGCTATGGACAAGGATTTATACGACCTACCAGCAGAAGAAGCAGCAGAAATTCCACAAGTTGCATCTTCACTAGATGAAGCGCTAGAAGCACTTAGTGCTGACCGTGAATTCTTAACGCAAGGTGGCGTATTTACTGATGATTTAATCGATGCATACATTGCACTTAAATCTCAAGAAGTTGAAAAACTTAACATGACAACTCACCCAGTTGAGTTTGAAATGTACTACAGCGTTTAATACGCCGTAGACAAAATTATCGATAAGATAATAAATGTGTGTTCTCAAGCCCGCTTAGCGGGCTTTTTTTTATGGTAAATTAGGGTTATCTCCACTAAAGTTATGTAATTACAAAATATGCAGGGTAGCAATGTGAATTACAGGATATTATTACTATTTTTTGCTTTAGGATTAAGCATTTATAGTTATGCAGGCAATAAGAAAATTTATGCTTGGAAAGATAAAAATGGTGTTTTAGTGTTCTCAGATACACCACGTAGTGGCGCGCACGAAATAAAACTAAGCAGCCAAGATCTTACCCTGTCTGAGACCGGTAAACACCCCCCTGGTTCACCACAACCAACACACCCTAACCGTTTTCAAATTATGATATCGTCGCCTACACATAACCAAACCGTACGCGAAAACACCGGCTCGGTGTACGTAACAAGCCGCATAACACCGCGTTTTGAAGCTGGCTTTACCATACAGCTATTTTTAAACGGTAACGCTTATGGGCCCGCAAGCGATTTATCAACGTTTGCCATACGGGATGTAGAAAACGGAGCTCATACTTTGTATCTCAAACTTTATAATAAACAAAATCAAGCCATTGCTATCAGTCAGCCCAGTACCTTTGTGATGCAAAGAAAGGCTGTAAACTAAGTACAATGTCTCATGAAGCAAAATTAGCGCAGCAGTATTTACTGATTAAAACTTGCTTGCAAATATTAACGCACTAAAGTGGTGCAAAGATGTCAAACGAACAAAATTTTAGCCCTGAACTTCTCAATGCCATTTGGCAAAATCAAACTACATCGGTCATGTTACTTGATAAAAGTTTTACCCTTGTTTATGCCAACACCAGCACCAGCGAACTACTCGGCTTGGGTAAAAAGCGCATTATTGGGCAAACCTTTAACAGCTTATTTAATTACCATTCTGTGGATTTAGAGCGCATAGCCCAGTACTCACTTGTTGATGGTGTAGATTGCAGCCAGCACAGAGCTGACGTGGTCTTTATAGATTCTCGCCATGCAAAAATAGCCATTACATCGCGCCAAGTTAAGTTTAAAAACGAACGCTATATTTTACTTGAGTGTCGTAAAACCGATGAAGAAATAAAACACGACAAAGCCTCTAACCAAATGCATCAATATCAAGCGGCACGAAATTTAATTAGAGGGCTTGCTCACGAAATTAAAAATCCTTTAGGGGGAATACGCGGAGCGGCGCAGTTATTGCAGTATGAGGTAGATCAACAAGAAAGGGACGAATGCGCTGAGCTTATAATTGAGCAAGCCGACCGATTACGCGAATTAGTTGATAGGCTACTTGGGCCAAATCAGCTTCCGCAAAAGTCGTATGGCAATATTCACCAAACACTTGAGTCGGTTGTTAAATTAAGCACATTAGATAATTGTAAAAATATTAGTCTAGTTAAAGATTACGACCCAAGTATCCCTGATGTGTTTATTGACCAAGGCAAGGTTCAGCAAGTTGTACTTAATATTGTACGTAATGCTCAACAGGCGTTAGTTGATGGCGGTGAAATAAAAATAAAAACCCGCATTAATCATCAGTATCGCCGCCCCGGAAAAGCCCCTAAAAAAGCCTTGTTGATCCAGGTTTCTGATAATGGACCAGGCATAGACCCTAGCGTTCGCGAAACATTGTTTTACCCGATGATCACCAACAAAGAAGGTGGCTCAGGGCTAGGGCTTTCAATCGCACAAACGCTCATAGATCAGCACGACGGTTATATAGACTGTGATAGCTGGCCTGGCCATACTGAATTTAATATCTATCTGCCTTTTGCAGATTAATGTTTTGGAGTTGGCATGAAAACAGTTTGGCTTGTAGATGATGACGCATCAATTCGCTTTGTATTAGAAAAAGCGCTGACACGCGCAGGGTTTGAAGCAGAAAGCTTTGCAAATGCGCAAGACGTGTTAAGCGCGCTAAAATTTAGCCAGCCAACCGTGTTGGTATCTGACGTACGGATGCCAGGCATGGACGGCATGGCATTGCTTGAACTCATAGCAGAGCAAAACCCTGGGCTGCCGGTTATTATAATGACCGCCCACTCAGATTTAGACTCAGCGGTTAATGCATTTCAAAAAGGCGCGTTTGAGTACTTAGCCAAGCCATTTGATTTAAACGAAGCCGTGGCATTAATCGAAAGTGCCTGTAGAGCAAATTCAACTAAAAAAACTAAGCGTAAACAAGTTCCACCTAAAAGCGCGCACATTATTGGCGAAGCCCCTGCGATGCAGGAAGTGTTTAGAGCGATAGGTAAACTGTCGGCTTCAAGTATGAGCGTACTAATTAATGGTGAGTCAGGCACAGGTAAAGAGCTTGTAGCCAGCGCTTTACATAACCATAGCCCACGTAAAGAAAACCAGTTTATTGCATTAAACATGGCCGCTATTCCAAAAGAGCTTGTGGAGTCTGAGCTATTTGGCCACGAAAAAGGCGCATTTACTGGTGCCGATAGCGTTCGTAAAGGCCGCTTTGAACAAGCCAATGGCGGCACACTGTTTTTAGATGAAATTGGCGATATGCCACTGGATGTGCAAACACGTTTATTACGTGTACTCGCCGATGGTGAGTTTTACCGTGTGGGCGGGCACCAAAGTATTAAAGTAGATGTACGCATTATCGCTGCAACGCATCAAAATTTAGAAGATTTAGTAAAACAGGGTAAATTTAGGGACGATTTATTTCATCGTTTAAACGTTGTGCGCCTTCGTTTACCGGCTCTTAGAGAAAGAACTGAAGACATTGAACGCCTAGCGCAGCACTTTTTACACAAAAGCGCAAAAGATCTGCAAGTAGAAAGTAAAGTGCTAAGCCCAAAAGCCACAGAGCAGCTTAGGCTATTTAGCTGGCCTGGTAATGTTCGACAACTCGAAAACACCTGTCGCTGGTTGACCGTTATGGCCCCTGGTGAATTAGTAAGTGAGCAAGACCTACCACCAGAGATCATTGATGCAGCGCCTGTTCAACAAGAGGGTGATTGGCTCGATGCATTTCAGCAATGGCTCAATCAAGAGCTTAAGCAAGGTAAAGAAAACATTTGGCCTGATATTCAAGCTCAGCTTGAAACTCGCCTTATAAAAACAGCACTGGCTAATTGCTCTGGCCATAAACAAGATGCAGCCATAAAAATTGGCTGGGGGCGCAACACGTTGACCCGCAAATTAAAAGAGCGCAATATTAGCTAGTTTCTAACTGTTACTCGTTGGCCCTAGGATGAAATTAATAGAACACATTCCATTATTTAAACAAATGGAAATAGTGAATAGATTGCACTTTTTTAAAGACTTCAGCCTTGCTGAACGCCAAGTGTTATTAGAGTCGTTTGGGTTATTGTATTTAGTTAACCAGCATCAGTTTTTATTTAAACAATACGATAACGACAAACGCTTATACATTGTATTAAGTGGTGCGTTACTTGTTTTTAAACATAACCACTTGCTGGAGCTTGGCACTATAGAGCCCGGTGAGTTTATCGGTGAAGGCGCATTTATTAATAACCGCGAGCGCAGTACGAGCGCTCGCGCTAAAACCGACACCATAGTACTTGCCATTACCCCAGAGGCACTTACTCGCTTGCCTAATGTAATACGCGAAAAAATTAAAGATAGAATCATAGAAGGTATGAGTCTGCGCATTGCAAAGCTGAGTGAGCACATAGAAACCCACGGTTAACTCTATCACTCAGTTCATATAAACAATTTGTAGTGAGCAATCAAGCCAGCTGGGGTGATTAACATGCGCCGTAAATGTATACGTATCGGATGGCTTGGCGCCAAAGGGCGTATTTATAAGTGGTTGTGAGTGGTTGTATGTTTGCGAATAATTTTTGTAATAAATAACAACGTAACCGTATAAAAACTCCCAACCTAACCTTACAACAGCGCCATTGGGTAAGGTAAAGTCAGCGTGTTCATTTGAAAATCTAACCGCTAAATCATTGTATTTATCGTCGCTGCAATGGGTTGTTCTTAGCCGAGACGGCATAGTAAAAGCGTCTTCTCCATCAGTGCTCTTTAAATAAAAGCCTATATTGCCATCACCATAAAAGTGATTTGATCGACTTGTATAATTTACTTGTGGCTCATACCCGAGCGCTTGGATTATGGACGCAAGTCGTTCTGTCTCTTTGGAATAAATTTTATCGCTTGATAAAAGCAACGTGGCTTTACCAAACTCTGATGGGATTTCTAGCTCAACATATTCATAAGGGAGCGATTGTGCTTTTAGCGCAGCATCGAGCTGCTTGCGCTGCTCCTCTTGCAAGTTTTCACTAAAAACATAAACGGTAGGTTGTTGGCACGCAGTTAATAATAGTGCCCACATACAGATTAAAATGCCATTTTTCATAGTTACCTCCAATGATTACAATTGTAGTCTATTGGAGGAAACTATCTATAGCAACTTAATACTCATGTGCTTAATTAAGTATTATTGTACGTTGGTATAATTTGTTTGGCTGTCTAACCAGGCATCTACACTTTGGCGCGTATATAAAACTTCGTTAAATAAGCGGTGACGTTCAAATTCCAGTTTTGATTTTTTAAGTGGATCACCACTAATTAGCCGACTGTGCGTATCGTTAAACTTAGAAATAACCGAAAAGCCGCGTTCATCTTGCTCTTTTTGTGTTTTTACCGAGTTAGCTAAGTGAGCTCTTACATCATCTGCTGTCAGCATATCTGAATTATCTAAGCCCATTAGCTCTTTTTTCATTGCTAATCTTATGCCCATTTACTGCTCCAATTATATGCAGACCTAAACAATTAAAACGGTGAAATAATTACCATGTTTTAGGTACGATTTTTTATTTGCCAAAGCAATAGCAAATAGCACACCAAATTTTTGCTAGAGCATACGCATCAAATGCTGCAGTTTTTTTAAAGTTGAAAAAAGTTTTATATTTATCACTCTTTTTTATCCCACTCGGGCGAGCTTGCTAGGTGCAAAAAACAGTGCAAGCCTTTATACTTGCTGCTTATGCGCCACCAACAGAGATAACCATGTCAGAAGAATACATTGAAATTGAACTTGAAGAAGAACCTATAGAGCTTTGTAAATTACTAAAAGTACTCGATTTAGTAGAAGGTGGCGGCCAAGCTAAAAACCTAATAGCGCAAGGCTATGTTGGGGTTAACCATGAAATATGTACAATAAAACGGAAAAAATTATACAGTGGCGATGTACTTGAATTTGATGGCGAGCTTTTTCAACTCACTTTAAGTGAAGATGCGACTCCTGTAGAGCGCCCAGTGGCAACAACCCAGCCGCAGCCAGAAAAAACACCTAATGAAACAGCTCAAAAGCCGGCAAAAAATAAAAGAAAGCGCACTAAAAAGCCAAAGGTTGATGAAAATACAGGGCGCCGCCCTATCTCATTTGGCTAGCCCTTAGCGCTTTGTGCCGTTTTTATTATATGTATAGGCTAGCTTGAACAGTTAGCCTTTTTGCTCTTTAATTACCTCGTAAAATACAATAAAAACAAGGTAATAATATGACAACCTCAGCCACACCTAATTGGTTTAAACCCGCCCTGTGGGCAGCACTTATCTGGAATTTATTAGGTGTGTTTGCATTTATAATGCACCTTATGATGACCCCCGAGATGATAAGTAAACTTCCGCTAGATCAACAAGCTGCATATTCAAACGTGCCTTTGTGGTCTACCATTGCATTTGCTGTAGCGGTATTTGGTGGCACCCTTGGCTGCATACTACTATTGGCCAAAAATGCATTTGCAACGCCTACCTTTGCGTTATCGTTGGTAGCGATATTTATTCAGCAATTTTATAATTTCATTGTGATAAATAGCATTAAAATGCTGGGGATAAGCGCGGTGTTTATGCCTATTTTAGTGATTGTTATTGCGTTTTTGCTTTTATATTTAAGTATAAAAAGCAAACAACAAGGTTGGTTGAACTAACTTCCCCCCCTTTTGTAAACTCATTATTTTGCTACTTGAAAAAACAATTTTAGGTAGCACTTCTATACTTAGTACTGTCTAAAAAACATGCATTGCGCTACCTGCTTTTTAGCCTGATTTGTCATATTTATTATCTCTGGTATGCACTTTGCAAACTATTGGCAAATAAACACGTTATTTTATCAAGGACATAATCCTAACTATCAAAGGGGCAAAAAATGAATAGTTTCGACACCCAACAACAATTAACGATTAATGGCGAGCAATACCATATTCACTCACTTAAAGGATTAGGCGACAAAGCAAAGCGATTGCCCTTTTCTCTCAAAGTATTACTAGAAAACCTATTACGCAATGAAGATGGCGTAAACATTAAAGAACAAGACATTCAAGCCCTTCTTGACTGGGACCCTAAAGCAAAGCCCTCAGCTGAGGTGGCCTTTACGCCGGCACGTGTGGTAATGCAAGACTTTACAGGTGTTCCCGCCATTGTTGATTTAGCTGCCATGCGTGATGCAATGGAAAAGCTAGGTGGCGATCCTGCAAAAATAAACCCGCTTTCTCCTGCTGAACTTGTAATTGACCACTCAGTACAAGTAGATGGCTACGGTGACGACGGTGCGTTTGATTTAAATGCCAAGCTAGAATACGAACGAAATAAAGAACGCTACGAATTTTTACGCTGGGGGCAAACTGCTTTTGATAATTTAAAAGTAGTGCCACCAGCTACAGGTATTGTGCACCAAGTAAACTTAGAGTTTTTAGCGCGTGTTGTTTTTAACGACAGTGAAAACGGAAAATCAATAGCCTACCCAGACACTCTTGTAGGGACTGATTCGCACACCACCATGATTAATGGTTTAGGTGTGTTAGGCTGGGGCGTAGGTGGTATTGAAGCCGAAGCAGCCATGCTTGGGCAACCAATTAGCTTGCTTATTCCTCAGGTAGTGGGCTTTAAATTAAATGGCCGCTTACCCGAGGGCACCACAGCTACCGATTTAGTGCTCACCGTTACCGAAATGCTACGTAATCACGGAGTAGTGGGTAAATTTGTTGAGTTTTATGGTGACGGCCTAGCTGATTTACCGCTAGCCGATAGAGCAACCATTGCCAACATGGCGCCAGAGTACGGTGCAACATGTGGTATTTTCCCAATTGATGATGAAACAATTAACTACCTGCGTTTAACGAACCGCGATGAAGATCACCTCAAACTGATTGAAGACTACGCTAAACACCAAGGCTTATGGCGCCATGAAGGCGACGAAGCGCATTACACAGACACCCTTGAGCTTAAATTAGACGACGTAGTGCCTAGCCTTGCAGGTCCTAAACGCCCACAAGACAGAATTACACTTGATAAAGCCGGTGATGTGATAGGCCAGCACCTAAAAGGTTTCCAAGATGAGCGTATGGCTCGTCGTGATAAAAGCGATATTGAAGAAGCGCGCATTGAAAGTGAAGGCCCAACAACCAACCCTGATGAACCGGTAGACGAAGCGCAGTTTATGGGTGCAGCCAAAGTGAAGTTTAAAGGCCAAGAATTTGAACTAAACGATGGCGCCTGTGTTATTGCCGCTATTACAAGCTGTACAAATACCTCTAACCCCAGTGTTATTTTAGCCGCAGGCTTAGTGGCTCAAAAAGCTAAACAGCTGGGTATTAATGTAAAACCGTGGGTTAAAACATCGCTTGCACCCGGTTCGCAAGTGGTAACCGACTACCTTGAAAAAGCAGGCCTAATGGATGACCTAGAAAGCTTAGGCTTTAACTTGGTCGGTTATGGTTGTACCACGTGTATAGGTAACTCAGGCCCGCTAGCAGATGAAATTAGCGAAGCTATTCAAAAGCATAAGCTAGTTGTAAGCTCTATTTTATCGGGTAACCGTAATTTTGAAGGGCGTATACACCAAGACGTTAAAATGAACTTTTTAGCCTCGCCTCCACTTGTGGTAGCGTATGCCATTGCAGGGCGTACAGACATAGATGTATACAACGAGCCATTAGCGCAAGATGAAAACGGTAACGATATTTACCTGAAAAACATTTGGCCAAGCGTGAGCGAAGTCAGCGAACTAGTACAAAAAACGGTAACCAGAGAAATGTTCGAAAAAAGCTATGCCAACGTATACGAAGGCGACAGCCGTTGGCAAAAAATTCAAATTCCTGATGGTAAGCTCTATGATTGGGATGATGGGTCAACTTACATTAAAAAAGCACCATTCTTTGAGGGCATGAGCGTTGAACCACCAGGCGTGCCAACAATTGAAGGGGCGCGTTGTTTAGCTAAACTTGGCGACTCAGTAACCACTGACCATATTTCTCCTGCGGGGGCCATTAAAGCTGAAGCGCCAGCCGGTATTTACTTACAGGAAAAAGGCGTAGAAAAAGCGCAGTTTAACTCGTACGGTTCACGCCGTGGTAACCACGAAGTGATGATGCGAGGCACATTTGCGAACGTTAGGCTTAAAAACTTACTCGCACCAGGTACAGAAGGTGGCGTTACTCGCACCCAACCTGATGACAAGCTTGCCAGCATTTACGATGCCGCAATGGAATATGAAAAGAGTAACACACCATTAATTGTGTTAGCTGGTAAAGAATACGGTACCGGTTCATCACGCGACTGGGCAGCAAAAGGCTCGCTTTTATTAGGTGTAAAAGCGGTGGTTGCACAAAGTTATGAGCGTATTCACCGCTCTAACCTCATTGGTATGGGTGTACTACCTTTACAGTTTAAAGAGGGTGAGAGCCACGAATCATTAAATTTAACTGGCCAAGAGCAGTTTGATATTGAAGGTTTGTACGACAAAACGAATGAAGTAAGCATTATTGCCACGAATGCTGAGGGCAAAAAAGTCAGCTTTAGCGCCGATGTACGTATAGATACCCCTAAAGAGTGGGATTACTACAAGCACGGCGGTATTCTACAATACGTTTTACGTAACATGCTTGACTAATCATATACTTAAAACTAAAAAGCCTAGCAGTCGCTAGGCTTTTTTATGCGCTAAATGATTAACGAGTATTGCAACTTGGTATTGCTTTTAACTGGTTATAAGCCCTTAGCATAACGAAGGCGCAGTAACTCAGCTCACTAATTACAAACCCCGCACGATTAAAACCCCTCATATTGAGTAAGCTTTAATGCTAAGCGCACAATAAAAATTTAGTACCCACCTATACTTTGCATCTCTCTACTGCGCTGCTCTAATTTTTGCTTTGCCTTTTCGGCATCTTCAAACAGTTTTTGAATAGATTCAGCGTTGTAAACGGTTGGTGTAGGTGGTTGAATACTCTTTTTTGAGGTACTTGCACTGCTACTCAAAATTGAGGTGTCTTCTGCGGCTACAACAGTGACATCACGGGCATCAAGTTTTACCTCAATACTTTTGCCATCTGCATTAGGCGTATCTGAAAAATGCCATTGGCCGTTTTTATCTTGCCACTTATAAATTTTGCTACCGGGTTTAATTGTCGCCGCATCATTGTTTACACTCTGCGCAATTTTATCGCCCGCTTGTTTTGCGCCTTGCACTGCCTGATTAAGCGTATTGGTAGATAACGCGACCATTTTTTCTTTAATTTTGTGAGATTCAGCACTAATAGATGAACTAGAAAGCCATGTTTGGCCATCTGGCTTTTTTAGGTAAAACAAAGAGATAACAGCAATGATCATGACTGATATTGCCAAGTAGGTGAAGTATTTCATAGCGTTCCTGCTTAAAAATGAATCCTTGAAAGGCAAGTCTAATAAAAAATACTTAATCAGGCAATTTTTTTGCAATAAAAAACGCAACCTAAGTTGCGTTTAAATAGTTGTTTAGCATTCGCTTTTTTTAAATACCATCGCCATCAATATGCAGTCCGCATTCGCGGTTTAAACCAAAAAAGCGCGTTTCTTCTTCGCTCATACCTGGCTCAAGTTTACGCGTAGTATGCACATCACCCATCGACACATAACCTTGCTCCCATAATGGGTGGTAAGGTAAATCATGCTTAGTAAGGTATTGATATACATCGCGGTTTGTCCATTCAATAATCGGATACACTTTTACCGTACCTCGGCTTATCTCAACAAACTGTTTATCTGCACGGGTCGACGATTGGTCACGGCGCAGGCCACTAAACCAGGTACCGGCACCAATTTCTTTTAATGCGCGGGTCATGGGCTCTACTTTATTAAGCTGATTATATTGCTTAATACCGTCCTCGCCTTGTTCCCATAGTTTACCGTATTTAGCTTCTTGCCATGCAGGGCTTAGCTCAGCTTTATACACCTGTAAATTAAGTGATAGGCGCGCTGTCATTTGCTCAATAAACTGATACGTTTCTGGAAATAAATAACCCGTATCGGTTAATACCACAGGAATATCAGGACGCTGAGATGTTACTAAATGCAGCATGACCGCCGCTTGAATACCAAAGCTTGATGATAAAAAAGCTGTATCGGGTAAGTTCTCTAGTGCCCATGCAACACGCTGCTCCGCACTCATTGGTGCAAGTATGCCGTTTGCATCTGCAAGCAATGCCGCTTGGCTTTGCTTATCAAGCTGTAATATGTTTTTAAATTCACTCATGGTCAATTTTAAACCTCACCCACGCTCCGCGTGGGTATTTAATTAAGCGTGAAAATCGGTTACTGATACTTTTACTTCAGCAACAATGCCTTTGCGAATTACAAAGTCACCAAAACATTCACCGTCGTTTCGCTCACTTGCCCACTGGCCAATTAGCTTATCAAACGCGTCTAGGTAAACATCTTCACCTACGTTTTCTAGGTACAGTTTAGGAATGCGTGTACCTTCTAAATTACCACCTAGGTAAACGTTGTATTTACCAGGGCCTTTACCTACTAAACCAGCTTCTGCAAGCATTGCGCGGCCACAACCGTTAGGACAACCTACAACACGCATAATAATGCTGTCATCAGGTATGCCATGCTTAGCAAGTAGTGCTTCGGTTTTTTCAATTAAGCTTGGTAAGTAACGCTCAGCTTCGGCCATAGCAAGCGGACACGTTGGCAATGCTACACACGCCATTGAATTTTTACGTTGCTCAGTGTCTTTGTCATCAATTAGGCCGTGGTTACGGGCAATTTCTTCAATGACTGCTTTTTGATCGGCAGGCACACCGGCAATAATTAAGTTTTGGTTAGCCGTCATGCGCATATCGCCTTGGTGCACTTCTGCAATTTTACGACAACCTGTTTTTAATGGCTTACCTGGGTAGTCTAAAATACGGCCGCTTTGTATAAATAGCGTAAGGTGGTGCTTGCCATCAATGCCTTCTACCCAACCGATACGATCGCCACGGTGAGTAAACTCATAAGGGCGGCTTGGTGCAAAGCTTACACCGGCACGTTTTTCTACTTCCGCTTTAAATACGTCAGACCCAACACGGTCTAGGGTGTATTTAGTTTTTGCATTTTTACGGTTAGAACGGTTACCCCAATCGCGCTGCACTGATACAACGTGCTCAGCAATTTTTAAAGTGTCTTCTAGGGCAATAAAACCAAAGTCGTCAGCTTTACGCGGATACGTAGCCGTATCACCGTGGGTCATAGCAAGGCCACCACCTACAAGTACGTTAAAGCCAACAAGCTTGCCATCTTCAGCAATAGCAACAAAGTTTAAGTCATTCGCATGCACATCGACTTCGTTGTTAGGCGGAATAGTAACCGTGGTTTTAAACTTACGCGGTAAGTAGTTAGAACCTAAAATTGGCTCTTCTGTGGTTTCTGCTTTTTCGCCATTTAACCAAATTTCAGCGTATGCTTTCGTTTTTGGAAGTAAATGCTCAGAAATTTTTGCAGCCCACTCATACGCTTCTTGGTGTAGCTCTGACTCAACAGGGTTAGTCGTACATAGTACGTTACGATTTACATCGCCTGCGGTGGCAATAGAGTCAATGCCAACGCTATTAAGCATTTGGTGCATGCCTTTAATATTTGGCTTTAATACACCATGAAATTGAAACGTTTGACGTGTTGTTAAACGAATACTGCCGTAGCTTGTTTTTTCATCGGCAAATTTATCAATTGCTAGCCATTGCTCAGGCTTGATAATACCGCCAGGCATACGTGCACGTAGCATTACGTTGTGCAGCGGCTCTAGCTTTTGCTTTGCGCGCTCAGGGCGTATATCGCGGTCATCTTGCTGGTACATACCGTGAAAACGTATAAGTTGGAAGTTATCGGCTGTAAAACCACCGGTAATTTCATCTTTTAAATCTTGCTCTATGGTGCCACGTAAAAAGTTACTTTCTCTTTTCAAACGTTCGTTATCAGAAAGTTTTACGTTTTTATCTTGTTCGCTCATTTTAAATCCTAAATTTGTTACAGTGACGGCTGCTAGCTGTTAATAAAATAAGAAACGTGATTAATACACGTCTTTCTGATAGCGGTTAGCGCTACGTAAGTCTTTTAAATATTGCTCTGCGTCTTCGTAGCTTTTACCGGTGTTTTCGCTGATGATATCAACTAAGGCGTTGTGTACATCTTTTGCCATGCGGTTTGCATCACCACACACATAAAAATGCGCACCTGCTTCTAGCCACTCAAAAATTTCTTTTGAGTTTTTGCGTAGTTTGTCTTGTACGTATACTTTTTCGGCTTGGTCACGGCTAAATGCAACGTCAACTTTGCTTAATAGGCCTGATTTTAAATAACCCTGAATTTCTACTTGATACAAGAAGTCTTGTGTAAAGTGTGGGTTACCGAAAAACAGCCAATTTTTGCCTTGTGCTTCTCGCGAGTCACGCTCTTGTAAAAATGCACGGAATGGCGCAATACCGGTACCTGGGCCAACCATAATAATGGGGGTATTATCATCGCTAGGTAAACGGAAGTTGTCGTTGTGCTCACTAAATACTTTAACTTTACACCCTTCTTCAGCACGGCGTGCTAAATAACCAGAGCAGCCACCTAAATGTTCGCTGCCAAAGGCGTCAAACTCAACTAAACCTACCGTTAAGTGCACTTCCTCTTCAACCTCGCTTTGGCTTGAAGCGATTGAGTATAAGCGCGCTTGTAGTTTACGTAGGCAATCAACTAAGGTTTGTGCGTCTATTTTTGCAGGATTTTGTGCCACTACATCAAAAATTTGACGAGGCTCAATGTACTCACGCATCGCGGCTTTATCTTCTACAAGCTTTAGTAGCTCTGGCGTGCCCGTTGCAACTGCGTATTTTTCTACAAAGCCTGGGTATGACTGAGTAAGCTCTAACTTTTCGATTAATGCATCGCGAATAGGCAGTGACTCTTCGCCCACTTTTACAAGTGTGCTTGGATCGATTTGCGTGTGTGTTAGTAGCTCATCTACGCGGGCTTCATCATTTAAAAAGTACACGCCTAATGAATCACCAGGTAAGTAGGTGATGTCTGAGCCTTCAAGCGAAATCTCAACATGGCGTACATCTTTAGTAGAATCGCGCCCTGTAATTTTTTGTACTGTAACAAGCTCTGCCGCAAATGGGTTTTGCTTAGTGTATTGGCTTGCTGCCGCTGTTGGCGCGCCAAATGGCATTGATACAACTTGACCGCCAGCAGCATCTTGCTGCGCTTTTAGATCAGGTTCGAATGCATCAAGTGCACCGGTGATCCAAGTGGCTGCTTCATCATCGTAATCAACATCTAGGTCGGCACGTTGGAAAATAGTTTCTGCGCCAAGTTTGTTTAAACGCTCTTCAAAGTCTTTTGCTGTTTGGCAGAAAAATTCATAGCTAGAGTCACCTAAACCCAGTACCGCGACTTTAACGCCATCTAACTTAGGTGCTTTTTTGGTAGTTAAAAATTCATACAGTGTTTCAGCATCTTCAGGTGGTTCACCCTCACCGTAGGTAGATACAACAACGGTTAAAAACTTTTCTTTTTTCAGGGCTGTAGGTTTGTAGTCAGACATGCTCACAAGTTTTACAGCTAGACCGCGCGACTCTGCTTGCTCTTTAAGCTTAGTCGCCACACCTTTTGCATTACCTGTTTGCGAACCATACAAAATAGTAAGTGGCGCAGCATCGCTTGCAGCCGCTGTAGGCGCTTGCCCACCAAGAGCCGCAGAATTAGCATTTGCAGCTAAGTAACCACTTACCCACGCTTGCTGAATCGGATTAAGTTCTGCTACTAAGCCTTGCAGCTTTTGTACTTGCTCTTGCGATAGCGGGCTTGCCGCTGCGTTAAGTTGACCTAACAACATGAATTTGTTCCCCATAACCCTGAAAATTACATACAGCCCACATGGTGCGCTGTTCAAAATGAGTTTTACCTCACCCAGAGTAACTCTGCTGAGGTTTTATTAGTGTGCAGGATAGCGGGCTATGCGGTGAGAAAAAAAGAATAGAATCTGCTTTGTTATTCCATTTAGTTATTAATTTATATAAAGACCTTCAAAAACAGCTTAAAGGCTGATTATTGCTATTTTATTAATTTTGTATTTAACAAATTTGTAACCTTGTGCAGATAGTGTATGTTATTTACTCAACTATAAAAAATAGGAACAATCATGTCACACGGGACATACAAAAATAAGTTACTTAGCACGGCATTACTAATTGCCGCCACCCCAGCAATGGCCAATGTCGCAAATGGCGGATTTGAGCAGTGGACAGGCAATACGCCTGACGCGTGGACCACAATTGATAGCGGTATTAATGTATCGCGCTCAACCAGTATCGTAAATAACGCAAACAGCGCGGCGGCTATTAATGTGACCACCGGCTCGCAAAGCAATACCGACTTATTACAACAAGTTAGTGTGGAGGCGGGCAAAACATATGATTTCTCAGTGGATGTATATCACACTGAAGGAAGCATAAGAGCCCGCCTGTATGTAGATGGCTACCAAGGGTACTCTAACCAAGCGCAAATTAATCAGTGGCAAACAATTAGCCACAGTTATACGCCTAGCAGTAATAAAACCATTAATGTTGGTTTACGTTTTTACGATATGAGCGGCTTTGATGGCAATGAAACCGTTTATGTAGATAATTTTTTGCCTAATACAGACGGCGGCGCTTCAGGCAGCTGTAACGACCATAGCCTTACTTTAACCCTTAATACCGATAACTACGGCAGCGAAACCAGCTGGGTGGTTAACAACAGCCAAGGTAGCAGCGTAGCCAGTGGCAGTGGTTATGCCTCTAACACACAATATAATGAGCAACTATGTTTAACTGATGGCGCATACACCCTAGTTATAAGTGACAGCTATGGCGACGGTATGTGCTGTAACGTAGGTAGTGGTAATTACGCGCTCACTCAGGGCAGCACCACACTTGCCAGTGGCGCAAGTTTTAATAACACAGATAGTACAACTTTTGAATTAGGCGATAGCTCTGGTGGTGATACTGGCGGTGGCACTAACCCAACACCAACAGGTTATTACGTAACAACTCAGGGTCTATCTGGCTATGCATTAAAAACTGAGCTTTATAACATTATCAAAAATCACAGCTCGCAAGGTTACTCGGCTATTTGGAACTTTTACGATTCTTCAGCACGCGATAAATACTTTGAAAACGATAACAGTATTTTAGATATGTATAGTGAAAAGCCAAATGGTAGCGACAGCTATACTTACACCGCGGTGAGCGATCAGTGTGGTACTTATAACAGTGAAGCAGATTGCTATAACCGCGAGCATTCGTTCCCTAAAAGCTGGTTTGGCGGCACAAATGAGCCAATGAATTCAGACGTGCATCACATTTATGCAACCGACGGTTATGTAAACTCAAAACGTAGTAGCTACCCTTTTGGTGAAGTGGCTAGTGCATCATTTACATCAACAAACGGTAGTAAAGTCGGTTCAGCAGCAAGCTCTATTAATTACTCAGGTACGGTGTTTGAGCCAATTGATGAGTTTAAAGGTGACTTTGCCCGCGCTTATTTTTACATGGCAACCCGCTACGAGAATGTAATAGGCTCGTGGCAAAATAACACAACTGCCAGTAATGCAGTCCTTAATGGCACAAGCAATCAAGTATTCGAAAATTGGGTGGTAGCTATGCTACTTAACTGGCATAACGCCGACCCTGTTAGCCAAATGGAGCTTGACCGTAACCAAGCAGCTTATGAGTTTCAAGGTAATCGTAACCCGTATATCGATCACCCTGAATTTGTTGAGATGATTTGGTAATAGCTTGGTTATAACTTTTTAGCCCCAGCATTAACTGGGGCTTATTAATAACTGTACTTTTTGTTTGGCAATAAGTGACGCTACATACTGCTTTTCTAAATCCCACGGATGACGCTTCCAGCCCTTAAAACCAAAACCGATAATATACACCTGTGCTTGCTGCTTTAAAAAGTGCTCAATGGCTAACATTCCCGAACTGGGTGTTTTAGCTTTAAAAGCAGGTTTGCCAAACGTATTTAAGTGTTTTAATAATACTGTTTTATCGTGCTGGGCGATTCGACTCACGTTTGCATGCGGGCTATATTTACGTATTATTTCATCGCCATGGTCAATACAGCCCCTGCGGTTAATTAGCTTATAAAAAGGTTGAGTATATAAGTTAGGTTTTGGGTCAGTGATCATGACATTTTTCAGCTGCGTTATATCTATATCTGGAAACGCTGCGCAGAGCATTGCGCCTTGCTTACCTCGCCCTACTAGCCATAAATCAGTACATTTACGGCCTAAGTATGCAGGCATGTTTGCACACATATTAAAGCGCACCACTCTATCAAAGCTGTTTAGGGCTTTACTTACATCCTTTTCGACGGGGCCATTACCTATAATTAACACTGTTTGCTTAGCCATACTACGCTCCTTGTACCTTTATTAGCGCATACTAACGTGCCCGCCACACTTTACCAGCAAACTTATATTAAACTTTTTTTGCAGCCACACACTGTACGGTAAATTAACAGGCGTTACTTTTGATTTAAGGCCTGCTCTGCAAGTTCTATTGATTCGTAGCGTTTACCTGTAATTTTTATCAGCCATACTTTATCTGTAAAGGTGCGGCTTAAATACACTGTTTGCCCATTTGGGATTTGCGGCATAAAGGAAGAAATAGATTCCCACTTGCCATCAACCTGCTCTTTTAGCTTCAAGCTAGCGTTAAAGTGCGACCCCTCTGCGTTAGGCTTTACTTCAAGCGCCGTCATTTGCGTATCATCACCAATTTCTATCATTGCACTTTTATTTAATAGCATGAGTAGCTGAGGTTGATGCGTAGGGCTTAGATTTTTTAAAGCCTGCTCTATTTTACTATCTACGGTAATCTCATTCTGTAATTTATAAATACTGGCCTTAATTGCAAAAACAGGCTCTGCGTAACTGGGGTTTATAAAAAACAGTGAACTGATAAGCACTAACATAGCGCTAGTAAATTTATTCGGCATATTATATCTCCTTATTAAAATCGAATTGAGCATACCTTATATTTTGTTAAATTGAATATAAGCTATTAATATTCATAATATTCTTTATATTAATAAGCATGAATATACGCTTTTAGACTATTTATAAATACTAATTTTAGCGATAATAAAACGCTTAACTAATCAAATAAGAGCAGAGGGTATGCAAGCGTTAGGAATGGAGTTAAAACGCCTTAGAGCAAATAAAAAGTGGACTCAGGCTTATGCTGCGCGTGAAATTGGAATTCAACAGTCGTACCTTTCAAAGCTTGAAAATGGACAGTTTATCCCCTCAACTGAGGTAATTGAAAAGCTTAAACTTTGCTATGGCGAAGGCTGTATTGATAAATGCCTACCTATAAGTTCAGCGATAGATAAGCCCTCAAACATCACTTTAATTATGAGCTTGGCTTTATTTATGTGTGGGCTGATAGCGTGGTTGTGTGCAACATATGAAATTTTTTATCCACAAACCTACTTTACCTATCAAGCAAAGCTAGGTGACTTTTTAGCATTTAACGTCACTCAGCAATACCAAGGCGAACGCTTTATTGAGGGGGATGTGACCTATCAAATTGTAGGAGAAAGGCAAGTCAGTCGAATCGAGAACCGCTTCCTAGTGGTAGGCTCTGCCGTGTGCATATTAATATCTATTGTTGCAGCTTTACTCTCGCAAAGGCATAGGTTTGGTAAATTATAGAGCTGTTATTTAGTTGTTCTTGGCAATTACTCCAGTATTACTCTACCTTAAACATCTATACAGTCGTGTATCAGAAATTTGTATCTGTCGCTATAAATGCCTAATAACTTAACACGATTGGTATTATTTTCGATTAGAATTAGGACTATAACGTATTCGTGGCGTGCTTTTTTCTCAAGTGTTCTAGACTCAACCTAAGCTACGGCGCTTCACTTCACTGCGAACAGCTAACGACTGAAAACTTCAAACTTACAGCTTTTTTTAAACGCAAACAAAAAGCCCCGGCTAATGCCAGGGCTTTTTTTACAAAACTTACTTAATTTAAAAATTAAGCTTGTTTTGGACTAGAAACAACGTCTACTAAAGTCCAAGATTTATTCTTAGAAATTGGTGCGCATTCACGGATAGTAACTACGTCACCCGCTTTTGCTGTGTTGTTTTCGTCATGTACGTGTAGCTTAGTAGTACGTTTGATGAATTTCCCATAGATTGGGTGCTTCACGTAACGTGCGATAGCAACAGTGAAAGATTTTTCCATCTTGTCGCTTACTACACGGCCTTGAAGAGTACGAATTTTATCGCTCATTATTGACCTGCCTTCTGGTTAATAATTGTTTTTACACGCGCGATATCGCGACGTACTGTTCTTAGCGTGTGTGTCTGAGCTAACTGACCAGTGCTTGCTTGCATGCGCAGGTTAAACTGCTCACGAAGAAGTCCTAGAAGTTCAGCATTTAGCTCTTCTACGCTTTTGTCTTTTAGTTCGCTTGCTTTCATCACATTACCGTCCGAGTTACGAAAGTTGTTTTGAATGGCAGTTTACGAGCTGCAAGGTCAAACGCTTCACGAGCAAGCTCTTCAGAAACACCTTCCATTTCGTAAAGTACTTTACCAGGCTGAATTTCAGCAACCCAATATTCAACAGAACCTTTACCTTTACCCATACGAACTTCAAGAGGCTTTTCTGTGATCGGCTTGTCAGGGAAGACACGGATCCAGATTTTACCTTGACGTTTCACGTGACGCGTCATAGCACGACGAGCTGCTTCGATTTGACGAGCAGTCATGCGGCCACGACCAGTAGCTTTCAAACCGAAAGTACCGAAGCTTACTTTGTTACCGTTTTGCGCTAAACCGCGGTTGCGGCCTTTGTGCATTTTACGGAATTTTGTACGTTTTGGCTGTAACATTACTCGCTACCTCTACTTAGCACTTTTCTTGGCTTTCTTTGGTGCGCGTTTAGCTGGCTTCTCTTGCTCTTGTACTAGTGGTAAACCACCAATAACTTCGCCTTTGAAGATCCAAACTTTAACACCAATGATACCATAAGTGGTTAAGGCTTCAGAAGTTGCGTAGTCGATATCAGCACGAAGAGTATGTAGAGGTACACGACCTTCACGATACCATTCTGAACGTGCGATTTCTGCGCCGCCAAGACGACCGCTAACTTCAACTTTGATCCCTTTAGAACCGATGCGCATTGCATTTTGTACCGAACGCTTCATAGCGCGACGGAACATAACACGACGCTCTAGCTGAGAGGCAATGCCGTCTGCTACTAGTTGTGCATCTAACTCTGGTTTACGTACTTCAGAAATATTAATCTGAGCAGGTACACCTGCGATCTTAGTTACCGCTTGACGTAGCTTTTCAACGTCTTCGCCTTTTTTACCGATAACAACACCCGGACGAGCCGTGTGAATTGTTACGCGGATCGATTTTGCTGGACGCTCAATAACGATTTTAGACACAGAAGCCGCTTTTAATTCCTTTGTAAGGAAAGTACGTACTTTGTGATCGCCAAAAAGCTGATCAGAGAAATCTTTAGAACTCGCGTACCAGGTAGAAACCCAAGGTTTAGATATACCTAGGCGAATACCAGTAGGATGAACTTTTTGTCCCATTACTTATACTCCTAGCTATCTGAAACCACAACAGTGATGTGGCTTGTACGCTTAAGGATGCGGTCTGCGCGTCCTTTAGCACGTGGCATAATACGTTTCATTGTAGGACCATCGTCCACAAAAATCGTAGTTACACGAAGCTCATCAATGTCAGCACCTTCGTTATGCTCTGCGTTAGCAATAGCAGACTCAAGTACTTTTTTAACTAATACAGCCGCTTTTTTCGGGCTGTACGCCAGGATTTCTAGAGCGCGATCGACAGGTAGTCCGCGGATCTGATCTGCAACTAGACGAGCTTTTTGCGCCGAACCAGAGGCGAATTTATGTTTAGCTAATGCTTGCATTTATCATTCCCCTCTTAGCGTTTCTTCGCTTTCTTATCCGCGGCATGGCCACGGTAAGTGCGAGTTGGTGCAAATTCACCTAGTTTGTGACCGATCATTTCGTCAGAAACGAAAACTGGTACATGCTGGCGACCATTATGGACAGCAATGGTCAATCCGATCATGTTAGGTATGATCATTGAACGACGGCTCCAAGTTTTAATTGGCTTCTTTTCACCGCTTTCCAAAGCTTTCTCTACCTTCTTCAGCAAGTGTAGGTCTATAAAAGGACCCTTCTTGAGAGAGCGTGGCATGGCTATTCCTCAATATTACTTAGTACGACGACGTACTATAAATTTATCCGTACGCTTGTTCTTACGCGTCTTAGCACCTTTAGTAGGCTTACCCCATGGAGACACAGGATGACGACCACCAGATGTACGACCTTCACCACCACCGTGTGGGTGATCAACCGGGTTCATGGCAACACCACGAACTGTCGGACGAATACCACGCCAGCGATTTGCACCTGCTTTACCAAGTGAACGAAGCATATGCTCAGCATTGCCTACTTCACCTAGCGTTGCACGACAATCAGATTGTACTTTACGTACTTCGCCTGAACGAAGACGTAATGTTACGTATTGACCATCACGCGCAAGGATTTGAACGTATGCACCAGCAGAACGTGCGATTTGAGCACCTTTACCTGGTTTTAATTCTACGTTGTGAACAGTCGAACCTACAGGCATGTTACGCATAGGTAATGCATTACCAGGCTTGATTGGTGCATCAACACCAGACTGGATTGCATCGCCAGCTTTTAAGCCTTTAGGTGCGATAATGTAACGACGCTCACCGTCTGCATATAATACAAGAGCGATGTTTGCGCTACGGTTTGGATCATATTCCAAACGCTCAACAGTGGCTGGAATGCCATCTTTAGTACGTTTAAAATCGATTAAACGGTAATGATGCTTATGACCACCACCGATATGACGAACCGTAATACGACCATTGTTATTACGACCACCTGATTTAGAGTTTTTCTCTAATAGTGGTGCGTAAGGTTTACCCTTATGTAAATCTGGGTTAACCACTTTAACTAGGTGACGACGACCCGCAGAAGTTGGTTTACACTTTTGAAGTGCCATAATTCTAACTCCCCTTATTACTCGGCGCCGCCGACAAAGTCTAGCTCGCTACCTTCTTTAAGAGTAACGTAAGCTTTCTTCCAGTCGCTACGACGACCGAAACGCATGCCAGTACGTTTTGTTTTACCCTTAACGTTAAGTGTGCGAACACCCGTTACTTCTACTTCAAAAAGCTTCTCAACTGCTGCTTTAATTTCAGCTTTAGTTGCGTCATTTGTTACTTTAAAAACAATAGTATTGTTTTCTTCAGCAGCAATTGTGCTTTTTTCAGAGATATGTGGAGCAAGGATCACTTTTAAAAGACGTTCTTCACGGATCATGCTAGCGCCTCCTCAAGTTGCTTAACAGCAGCAGCTGTAATAAGTACCTTGTCGAAAGCAATTAAGCTTACAGGATCGATACCAGCTACATCACGCGTGTCAACCTTGTACAGGTTACGTGCCGATAAGAAAAGATTTTCATCTACTTCTTCAGTCACGATAAGAACATCTTTAAGCTCAAGTTCTTTAAGCTTAGAAACTAGTTCTTTAGTCTTTGGTGCTTCAAGACCAAAGCTTTCAACAACGATTAAACGCTCTTGACGAACTAATTCAGATAAGATGCTTTTGATCGCACCGCGGTACATTTTACGGTTTACTTTTTGGCTGTGGTCTTGTGGTTTAGCTGCGAAGCTAACGCCACCTGAACGCCAAATTGGACTACGGATTGTACCAGCACGTGCACGGCCAGTACCTTTTTGAGCCCATGGTTTTTTACCACCACCGCTTACTTCAGAACGTGTCTTCTGAGCACGAGTACCTTGACGAGCACCTGCTGCGTATGCAACAACTACTTGGTGTACTAATGCTTCGTTAAACTCACGTCCAAAAGTAGCTTCAGAAACTTCAAGAGCGCCAGAAGCGTCTTTAATTGCTAATTCCATCACTAAATCTCCAGGACTTATGCTTTAACAGCTGGTTTAACGATAACGTCACCGCCGATAGCGCCAGGTACTGCACCTTTAACTAAAAGCAAGTTACGCTCAGCGTCAACGCGAACTAGTTCTAAGTTTTGAGTCGTTACACGCTCAGCACCCATATGACCGGCCATTTTCTTACCTTTAAACACCTTACCAGGTGATTGGTTTTGACCGATTGAACCAGGAGCACGGTGAGATAGAGAGTTACCGTGAGTAGCGTCTTGCATGCTGAAATTCCAGCGCTTAACACCACCTTGGAAACCTTTACCTTTAGAAGTACCGGTTACGTCAACTTTGTTGATTTCGTTGAATAATTCAACAGTAAGCTCAGCGCCTACTTCAAAATCGCCTTCAC
The DNA here is from genome assembly GCF_025942345.1 of Pseudoalteromonas sp. A3. Lineage (NCBI taxonomy): Bacteria > Pseudomonadati > Pseudomonadota > Gammaproteobacteria > Alteromonadales > Pseudoalteromonadaceae > Pseudoalteromonas > Pseudoalteromonas sp. A3. The sequence continues at coordinate 112,562 of NZ_JAPCKL010000011.1, forward strand.
CACCATTTAGGCGGAATTCCCACAGACCGCGACCCGCTTCAACACCAGCTTTAGCGAAATGACCCGCTGCTGCTTTGTTTACACGGCTTGCTTTTTTAGTGCCTGCGGTTACTTGAAGCGCGTTATAACCGTCTGTTGCGTCAGATTTGATCTGAGCAATGCGGTTAGGAGTCGCTTCGATAACTGTCACAGGGATAGATACACCATCTTCAGTGAAGATACGTGTCATACCCACTTTACGACCGACTAGACCTAATGCCATTTTCCTATAACCTCTCTAATCTTTCGATTAACCCAGGCTGATTTGAACATCAACACCAGCAGCAAGATCTAAACGCATTAATGCGTCAACAGTCTTGTCAGTTGGTTCTACGATGTCGATCAGACGTTTATGGGTGCGGATCTCGTACTGATCACGCGCATCTTTGTTTACGTGCGGTGAAGTTAGTACAGTAAAACGTTCAAAGCGTGTAGGTAGTGGGATTGGACCACGTACTTGTGCGCCTGTGCGTTTCGCAGTTTCCACGATTTCCGCCGTTGATTGGTCAATCAAACGGTGGTCAAAAGCTTTTAGGCGAATACGAATGCGTTGATTTGACATTCTTAAACCTCAATATAAAGAGCATTTAAAGAGCATAAAAAAACGACCGAAACAATCTTAATAATTAAGATGCCGGTTGTTGATTTATATCTACGATGAGTTCCAAATCGGAACTCCTGTTTATTAGCTTGAAATCCAAGCTTAATTTATCCCTTCAAGTTCCAGAGGAATCTTGAAAGCCTGCGTATTATAGTGATATTGGTGATAAATGCAACAACTAATTGCAAATTAATTACGGGTGTAAGGCTGCCCAAATAACCGCCACTGGTTATTTATAGCTATAATTGAACTGCTCAGCGCCAAATTAGTCTTATGTTTATAATTTAACCGATTACGCAAATTACAGGATTCTATAGATATTATGGTATCCTATGCGCTAATTTTGCTTTTAATACTCTCAATATGGTGAGTCGATGCGTTTATTAAATTATTGTTTGAATTTTCTTACTAGCTGCGTAAGCCGTGTTTTGGTAAAAAGTAAGGTCCTTCCCCAAAGCCCTATAGAGCAATATGACCTTAATCCTGAACACCCTACTTTTTATATAGTACGTTTAAATTCGCGTTTCGATTTAGCTGCGCTTACTAATGTATGTAAAAAGCATGGTTTGCCTAACCCATGCGAATATCAAACGTTAGGAAACCAAGAGCTAGCCCGCTTTATTGGTATTAAAAATCCGCCACCTTTATTTGGCGATACCGCTAAACCGACCGCCGCTTTATCACAGGGTAAGCAAATAGTTGAGCATTTATTAAATAGCGGGCAAAAGAATGTACAAGTGGTGCCGGTAACTATTTTATGGGGGCGCGACCCAGGTAAAGAAAAGCCAGGTATTCGTACCTTAATTACCCACTCTCTTACGCCTAGTTGGTTTAGAAAATTCTTTGTTGTGCTGTTTTCTGGGCGCGATAACTTTATTCGCTTTAGCCAGCCACTCGATTTATCACTTATCGTGAACGAAAAAGCCGACGTAAATGAGCTACCACAAAAACTATTGCGTGTTGCTCGGGTGCACTTTAAACGCCAAAAACTGGCCGCTACGGGCCCTAAAATGCCCTCTCGCGAGCAATTATTTAACTCGCTTTTGGCTTCGCCGACAATAAAAAAAGCGATTCAAGATGAAGCCAAGTCAAAAGGAATAAGCCAAACAGAAGCCCGTCAAAACGCGTTAAAACTACTAGATGAAATTGCTGCTAATTACTCTGAGGCAATGATACGTGTAGGCGACAGAATTTTAACATGGCTGTGGACTAAGCTTTATAACGGTATAGATATAAAATACACCGAGCAAATTCATGAGCTAACAAATAAGGGTCACGAGATAATCTATATGCCGTGTCATCGCAGCCACATGGATTACTTGTTACTTACCTATGCTATATACCATCAAGGTTTGGTGCCGCCGCATATTGCCGCGGGCATTAATCTAAACTTTTTCCCTGCAGGTGGTATTTTTCGCCGCTCAGGGGCGTTTTTTATACGCCGCTCGTTTGCCGGTAATAAACTTTACTCAGCCGTATTTAAAGAGTATTTAAGCCAGCTATTTATTAAAGGTTACTCAGTTAAGTTTTACACTGAAGGCGGGCGCAGCCGCACTGGCCGATTACTACCGCCAAAAACCGGTATGCTCGCCATGACATTGCAAGCAATGCTACGTGGCATAGACCGCCCGGTTTCTATTGTGCCGGTATACATTGGCTATGAGCATGTAATGGAAATCAATACCTACTTAAAAGAGCTTGCCGGTAAAGATAAAAAAGGCGAGTCCATTTTTGGTATTTTTAAAGCCATTAAAAACCTTAAAAATTACGGCCGTGGTTACTTAAACTTTGGCGACCCTATTTCTATAAACCAATACTTAAACGACAACCAACCTGATTGGCGCGATGCAATACACCCTACCGATGTGCAAAAGCCGCAATGGCTAGGCCCTCAAGTAGCCGCATTGGCCGACCAAGTAATGGTAAAAATTAATAATGCCGCAGCACTTAACGCTGTGAATTTACTGGCTATGATTTTGCTAGTTAACGACAAACACGCGTTAAGTAAGCCTAAGCTATTAGCGCAACTAGATTTTTACTTACGCCTACAACGCGATGCAAGCTATAGCGATAAAGTCACCGCCCCCGATGAAACACCAGAGCAGCTATTAACGCACGCCATTAAGCTTAATAAGTTTGATGTTATTAGCGATGAATTTGGCGAAATTATTGCAATTAACGATAAAGAAAAAACCCTGTTTAACTATTATCGTAATAATATTTTGCACTTATTTGCTGTGCCAAGCCTTATTGCTTTGCACTTATTTAAGCAACACAGTAGTACGGTTGAGCAATGCCAAAAGCTTGTTTCGGCTTTTTACCCTCTGTTTGCAAAAGAATGGTATTTACAGCCGCTAGATGAAAACTACATAAGCCGTATTTTGGCTAACTTTAGCGATCAAAACTTAATTGAGCTTGATGGCGATACCATTCATGTTACTAACACGAATGATTCATTAGCAAAGCTTGAAATGCTAGGTAGGTCGCTTAGCTTTACGTTGCAACGTTATGCCATTGTTGTGGGCTTTATTCAAACCAGTAACGGAATTGAAAAAGCCGAACTAGAGCGTGAAAGCCAAGTACTGGCAAACCGTTTAGGCACCTTACACGGCATTAAAACCCCGGAGTTTTTTGATAAAAAAGTACTGGTAAGCTTTATTGATAATTTACGCGGTGAGCTGCTAATTACTGAAGGTGAAAATGGTATTCACGGTAGTACACAACTGTGTGAAATATACATGTACTTAAAAACCTTATTACCTGCGCGTATATGGCAATCGGTTAGCGACATAGTGCAAGATCAATGTAATTAGCGAGTTGCTGTAATTTAAGCTCTAATTAAACACCATTAAAAAAGCCTCAACATTTAACATGTTGAGGCTTTTTTGTACGTTTAGTTATTGAACAACAATGCTACATAAAGACGCTTACCTCTTGGCAAAACCTTTAGCGAAAGCACTGCTAATTTGCGCTTAACGGCCAGTCTATTGCCAGTAAGTCTAATAAAATTAACGCTGGCGCATCACCCCTTCTTGAATCGTTGATGCGACTAAATTACCTTGGCGGTCAAAAAACTGGCCTCTTACCAAGCCTCGCCCAGAACTAGCACTTGGGCTGTCTATGGTATATAAAATCCAATCGTCCATTCTAAATGGGCGGTGGAACCACATAGCATGGTCAATCGTTGCCACTTGCATATTTGGCTGCATAAACGATACGCCATGAGGCTGTAATGCCGTAGGTAAAAACTCAAAGTCAGAGGCATACGCTAATAAGTAATTATGAATGCGTTGATCGTCGGGCATATCGCCATTGGCTTTAATCCAAATGTGCTTTACGGGCTCAATAACCTCTGGCTTAAATGGGTTATGAAAAGTAACCGGACGCATTTCAATGGGCATTTCGCGTATAAACTTATTACGGATCACCTCGGGTATGTGGTGGGCGTTTTCTTGATAAAACTCAAGCGACGAGCGAAGCTCCTCTGGTGGCGGTACATTAGGCATGGTTGCTTGATGCGATAAGCCTTCTTCTTCACCCTGAAACGACGCAGTCATATAAAAAATAGGTTTACCGTATTGAATAGCGCTTACTCGGCGGGTACTAAAGCTTTTACCATCGCGGATGGTTTCTACGTCGTAAACAATCGGTTTTGCGGCGTCGCCGGGGCGTAAAAAGTAAGAGTGTAATGAATGAACAACACGTCCTTTTGGTAGCGTTTCTTTTGCAGCAGACAATGCCTGTCCCATTACTTGGCCACCAAATACCGCTCTAAACCCTAAATCTTGGCTTTGCCCACGATATAAACCTTGTTCAATTTCTTCAAGTGACAATAACGATAATAAATCATCTAATACTTGGCTCATTTGCTGTTCTCTCAATCCCCAGATAAGCTAATGATACTATACAATGCAGCTATGTAAATCTAACTAAATGAGTAACGCTATGAATTATTGGTTATTTAAAACTGAGCCCGATGCTTTTTCGATTGATGATTTAAAAACAGCGCCGCAACAAACCACCCTGTGGGAAGGCGTGCGTAATTATCAGGCACGTAACTTTATGCGTGACGATATAAAATTAAGTGACTTAGTATTTATTTACCACTCTAGCTGCAAACAAGTAGGCGTTGTGGGTATAGCCACTGTTACTAAAGAAGCCTACCCCGACCCAACCCAGTTTGATTTAAATAGTGACTATTACGATGCGAAAGCCACTAGTGATAAACCGCGCTGGTTTGTAGTTGATGTAACCTATAAAAGCCATTTAAACAAACGCGTAAGCTTAAAAGAGATTAAAGCTAACGAGGCAATTACCGAATTAGCCCTTAAAAAAGCAGGCCGTCTTTCGGTAATGCCAGTCACACAAAACGACTGGGAGCAAATAATAGCCATGAGCAATTAAGCTCAGTAAGCAAATATCAAGCTGTAATAGTAGCTAATCATTAACGGGCTAAAGCTTGGCTATGTTTGACCTCATTTGGCCGTGTTTGATACGATCCCCCGCGAGTTATAATTGGGGGATTAATGAAACTACTGTATTGGTTAGATGAATGGTTAACGCTTTGCCGTGATGAACAACAAACTAAGCTGCCTATGTGTGGCGGCGACCTACTCGGCGATGTGTATGTAAAATACGACTTTGTTGATTTAAATAAGCCCCTGCTTTTTACTTTTTCCCCCGCGGGCACCAACGTCCAAGAACACGACCTAACCGATGACTTTGCCCCTTGGGGCTATCACTTAGCGCAAAAACAAAATGTAAATGTTATTTCGTTCCAACATTTAGGCAAAAGCAATTGGTTTAGAAGCCGTAATTTAATCTTCTTTTTGGAGCAGCTATCAAGCTTACTTACACCGTTTAAGTGCCGCTTAGGCTATGGCCTTAGTCGCGGTGGTTTTGCTGTTGGCGCGTTTGCAAAATTACTTAAATTAGATCAGGTTTTATTTTTTCATCCTGTTAGCACCAAAAACACCGAAACAGTTCCGTGGGATACCCGCTCCAGCACAGAGCTTGCGCAGCAATTTGATTGGCAAAGTGAGTATAACGACCTCGATTTAGGCCATGCTAAGGGGTATATAATTTATGACCCCACCAATAAAATAGACCGCCTACATGCTAAGCGGTACCCACAACTGACTCATTTAAGAGTGTTTGGCATGGGCCACGGTACCCACGCAAGTTACCTCACCAAATTTGGCTTTTACAAACAAGTGGCTGTTGACTTTATACGCCACCAGCAAATTGATATAGCGCAGTTTCGTTTGCAAACCAAAACCTTGCGCTTAAAAGAAGAGTATTATCAAAGCCTAAATAAGGCAAATGCGAGTTCGCCTCACCGCTTGGCATTATTAAGTACAGCACATCAAATTTTAGCAGATGAAAAAGAAGTGCATGTGCAAGAACATCAGGCCAAAATAGATATTCAGCCGTTAATAGATGTCGCACTTAAACATCAAGATGAACACCCAAATGATGCTATTCAGTTATTAGAAGTTGCCCAACAAATAGTGCCAGATGATCCGCTGGTTGAGCACAAACTCAAGCAGCTAGAATAGACCTATGACGGTTTATTCTTCTTTCTTTTTTTGTGACCATGCTTGGGCACAATCGTAAAATACATAAAAAGCCCCAGCCACGAAAAAATAATTACGCCTAATAACCAGCCGTTTTTTTCGTGGCCTTGGGTGCGCTTACTATTAACCACTATCACCACGGGTAATATATAAGCGCTTAAAATAATTATTAAAAATACTACTTCATTCATTATTTAACCTAAGCCTTGGTTATTTGGCCAAGCTTTGCCAATCTACTTCATTTGTTAGCACACGTTCAAGGGCAATGTAGTGCAGGATATCGCCGGCATTTACCTTGTAATCAAGTGGCGGATTTAAATCCATATTTTGTGCACTTAAGTTATGCGCCACCCCTAACAAAATAGCATTATAGTCATGCTTAAAATGATGAAATAAAGTACCAAACTCCATCTCTTCGCATTCACTTGGAATAGCTAGGCTAAACTGCGTGTCGCCGTGCAATGTAGATAATAGCTCTTCTTGTACTCGACTCGAGCCTGGGTCTTGCATTGAGCGTACTAAAATCTCAGCCGACTTAGCGCTACTACACTCCACATTCTGGCAATGCTCAAGCAACATATCGACCTTGGTTTCATCTAAAAAGTGCGCACTAATATGGCACTCATCTTTAACTAAACGGCTAATACGCAGTGCCGTTGTAAATGTTTGGTCGTCATCTTGCCCATCAATAATAACTTTGTCGGCACGGCTAATAGCTACGCGCTCAAGTTCTTCTAAATCGGTAAAACTTGTTAGGCGGGCAAAGTCGACATTTTCATTAGTTAAAAATGGGTGATCCATTTGCTCGGTCACCGCCAACAAAATACGGCGGTCGGTACGTTTGGTATCGGCAAGGATATAATCAATCATTTTTTTTGTTCGGGTATCGTGCCAACCAAAAATAATAATGTGGTTGTTACTGTGAGCAAAGTTTTTATCACCAGTCATAGCGCGCCTAATTAAGTAAGTCACTGTTTGCCCTGTTTTTCCTAACAGAACGCCAAATAAAGCTAATCCAAACGGAATTTGTATTAAAGCCACAACCCAACGCCCCAGCTCGCTGGTTGGGCTAAAATCGCCGTAACCCACTGTTGAGGTAGTTACTGTGTAGTAGTAAAAAAAGGTCGTAAACGAGGTAAGCGCTTGCTCATTTGCAACAAACAGCAGCCCCCAAGTCACTAACATATGAGCAAGTATTGCAAGCACCACGGCTTGCCAGCTCAGCTGATCGATATGAGCACGAACAAGTAGCGCTAGCCTCTTAAATATTACCGGCATGATACAAAATCTTTGTTAGTAAATTATCTATAAACAGTACGTTACTGTAAGCCATGCTTTTAAGCAACGTTTAAGCCTTTAAGTAAGGCCAGTTACCCTTTTAGGATTAAATTTTGTTCAACCTATAAGATACTCAGGCCCTAAAATATAAGACTAAATGCGGGTTTGCTAATGTGCTAAGAGCATGATTAATTATAATAAGACTAAAAAACACACAGACACATTATGCTTAATAAAATTGCCACACCGTTTACCAAATTAGTAGAGCGCTACTTACCCGATCCCTTTATATTTGTAATATTGCTAAGTATTATTACCTTACTAGGCGCTAGCCTATTTACCCCCTCAACCAGTATTGAAGTTATTAACGCATGGGGGAGTGGTTTTTGGAACCTGCTTAGCTTTGCCATGCAAATGCTGTTGGTGCTGATTACAGGTTACATGCTAGCAAGCACGCCCATTATCAATTCGTTATTAAACAAACTGGCTGCGCTTGCTAATTCAGCGCCAAAAGCGATTATTTTAGTCACGCTTATTTCGCTATTAGCCAGCTGGCTTAATTGGGGGTTTGGCTTAGTTATTGGGGCTTTATTTGCCAAAGCAATTGCAAGGCAAACACAGGTTGATTACCGCCTATTAGTTGCCAGTGCTTATTCTGGCTTTGTGGTGTGGCATGGCGGCTTAGCAGGCTCAATTCCGCTTACGATTGCTACCGAAGGGCACTTTTCACAAAATAGCATTGGCATAATTAGTACCGAGCAAACCCTGTTTGCTGGTTTTAACATAGCAATATTAATTGGCTTATTTATTATTATGCCGTTGGTTAACCGCTACATGCTACCCAGTGATAAAAACAGCGTGTATGTAGACCCAGCACTTATTAAAGAGCCCCCGCCCGTACATGAAAAAATTACTCGCCCAGCTCAGCATTTAGAACACACAAAGCTGCTTGGCATTTCGATTGGTTTACTTGGCCTTTGCTATTTGGCGTATTACTTTATAGTTGCAGGCGGTAGCCTAAACCTAAACAGTATTATTGCTGTGTTTTTGTTTTTAGCCATTACTTTGCACCAAACACCGCATAACTTGCTTAATAGCTTGCAACAAGCAATTCCCAGCGGCGCGGGTATTGTCATTCAATTTCCGTTTTACGCAGGTATTATGGCTGTGATGGTCGACAGCGGTTTAGCGCAGCAAATATCGCGTGGTTTTATAGCTGTTTCTGATGCCGATAGCCTGCCATTTTTTAGCTTTATAAGTGCAGGGCTTGTTAATATGTTTGTACCTTCTGGTGGCGGCCAATGGGCAGTACAAGCACCTATTGTTATACCCGCAGCGCAAGAGCTGGGCGCCGATATATCACGTGTTGCTATGGCTGTTGCCTGGGGCGATGCGTGGACCAATTTAATTCAACCCTTTTGGGCTTTACCGGTATTAGCCATTGCAGGGTTAAAAGCAAAAGACATTATGGGATTTTGTGTTGTGCAGTTATTTGTAACGGGGGTATTTATATCGCTAGTGCTGAGCTTTTACTAACCCTTAATAACGCGCAGTATTTAGGTATACTGCGCGTATAGCGATTAGCTTGATAAAATCGTCATCGGCAGGCTCAATATTGGGTTTTCTGAATCTGCAAAGTGCATCATTACTGCCACATGGCCTGCAACTACAATAGCGTACATAGCGGCTGAAAAACCTTGGCCGTATTTATCAAGCGGCAATAAATGCGAGTAATGTCGGCCGCGCCATTCAAATACGATTTCCAGTGCGCCCACAAACAAAAAGAATACCAGTAACATTAAACCAAATGTATAACTAAGCCATAAGCCAAATAACACGCCCAATAAGCACACACTTAAACCGACCCAAGATCGCATTGAAAAACTGATACTTTTTAACACATGTCCGCCATCAAGCGGTAAAATAGGCAAAAGGTTAAACAAATTCAATAAGGCACTGAGTACTGCAACGCCGGCAAATATGTCCATTTCGGTGGCGTAATATAAAACCACACCCAGCACAGAGGTAAACAAACCAAACGCTGGCCCCATGAGGGATATAACTACATCTTGCCAGCGCGTTGTTATTTTATCGTCACTTACAGCCAATCCACCTACAAAGGGGATAAGGTAAATCCCTTTGGTTTTTATGCCAAAGTATTTCATGGCTCTAACGTGTCCGTACTCATGTACCACTAAACAGGCAATTAGCATTAGTGCAAATTCAATACTAAATAGCCATGCATAGCCGGCAACCGATGCACTCGCTAAAGCCACCTTAATTACTTTTGCACTTTTAAATAATTTAAAGCCCAATGCCGCTAGCCCTAAAAAGCCTTTTTTGGGCTGGCTATTTACCGGCGCAGGTAAAGCTAGTTCAGTAGCAAACACACCATCAACAAATAACGATAAAGACTGCTCATGAACATGTGAGCTATCAATCCCTATTTGCTTATTATCTAAAGTAAATTCGGCGTAATGCTCTTTGGGTGTTGTAAAGCTTATGGCCTGTTGATTATGAAATATTTGTACTATTTTATGCCCAGATACCATTAGCATTAATGGTTGCTCTGCAAGCATGAGATCGATTTTTATCATGACTAAAACCAGTTAAAACAATGGCGCTAGTATACCGATGAATTTAAAAAACACGAATTGCCTTAAACCATAAGCGCAAAAGCACTTAGAAGATAAAAAATAATATAAAACTAAGCTGACAAAAGGCTGATCAGGCGCTATTTTTACAGTACTAATATATTAAGCAGTTACAAGGATAGAGCATGTCGATTTCGGTACCCAATATTTTAGTTGTGGATGACTCAAAGGCGATTTTAATTGTTATGGAGGCCATTTTAAATGAGCTAGGAGTCTCGAATAAAGTTACAAAATGCCTGAGTGCTCAGCAAGCGCTAACTCACGTAACCGACGATATAAACTTTTACGACATTGTATTTACGGACTTAAACATGCCTGAAATGGATGGTATGGAGTTTATAAGAAAACTAGGCGAGCTTAATTTTACAGGCGCAGTAGTTATAATTTCGGAAATGGATCATAAAGTTATTAACCTAGCTGCCAATTTAGCGCGCCATAGCAATATTCATTTAGTCGCAAATTTAGCTAAACCCGTGCAACTTAGCCAAGTAAAAACCGTTTTACAAAAAGCAAAGCACTTAGCAGTACATAACGACCTTTCTCATGCCTCTATTTCAGAAAAAGCATTGCATGAGGCAATCAATTTAAACGAGATAATCCCTTACTATCAGCCAAAAATAAATTCTCAAACCAGCGAAATAGAAAGTATTGAGGTGCTAGCGCGTATCGTTAAAACGCACACTGGCGAAATTATCTCGCCCAATCGGTTTATTTCGTTATCGGAGCAATCGGGGTTAATTAATCAAATTACCTTTAGCTTATTTGAGCAAGCCACCAGCGACTTAAAAGCTATACGTACAAACATTGCTGCGCATCTAAAACTGGCTTTTAACCTATCTCCCACGCAACTAGATGATTTAAGCTGCCCCAACAAGCTGATGCTTATACTGCAGCTCAATGAGCTATCACCTAGTGATATAATTTTAGAGATTACCGAGCAACATGCGCTGTCTAGCCTTTCTCAGCTAGAAACCTTAAACAGATTAAGAATGCATGGCTTTGGCATATCATTGGATGACTTTGGGGTTGGTTTTACCAACATGAACCAGATTAAGCGCCTGCCTTTTACTGAAATAAAAATTGACCGTACACTTATTAGTAATATTGAAACAGATCAGTTTTCGCAAGTGGTGGTCAGCTCACTGGTTGATATTGCCAGCCAAGAGCAATTAGCTCTTGTGGCCGAAGGCGTAGAGCGCGCCGAAGAATCGCTCTACTTAAAAAACTACCGCACTAATTTAGCCATGCAAGGGTTTTTGTTTACCTGCCCTAAAGCCAAAGACGATTTTATAGAGTGGGCACTAAACTGGGTAAATACGACGGGGGGCACAATTAAACGCTAACCTTCGACCCCGTCGTAATTATTTATTATCTCGGGGCGTGTCGTCATCTTCACTAACTATGTGCTCGCTGCTTGCTAAACGCTGGCGCCAGCGCTGCTTGGCGACCATGCGCATATTGGTCGATTGGTCGCGCTCATCAACAATTTCAAGCCCCATAAGGGCTTCTATCATATCCTCTAGGGTTACAATGCCTTGAACATCACCGTATTCATCAACAATTAAACATATGTGAGTACGCTGTTTAAGCAAGGTTTGTAGTAGCGATGACACATTATGCCCTTCGGGTACCGTATGAATAGGCTTAACTAATTTGCTAATTTTATAATCGGTACCTAAGCGGTGATAAGCCAACATAATATCGTTTTTATGCACAAAGCCAATTATGTCATCGGCGTCTTTATCAAACACTAACACGCGCGAAAATGATGACGAGCCGTGCTCGCTCATGTACTGATCGACCGTTAACCCTTTATGTACTTTATACAGTACAGTACGCGGCGTCATTAAGTCGGTTAATTTCGCATGCCTAAAATGTAAAAGGTTGCGGATTATTTCTGACTCATCGGCATGGATTGCCCCAGTTTCGGTGCCTATATCTGCCATGGCTTCTATTTCTTGGCGAATATAAAAAGCCTCATCGTGCTTGGCCCCCATTAAATTAGTAAGCTTTTGAGCAAGCCACACAAATGGTTTTAGCGATATCACTAAAAAGCGTAAAGAATAGGTCACGCTAGGGGTTAAGGCACGCCAATAATTGGCCCCTAAGGTTTTTGGAATAATCTCTGAAAGTACCAATACTAAGAGTGTCATTATGGCAGAGGCAATTCCTACTGCCGCATCTGAAAAAACCACAGCGGCTTGTGCACCCACACCTGCAGCACCGGCGGTATGGGCAACTGTGTTAAGCGTTAGTATTGCAGCAAGCGGTTGATCTACATTATTTTTTAGTTTTTCGAGCTGCTTTGCAAGTTCAGGCTGTTTTTTGCGTAATAGCGCCACATAGCTGGGCGAAATACTTAACAGTACAGCTTCCATTACAGAGCATAAAAAAGAAATAACAATGGCAGCAACCATGTACACAATCAGTAAAGTCACTTTTTCTCCGATGAGTTGAACATATGGGCATGGTAACAATACATGCTATATTTGGCCAAATAACTATCAATAATAGGCACAAATATGAGAATTAGCTCACCTTGGACCACAAAAAATAAATTACTAAAACAAGCAGCTACCTTTTTTGCTCTTGGCAGCTTGAGCTTAACAGCAATAGCAGCCCCGCTTGATAAATCAAATATCGAGTTTATTGGCCCTTTAGGCGAAAACATGCAAGTTAAGCCATTTCAAACACCACACGGCCAAGTCATTATTAATAACTTATTAGAGCAGTTGCAACGTAATACGCAAAGTGTGTCTGTATTTGGTAAAAAGCATAGCTGGCAGCCGTTTAATAAAGTAAACGCACTTACTTTAGGTGGCCTACAAGCGCTTAAGTTCAATATTGAAACAACCCGCTATAGCCAAGGCACATTAACTATAAAAGGGATAGAGAACGCTCAGTTGTTTATTGATGCCAAACTTCAAAAAGGCGATAACCACACATACTCTTTATCGTTAACTAATGGCTCTCATAGTGTGATTGTAGTGGCGCAACAAGTGGCTAACTGGAACAACGTTTCTCTCGATTTTGAACCCAAAGCCGACACTGACAACATTACAATTAACACCTCTACAACTAAGCGACTTTCGGCCGAGCAACTTTTTGATGCACCCACCATTAGTGGACTTTCTTTAGCGCCCGATGCTAAGCAATACGTTACCAGCACGCGCAGCTATTCAAATAAAACAGCTAACCAAGCAAACGTGGTAACTGAGCTTAAAAATAGCCAAAATCAAACCTTGTATCGTTTTGAAGGCCAGCAACCAAGCAATATGGTATGGAGCCCCAATAATCAATTTTTAGTTTATATGCTAGGGAGTGAGCTAAAACAGCTAAACCGTAAAAACCTCAGCATTAAAACATTGGCCAGAGAGCTTGAAGGCGCAAGTAACTTTAATTTTTATAATAATAACAGCCTTATTTTTAGCTGGTCTAAAACCCCCGAAGACAACAACAGCTTAACTAAGCACTACAAAGGTCTTCAAGATAGATGGTCATACGCACGCAACGTAAGTCAGCTCTATATGTTAGACACCAACAGCGGCTTAACCAAAGCGCTTAGCCAAGGCCCTATTTCGCATAGCTTTGAAGATGCAAACACTAATCGTGGCAAAGTATTAATGAGCCGCCAAGTTATGGTTATGCAAGCCACCACCCACCCAGAAACTGAACTGGTGGAACTTGACTTACAATCGAATAAAATAACGTCTATTGGTAAATTTAAAACTTTTAGCCATGCAAAGTACGCCAACAAAGATGTATACGTTGTTGCTGGCCCAGATTTTAAAAATGGCGCAGGCCGTACCCTTCCAAAAGGGATGTTAGCTAATAATTACGACGGCCAATTGTACTTACTTAGCGATAACGGTAAAAACGTAAAAGCGCTTAGTAAGCAGTTTGACCCCGCTATAGGTGAATTACATGTGCTTGATAATGGCGATGCGCTTATAAAAGTAACAGAGCAAGATACCCAACCTTTGTATTTATATGACTTAAGCAAACAGCGCTTTAAAAAACTTAATACGGGTTTAGATATCGTTGAGCAATTTAGCTACTCGCACGAGAGAAACCCGCAAGTGCTACTAAGCGGTACCACAGCATCCACCCCTCAGCAGCTTAAACGCTTAAATATAAGTAAAAATAAAACAGACCTAATCTGGGACTCTAAGCCGCTTGCCTACGCTAATACACAAATACCGACTCTGGAAGAGTTTAACTTTACAAACAAAGACGGCGTAGAAATTACAGGGCGTGTGTACTTACCTACTAACCTAGATAAAACTAAAAAACACCCTGCACTTGTCTATTACTACGGTGGCACCTCACCGGTTACCCGTGGTTTTACAGGGCGCTACCCATTTAACTTATGGGCAGCAAATGGCTATGTTGTTTATGTATTACAGCCAACAGGGGCAACTGGTTTTGGGCAAACATTTTCTGCTCAGCACGTTAACGCCTGGGGCGATTATACCGCTAGCGATATAATGCAAGGTACACAGGCCTTTTTAAAAAAGTACGATTTTGTTGATAGCAAAAAAGTGGGTAATTTAGGCGCCTCATACGGAGGCTTCATGACCATGCTACTTGCCACCAAAACAGACATGTTTAGTGCATCTATTGCGCATGCGGGTATATCAAACTTAACCTCGTATTGGGGCGAAGGTTGGTGGGGGTATTTATACTCAGGCGAAGCATCAAAAAATAGCTTTCCGTGGAATAACGCTTCACTTTATAGCGATCACAGCCCTGTATTTCATGCCGATAAAGTAACGACCCCTTTACTACTGTTACACGGCGATAGCGATACCAATGTACCTGTTGGCGAAAGCTTAACCATGTATACCGCCTTAAAGCTTTTAAATAAAGACGTAGAGCTTATTGAATATAAAGGCGCCGACCATCAAATTTTTGCTCGTGATAAACGCTTTGATTGGTGGAACACCATGCTTGCTTATTTTGATAAACAACTAAAAGGTGAACCACAGTGGTGGGACGCAATGTATTCAGATAAGTAACACAGCGCTCAGCACATTTTTAGCTAAATGTGCTGAGCTTACTCACATAAACAGCAACCTTAGGTAAGCCGCCTTTTATATCTGAAACATAAAGTTACCGAAAAGTTACACCGCCCCCTTCTCAGCATTTAACGATTGGTGCTACCATACAGAGCTATAAATATACAAAAATAAGTCCTATGGCAATTAACGTTTTATTGGTTGAAGACGACGAGCTACTCGTTAAGCGCATCCAAAATCACTTTACAGACACCGAATTTTCGATAGAAATAGACCCCACAGGTGCCGATGCCCTAAACATAGTTAGGCAACGCGTAAACCTGCGCAGTGCTATTTCTCTTGCCATTATTGATATTGTATTACCCAAGCGTGATGGGTTGCAGCTTGCCAAAGAGCTCAACACTTTGACCGATATTGGCGTGATTGTTTTATCTAGCCGCGACTCTCAAGCCGATCGTATTGCAGGGCTTGCACAAGGTGCTGATGACTATATTTGTAAGCCTGTTGATTTATTAGAACTTGAGCTGCGCATGCGCGCACTTTATAAACGTATTGCAATTAATCAAGACGATGATGAAAGCGAAGAGTTTATAGAATACGCCGACTTTAAGCTCCACCCCGATAACCGCACATTAATTACCTCATCAGGTATTGAATCGCGCTTAACCGAAGCCGAGCACAAAGTGCTAATTTGTTTAATTAGCAACGCAGGCAAAGCAACCTCGCGAGAAAAAATATCAGAAGAAATAGGCCAACCAGATTGGAGCCCAAATGACCGTACTGTGGATGTTTTAATTGGCCGTTTGCGTAAAAAACTATACGATGAAAAAGACCAAAAACGCATTGTAACCGTACGCGGCAAAGGTTATATGCTCTCAATTTAGCGCATTAAAATTTTAAACGCAGAAAAACGCAGCAAGCACCGAGCTTAGCACCTTAAAATAATTAAACATTATTGCGGTTCGGTGTCATTTCCAGCAACGTTTAGTTTATTTAGTTAACTGCGCTAGTAGCCGCTCAAAAGCACGATAATTTAGCGCCTCTTTTAGCTCTTCTAAACTAATATGCTCTGCACCTTTTAAATCACTAATAGTACGCGCCACTTTAATAACCCTATGGTAAGAGCGCGGCGATAACGACAGCTTTTCGCTAGCGCGTGCTAAAAACTGCAACTCAGCAGGGGCTAAAGTGCAATGTATATTCATTTCTTTATTATTTAATCGTGCATTAACCTTACCTTGGCGCTTTAGCTGTGCACTGTAGGCCGCTTCTACTCGGGCTCTTACTTGGGCGCTGGTTTCTTCAGGCTCGGTACTTTGTAGTTCAACACTTGTTAGTCGCGGTAGCTCTATTTGTAAATCGATACGATCGATAAACGGGCCTGATACGCGCGATAAATAGCGCATCACTTGGTCAGGTGTTGCTCGCTTATCATTATGACACCCGGTAGGGCTTGGGTTTAGTGCGGCTATAAGCTGAAACTGCGCCGGAAACTCCATTTGCCTTGCTGCCCGCGAAATAACCACCGAGCCGGTTTCCATGGGTTCACGCAGCGAATCAAGTACCTTACGTTCAAATTCCGGAAGCTCGTCCAAAAATAGCACCCCGTTATGCGCAAGTGAAATTTCACCCGGTTTAGGGTTTGAAGAGCCACCAACTAAAGCGACTGCCGAGCAAGTGTGGTGTGGGTTTCGAAAAGGCCGTTGGCGCCAATTATTTAAATCAATTGATTGGCCAATAATAGAATACAGTGCAGCCGTTGATATTGCCTCATCGTCAGACATGGTTGGCATTATCGTCGCCATACGCTGCGCTAGCATAGATTTACCCGTACCAGGTGGACCTAAAAAAAGTAGGTTATGGCCTCCAGCGGCGGCTATTTCTAGCACTCGCTTAGCACCGGGTTGGCCTTTAACATCACTTAAATCGAGTAAAAAGTCGGGAGACTGGGCGCAGTCTGGGTATTCAATATTTAAAGGTAGCGGCTGCTGATTTAATAAATCCCCCCATACTTCTTGTAATGAGTTAACCGCTTTACGCTTAACGCCGTTCACCAAGCTTGCGAGGCTATCATTGGTAAAAGGTAAAAAGCAGCAACGGTTTTGCTCTTTTGCAGCAAGTACAGAAGGCAAAATGGCATTAACTCCCCGCACTTCACCATTAAGGGCAAGCTCACCGTAAAATTCATATTTATGTATATCTGGACACACTACCTGCCCCGAGGCCACTAAAATACCTACGGCAATGGCTAAGTCAAAACGCCCGCCATCTTTTGGTAAATCGGCAGGGGCTAAATTTACGGTAATGCGTTGATCAGGGAAACCAAATTGAGAGTTTTCTAGGGCGCTACGCACCCTGTCTTTTGATTCTTTAACTGAGGCCTCTGGCAGCCCAACAATATTAAATGCCGGTAAACCATTACCTAGGTGTACTTCTACAATAACCTCGGGGGCGTTTATACCCACTTGGGCACGAGAGTAAATGCGAGCTAGCGACATTCCTTATCCTAATTAATGGTTTAATTAATTAGTTTAGTCAGAATATTTAAAAACGTGTACTGTGATTTGCCATTTAATAGCCGCAATACGAAGCAATAAGGTGGTTAGCATTGCCATTACCATGGCAAGTTCGGTCGCGAACGAAAAATGAATTCCCAGCGTATAAACTACACCGCCAGCTATACAGGTAATAGCGTATAACTCGCCTTTTAGCAGCATAGGAATTTCGCGAGCAAGCACATCACGGAGCATGCCCCCAAAGCAACCGGTAATTACACCCATAATAATCGCGGTCATATTTGGCATGCCGGCTAGTAAGGCTTTTTGGGTGCCCATTACCGCAAAAAATGCTAAACCAAATGCATCGGCAATTTGTAATGTGTAGTGCGGAATCGACTTTTGCTTGTTAATAAGCCGCGTGGTAATAAATACCGCGGCTAAAATAGCATAAAAAAAACTTTGATCGTGTAACCAAAATACCGGAACATCTAATATGAGGTCGCGAACTGTACCGCCCCCAATCGCTGTTACCGCTGCTAATACTACAACACCAAAACCATCCATTTTCTTTTCGTGTGCGACCAAAGTACCTGTAACAGCAAACACAGCAATGCCGATTAAATCAAACCAGTGATAAAGTTCAGTCATGTGTAACAACCCAAAATTATTTGTGCCGTTTTAACATAAACTATACAAAGTTTTAAGTAATAACATATTTTTAGAGAAGTTTATAATATTTATAGATATTACTTGGGGTATAAATCTAAGAGTGCTTTATAGGAAAAGAAATATAAATTTTAGGCATAAAAAAACACGCCTTAAGCGTGTCGTTTCATTTTATGTATTTCAGTGGTTGCGGGAGCCAGAGCTTATGAAAGGTGAACCGACGACCTTTGCTGGCTTATACAGAGCTGAAACCGACGAGCTATCCATTTCACTTAATTTTAGGCATAAAAAAACACGCTTTAAGCGTGTCGTTTCATTTTATGTATTTCAGTGGTTGCGGGAGCCAGAGCTTATGAAAGGTGAACCGACGACCTTTGCTGTCTTATGGAGAGCTGAAACCGACGAGCTATCCATTTCACTTAATTTTAGGCATAAAAAAACACGCTTTAAGCGTGTCGTTTCATTTTATGTATTTCAGTGGTTGCGGAAGCCAGAGCTTATGAAAGGTGAACCAAAGACCTTTGCTGGCTAATGGAGAGCTGAGACCGACGAGCTATCCATTTCACTGAATTTTAGGCATAAAAAAACACGCTTTAAGCGTGTCGATTTAATATAACTTATTATTTCAGTGGTTGCGGGAGCCAGAGCTTATGAAAGGTGAACCGACGACCTTTGCTGGCTTATAGAGAGCTGAGCCCGACGAGCTATTCATTTCACTGAATTTCAGGCATAAAAAAACACGCTTTAAGCGTGTCGTTTCATTTTATGTATTTCAGTGGTTGCGGGAGCCGGATTTGAACCGACGACCTTCGGGTTATGAGCCCGACGAGCTACCAGGCTGCTCCATCCCGCG
>NZ_JAPCKL010000012.1:0-246 GCF_025942345.1 Pseudoalteromonas sp. A3
CTAATTACCCGTGAGGCTTAACCATACAACGCCAAACGCGTTTTGTGACAGAAACAAGCGACAGAAGTTAATAGCTAGAGTAGATAAATACTTAGACTTAAAAAATATTATCAGAGTTTTCCAAATTTATGAGGTGACTCTTAGCGCGTAGCGTTAAAGTTGAGGCACCTTGCGCAAAGGAAATAGTAGCACTACGTGCTTATCATTACTCCTTTGCACCTAATTTGCTTGGTAACCATAGCGTTT
>NZ_JAPCKL010000012.1:307-119851 GCF_025942345.1 Pseudoalteromonas sp. A3
AGCATTTGCTATGTGAAAGTAGGACATTGCCAGGCTCCAAATAAGAGAAACCCGTTACAGAAATGTAACGGGTTTTTTGCTGTCTGGGATTTAATAAATAGCCAGGCCCATGGCTAACTCACCAGAGAAGTAAAACAGCTCGAAGGCGAGCCCGGCCAACGATAGTGTAGCATTTGCTATGTGACTCTCTATCGCTATGGGCACTACGACATTGCCAGGCTCCAAATAAAAGAAAGCCCGACTCGAAAGAGCCGGGCTTTTTTACGTCCGTAGAAAAGTAAAATGCGGACAATTAATGTACACTTTTCTACTTCTAGAATGTAGGTCGGGCGAGCGTAGCGATACCCGACGCAAAAAACATCGATTATAGTTATTGTGTTCTTATCTCACGAGCTGGATTACCAGCAACAACAGTATCCGCCCCTACATTTTTAGTGACGACAGATCCCGCACCAATAACACTGTTATCCCCAATGCATACGCCCGCTAAAATAATTGCACCTGCGCCAATCCACACGTTGTTGCCTATTGTAATAGGAGCAGCAAAGTTTTCTTTATTCAGTCGCTGTGTAGGGTTAACAGCATGGGATACAGTCAATAGCTGAACATTGGGGCCAATTAAGCAGTCATCACCAATGCTGATAGCTCCTTCACTAATTGGGGCATCTAATACCGTACAGTTAATGTTTATGAAGCTACGATCACCAATAGCTATTTGATTACCATAATCGCAATGAAAACCTGATTCTATAATTACGCCTTCACCGCATTGAGCGAATAGCTCTTTAATGCGTTTTAAATTACCTTTACTCGGGCTTTTATTAAAGAGTCGGCATATTTCGCCTGTTTGTTTACGTAGGGCTAAAAGCTCTTTGTTTAAGCTATTAAATGGCTGCATTAAAGTTTCTTCGTTTAGTTAAGAGATACTGTGACTATTTTACCTTTATTATTACTTGTTGAAAGCTGCTTTATTTTTACTCGTTCACTTGCCATTTAACTTGTTTCGTTTAGAATTGCACATCTTTCGAAACGAAACTTAATCTGCGAGCTTTATGACTAAACGAAACACCCAGCAACGCCGTCATTTAATACTTACTCAAGTTAATGAGCTAGGTGAGGTGGCTGTTGAAAAGCTTGCGGAGCAGTTTCAAACATCTGAAGTAACCATTCGTAAAGATTTAACCGCGCTTGAAAAAAGTGGCCTGTTACTGCGCCGTTACGGTGGTGCTATTGCACTGCCTAAAGAAATTGTAAGTGACGAAATAGACTCTAAGCGTAAGGTCGCAATAGCTAAGGCTGCTGCTGCACTTATAAAAGATCATAACCGCATTATTATTGATAGCGGGCGTACTACGGCCGCTATGATCCCAGAGCTTGCAAATAAGCGCGGGTTAGTTGTAATGACCAACGCGATTAAAGTGGCGAGCCGTTTACTATCACTTGAAAACGAGCCAACACTTTTAATGACTGGCGGAACATGGGATCCGCATTCTGAGTCGTTTCAGGGGCAAGTTGCCGAAAACGTATTATGCTCTTATGACTTTGATCAGCTATTTATTGGTGCAGACGGCATAGATGTAAAACGCGGCACGACTACTTTTAATGAGTTAGTCGGCTTAAGCCAAGTTATGGCAAAGGCCGCCCGTGAAGTAATAGTAATGGTTGAATCAGATAAGATTGGCCGAAAAATACCAAATTTAGAATTACCGTGGAAAATAGTAACCACATTAATAACCGATACTGGCTTAGCAGATGATAAACGCAAAGCGATTGAGGCGTGTGGTGTAAAACTAATTTGTGCAGAGATTATTGAATAGTAACTACAAAGCGAGTTACTAGAATTAAAAAATTAATGGAGACACTATGTGTGGAATAGTTGGGGCAGTTGCAGAACGTCCAGTAAACAAAATTTTAGTTGAAGGCCTTAAACGTCTTGAATACCGTGGTTATGACTCAGCAGGCGTAGCCTTGCTTGATGGCAACACACTTAATACGGTAAAAGCAGTAGGTAAAGTAGTAAACGTAGAAGCTGCACTTGAGAAAGCAGGCGTTAGCGGCCATACAGGTATTGCACACACACGCTGGGCAACACACGGTAGCGTTACTGAAGAAAACGCTCACCCGCATGTATCAAACAACCAGTTAGCACTTGTGCATAACGGTATTATTGAAAACCACGCAAGCCTACGCGCATCGCTTAAAGAAGAAGGTTACGAGTTCCTATCTGAAACCGATACCGAAGTAATGGTGCACTTAATTCATAAGCTTCGTAAGCAACACACTACGTTACTTGCATCTGTTCAAGCAGCGGTTAAGCAATTTGAAGGTGCGTTTGGTACGGTTGTATTTGATAAAGCAAACGACAACGAAATCATCGTAGCTCGCTCAGGTAGCCCGCTTGTTATTGGTTTAGGCCTTGGCGAAAACTTTATTGCTTCTGATCAGTTAGCACTATTGCCAGTTACACGTAGCTTCATATTTTTAGAAGAAGGTGATGTAGCCCGTATTACTCGCGACACAGTAGAAATTTTTGATGAAAATGGCGACGCTGTAGAGCGTGAAGTTGTTGAATCAAACATCACGCAAGATGCTTCAGGCAAAGGCGATTACCGCCACTACATGCTAAAAGAAATCTACGAGCAACCACTTGCGGTACGCAATACCCTGGAAGGACGTTTAAACGACGACCGCGTATCAATTGATGCCTTTGGCGACAGCGCTCAGCAAATATTTAAAGATGTAAAACACGTACAAATTATTGCCTGTGGTACGTCATACCACTCAGGTATGGTTGCCCGTTACTGGCTTGAGCAATTTGCAGGCGTTAGCTGTAATGTTGAGATTGCCTCTGAGTTCCGTTACCGCCAGTCGTTTGTTCATGAAAACAGCCTACTTGTGACTATTTCACAATCGGGTGAAACAGCCGATACGCTAGCTGCATTACGCTTAGCTAAAGAGCAAGGTTACATGGCCTCAATGACCATTTGTAACGTACCGGGTTCATCGCTTGTGCGCGAATCTGATCTTGCCTTTATGACTAAAGCCGGCGCAGAAATTGGTGTAGCTTCTACTAAAGCATTTACTACGCAATTAGTTGGTTTGTTAATGCTTACTGCGTCTATATCGCAAGAAAAACAGCTTGATCAAAGTGCCATTGTAAATGCAATTAAAGTACTTCCTGCTAAGCTTGAAGAAACATTACTACTCGCTGATGGCATTGCAGACCTTGCAGAAGAATTTGCCGACAAGCATCACTCACTGTTTTTAGGCCGTGGCTCGCAATACCCAATTGCAATGGAAGGTGCGCTTAAACTTAAAGAAATTTCGTACATTCACGCAGAAGCCTACGCAGCGGGTGAGCTAAAACATGGCCCACTTGCACTTATTGATGCCGACATGCCAATTATTGTTGTAGCACCAAACAATGAGCTATTAGAAAAGCTTAAATCAAACGTAGAAGAAGTACGTGCACGTGGCGGCATTATTTACGTATTCGCAGATAAAGATTCACACTTTGAGTCAGACGACACAATGCGTGTAATCAACGTAAACCACACAGACGACATTATTGCGCCAATTGTTTACACACTGCCATTACAGTTACTGTCGTACTACGTAGCGGTAATTAAAGGTACCGACGTTGACCAACCACGTAACTTAGCTAAATCGGTTACTGTTGAGTAAAATCAAAAGGTTGGTAATTACCTGTTAAAGATAAAAAGGCGCTTAATGCGCCTTTTTTTGTACCTCAAAGCCTGTTAGATTAAATAACACACTATTTTCTAAAGGATTAGTAATGCGTTTATTAACCGCTGTTTTTATATGTAGTTTATTTCTATTTTATTCTAGTAGCACACTTGCAGAGCCTGATTTAAAACAGCAAACCATTAGCTATACGCAACAAACACATACTATTAATTCAGCCGTTTTAAACGAAGAACGCACAGTTGTAGTCCAGCTTCCAAAGAGTTATCAAGCTAATCCAAGCAAAGTTTATCCGGTCATTTATCGTCTTGATGGCGCGGGTAACATACCGCTTATAAGTGCAGTGATGGAGCGATTACAAAATGATAATCGTGCGCCTGAAGTTATTATTGTCGCTATTGAAAATACCAATCGCTTAAGAGATTTATACCCCACAGTTAATAAAGAGCCACAAGGTCCAGTAGGTGAAGGCGGTGGTGCAGCAAAGTTTTTAGCATTTATTGAGCAAGAGCTTATGCCCTTGATTAATAAAAGTTACCGTACGCACAGCTTTAATGTAATTGCTGGGGGCTCAGCGGCAGGCGTGTTTGCACTTTATAGTATGCAAGCTAACCCTGAGCTTTTCCAAGCGCATATTGCGTATAGCCCTGCCGTTTGGTGGAACTATGGCGCACCGGTAAAAGCGACTAAGTCGTTTATCAATAAATCAAAAGATCTGAATAACTATGTTTATATAAATATTGGTGAAGAAGCCGGTATAATGCGTGAAAGGTACGATGAATTACAGCAATCACTGCAATCGCATAAAGTGCAAGGGTTACGCTTTTTTAGTGATGCGTTCAATGGTATCTCGCATGGCTTAACCTCTGCTGCAGGCATATTTAATGCCTATTACAACTTATTTTTACCTAAGCAAATGCCAATCAGTGCTTTAAGCGATGATATAGAATCTATTGATGCTTATTATCAAACATTATCTCAGCAATGGGGCGAGCAAATATCTCCACCAGATCGTGCTGTTAGATCACTCGGTTATAACTTAACGGGTAGCAAGCAGTTTACCCGTGCTATAGAAGTGTTTAAATACAATATAAAAAACCACCCAAAATCAGTCGATGCGCTTTCGGCCTTGTCCTACGTTTATGAAATGCAGGGCGATACTCGCCAAGCGCTTGAACAGATGGAATCTGCTTTAGCGATAGCAGACGACTCATATCCTTATATAAATTATTTAAGAGAAACAAAAGCTAGGTTACAAGCAGAACTTAGCAAGAACTAATAATATTGCTAACTTAGTTGTTGGCTTTTTATGAAAGCCTCTTTAAGTTTGGAGTGCTCACGGTGACAGTCAAAATTCCTCGAAGCTTGTAGCTCGACGCTCGCAGCCATTACTTAAACCACATTAAAATCACTAATCCCTACTTAATAAGCGCTAAATACGCTAAAATTACAGGCTACTTTTTTAGCAATAAGCCCACAATTTTATGACCTCAGCAACAAGCCCTAGCACCTTTAACGATCTTGGCCTTATTCCAGAGCTACAAGCTCGTTTAACCGATTTGGAATATAACCAACCTACGCCAATTCAAGCTAAGGCGATTCCAAGTGTACTGGCAGGTAGCGATTTAATTGCGGGGGCAAATACTGGCTCAGGTAAAACAGCGACGTTTGCATTGCCTATGCTACAAACCCTATTTGTAGAGCAAGGCGCTAAAAAAACAGCGAGCAAAGGTAACTTTGTCACTGGGCTTATTTTGGTACCTACGCGCGAGCTTGCTACGCAGGTGGCCGATAGCGTTAAATCGTATTCTGCTAACTTTAATGGCGCTATTAAAACGGTGGCGGTGTTTGGTGGTGTGTCGGTTAATACACAAATGCAGGCTCTACGCGGCGGCGCCGATATCATTGTTGCAACGCCAGGGCGTTTGCTCGATTTAATCTCAAGCAATGCTATTAAGCTCGATAAAGTAACAACCTTAGTGCTTGATGAAGCCGACCGCATGTTAAGCCTTGGCTTTACCGAAGAGCTTGCTGAGTTATTAGCGTTAATGCCTGCTAAAAAACAAACTATGTTGTTTTCAGCAACCTTCCCAGAGCAAGTAACACAATTAACGCAAGAGCTGTTAACCAACCCAGTAGAAATACAAGTTCAAAGTAAAGACGAAAGCACGCTTGTACAGCGCGTATTTACAGTTAATAAAGGCGAGAAAACCACGGTTTTAGCGCATTTAATTAAAGCGCATAAATGGCGCCAAGCACTTATTTTTGTAAACGCTAAAAAAGACTGTGAGCACCTAGCAGGTAAGCTTGAAAAGCGAGGTATTAACGCACAGGTATTTCATGGTGATAAAGGCCAAAGTGAGCGTACTCGCGTAATAGAAAAATTTAAAGCGGGCGAAATAGAAGTACTTATTGCCACCGATATAGCAGCCCGTGGTTTAGATATTGCCAAACTGCCTGTTGTTATTAACTTTAACTTACCGCGCAGCCCCGCTGATTATATGCACCGTATTGGCCGAAGCGGCCGTGCCGGTGAAGTTGGCCTAGCGTTATCGTTAATTGATTACGAAGACTTTCATCACTTTAAAATAATCGAAAAGAAAAACAAACTGCGTTTAGAGCGCGAAGAAGTAACCGGTTTTGCGGTAAACCAAGCAAACCTTGATGCAGCACAAGCACTTAAAAACGATAAGCCAATGGCAAAGCCAGAGGGCACAGGTAAGAAAAAGAAGAAAAAAGCCGACGTTGAAGATGTGTGGAGTGGTTGGAGAAAAAGATAAGCCTTAATACATATAAGTTATTAAACTCGAATTAATAAAAACCCTGCAAATTATGCAGGGTTTTTTATTGGTATTAGATTGTTTAGCTATACAGCATATTAAAACTTAGACGGAGCTGGTGGCACCACTAAGGGTTGCTTAGGGTTTTCTTTAAGCTCCTTTAATAACTCTTGTACAGCACGTTCTATTGATGGATCTTGGCCTTTATAAATAAGCTCTGGGCGATCAACCACTTTAATATCAGGAGCAACGCCTTCGTTTTCTATAATCCAGTTACCTTGGGTATCTAAAATACGGAAAGTAGCCGCAATGACTTGCCCGCCATCTACAAGAGCAGGGTTGCCAGAAATACCAATTAAGCCACCCCACGTACGCGTACCAATTAGCTTACCTAAACCCGCTTGGCGGAAGTAGTAAGGAATTGCATCACCGCCTGAGCTTGAATAGCCGTTTATTAGCATTGCTTTAGGACCATCGTGTGCAAACTGTGGCGTTTTAGTCGGCTCAGTGCCTCGGCGTTTCCAATAGTTAAGTGGTTTACGTGCAAGCCAGGTGATCATGTGCTCAGGAATATAGCCACCGCCATTGTAACGGTCATCAATAATCATGGCGTCTTTGGTGGTTTGCGGCATGTAATTTTTAAACATGGCGCGGTTACCTTCATACGCTGTATTTGGCAGGTGTACGTAGCCAATACGCCCATTTGATAGCTTATTTACGTAGGCTGCACGCGAGTTAACCCAATCTAAATAACGTAGGCCTTGCTCACTGGCTATAGGTTTTACTGTTACTTGCCACGCGCCTTTGCTACGCGGTTTACTGTTTAGCACTAGCTCCACTTGCTCGCCTTGGGTGTTTTCAAGGAGTTCGTAAAAGTTAGCAACGTCTTTAACCGAGCGGCCGTTTACCGCAATTATGTAATCGCCGTTATGTGCTTTTACGCCTGTGGTGCCCAGCGGTGAGCGGAAATCGTCATGCCAGTTTTCACCTTTAAAGATTTGCTCTATTTTTACATAACCCGATGGATCGCTTGCAAGCTTAGCGCCTAATAAACCGTGGTTTTTACGTTCTGCTTTTGGCATATCACCCGATTGCACGTAAATATGGCCGGAGTTAATTTCGCCAGCAATTTCGCTAAGTACGTAATCAAGGTCGCTACGGTGGCTAATAGCATCAGCCATAGGTTGGTATTTAGCTAAAATAGCATCCCAATCTTGACCGTGGTGGTTTTCGTCGTAGAACCAATCGCGCAGTGTGCGCCAGCCTTCTACGTACATTTGTTGCCACTCAGCTTGCGGGTTAATTTTAAGCGTCATTTTGCTTAAATCGAGCTTGTTGGCGTCTAGGTCTTGCTTGGGTTTAGGCTCAATTAAGCTGTAACCGCCGCTTGTATGTACAAGCAGGTGCTCGCTATTGCTCGATATAGTGTAATGGCTAACGCCTTTAGCCACGGTTTCTAGCTCGCTATCGTGTTCGGTGCCTACAAGTTGTAATCCACCATTGGCAAGTGTTAGTACGCCGTCTTTTACTGCGGTTAAGCCACGGTAATCGCCAGCAGGAGCATTAAGCGCGGTAACACGTTGCATGAAGTCGTTGCTTTGCAGTGCGTTTTTAACTTTTTTGTCGTCTTCTTTTTCGTCGTCATCGTCTTTTACAATTGTGGTTTCGTCACTTTGTAAGGCAATAAGCGGTTTAACACTGTCGTTTACTGCAGCCGCATAAATACGGGTGGCGCGGTTAAACATGTAGTCAAACTCGTAGCTGCTAAACGCAAGGTTAAAGTCGCGCTCAGAGCTAAAGTAAAGGTATTGGCCATCTGGCGAAAAGGTTGGGTTTTGCTCGTTACTCATTTCATCTGTTAGGCGCGTTACCTTTTCTTTTTTAAGGTTGTAGTGCCACAGTGAGGCATAACGGTTTTCGTTATTTTTAACATACACAATGTCTTGGCTGTTAGGCGACCACGTATACTGAGTAATGCCGTCTTCGTCGTAAATGCCGGTATCAATTTTGTGTTGCTTGCCCGATTTTGCATCTAACCACCACAGTGTGTGGTTTTTATCTGCAAATAATAATTTTGAGCTATCAGCTGACCAAATAGGCGTAAAGCGCCAAATAGTGCCATTGCTAGTGAGCTGTTTAATGGCATTATTTTTACTGCGATCTTTTAAGTAAATTTCGTACTCGCCGCTTTCATCGCTCATGTAAGCAATGTAACGCCCATTTGGCGACCAACTTGCGTCTATTTCACGGCTCTTATCTGTGTACGATAAGTTACGCGTAGGGCCTTGTTTAACAGGTACACTAAATAGCTCGCCACGGGCTGTAAATACAGCACGTTTGCCATCGTGAGAAATCGACATAGAATCAATAAAGTCGCTTACATTTTTGCTGTACGGCATAGCGTATTGGCGCACACCGGCAATGTTAATGCTCAGCTTAGTGCTTTTTTGTGTTTTTGCGTCAAAGCGATATAAGTAACCGCCGTTTTCGAACACAACCGCATTAGGGCCTGCTGAGGGCCAAAGTACGTCAAAGTTTTTAAAGTTGGTGAGCTTTCTAGGCTCACTGCCTTTGCGATATTGGTAAAGGTTTAGTGTGTAATCACGATCAGATACAAAATAAATATTGTCGCCAACCCAGGTAGGTTGTTGGTCGGTTGCACGGTTAGTGGTAAGTTGCTCTGAGGTGTTATTTTCTAAATCGTAAATCCATACGTCTTGCGCGCGGCCGCCACGGGTGCGTTTCCAGGTACGAAACTCACGGTCAATAGGCGTATAAACATACTTGCTACCATCTGGGGAGAGCATACCGCCGCCTGTTTCTGGAATAGCTAAAGGTTGCTCAAGTCCACCGTCGGCAGGGACCATATAAGGGCGACCCATACGTTTACCCCATGGTGTGCGGTTTGCTCTAAACACCACATTTTTACCATCGGCGGTCCAATCTAAAACGCGGTAATCAAAGCCACCACGCGGCGGCATTGGGCCAACATCGTTGTAGTATGTAAGCTGCTTAAGGCCTGAACCATCGCTGTTAATTACATAAACTTGGCGGCTGCCGTTATACTCAGCCGAAAACGCAATGCGCTTACCATCAGGAGAAAATTTAGGAAAGGTTTCAAAACCAATGTGGTCGGTTAAACGTTTGCTTTCGCCGGTTTGTGTATTAGCAATATAAATATCGCCGCTGTAAACAAAGGTCACGTTTTGGTTATGAATATCAGGAAAGCGTAGTAAGCGAGTGTCTTTAGTTTCATAGGCCGATACGCTCGGTGCAATAACCGCAGCCAAGGCAAGCGCCAATGTTGTTAATTTTTTCATGGGATTACATCCTATATTAATAGCTGTTACATCATAACAATAAGGTTATAAATAGCGATGCACTTGCGATAAAAGGTCTGTTACAAAATGTGAATAAAAAAAGGTTGGCATTAAAACGCCAACCTTCAAGGGAGTACTCTTTTTAAAGAGTGAAATTAGTGGTCGTGGTCGTCTTCTTCTTCCTCTTGCGCAATACCAAGCCAAGTAATTGCACTAGGAGCAAAAGTAAGCTCAACCTCACTTTCAATTTCTAAGTCTTCAAGGTGTACTTGCACAACGTGCTGAGCAATAGGGTCGGCTACATAAGCAAACTGACCATTTTGCGCCACTGTCATGCTAAAGCTCATGCCCTCTGGCATGGTTGATACATCTTGCTCGGTAATATCAACTTGGCCTTCAAGCTCCCAATGCATTTCGCCATCATGGTCGTGTGCACTAAATACATTTAAAAAGCCTAAGCTGTCTAATATTAAAAAGTGCTCGCCATGGGCAGAAAAAGAATACGACACAGCACTTGCGCCATCGGCTAGTTGCCATTCTAGTTCTTCAATTTGTGCTGTTGCTGGGTTAATAGTTACAATTATGGCTTCGCCGCCACCATGGCCAGATGCTACGCCAATAAAGGTCTCGCTATCTTCGTGGCCATAAATACTACCAATGCGTAAATCGCCAACGGCTGCAATGTTCGCTATTTTTTCAGCTTCGTATTCATCATCGTGCTGGTGGGCTAATAACACACCATCGCTACAACCAAATGCCACGTAGTCGTGGTTTTGTGCAGCACCGTGTAAATCAGGGCACGTAAGGTCTAAGGTTTGTTCAAGCTCGTATTCACCATCATGAAAATGATAAACACCTACTTGGTCTGGCAGTACTTTAGCAACCGATGTGCTTTCGCTGTCATCACGGCGAAGTGTTGATAATAAATGCTCACCGCGAGGCTCTGCTACACCGTGCATATTAATATCGTAGCTAATACCCGGTAGCGTTGCTGTTGCGCTGGTTATGTCGTTATCTGTTAATACTTCAACAGAGGCAACCGTGCCTGATTCTGCATCACCATCATAAAAAACAGCTAATTGGCCGTCATGTTTTACAAGGTGAGTAGGGCGGCTGCCACTTGTTAGCTCATAACTGCTAGCTGCTGGGCTTTGCTCGTAGTCGTGTAAATGCTCGCCATGGTCTTCACGCCATAAACCACCATCAATAAAGCCTAAGTAATCTTGTGCGCGGCTTGCAATAACGGCATAACGAAAATCAGGTGATGACGATAGCGTGTTTGAATCATTCGTCAGGGTAAATGTTTCAAGTAAAGCGTTGTCATCTAGGTCATAAAAGCTGGCTTCGTTGCTATCGCCTGCAAGCACAGCTAATCTGCCCAATGAATCAATTGTGTAGCCATCATCATGGTCGTGATCATCATCGTCATGATCGTGCTCGTCTTCTACAACAATAGGATCTTTTTCTACAATATTGGTCTGGGCATCGCCACAGGCTGTAATAAATGTAGTGCTAATAGCCAGTGCAATAAGCTTTAATTTGTATAGTTTTTTCATGTTTATTTCCTTTAATTATAATTTTTTAATGCTTAAAAATAACCGCGAATGCCTAGCGCAAAGCTACGCCCTGGACGTGGTGCTATATCTTTTACAAACGAGCTGTGCACGCGTGCTTCTGTATCTGTTAAGTTGGTGCCTCGCAGGTACACAGACATATCTTGGTTTAATACTGAAAGGTCGTAAGAGATGTTTGCATCAACCAATGTGTAGCCGTCAGTTGCTGTTTCTTGTGGAGCTGTGCGGTCTTGCTTTTGATAGCGAGTAACGTGAATATGTGCACTTAGTTTATCTGTTTGATAGCTTAGTTCGCTGCCAAAACGAAGCGGTGGAGTACGGGGTAAATCGCCGCCGTCTTTTAGGCGTGCACGAACGTAATCTGAGAATAAATCTACTTTAAATTCATCGGTTAATTGCCACGCAATTTGCGCTTCAAACCCGTGTAAAATTACGTCGTCTGTTTTAAATAAATAAACCGGCAGTTCTGATGAATGGTCGTGTTCGTCGGCGCCTTCTTCATCGCCATGGTCGTGGCCACTTTCAGCGAATAAACCGGTGTCTACTTGGTAATAGTAATTATCTACTTGGTTATAAAAGGCATTTAAAATAAAGCCAACATCGCCTTGGGTTTTACGTAGTGTTAAATCGATATTATTGGCTGTTTCTAGGTCAATTGTTTGACTAGATAAACCTAAATGGCCGTCTTCATCTAAATCAAATAGTGCACCGACTTCGTAAGTGCCAGTACCAATGTGTGGCCCAAACGATAACAACTCAGAGGCAGAAGGCGCACGTTCAGAGCGCGATACAGAAAGTCCTAAATTATAGTTAGGTGTAAAATCCCACACTACGCCTGCAGATAAACTGATTGGTGTAAATTCATGCTCTACGTCAAATACACGAGTGGTCTCTGCGCATTCTTCGTGGTCGTGATCATGCTCGTCGATTTCTTCTGCTTCATCGTGTGCGTGAGCGTCAATATTTGGCAGTAATACGTCGCCTGCTTCAATGGTTACACGCTCAATACGCCCACCTAACTGCACTAAAAAATCACCAAAGTGCCTTTCTTCCATTAACGCTACAGCAAAGCTTTCGGTTTCTGATGGAGGGGTAAAGGCCTCTTCACCTTGTGCTTCAACATCGCTTTGTTTGTAATGAAAGCTAATGCCGCCATTCCACTCGCTAAATTGGTTATGTAGTAGGTCTATGCGTAATTCGTTTGTTTCGTTTTTAAATGTGGTGCCTACAGCGCCACCTTCAATTTCAGCGTGTTCGTAGTCGGTGTGGCCAACGCGAAGGTTTACTTTGTTTAGCCATTTATTATCTAGGTTGTACTCACCTAATAATTGCACTTTAGTTTGCTCTAAATCAGCAAATACGCTTTCTTCTTCGTCGCTGTGTTCTTCCTCTTCTTCCTCGCCGTGCGTATGGCCTGGAATGCCGTATTGACGATTAAATTGCTCTACTGCTAAGCCAATAAAGCCGTTATCCATTAAATAGCTAGCGCCAACAGTAAAACCATCAGACTCTTCATTACTGTTTTCAACTTTGTAATCGCCGCGATGCTCTTCACCGTCGCTATCTATATCAGCCGCTACAGGCACTTCGTAGTCATCGGCTTCACGCCAAAATGCATCGGCATAAAATGCCACCGAGTCTGTGCCTGTGGTGGCATTAAACGAGGCTACTTTTTGGTTATCTACTGAGTTATGTTCTACGTTCCACTCGCCGCGTGTTGTGCTGTCGGTTGGTACGCGGTTATCTACCACATTTACTACGCCACCAATGGCGCCACTGCCATAAAACAGTGTTGCAGGGCCGCGTAATACTTCAATTTGTTGTGCGGTAGACGCCTCTGATGCAACAGAGTGATCAGGGCCAACGCGCGACACATCACTTACATCAAGGCCATTTTGAGTAATAAGTACACGCGGGCCGCTTAAACCACGAATAATTGGTGTACTGGCTACCTTCCCGTGAAAGTTAGTATTAACGCCTGGAAGTTTTTCAAGGCTGTCGCCAAGTGTTGCAGCTTGTTGTCGCCTTAGTTGTTCGCCAGATAAAACACTAACAGGTGAGGCAGATTCCATTGCCGACATATGAATAGGGGTTGCTTCAATATCAATAACTTCAATAGGTGAGCGCTTTAAATTAAACGTAACCGATTGGTTTTCATCATTCGTTATTGTTATATCGCGATGAAGGTGAGCATAACCTGGCGCCACAACATGAAGCTCTTTTAAGCCATTGTTTAGCTCGGTTATTACAAATTTACCGTTTTCATCGGTGGTTACTTTAAGGTCTGAGCCTTCAACTTCTACTGTTGCATTGGTAACTACTTTACCTTTGTTGTTTAGAACAACACCTTCAATTGTGGATGCAAGCACACTTGCAGGTAATAAAGCTGCTATGAGAGCAGCTAATTGTGATCTAGGTTTCATTTGACTACCTTGTTAGATGTTATATTATATCAATTGTGCGAGAAATGTTATAATGTATCAATAGTAATTAACTGTTGTTACTAAAATGTCTCTTTAAAAGTAACGCTTTTGAGTAGAGGCACTAATTTAGTAGAGGAAATAATGAAGTCGAGTCAAAGTGTTATGGATCGTATGGCGATTGGGTTATCGTTAATGTGTACAGTGCATTGTTTTGCAACCCCGGTTATTTTAGCGCTATTGCCAAGCTTTGCTGTACTGCAAATAGATAGTGAACAATTTCATTTATGGATTCTTGCGGCGGTATTGCCCACCAGTTTATTAGCATTGAGCCTAGGCTGTAAAAAGCATAAACGTTTACGTTATATGGCCTGTGGCGTTATTGGGCTAGCCTTTATGATATGTGCTGTATTACTAGGGCATGAGGTTGCCGAAAAAGCGTTTACTTTAATTGGGTCGGCGTTTATTGCTGTGGCTCATTGGTTTAATTACCAACAATGCCTTAAACAAAATGACGATAACTGCCCGTGTTCAAGCGATGAATCTGATCAGGTAGCTTAGCGTTGTTAGTGCTACAAACAACTAACGTGTAGCACTTTAAATTAATCCCCTAGTGTTTAAATTTTTTAATAACCTGAAGCTAAAAGTGAGTTAAAGTAACCATCCAATATTGGTTTATTACGCTTGGCTTAGGCTAGGGCGTGCTGATCTTTGCGGGTTGAAATTTGTTCAATCTAGGGGCGATTAAATCGCGGCGCGAGGTTTGCAACCTAGTGGGCTAAGTAAAAACCGAGTAAAGCTTCCGCGTCCTGCTCACGCCCCTTACCTACATCCATGTAGGCAACAAAGAGTTTATCGCCCCTAGGCAGAACCCGAAGGGCAGCGCATGTTTGGCATTTATGCTGCGTTATCGCCTATTTATGGGGAGTAACCACACTTCATAGGCTCTGCCTTGCCTAAAAACCAAACATACTGCTGCAAATTCAACCATCAAGGATCAACACGCCCTAATGAATACTGCTTTAAAATACTTACTGTTACTTTGCGCTTTTATGTGTTTTAAATTAAGCGCAAATACCCCCTACCAAATCCCTAGAAGCAGCGTTATAGAGCTCACTGAGCCTATGACCAATCGGGTATATCCTGTTTTTATTCAGCTCCCTAAGTCATATAAAAAGCATCCTGAAAAAATATATCCAGTTATTTATTTAACCGATGCACCGTATACGTTTCCTATTGTGGCGGGTGCTACACGGTTTCCTATGAATAGCGGTAAAATGCAACAGGCTATTATAGTGGCCATTAGCTACGAAAAAGGCTCTAGAGGGTCTAATAGCCGAATTAGAGACTACACACCAAATAAGGCGCAAAGCTGGAAAAAACAAACCGGTAACGCGCAAAACCACGCGCTGTTTTTAAAAAATACTGTACTGCCGTTTATACAAAGTAACTACCGAGCAAGTAGTACACAAAAAACTTATATAGGTAATTCTTTAGGCGGTTTATTTGGCGTGACTATTTTATTTACGATGCCCGATTTATTTAACAATTATATAATTGGCAGTCCATCGGTTTGGTTTAATAACAATGCGATTTTAGCGCTACAAGCACATAAGCCTAAAGTGCCTACAAAGGTTTATATATCGGTGGGGGCAAAGGAAACCCCAAGCTTTGGTGAAGGTCAAAATATGGTGGCAGGGGCAAAGCAGTTAACGCAAAAAATTAATGCACTTAGCAGTGACAATATTGACCTAAAAAGCGTTGTTATTGAAGGGGCGAGCCATGCAACGGCATTTCCTACTACAGCTATACAAGGGCTTGATTGGGTAACAGCAAACAAGCCCTAAAAGGCACTAAAAGCTTAAGCGCTTTCAAGTTCCTGTTTCCAGTTTACTAATACTTCAATAAACTCTGGGCCTATACCACAGCAGCCGCCAATAATGCTTGCGCCTTGGCTGTACCACGTTTTTGCAAAATCTAGGTATTCTGCAGGTGAAATATCACGATACGCCTGCGAGCCTTCGTTGGCTTTGTAATCGCTTGCGATAGGTGTAAAGCCATTAGCAAATGCGCCTAAAACAACGCTTTTATTTTGTTTAGCTAATACTGCGTTGGTATCGCTAAAGGCTTGCTCTATAACCTCAGGTATTGAGCAGTTAAAGAAAATACCAGTAACATTTTGTTCAAGCAAAGCCGCTACAGCGTCACTTACCAGCTCACCAGAGCGAAGTGTCGCTTGCTCGCTTACCACATCATTTAAGGTAAATGCGTAATAACATGGCTTGTTTGAGCCTTTAAGTACATTTGCCATAACTTGCGCTTCTTCAATGCTCGATATGGTTTCGCCAATCCATACATCTACGTGCTCGTCTTGCGCTTTATATAACGTATCTAAAATAGTAAAAGCGCGTTCGCTTTCAAATAGTTCAGGGCGGTAAGAGCCAAAGGCGGGTGGTAATGAGCCTGCTACTAATACATTTTGTGTAGCGTTTTGAGCTACTTCTTTTGCAATAACGGCCGCTTGTTGCGCAAGGGCTGCGCCTTGAGCTTGGTATAACGCTTCACCTAAATGAAAGGGCACACAGGCATAACTATTAACGGTAATTATTTCAGCGCCTGCATCTATAAAACCTTGGTGAGCCTGCGTTACAAAATGTGGGGCTTCTATTAGTGCTTGTGCACTCCACAGTGGCTGTGTAAATGGTGCGCCAATGCGTTTAAGCTCGCGCCCCATGCCGCCATCTAAAATAGTTACTTTATTCATAAAGGATTTCTATACAACTAAACAATATGGCGCTATTCAACCATAATTTTTTTAGATTCATAATGAAACTTCGTCACCTTTAACATGAAAAAAGCTCAATGCTTTTTTACAGGCATAAAAAAAGCGACATCTCGCAGGAGAGTCGCTTATTTAAGTAGGCTAAACCTTACTTATAAAATACGTCTACCGTACCTTTTACTTTCATAAGTAAAGGCTGGCCGCGACGGTCTAGCGCTTTAGGCGCGGCAATTTTAATCCAACCTTCGCTAATGCAGTACTCTTCTACGTCAAAGCGTTCTTTGCCATTTAAGCTTACGCCAATTTCGTGTTCAAACACTTCTTCTACGTAATGCTTGCTACGTGGGTTAATAGAAAGCTGATCAGGTAATGCTGGTTTTGTTGAATCGGTCATGGTTTTAATCTTTATTAAAAAGTGATGCGCTATTGTAGGCAATCCACTCAATACGCTCAAGGTTTAATGCTTAGCTACTCAACTTAGCTACACAATACAAAGCCAAGTATTAACAGTGCTATCCAAATGGTTTCGGCAACAATCATAATAATTGGTTTTAAGCCCACCTCGGTGAGTTTGCCTAGGTTTGTTTTCATACCAATGGCGGCTATGGCGGCAATTAAAAAGAATCGAGAAAGCTCATTTGTGGTTTCAAGCACAATAGCGGGTAGGTTAAAGGTGCTGTTTATAATCATTAAAATTACAAAGCCAATTAAAAACCCCGGTACTTTTGGCAACTCGCCATGGTTACCTTTATTTGAGCGATTAATAACCACCATCATAATAAGTACTACAGGCAATAGCATAGCCACGCGTACTAGTTTGGTAAGTGTTGCTATATCGCCAGTTTCGGGCGATACCGAATAACCGGCACCCACTACTTGGGCTACATCGTGTATGGTGCCACCTAAAAATACCCCGGCGTTATGTGCATCAAATTCAAGGTAGTTAACCACAATAGGGTATAAAATCATTGCAATGGTCGACATGGCCGTTACGCCAATTACGGTAAGTAAGGTATCGCGCTCTTTATGCTCGCTGCTTGGCATAATTGATGAAATAGCCAGTGCTGCCGATGCACCACAAATAGCAACTGAGCCACCGGTTAGTGCGCCAAAGCGTTTTTGTAACCCAAATACTCGGGCAAGTACAACCCCTAAAATAATGGTGGTAAATATAGCGCCAGCTAACATTAGCGCTGTTTGCCAGCCCAGTGTAATTAAATCGCCCAGTGCTATACGGGTGCCAAGTAAAACAATGCCTACGCGTAAAACCGTGGTGCCAGTAAAGTCTATGCCTTTAGCGCACGGGCTGTTGCTTTGATATAAAAACGACACCGCCATCCCCAATAATAAAGCAAACAACATAGCGGGTGCGCCATAGTGTTCACTTAAAAATAAGGCAGCAAGGCCAGTCATTGCAGCAATGCTGGCCCCTTGCCATAACGGGGAAACTTTTACCTTTAGTGCACCGGTTAAGCTTTGCATTAGGCGTTAGCTGCTGTCAGTGCAACAAGCACTTGGCGTTTACGCTCGCCAGTAAATGGGCGGCGGCCATGCATAGCCATTTCGTTATCCACTAAGGCTACATCGCCATCTTGCCACGCTAAATCAAAGGTAAATTCTTTTGATAGCTCAACAATTTTTTCAAGCCCTTGTTTAGGAATGGCGCTACCATCGCCAAAGGTAATAGCAACCGATGGATTTTCGCGAACGCCTTTCCAGCCCATGTAAGCGGCAATAAGTTGGTTATAAAAAACCTGTACGCCGTTTTCAAGGGTAACTACTGCAGGTAAAACGGGGGTAATTGCTTTTAAAGAGCCATCTTCTAGCCATTCCCACTCGTAACCTAGCTCGGTAAGTTTGCTGTGTGCTTCTTCTTTGGTTTCAACACTTAGGGTGCTTTTCCAGCTGCGGCCTTGGCCCGATGTTGCATCGTCGGCTGCGGGCATGTAAGTGGTGTACTTTAAGCCTTTTTGTTCAAAGTCATTGGCTAATTGGCTATCAAACTGCTTTAAAGCGCTAAATAATTTATCTGAGCGGCAAAGCGGTGTCGCGCCGCCTTCCTCAGCTGCCGATTTACAAAAAAAGAACAGCTTACTTGGCGAAATAGGTGTTTGTGCCATTTCGTGATGAAGATAAATTTCTACATCTTTTGGTGCTTCGTTAGCGGTAAATACACGCTCGGTAAAGTTAATACGTACCGCGTTAGATAGCGACTCTTGGTACGTAAAGTTGTCGTAATCAAACCCTGCTGAAAATGTATCAAAGGTTTCGGCGCTATCAACAGGAAAGCCTCTAAACAATACAGCGCCTGAGCTGCGTAGTTTTTTAGCCAACTCGCTTTTGTTAGCGCGAATAAAAGCTACCGCTTCTTCAACGGTGCTGGCGTTATTGTTATTAACTACAATGCACGGAAAAACCGAGTCATCAAACGTTAATTGAGTAGGCACTTGGGCATAGTTAAGTTCGGTAGCTGACATTTTATTATCCTAATCGTAAATAGGGTGAAAACGGTTAAAGGCAGCTTCACAAAAGTGCCCAGGGTCGTTAAAACGGCGGTTGCTATTAAGCGCAGAAATTTGCGCCATTTCTTGCTCTGTTAATTCAAAGTCGAACAGCGCGAGGTTTTCTTTCATGCGTTCAAATTTAGAGGTTTTAGGAATAATGGCGGTGCCGCGTTGCACACCCCAGCGCAGTACAACTTGTGCTGGTGTTTTGCCATGATTTTGCGCCGCAGCTTTTACCACGCTTTGCTCAAGTACCGACTCAGTTTGATCGGCCATTTCAAGCTCAAGGTACGAAAGCGCACCCAGTGGTGAAAACGCCGTAACCGGAATATCGTACTGTTTTGCAAGCCTTACTAAGCGCTCTTGCGTTAAATAAGGGTGCGACTCAATTTGCAGCATGGCGGGTTTAATTGTGGCGTAGGTCATTAAATCGTGAATAAGCGCGCTTGAGTAATTACACACACCAATGCGTTTTGCTTTGTTGTTATGTACTTGCTCTTCCATTGCTTGCCACGTTAAGTGTAGCGGCACTTTTGCCAGTTCCATTTGTGGGTTTTGTGCATCTGGGTCTACAAACCACTCTGGTGGGTAGCGCGTTTCGATTGGTACAAACGTTTGCGCAATCGGAAAGTGAATTAAGTATAAGTCGAGGTAGTCGAGCTTTAAATCGCTCAAGGTTTTATCAATGGCAAGCTCTACATGCTCTGGCGCATGAAAGGTGTTCCATAGTTTTGATGTTACCCATAATTCTTCGCGGGTACATAGGCCGTCTTTTATTGCTTGAGCAATGCCATCGCCTACTTGTTCTTCGTTACCGTAGTCTGATGCGCAATCAAGATGGCGGTAACCTGCTTTAATAGCTTGGTACACCGTTTGCGCGCAATCTTCTTGTGCTACTTTCCATAAACCGAACCCGACTGGCGGGATGTTATTTAATGAACTCATTGGGAATTCCTGTTAAAATTGCATAATGACTTTGGTCTTGTATAAGACATAAGTTATTATACGAATCTAACAGTGTCAACACTGTGTTAACCACAAAGGAATAAATGAAAGGTGTTAAAAAACCTACAGGCAGCAAAAAGGCAGCGTTTGCTGCCTTTAAAAAATATTTAATAAGTATGCGCTAATATAACTTACTCGCGGTTAAAGCGCGGTTAATTAATCAAGTTCTATTTGGTAGTGGTAATGATCGCTACGGCATTTGCTTAAACGGTATTCAATGCGTTTACCTTCGATTGATTCGGTAATGCGCGATACCAACAATAAAGGGTCACCGGCTTTAATAGCGAGCATTTTAGCGTCGGTTTCATCTGCTAAAACGGCTTTAATGCTGTCTTGGGTTTTATGTACGGTTTGGTTAAATTTGGTTTGGTAGTAATGATACAATGTGTGCGGAATATCACTACTTTGATGTATATCAGGAAAGAAACTTTGTGGTAGATATATAGTTTCGCTCATACAAAATTCGTTATCGAGAATGCGTCTGCGAACAAGCTTAGTGACTTTGTCTTTTTTATTAAGTTGCAGCGCATCAATAACATCTTGTGGTGCAGGGCAAAGCTCAACCGACAATAGCTCGGCTTTAGGTAGGTCGGCGCCTTTACCGTCGGCCTGTAGCGGAAAAAACCTAAACAGGGCATCTTGCGCGGTATGCTCAGATACAAACGTACCAACACCTTGGCGGCGAGTAACTATTTTATCGTCGGTTAATAAATTAAGCGCTTTACGCACAGTACCTTGGCTTACGTTAAACTCTTCAGCAAGGCGAAACTCGCTCGGTAATACTTCGCCAGGTACCCAGCGTCTTTCAACAATGAGCTGTTTAATATAATCAGCCACTTGTAAGTAAAGTGGTTGAAAAGCCAAGCTTGGGCCACTTAATTTGTGATCAAACATAGAGTTACTCATTGTTATTTACCATTAAATTTAATCCACCTGTATTTATATCATAGGTGAAACTTTTTGCGCAGTTTTGCGCAAGCTCAATTAATTGTGAACTATTGCCGTGTAGTTTGTTTTTACATTATGCCTAAAAACAAATCGTTACACTACAATAGCGCACACGTAGGATATTTAAAGTGCTCAGTATTTCGTTAGAACTCATCTTGCTTATGGCGTTGTGCCTAAGCCTTGCCACCATAATGCAAACGCTTAGCGGGTTTGGCTTTGGGTTGCTGGTGGTTGCAAGCTTTACGTTGCTAGATGTTTTACCGCTCACTGCCACCACCTTTTTAGTGAGTTTATTGGGTTTAGTTAACTCAACCACTGTGGTGGTTAAAAATCGCAGTACAGTAAAAGTGCCTGAGCTTAAACTTATGTTGTATACCGGAATTCCGCTAATGCTGTTAGGTTTTATATTGCTTGAATATATGTCGGCGCATTTAACGCAGTTTTTAAACTTTATTTTAGGCATTAGTATTTTGCTATGTTGTGGCTTAATGCTAATTGGCCGTGATAGAGCAAATAAGCAAAGCGGGCGTAGCTCGTTTTTAATTGCCGGCGGCGTAAGTGGTTTATTGGGCGGGCTGTTTTCAACGTCGGGGCCGCCATTGGTGTTTCAGTGCTATAAACAAGCTTGGTCTATTGAGGCCATTCGTAGCACCTTACTTGCGGTATTTACCATTGGTGGCTTGGTCCGCGTTGGTATTGCCTTATTTGGCACCTTGCCCGAGCTCGACATTATGTTTTTAATTGCAGCGGCCATACCGCTGGTATTATTAGTAACGCAATTTGCTCGTAAATTAACGCCTTACGTTGATGCAAAATGGATTCGTATAATAGCAATTGCATTGCTTGGCCTAAGCGGCGTTTCGCTGGTGGCAACATCGGCACCGGGCATATTTTAAAAGTAACGATGTAAATAATTCATCTTAGGGTTATTTACATTGACATGGGGATTACAATTATTTAACTTGTGTCTTATACAAGACTAATAATTGGTTAAGGAACTCCCATGAATGCATTTGAATTACGTGAGCCAGACTGGAACGCAATAGAGCCAGCACGCTTAACTGCAGAGCCTAAATTACAAGGCCATGTGCTAGTTTTACCAACTCAATTTGGCGAGGTCAGCGTTACCATAAGCCAGTTTGGTTTACGTTTAAATGCAGGCTCCACGCATGACGAGACGTTTAAAATATTAACCACCACCCCTTCAAACTTACCGCTATCACTTAATAAATTAGACCAAGGCTTTGCAGCCACCGCCGGTGAGTACCGTTTAGAATTTTACAGCGACCCTTTTTACTTTGAGCTTTATAAAAACGAT
The DNA here is from genome assembly GCF_025942345.1 of Pseudoalteromonas sp. A3. Taxonomy (NCBI): domain Bacteria; kingdom Pseudomonadati; phylum Pseudomonadota; class Gammaproteobacteria; order Alteromonadales; family Pseudoalteromonadaceae; genus Pseudoalteromonas; species Pseudoalteromonas sp. A3. The sequence goes on from NZ_JAPCKL010000012.1 coordinate 22,664, forward strand.
AAATTAGTTCAGCAATCAGCAACCGATGGCCACTTTGTGCGCCAGCATCGTTTACCGCCACTGGCTAAAACTGATAACGGCTGGATTTTAAGCCTAGAGCTTAATTACGACGAAGCCGTTTACGGCCTTGGCGAAAAATGGGGCAAGCTTGATAAACGCGGCCAGCTTATTCGCTCATACAACCACGATGCGCTAGGCGTCAACGCCGAAAAGTCTTATAAAAATACGCCATACGCATGGAGCCCAGAGGGCTGGAATTTATTTGTACACACGCCGGCGCCCGTTACACATGGCGTAGGCTACGCACTTTGGTCGCAACGTGCTTATGTGTGTTTAGTAGAAGACGACGCATTAGATGTATTTTTATACCAAGAGCAAACGCCTGCACAAAGCATTAATCGCTACTGCGAGCTAACTGGTTTTGCACCGGTGCCACCGCAGTGGAGTTTTGGTGCTATTTTATCAAAAGCGTACTACAAAGATGCCGACGAGCTATTAAGTGTCGCCCGCGAAGTACGCGCTAAAAACATGCCGTGCGATGTAATCACCCTTGATGGCCGTGCATGGCAAGACACCGACACCCGCTTTGCCTTTGAATGGGACCCAACACGTTACGCCGACCCAAAACCTGTGCTTGATGAACTAAAAGCCATGGATTTTAAAATTTGTGTGTGGGAATACCCAATGATCTCGGTAAACAACCCATTATTTGCAAAAGCGGCCGAAAACGGCTGGCTAATAAAAGACAAACGCACAGGTAAAGCGTATCAATACGAGTGGGATTTAAGCCCATTTGGCGAAGTACTTACGCCATTACCAGAGTCGGGTATTTTAGATTTTACTCATCCCGACGCTTACGAATACTGGTTGGAGTCGCACAAGCCATTATTTGAGCTTGGCGTAGATATGATAAAAGCAGACTTTGGCGAGCAGCTAGAAGATGAAAACATGGTATCGCACAGTGGCGACAGTGGTATTAGACTGCATAATGTTTATAGCATGCTGTACAACCGCTGCGTTTATGAAGCCGCCGAAAAATACTGTAAAACAGGACCATTTTTGTTTAGCCGATCTGCATGGACTGGTAGCCAACGCTTCCCAGCACAATGGGGCGGCGACCCACAAGCCGATTGGCAAGGCTTAGCGGCGAGTATTCGCGGCAGCTTAGCGTGGGGCATGTCGGGCGGGCCATTTTTTGCAACCGACATTGGTGGTTTTTACAAAGACACCCGCGATGCAGAGCTTTATGTTCGCTGGGCGCAAGCGTCGGTATTTAGTGCACACATGCGTTTACATGGCATTGGCCCACGCGAACCGTGGTCATACACCGAGCAAGCAAGTGACGCTGTATTTGCAGCGCTTAAATTACGCTATCAGTTAATTCCGTACTTACAAGAATGTGCAGAGCAAGCGCAGCAAACAGGGCTGCCTATTCAGCGTGCTATGGCATTGGCGTTTCCTGATGACATACTGGCACATAGTTTTGATCAGCAATTTATGTGCGGCGAAAAACTCCTTGTTGTGCCATGTGTTGCACCAAACGGTAAAGTTAAATTTTACTTACCGCAAGGGGAATGGCTGAGCTTTCCTTATGGGCAGGCGTACCAAGGCGGCAAGTATTACGAAGAAACACTTGAGCTTACACAAATGGCCGTATTTGTTCGTAAAGGCGATACGCTCATGCTAGGCCCAGAGGTTCAACACACAGAGCAAGACATGAGCCAGCTAACAGCATGGCCAAAATAAAACTCGGTTAATAGCAAACACACACAACACACGTAACACACACAATAATAAAGATATTAGCTTACTTTTTACCGAGTAAAGTAAGCTAAAAGGGGCGTAAGATGGAAGGTATGAACATTACCATGACACTGCTATCGTGCTTGGCGTTTATGGCGCTGGTAGGATATATCTCGTACCAAAAAACCAAAGGGGAAGTTAACACCCAAGACGGCTACTTTTTAGCGGGGCGTGGTTTAACGGGTACATTTATAGCGGGGTCGATGATCCTCACTAACTTATCGGCCGAGCAACTTATTGGCCTTAATGGTTCAGCGTATGGTTACAACCTAAGTTCAATGGCGTGGGAAGTAACGGCTGGGATATCAACCATTATAATGGCGCTGATCTTTTTACCGCGGTATTTAGCTGGCGCGTTTTCTACCCTGCCTGAATTTTTACGGGATCGTTTTGACGATACCGTACGCCGTATGACGGTGATCTTATTTATGGTAGGGTATTGTTTTATAACGATCCCTTCTGTTTTGTACTCAGGATCAATCGCCGTTCTTAGGCTGTTTGATGTGCCCACCTTATTAAACTTAAGCTATCAAGCAAGCTTAATTGTCACCATTATTATTGTGGGCTCCGTGGGCGCTATTTACGCGGTATTCGGTGGTTTAAAGGCGGTTGCGGTATCAGATACCATTAACGGTGTAGGGTTATTAATTATTGGTATTTTAGTGCCTACCCTTGGCCTTATTGCCCTTGGCGATGGCAATTTTGCCGATGGCCTAAGCACACTGGTAAACACCGATACCGAAAAGCTCAACGCTATTGGTAGCAGTGACGATCCCGTGCCATTTGGCACCATTTTTACCGGTATGATCCTCGCTAATTTATTTTATTGGGGCACCAATCAGTACGTGATCCAGCGTACACTGGGCGCTAAAAACTTAGTAGAAGGCCAAAAGGGCGTGTTGTTTTCAGGGTACTTTAAAGTGCTAGTACCCTTTATGATGATGATCCCAGGCGTAATTGCGTATCACCTTTATAAGCACGAAAGCTTACAAACCATAGATTTAGCTTACCCACATTTAGTTAAAGATGTACTGCCTCAGTACTTATCTGGGTTCTTTTTAGCGGTGCTATTAGGTGCGGTATTTAGCTCGTTTAATTCACTGTTAAATAGTGCCGCCACGTTGTTTTGTTTAGATGTATACAAACCCATGAAAAAAGACAAAGTAAGCGACGAAAAGCTGATTAAAGTGGCCAAAATTACCAGTATTGTAATTGCTGTTTTATCGTTTATTACCGCGCCATTACTGATGTTTGCGCCAGAAGGTTTATGGCACATCATTCGTGTATTTACCGGATTTTACAACATTCCGGTCATCACAATTGTGCTCGTGGGGTTATTTACTCGCAAAGTGCCTGCACTGGGCGCTAAAGTGGCTATTGTTTTTCATGTTATTGCCTACACTTTGCTTAAATTTGTGTGGGATGTAGATATTAACTTTATCCATATTTACGCCATATTATTCTTTATTGAGCTGGCCATTATGTTAGGTATTGGCTACTACAAACCTCTTGCCACACCATGGAACTTTACCCGCAAAGCCGAGGTAAACCTAAGCCCGTGGAAATACGCACTGCCTTGCGCGATTGTATTAGTGAGCTTAATTATAAGCTTGTACATACTATTTTCTCCGCTTGGATTGGTGGGTGGCACCAGCGTGTACTTTGTACCAAGCTTAATTGCTGTTTGGACTAGCGCCTTTGTGCTTAGCTGGTGGAGCGTACGCCGATGGCATAAGCGTTACCAAAGCAGCTTAGCGCATATTGGCGTTGCTAAGGTCGCATAACGCGGCGTTATATTCTTTATACAAATTTTAAATCACATTTTATTCACATAATGTTTGCAATAGAACATAAGTTTGTTTAAGTTTATATCTCTTATATAAGACATAAGAGATATAAGGAAAATAACTACAACACTCTGGCACCGCTTTTTAGCAACCCACACACTTGCTAGCGCGGTAATTTAACAGCACACACGCACAATTTGGAGAATGACATGAGAGCTAAAAAGTCCGTCTTAAGCTTGGCAGTCACGTTAGCAATGACAACGGGTTTAGCACTAAGCACGCAAGCACATGCGCAGCAGGAGCAAACTGAACAACAAGCAGAGCAAAACAATAACGACCAGTTTGAAAAAATTGTTGTTACCTCACAAAAACGAACGCAAAGCCTAAACGAAGTACCACTTGCGGTGTCTGTACTTAATAGCGACCAGATTGATTCGGCGTTTGCTAATAATATGGAAGGCCTACAGTCACTTGTGCCTTCGGTGAGCTTTAGAAAAGGCACCACAACCCGTAACTCAGCGCTAACGGTGCGCGGTATTGGTACTATTTCGTTTAGTATTGCCGCTGAGCCAAGTGTGGCCACTGTAGTTGATGGCGTAGTACTTGGCCGCTCTGGTCAAGCCTTTGCCGATTTATACGATGTATCTCGCATTGAAGTACTGCGCGGCCCACAAGGTACACTATTTGGTAAAAATGCCTCGGCGGGTGTGGTAAACATTACAACCAAAGATCCTTCGTACGATACTACCGGCAGCGTAGAAACCTCGTTTTATCAAGACAACGAATACCGCTTTAAAGGCGTGGTAAGCGGCGGCTTAACCGACGACTTAGCAGCAAGCTTAACCGTGTTTAAAGGTAAGTTTGATGGCTACATTGATAACGTTTACAACAACGAAAAAGTAAACGGTTACGACCGTGAAGGCGCACGTGCTGTATTTAAATACGAGCCAAGCGATGATTTAAACGTAAAATTTATTGCCGAATTTTATAACGCCGACGACGACTGTTGTGCCGATTTAGAAGCCCTGCCAAGTGGCCGCAACCCAGATTCAGACGCAGCCCCTAATAGCAACGGTATTGTTGATGGTGTGGCCGATATTGACCTAGACCAGCGCAAAGTTGATCACGACTATGAGTCGCGCACCATTGACGAACATAGCGCGTTTTCGGTACAGGTTGATAAAACCATTGGCGACTACACATACACCTCTATTACTGCACAGCGCTCGTGGGATAACACCGAATACCGCGAAGGCGATTTTACCTCAATTGCTGGCGACAGTAACGAACCTGTATTTGGCGCGCCCTTTCAATTACACGATTTAGGTGCCCAGCAGTGGGATCAGTTTTCGCAAGAATTTAGAGTCACCTCAAACCTAGCGGGTCCGTTTAACTATGTGGCTGGCTTATTTTACTGGAACATGGACTCGCAACGTAACTTTACCCGTGACGCGAGTTGTCAAAATAACGGTGGCCAACTAGACGCTGCAATGGCGTATTACGCACAAAATAACTTAACCGGTGCAGAGCTTGATGCCGCATTGGCCGACTTAGACGCCTACACACAAAGCTTAGGTGTAAGCTGTAATGCTAACGATATTGTATCGGCAACCGCGTACATGAGTACCGAGTTTAACAACTGGGCAGCCTTTGCCGATGGTACTTACGATTTATCTGAAGACTTACGTGTACTGTTTGGTATTCGTTATACCGACGATGAAGTGTCGTACACACACCGCCGCGTAAGCAATGACGAATTTGGTCGCACCGGTGTAGGTGTACGCTCAGCAGCACTAAATACTGACGAATCAGGCAGTGCAGAAGAAACCAATGTGTCGGGTCGTTTAGGTATGCAATACGACCTAGGCGATGGCCAAATGGTTTACGGTACTTACTCGCAAGGCTATAAAGGCCCTGGTTTTAACGTGTACTACAACTTTAATCCAGATAACGATAGCCGCGAAATATCGCCAGAAGAGTCAGACGCATACGAGTTAGGCTACAAATACGCAAGCCGCGATTTTGTATTTAACTTTGCTGTATTTAGAACCGAAATTGAAGGCTTTCAAGCCAATAACTTTGACTGTTCAGACGGCACCTGTATTACCCGTTTAACCAATGCCGGCGATGTAAGTACACAAGGTGCTGAGGTTGACTTTATGTGGGCGGCTACCGACTCACTTACGTTAACTGGTGGTATTGCGTACATTCAGGCCGAAATTGACGAGTTTAATTGTCCGGCAGAAGTAGAAGCAGGCTCATGTACTGACCGCTCTGGCTTAGATGTCCCGTTTTCGCCAGATTTAAAGTACTCATTAAGTGCTGATTACTTTATTGAAACGGAGCACGACTTTAATATTCATATTAACGGCTCTTACATTTACACCGACGAGCAATACTCAGACCTACCAAACAATGTAGGCGAGTTTAACCCAGCAGCGTTACTGCCAGATTACGGTATTTTAAACGCAAGTGTGGGCTTATCGTTTAAAGATGATGCATTTAGAGTATCGCTTATTGCTAAAAACTTAACCGATGAAAGCTACGTAACCACCTACAGTGGCGACAACTTCCGTTACCAAATTCCGCGTGATGCAGAGCGCTACTTTGGTGTATCGTTTAAGGCACGTTTTTAATTTTATAAATACATCCCTGTGAAAATTGTGCTAAGCGCAGCGTTTAACCGCTGCGCTTTTTTGTGCCTTAATTTTGTCATGGTTTAGTCATTGTTTTTTAATTAAAAGTACTCTTAGAGGTCACATCTATTTTCTATAGTGCAGCGGTTACTTATTTGAGGTTTACGCTTCAAGCAAAAAATAACCACTACACAATGGGAATAATAAAGGATGAAAATTAAAAAAGTTGCTGCGGCAGTTGGCTTAACGTTTATATTAAGTGCTGCAAGCCATGCCGATGTATTACCACAAAGCCAAACAGATAATGACTGGTATACAAATGCCCAAACTACACTCGCCACAAAAACTGCGCTTGCACAAAGCCAGCAAACAACAAAAGCTAAAAACGTTATTTTGTTTGTAGGCGACGGCATGGGTGTATCTACCCTTACCGCAGCACGTATCTTAAAAGGACAAAGAGCGGGCGATTTAGGTGAAGAAGGTTATTTAAGCTTTGAAGAGTTCCCGTACTCAGCACAAGTAAAAACATACAACGTAGATGCACAAACACCAGATTCTGCAGGCACAATGACCGCGATGATCTCAGGGGTTAAAACCGATGTAGGCGTTATTGGTGTAGACGAAGACATAGAGCGCGGTGTGTGTTCAACTGTATCGGGTAATGAGCTTTTAACAGCAACAGAACTTGCTGAAATTAAAGGCCTAGCAACCGGTGTTATTTCAACAGCGCGTATTACCCATGCAACGCCAGCGGCAACCTATGCAAAATCGGCAGACCGTAACTGGGAAGATATCTCAGACATGCCAGAAACCGAAACTGCATGTGAAGACATTGCTTCGCAATTAGTTAATTTTGAAAAAAACCTAGAAGCACGTTTTGTAGGTACCGACGTAGACGGCCTTGATTTTGTAATGGGTGGCGGACGTCGTCACTTTTTACCAAAAGATGAAGCAGCTAACTCAGCAGATGCACTTAGCGCTGTAGAAGGCGATCGTACTGATGAGCGTAACTTAGTTACTGAGTGGCAAACACAATACCCACAAGGTACTTATGTTATGGACCAAGCAGGCTTTGATGCCATTGCTGATGATGCCACTAAAGTGTTTGGCTTATTTAACGAATCGCACATGCAATACGAAGCAGACCGCGCAAACGATATTGCCGGTGAGCCATCGCTGAGCGAAATGACTAGCAAAGCAATTGATGTATTAGGTAAAAACGAAAACGGCTTTTTCTTAACCGTTGAGTCGGGCCGTATTGACCACGCACACCACGCGGGTAATGCCTACAACGCACTTAACGACACCATTGAATTTGCTAAAGCCGTGCAAGCTGCGGTAGATAATACCAACCCAGAAGAAACCCTTATTTTAGTAACCGCCGATCACAGCCACGTATTTACTATTGCAGGCTACCCTAAACGCGGTAACCCAATCTTAGGCCAAGTAGTTGCCGTAGGCGAAACCACACCAAGCCTTGCTGCCGACGATATGCCATACACCACAGTAGGCTATGCAAATGGTTTAGGGTTTAGAAACTTAGTTGATGAAACAGATGCCGATGCAGCATATACAACTGGCCCAGTTGCTGGACGTGTAGAGCTTACTGGCGTTGATACTACCAATGTTGGCTTTCACCAAGAAACCACTGTCCCTCTTGGCTCAGAAACCCATGCCGGTGAAGATATTTCGCTGCATGCAAAAGGCCCAGGTGCACAGCTAGCTCAAGGCGTAATTGAGCAAAACGTAGTATTTCATTTAATTAATCAAGCTCTTGAACTAACTCAGCAATAATGGCGGCTAACATGAACAAATTAACAGTACTTTCTTTGGCAGTAATGGTCGCGCTAGCAGGTTGTAGTGACGACGACGAAGACGAAAATAATATTCTCGCGGTAGATAACACCATTGCAGTCGGCTCTGAGCAATGTGTTAATGGCGGCGTAGAAACCCAAACTGGCGTAGATACAAACGGCAACGGCGTGCTAGATAGCGACGAAGTTACCTCTTCTAACTTAGTGTGTAATGCACCTGCTACGTCACTTACCAGCGAGCAACTTGCCACCCTAACTACTAACGCATGGTATGGCGATGCACAAACAAAGCTTGCGGCAACACAGCAAGCTAATAGCGAAGTGGTTACTGAGTCTGGCAAAGCGAAAAACGTTATATTATTTGTTGGCGACGGCATGGGTATTTCTACCGTAACAGCTGCACGTATTTTAGCAGGCCAGCTTGAAGGCGGTTTAGGTGAAGACTACCAGTTAAGCTTTGAAAAAATGCCCTACTCAGGTTTTGTTAAAACTTACAACGTAGATGCACAAACGCCGGATTCAGCAGGCACAATGACGGCAATGGTATCAGGTGTTAAAACCGATGTGGGCGTAATTGGCGTGGATGAAGACATTGAACGCGGCGACTGTGCCACGGTAACAGGCAACGAACTAGTTACCTCGTTAGAGCTTGCTGAAATAGCGGGTAAAGCAACCGGCCTTATTTCAACCGCACGTATTACCCATGCAACACCTGCAGCAACGTATGCTAAATCGGCTGACCGTAACTGGGAAGATAACTCAGATATGCCAGAGGGCACAGAAGCCTGTGAAGATATTGCATCGCAGCTTGTTAACTTTGAAGCCAACTTAGAGTCGCGTTATGCGGGTATTGATGTAGATGGCATTGATGTTGTAATGGGTGGCGGACGCCGTCACTTTTTACCAAAAGATGAAGCAGCAAATTCAGCCGATGCAGTAAGCGCAGTAGAAGGCGACCGTACTGATGGCCGCAACCTCGTAACCGAGTGGCAAACAACTTACCCAAGCGGCACTTACGTTATGGACCAAACCGGTTTTGATGCAATTAGCGACGATGCCACTAAAGTATTTGGTTTATTTAACGAATCGCACATGCAATACGAAGCCGACCGAGCAAACGATGTAGCGGGCGAGCCGTCGCTTAGCGAAATGACCGAAAAAGCAATTAACGTACTAGATAACAACGACAATGGCTTTTTCTTATCGGTAGAAGCAGGTCGTATTGACCACGCGCACCATGCGGGTAATGCCTACAATGCCCTAAACGACACAGTAGAATTTGCAAAAGCTGTGCAAGTGGCAATGGAAAACACTAACCCAGAAGAAACGCTAATAGTAGTAACTGCCGATCACAGCCACGTATTTACTATTGCAGGCTACCCTAAACGTGGTAACCCAATATTAGGTAAAGTTGTTGCCGTAGGTGAAACCGAGCCAAGCCTAGCTGCCGACGATATGCCATATACCACAGTTGGCTACACCAACGGTGGCGGCTTTAGAGATTTAGGCGATGAAACCGATGCCGATGCAGGTTATGCATTTGCACCTGTTACAGGGCGTGTAGATTTAACCGATGTTGATACAACTGCAGCGGGCTTTCACCAAGAGGCACTTGTACCACTTGGCTCAGAAACTCACGCAGGTGAAGATGTTGGCGTATACGCAATGGGCCCAGGCGCTCACTTAGTTACAGGCACTAACGAGCAAAGCTTTTTATTCCATGTAATGGACTTTGCAGCAGACTTAGTAACTACCGCTGATGAAAAAGTAACGCCATAAGTAATTTAATACGTACGCTCAGCACATAAAGTACGTATTAAAAATGAGGTATTTAAAAACAACTCGTACGCTGTGCGGGTTGTTTTTTTATGTCATAAAAATGCCACTGTAAATGGGTATGGTAATGCCTATTACAGTGACGTTTAAATAAGAGATAATTTAATGAAACTAGCATTATTTTTAATGGCAACACTTGCCAGTACCAACACCCTAGCGCAGCAATGTAATATTGATAGCGCGCATTTAAAAGCCGACTATAAAATTACCAATACTCATAAAAACGAGCAAAGCACGCAATCACTTACGCTTTGGCGAAACAACTCACAAGTTGCGCATCAGCGTGAAGTTATTACTGAGCTTTGGCAGCACTTAGCTAACAAACAAATTCGCCCAATTCGTTATTTTAATGCCCAGCAACGCGGTATTGAGTATCAGCCATCTGAGGTACGCGGTGTACAAAGTTGGAGCGCTAAAAATCAGCTGGTGGATACGCATTTAATCGAAAAAATGACCCTAGTTAACACCCAAGGCAACGGCTGCGATGAAGTAAAAAACTACACACTTTCTGAGGGCGACAACCAATTTAAACTCGCTTTATTTACCAAATCGAACTTAGTTAAAAGCTTTAGCGTAACCAATAAAAAAAGCGATACCCATACTTTGCTAAGCCTTAACGATGTAAACAGCAATAAAGCAGAAATAACCGCACAGTTTGCCAAATGGGATCGCTTTCAAACCACCGACTACGCCGACATTGGCGATAACGAAAACGACCCGTTTTTAGCAAAAATGATCAACCTAGGTTTTATAGAACACGGCGCAACGGGGTTTTATAACCAGCAAGGTAAAGCGATTCAAGGTGGGCACCATCACTAGGTTTAAAATGTAGCGCATAGCTAGCTTTCTGACTGGGGTTAAGTTTCTACTTCAACAAATTGGCTACTTGTTTAACTTAAAGAGCATATTACTTTAAATTACTGCTTCAGATGCGCATCAGTCAAGCAGATCTCCCTTATTTCAGAAAGAACCGGTCTGATGAAAATTATTTATAATTGGTAAATATTTAATCTATTTGATACAAATAGAGGTTCACGCAATAGGGACATTTTGTGACAATAAGGAAATGTCCACTTATAAAGATGTAAGCTTTTAATATTCCAACTAAAGAGAATTTTATGAAATTAAAAAGTACAGAACTTTCAACACAAATATTAGATATGATTATTAATCCAGATCCTCTAGAAGGTGAGGACATAATTATTGAAAACGAATTTGGAAAAACTATAGGTATAATTATACAACCTGAAGCATATGAGTTTTTTCTAAAGAAAATTGAAGAAAAAGAAAATGAAATAGATTCATCATTAAACGAAAAATATGATCCTAATTCACCGTCACTTGAAGACCTAATGGGAGAGTAAAATGTTAAGGGATAGCCAAAGGAAAGATCACAAGAATGTGAATAGGGAAATAAAAGAGAAATCTGATATAGCAGCTGAGAAAGTTAGAACCAAAGATATTAAACAGCTTAAAACGTTAGATGAGCTGATGAAAGAGGAACGATAATGTATACAATTCGTTTCTCTAAAAGAGCTGAGAAAGCTTTTAAAAAAATAGATCCAGTTATGAAAAAGCGAGTTTTTAATAAATTTAAATTTATAGAAAATTCACCTAGAAATGGCCCTAATATCAAAACCATGCAAGGATTCTCTAATAGGTACAGATATAAAGTGGGTGACTTCAGAATTGTTTACGAAGTCATCGATAACGATCTTGTTGTGTGGGTTTTAGAGGCTGATTGGCGTGGTAATATATACTAAAAGCTAACGAGCACATCAAAACCCATTAAGTTTGCTAATTTTAGCGAGGGTGTAACTGCCATTCAAAATTTATGTGAATGCTTTTCTAACAACATAGGCCAACTAGTTGCTGCTACTAAAGGTATTCTCGCCCGAGTCTTTTAGATTTATCAGCCTGTTCTATTAGGCCAATCTTAAGGTCGCCGTATTCGCAAGTATGTAAATCGCTTTTATTGTGCAGAACTCGTTTCTATATCTTTCCTACGTTTGCACTAGCTACTTCGTAGCTAGTGCTGTTGCTCAAAGGTAAATAAACAAGACATATACAGACGCTCCAGATTTTAGAGGCGTAAAATAATGAAAAAATTGAATGTGCCGGTAGATTGGGTTGAGAATTCAAATCCCGTTCAGCCTGGCCTATATTTTGTTGCATCTAGGTATAATACGACAGGGTTCGGCTCTTACGATTACCTTAATTGGGATGGCGATAAGTGGCTTAAAGCTGACTCAATAAAGGTTGTTGGTTGGGTTACTATCGGGGATTTTTTGGGCTTTATAGATGCTGGTTGGCCTATGAGTGATGACTTAGATAAAGAACTTGAAGAGTCTAGCGATAAAAATAAAGAAAAATTTAAAGGAGACGAAGGTGGATTCTTTGAGGTTGAATAACATAGGAAGTTAATTTTTAGAACGCATTGCCTCTCAACGAGGCAATATCATGATCTGCTATTATCTTAATTCTAACTATCTGGCGCTATCCAATATGAGTATCATCATTCTTTTTAGGTCTATCAGCTAGCTCTGTTAGGCCGTCTTCACAGTCGCCGCTGTCGCAGGTATTTAAATCACTTTGTGCCTGCTTGTCTTGTTGCAGCACTTGTTTCAAATCTTCCATACGTTGGCGCACGGCTACGCCGTAGCTGGCGTCGTCGCCCCACAGTTCGGCTAGTTGCAATACAGCAGCGCGGTCGTGGTCTCTAAATAGTTTTCCGGCGCGCTGGGCATCTTCTTTATTGTTACCTAATAGCTCTAATGCATCTACCGCTAGGTTAATGGCCGAGTCGACCGTTTCGCGGTTAAAGGCATCTACTTTTAAATTAAGTAATTGATACGCGTGGCGGCGGTCGATAGCGCGGGCAACAATTTTAAGCTGCGGGTAGTTTTTATGCGCAAGCTTAATAATTTCGAGGGTTTTGTCTGCATCGTCTATTGCCACAATTAGCATTTGCGCGGTGTGAGCGCCTGCGGCTTCAAGGAGTTCTTGGCGGGCAGCATCACCATAAAATACGGTATTGCCAAAGCGGCGTAGGAGTTCTATTTGGCTTGGGCTGTGATCAAGTACAGTAATGTCGTAGCCTTGGGCGTGTAATAAGCGCCCCATAATTTGCCCAAAGCGACCGTAGCCTGCAATTATAACGTGTTTAGCACTGCTAATTTGCTCGGGCTTGTCGAACTCGGGCGCACTGTTACTGGTGCGTTTTTGTAGCTGCTCGTAAGCCATTAATAACAGTGGCGCAACCAACATTGAAACAGCCACTACTAACGTCACGAGGCTTGTTTGCTCTGGCGTTAATATGCTTAATGTAGTGGTTACACTTAAAAGTACAAAAGCAAATTCGCCGCCTTGTGCCAGCGCTAGTGCAAACAGTAAACGCTGCTTTTTACTAATATTAAAGGTGATGGCAAGGGCAAATAAAATGCAGGCTTTTACTACAATAAGCAGTGCAACGAGTGCAATAACGGTTGTAAATTCATCCGCTAATAATTCAAAGTTGATTGATGCGCCAACAGTGATAAAAAACAGCCCTAACAGTAGGCCTTTAAAGGGCTCTATATCGGCTTCTAGCTCGTGTCTAAATTCGCTTTCGGCAAGGACTACACCGGCTAAAAATGTACCGAGTGCCGGAGATAAACCAATACTTTGCATTACAAGGGCAATCGCCACCACTAAAAACAGCGCAAAAATAGTAAATATTTCACGCATGTGGGTTTGTGCTATGTATCTAAATAACGGCGCCGACACATACTTTCCACCGGCAATAATAGCGGCGATAACCGCTACCGATACGCCAACTTGTTGCCATACCGGCCAGCTTGCAATAATGGAGTCGCTAATGTCTTTTGAGCTACTTTGCGGCGCAAAAGCCAATAGTGGTAGGAGCGCTAAAATAGGAATAATGGCGATGTCTTGAAACAGCAAAACCGAGAATGCATTTTGCCCGGCTTCTTGCTTTAGCCAGCCTTTTTCTTCAAGGCTTTGCAGTACAATAGCGGTTGATGACAGCGCCAGCATTAGGCCAATGGCGAGGGCGGTTTGCCAATGCATGGTAAAAACCCAATAACAAAACGCAAAAATAGCCGCGGCGGTAAGTACGACCTGTAAGCCGCCAAGCCCTAATATTGAATGGCGAAGTTTCCATAAACGGGCTGGTTGTAGCTCAAGGCCAACCAAAAACAGCATCATCACTACACCAAATTCGGCAAAGTGCATTACATCTGTTTGATCGCCCACAATACCCAGGGCGTAAGGGCCAATTAGTATGCCCGCAATTAAATAACCAAGTACCGAGCCAAGTCCCACTCGCTTGGCAATAGGTACAGCCACTATGGCCGCCGCTAAGTAAATTAAAGCTATTTCTAACACGCGTATATCCTAATAGTATCAAGGCTTTTAGCATGGCTTAGTGGCTTTAAAAATACAATGGGTCATGTGGCTGAAAATGGATCATTTAGGCATAATTAATCGGCTACTTTTACAGGGCCGTTAATGTTATCAATACTTACATCGCCTGAGCCTGATTCGGTAATGGTAAGCCCCTTAGCGTAGTTTACACGAATATTGCCCGAACCATCTTCAATGGTTACGCTTGCTTGCACATGCTCAATGACTAAATCGCCAGAGTTATCGTCTACATCTACTGCGCCATTAATATTATTAATAGCAATGCTGCCGGAGCCGTCTTCAACAGTTAAGGTGCCGCGCACATTGCTAATGCGCATATCGCCCGAACCATCATCAACAACCGCATTGCCGCTAACATTATTAATATTTACGCTGCCAGAGCCATCGGTAAGCGCTAAGTTACCGGTGATGTTTTCAAGGGTTATATCGCCTGAGCCATCTTCAATAGTAAGGTTTTTAGCGCTGTTGATAGATAAGCTGCCTGAGCCGTCTTCTATATCTATATTATTTTGCATGGCGCTTATTGCAATGTCGCCAGAGCCATCATCAATATCGAGCATTAAATTACTAGGCACGGTAACCACTAAATCAATGTGTGGCGATTGGCCGCTGTAAAAACGCATACCGCTGGCAGTATTATTGTTAGCAACTAAGGTAGCTTGTTTGCCGTTTTGCTCAAGGGTAAGTGTGTATTCGTCTTCAATGTCGGCGGTAAAAATTGTGGCATCTACACTTATGCTGGTGGCATTGGGCGAGCCTTTTATTTCAAGAGAACCTGCACCGCTTAATACGTTTAAGTATTCTAGGTTATTACTTGGCAGTGATAACTGCTGAGTTTGTTTTACTGAGGCAACGCTTGGCGATATATGAAACACACAGCCGCTTAATAATAAAATGCCGCCAATAAGTGAAAGTGGTTTTGTAATGTTAGATACAGTTGGTGAGCTCATGTTTAGTCCTTTGTGTTTGTTATTTATGCATGTTTTGTATAAGCATAGTAGAGCAAAAACAAGACCAACTGTAAGTCATTGATTTTATTGTGGTGAGATGTGTTTATGAAAAGTGGATTTACTAAAAAGTGGTTAAATACACTAAGAAGTAATAAAAAAAGGATGCGTATGGTATCAATGAGAGTAGACTTGAGTTGTTTGTGCAAGTGAACCAGCAAGCTGATACAATTGATTTGTTAACCAGCAAAGGCAGGTGCTGAATTTGATAAATCCATTATAAGTAAACTCTGTCAGCCGCTTACCCTGAGTATGGAATTTTGATCGCCCTCCAATTCAAATCGCAACATTAGTAGTATTTCTTTAATCCTGTTTGCATTAGCTGGAGGGTCTTATGTACTAATTAGGCGTAACTCGTAAAACCAATGCTGCTTTGTTGCTGCTCGCTATGGTTAATAGCAACTATATAATTCTGCCCAGCCTTTTAGCTTTATATTTGCGTGTGCTCTAAACAAAAACATATCTAAAAATAATTCTTCTGACAGTCATTAATTCTAAAGTTGTATGCTATATTTGATATGTAGCAATAAAGTGCTTTATGCAATCATTTTCATCTACAATATTATTTGCTAAAAAGTAATGGATTATTTTTATGGCTAAAGCCAAGAAAACCTCTGCTCGTTTCATAAAATCCATTCTGTAGCGTAATTTTTAATATTTGATAGGTTCAACTATACACCTGCTGAAGCACTCTTTTCGCTTTTTAGTGGTATAGCAACAATTGTTTAAGATTAGTTTGTTCTTAAATTATTAATAAATAAGGTTTTTAAATGATAAAACAACTCAAAGGTAAGCTCACCGACATAACTGAAAGTCATAGGCAAGTAACGGATAAAACTACTGTAAATGTCTATGATTACTTGGAAATTGACGGTGTTAAATATGGCAACATGCAAGTGCCCGACGTTATAAATAGGCATCTTGTGCATGGAGTTGGTGAAGAGTTTACGTTTGATTACATAGAATTAAAAGAGCGCTCAACATTAAAAAGAACCATCTTAGGTATCACCACTGAAGCGGGAAAATTTGACCATATTTCTGACGTAGAGCTCAAACCTGCGTTAACGGCCATGAAGGTAGTGTTTACTATGCAGCTAATATCTTTTTCATTACTTTGGATAATCGTTGGTGGGGTAGGTTCACTTATTACGTACTTTATGACTAAAAGCGAGGATGCCGGTTACCTTCTTTTTATCGGTGGGTTTATAGGTGTAACTACTCTGGCAGTCAGATCTAACAATAAGAGATTAGCTCCGTTGCACAAGGTGCTTGAGTATGTCAAAGAGCGAAAACAAATAATTTAGCTTCAGAAACGCACAAAAATACAGCCCTGAAAAGGGCTTTTAAATCTCTTCTTCTCGCCTCTATAAAACCTCTTGTTCGATGTTAATATAAGCTCACTTTCGTATAAATTCTAGTGAAACAGTGCTTATCGCAATGTAAGGCTATGAATTTAAATGATTTTAAATTATTTATTAAATGTAATTGCTGGGTTTGCTCTTGTGCACCATTGAAATTTAATAGTGCAAAAAAATACCTTGCGGCATGGTTTTTAAGCCTTTCTAGGTTTATAGCCTGAGTATCGGTATGTGAGATAATTTAAAAATAGATAGTTCAGATGGAGTAGAGCATGCTAGTTTTTTTAATATCTTCAACTTATTTAATAGGCCTCTTTTGTTGTGATTCAATAAAGCCGCTCACCTTAAGTGAGCGGCATTAATGCACATGGCATCCTTTTTAAGTGTTTGCTTTTAGGTTATTTATTAAAAGCTGTAAGTAATATTACCGTATAGGAAACGCCCGTCTAATCCGTACGGTGCATAAGGCGTGTACGGGAATATTTGGCCAAAGTCAGAGTAACCAATGTTATCTACCGTTGCTTGTGGGTACTGATCGAACAAGTTGTTTGCACCTACTGCAAATTTCCAGTATTCGTCTGGACGGTAGGCTACTTCTAGGTCGGTGATCCATTTAGGGTCTATGTACTCATCGCGATCGGCGGTAGTTGAAATATCGGCCACTTCACCGTAGCGCGTTGCACGAAGGGTGGTTTGCCATTCGTTAAAGTTCCACACTGCTGATAGGTTCCATTTGCTATCTGGTGTGCCTTCTTCAAAGCGGCCTACTTCGCGACGTGCAAATACAACGTAGTCGTCACCTAGTGAGTTTAGCTCGCTTGGGTTGTCGTCTACGTGCGTTACTTCGGTATCGTTAAAGTTAGCCGCTACGTTTAAGCGTAAGTCACCTAAATCGCTTAAATCTAAGTTATAGGTAGCAACAATATCAACACCTTGCGTGCGCGAGTCGATAGCGTTAGTAAAGTAACGTACGCTTTCTGTGTTTAGCTCGCCGGCATTTTGCAGTATTTCTACTACGGCATCGCCCTCTAGGTTTTCAGACAATACAATACGGTCATCAATATCAATGCGGTAGGCGTCTACAGTTAGGCTAAAGCTGCCTTGCGTGTACATAAAGCCAGCCGTTACGTTTACTGACTCTTCGGCATCTAGTTGTTCAGCACCTAGCGCTTGCGCTGCCGCTGAATCGGTAGGGAATAAACCTACTTCAAACGGTTGGTTGTTCTCAAGTACGGTAGAGATTTGGCGGTACGAGCTTTGCGCAAGTGATGGAGCACGGAAACCTGTGCTAATTGCGCCACGCAATGATAGGTTTTCGTTAATGCTGTAACGCGACGCAAGCTTTGATGTAAATGTATCGCCAAAGTCGGTGTAATCTTCGTAGCGACCCGCTAAAACAAGGTTCCAGTCTTCTGTTAGGTAAGTATCAAATTCAACAAATACCGCTACGTTATGGCGGCTTTCATCGGTTACGCTTTCTGGGCCAAAACCAGCTAATACTTGTGCGCCACCGGCAGCAATTGGATTGCCATCACTATCTAAAGCGGTAATGTAAGAGGCTTCTTCGCCTTGCTCAATTTTGTAGCTTTCGTGGCGGTATTCTGCACCTACAGTAAAAAATACGTCATCTGGCAAGCCAAAATCTAGCACTGTATTTGCCGTAGCGTTTACTAAAAACTGATCGTAAACCAATGCACCGTTGTCAAATTCGGTTGGGCTGTCGGCACCTAGAGATGTATTTATACTATTTACAACGCCGAAACCAAAGTCGTTACGGCCGTAGTTGGTACTTACATCCCATGTCCATTCGCCAGTTTCGCCTTGCAGGCCTAGGGCAAATGAGTAATCTTGTACGTCGGTTTCAATTTGCGGTAAAAAGCCGTCTGGGTACACTTCTAACACGTTGCGGCTGTCTTTTGCACGGCGGTAAAAACCACCTGAGTTACCTTCGCGTTTTGAGTAGCTACCAAACGAGTACAGGTTATAGCCGTTATCAAAGTCGTAACCCATGTTGTAAAACAGTGCGTAGTCTTCAAGCTCTGCTTTACCAAAGCGGTGGTTGTAACGGTCGATAGTAAATTCGCGTGGGTCTAGGCTGCCATCTTCTAGGCGGTCGTATTGCTCGCGCGGGTCAAAGCCTGAGCGCTGCGTAGAGTCGTTATCGCGATACTCAATTGATACGTTTACAAAGCCGTTATCTAAAAGCTCAAAACCAGAGTTTGCGCTAATTGTACGACTTGCGCCGTCGTTTACTTCGCGGTCGGCGCCGGTATTAAAGGCAAGGTTGCCATCTGCATCTGCGTAGGTGCTCTCTAGCTGAGGTACGCCAGCCATTTGGGTGTCGTACTCGCCGTAGGTTACGCTTACGCTGCCGCCTTCTGAGGCATCTTTAAGTACAATGTTAATTACACCGGCAATGGCGTCTGAGCCGTACTGCGCTGCTGCGCCATCACGTAGTACTTCTACGCGTTTAATGGCTGAAGTTGGGATCATGTTTAAGTCAACAGCGGTAGAACCACGGCCAACAACACCCGCTAAGTTTAATAGCGCGCCAGCGTGGCGGCGTTTGCCATTAATAAGCACTAGGGTGTGATCGGGTGCTAAACCACGTAATACAGCCGGTTTAGCGTGGTCTGTACCATCACCCATGGTGGCGCTTGGGTAGTTAAAGCTAGGTACTTGGTTGGCCAGTATTTGGCTAATTTCTAGCTGACCCGTGCTTTGCATATCACCGCTGGTAATAATATCTACAGGTACGGTACTTTCGGCAATACTGCGCAGGCTTCTGCGGGTACCGGTAACCGAAATCACTTCAATACTTTCTTGTGCTTGAGTGTCTTGTTCTGCAGCAAATGCAGGAGAATAAGACGCGCCAAGCGCAGAGGTAACGGCCAGGCTAAGTGCTACTTTTTTGGCTGATAATTGCTTTAACATGATGTTGATTCCCTTAAGGGCTGCTGACTATTGATTTTTCAAAGGAGCGCATAATATAGAAGGCACTACCTGTGTGCAAAGATAAAAACTGTCTAAGTTATTCTAAGTTGTTAACAACTAAAATGACAGTTTACGCCCGCTATAGACGTTTAGATCGCTCGAGTTGCAATCTTGTGTCGAATGGCTGCAAATTCAAGGTAAGTTGTAGGTTTTTTTGAAAAAACAAAAAGGCCATATTAGGGCGTGTTGCACTTTGCGGATTGAAATTTGTTCAATCTAGGGGCGATTAAATCGCGGCGCGAGGTTTGTAACCTAGTGGGCTCGATAACTGCTCCTGCGTTATTCTAATGACTTACATCCCTGTAAGAATAAGTAAAAATCGAGTAAAGCTTCCGCGTCCTGCTCACGCCCCTTACCTACATCCATGTAGGCAACAAAGAGTTTATCGCCCCTAGGCAGAACCTGAAGGGCAGCACATGTTTGGCATTTATGCTGCGTTATCGCCTATTTATGGGGAATAACCACACTTCATAGGCTCTGCCTTGCCTAAAAACCAAACACACTGCTGCAAATTCAACCATCAAAGCTCAACACGCCCTGAAAACTTGGCCTTAATTTATTGTGTAAATTGCGTGAAAAAAATTATTCAGGCGCTACTTCTAACGTCGTGAATAAAGCATAACGACCGGCATCTACGCCTTCTTCGTTTACTTTAACTTTGTTAGAGGTTTCGATTAGGTATAGGCCTGGCTCTTTCCAGGTTGTGCTAAACATGCCGTTTTTATCGGTTGTTACTTTTATTTCGCCACGTTCGTTACGGTAGCGTGTATCGCCTTTTAAAATGCTTACTTCAATGCCTTCGCCCGCTGGCTTGCCATCTTGTAGTAACTGAAAACGCGCTTGCTCGCCAACAAATAAATCGTTTGGATGCGTTGGGCCGCTAAGCTCAAGGCCTAAACCAAGTTGTGCAGGCTTAGAAGTACCGTTACGGCTTACAAATGTATCTACTGTAGATATAACTTTAGTTGTGGTTACATCTTTTGCATTGCTTGGTAATTTAGCTTCTGACTTTTTACCAAATACGCGCTTGCGCTTACCTTCTTCGTTTTTGTAGAAGGTCATGTACATTGGCTTTTGCGTCATGGCAATGTGGTAAGTGCCTTCTTCTTTTAGGCTTACCGCCGCTGAGCTTTTACGCTTTAGGTAATAAGCACGAATGGTCTCAGATACTTCTTCGCCGTTTGGTGCAAGGGCCATAAGTAGAGTGTCGTCGTACTCTGCGCCTTTTTCTTTTGGTTTAAAGGCTTTGTCGGGTGCAAATATTTCGTTAGAAATACTCGCGTCAATCATTACGTAGTGCGCTTTGTCGCCAGATAATGACGTGTGCGAAGGTAATAACCAGCGCCCATGTGCACTTGCCGATGTAGATACCAGCGCCGATAAGCTAAGTGCGCCAATTAAAGCCGTTTTTAATAAATTAATTTTCATTGTATTTCCTTAAATTCAAATGATTAAGTAGCAGCTACTTAGTGCTTACGGTTACAAAACTTGTCGAAAATTCTTTTTTACCTTCAATGGTCACTTTGCCAGCTTGCGATAAATCAAGCTCTACGCGGCTGTAATCACGGCCGCCTTCTTCGCGCACAACCTCAATGTTTAAAAGGTATTTGCCAGGCTTTACGGCATTGCCGTCTAAATCTTTACCTTGCCAGTTAATGGTGTAAGTACCTGCACGCTTAGTTGCACCACTTATGCCGTCAAAGTTAATGTCGGTTTTACCCGCTTTACGCCACCATTGGCGCAAATCTTTAAACCATTCTGCTTTTTGAACCCATAGCGCAAGCGTAGTTACGTGTTTACGCTTTGGCGTTTCTAGCCAAACAGCTACGTATGGGCGGTGGTAAGGTTGTACATCAAGATCGGGTAGGGTTAATTCAATCTCTAGCTGTGGCGTTTGTGCCTGCGCAGTTGTTTGAAATAATGCGGCAACCATTAATAGTGCTGCACTTAGTACCGTACTTACTTTTAACATTAAGACACTCCTTTAATTTGTGGCACCCAACATAAATAAATAACCAAAGGCGTTGCTATGCCTAAAACGGTTATCCATATTCCTGCTAAGCGTTTTTTTCTGTTTTGAAATAAAATAATCATCCCGGTGATTGAAAAAATAATCATCAATACCGCTGAAATATCAATAACCCAGCTCCACACAGCGCCACTGTGGCGGCCTTTGTGTAAATCGCCAATCAGGCTTAAAAAGCCACCGGTTTGGTAATCTAGGTTTAGCTCACCGGTTGTAAAATCAAGCTCTGCGTAAGCAAAACCTGCCGGTAGTGGGTAGTCGAGCATAACCAGCGCGTCTTCTTTTTCCCACTCAATGCTTTTAACTTTAGTGAGCGCGTATTGCTCGGCAAAAAACGCTTCTATGTCTGGGTAGAGGGTGGGTAATGTATCTAGTTGAGTATTCGCTTTAGCCATTAACGCTTGAGGAATAGCGGTACTTACTTGGCCGTTGTTTTTGTCGTTTTTAAGCCAATCAACATGGTTAAGTACAATGCCGCTAACGCAAAATAAAATAAGCAAAAAAAACAAAGCTGTAGAAATATAAATATGGAGCGCACGGCTTGTGCTGTACAAAGCCCGCTTATTAATAAACGCCATAGAAACAGTAATTAAATTAAATTTAGAACATGATAATCATTTGCATTAACCATTACAAATTTACTTACTTAACTTTACATTAAATTTTTGCCTAAACGGTGTGTGCATGCAAAAAAGGGCGGTTATTTAGCTCTTGGTGGGTGCGAGGGCCTTAAAATTAGGTAAATCATAACGGCTATTTCAATTACGCCAACAAGGTAAATAACCCAAACAGGGGCGTTTGAGTAAAGCAAAAATACAAAACCAATAAGCATACCAATCGCGGCGTAGCATTTTGCTTTTACAGGCACTACTTTATGCGCTTGCCATTGTTGTAAGGTAACGCCGTAACGAGGGTGGCTAAGTAGCCAGTGTTCAAGCGCCGGTGATGAGCGAGTAAAGCAGGTAAGCGCAAGAATAAAAAAAATGGTGGTAGGCATAACCGGCAGCACAATACCAACAATGCCAAGAGCCACTAACAATAACCCGAGTGCTTTAAGCCATAAGTTTTTATAACAAATAAATACTGCTTTTATATTCACTTAGGCTCTTTTAAGTAATGGCTGTTAGTTAGGATTGTAGGCCAAATAGTTATAAAATCGAACCCTATAAACGCAAAAAAGGGCAAACTAAGTTTGCCCTTTTAAAATACTAAATATGTGTTACTTATTTAGAAGTAGTAACCTACGTTGATGTTAAAGCGACGTTCTGTGTCGCCATCACCTGCAACAGAGCCACCAATAAATGGCTGGTTACGTGCTTGAATAAAGTCAAAGTAAGTAAATAATGCACCGGCCGATACGCTCATGCCTGTTACGTTCATCCACGTATCTGGGCTGTCGTCAGACTTGTCGTAAATAATGCCGTAATCGTTGTAAAATTGAACGCCTGTTACTGGGCCCCAATCAAGCGATAGGTCGTAAGCTACGTTAAAGTTGGTCATGGTTGCTTCGCTTGATACGGTATCGTAGTAATCAAACGCGCCAACTACAAAGCGGTTGCTGTTGTCGTCTAGGTCGTAGTCGTACTCGCCGTGCTGAAATTGAATATTCCAGTTGTTAATTTGGCTATTTACATGAAACGCCCATGCGCCGTAGTTACCTGCACGGTCGTTACCGTCGTGCAAACCACCGCTTAGTAGTGATACGCCAATATCGGTTTTAGCGTTTTCGCTGTGCTCTATTTGATACACTGTACGACCAGCAAAAGTATTGTACTCACCAAGGCGCGAACCTGGTGCGTCGTAGGTGCCTTCGGTTGTTGCACGGCTACCAACAATATCGTAAGAGTAACGTTCGTTAACTTCTGAGCTGCCATCAACGCCGCCTACTTCATCATTTTTGAAAAAGCCGAGGTCTAGTTTCCAGTTGTCTTTAAGTTTACGGTTTACTGTTACACCTAAATCAAAGTCATCTTCTAGGCCAACGTAGTAGTTGGTGCTAAAAAAGTAGCTGTGTGAGTTGTATGGGCCGTTACCAAACGGTACAGGTGCAATACCGGCTTGCGCTTCCCAGCCATCTGTAAATTCGTAACCTAAGTATGCATACTTAACAATGGTCATGTAATCGTAAAAACGAAAATCACCATTTACAGAAATATCGCTAATTTCACCCGATAAGTTAAGGCGAAATACTTCAAAGTCTAAATCGCCGCCACGGTCTTGCGTGTCTTCATCGTAGGTGTTTGTGCTGTAGTTAAAACGTACGGCACCGCCAATTTTAATGCCTTCATCTTCTTGTTCAGGCGCAGCGGCGGCAACAACAACTTCTTTGTTGTCGGCCTTTTTACTGATCTCGGCAACTTGTTGTTCGTGTTGCTTGTTGATTTGGCTTTGCTTTGATTTTTCATCAGCAAGCTGCTGTTCAAGCAACTGCATTTGTTGCTTAAGCTGCTTTAATTGGCTTTGCAGTGTGTCGAGATCGGCTGCATGAGCAGTGCTTGCTGCACCGCCAAGCATTAGTGCTAGCGTTAATTTTGAGAGTTTAGTCATTGTTGATGCTCAGGTTTTGGTTAAAAAATAAAAAAATTCAAGGTGCCCAAAAGCCCCTTACGAATGATGTAAGAACTAATTTAAATTTATTTTTTATTTTTTTTATTTATTTGGTGTTTGAGTTAACGCGCCTACCTCTAATAGAGGTGATGCGTCTAACTTATCAGCATCCATCATTGCTGCAACGCGTTGCATAGATGAAAGCAATAAACTTTGCTCCCACTCTGCAAGTGCAGAAAACTTTTCAATAAAGTGTTCTTGCAGTGGCTGAGGTGCTTTTTCTAGTAACTCTTTCCCTTGCTCGGTGAGGTATAAGCTCACTCGGCGTTTATCCATTTGACTACGAACGCGTGTTACAAGGTTTCTGCTTTCTATTCTATCAAGAATATTAGTTACAGTAGCCGGGCTTAAGTTAACATTCTGAGCGATACGGCTTGCTGTTATTCCATCGGTGTGCGCTACTTCTTGCATTATAAGCAATTGTGGGCCTGTTAAACCTGATGTTTTATTTAGCTGCTTAGAATGTAAGTCAATCGCGCGGATTACTTTACGTAAAGAAACTAATAATTCGTCATATTTTTGCATTTGCTTATCTCGTCGATGGGCCAAAGGTGTGCCGTAATCGCGAAATGTTACACATCAAATAAATTGAATTCAAATAATAAATTAAGCTTGAGCCCATGTTTATTGGTTTTTATTAGTTTGAGCAGAAACTAAAATAGTATAATTTTGTTTAAAACTTATTAAATGTTATTAGCATATTGTTTGCATTGTGGTGCGCACACTACGTATGTTGTGAATAATTGGCAAGTCTTATGGTTTAGACTTTAGTATTATACCCACCTGCATTAATACCTTAATAAATTTAACATGCGCTTGCCTAAGCTTAGCCGCGGTTTTACTACCCTAAAGCATGGCCATTATTTATACGCATTAGTGTTATTTATAACAGCTGTTATTAATTGGTAATTGTTTGTAAGTTAGCTGTGTATGTATTAATCGCCAATGAACAAATTATGCACGCAATGTTTAGTGAGTATAGCGTATACTTTGCACATGCATTATTGTTTATATGCACATGTTAAAAATCTTTAATATCAGCATTGTAGGGAAAAACATGAAATTATCGCCATCAGTTAGCATTGAACAAAGCGAAACCGGCCTAGAGTTTATAAAAGTTGCGAGCTCAAAGTGTGATGCAAAAATATTTTTGCAAGGCGGGCAAATTACCGAGTTCATCCCAAAAAATAACAAGCCACTTATTTGGGTCTCTAAAAATGAGACGTTTCAAGAAGGGGTGAGCATTCGCGGTGGTATTCCTATTTGTTGGCCTTGGTTTGGTAATCATGAAAACCAAGATTGGCCAGCACATGGCTTTGCACGTACCAGTTTATGGCAAGCTGATGCTGTGCATGAAGATGATGAGCACATTACAATTAGCTTAAACTTACCCATGAAGTTAGTTAACCCAACGTATTGGCCGCACCACTCGGCGTTAAAGGTTGAGTTTGTATTGAGCGAGCAATTACAGGTGCGTTTAACAACCACTAATTTAAGTAATAGCCCTTTTAGCTATACGCAGGCTTTGCACAGCTATTTTCCTACCTCAGATATAAAACACACCCATGTAGAAGGTTTACAAGGCGCGCAATATATTGAATTTGGTGAAGGGCCGTTTGCGCAAAATGCGCCAGTGGAGTTTACCCGCGAAACCGATATGGTTTATACCCAGGCCGCTAAGCAGCAACACATTCACACCCCAGATGGGATTATTAATGTAAGCCGCGAGAACTCAAGCTCGTGTGTGCTGTGGAACCCATGGATAGAAAAATCTAAGCGTTTATCTAATTTTGCTGACGATGAATACCTGAGCATGGTGTGTTTAGAAGCCGCCAATGTGTTAGAAGATAACGTGACACTTGAGCCTAAACAAAGCCATACGTTAGTTACTACAATCAGCTGGGCTAATAGTCAGTAAATAGGAAAGGTACTTAAAATCGTGTTTGATAATCAGCAAGTAATGGATTTACCAAAGCATAGCGAAATAGAGCTCAACCCCTTGGCCGATAAAGCGTTACTACACGTGCAACTTAATTGGCTGGCGTTTTACATTCCTTTTTGCGCGGTACTGTTTGCTGTTTGTTACTTTAACGAAGCGTTTGCTAACAAAGCGCAAACCTACTTGCTGATAGGCGTGCCTATTTTAATATTGCTTTCAATGCTTTATAACGCCCTGAGTATTAAGCTGCAGGGCTTTGCGCTGCGCAATCACGATATTGCGTTTAAAAAAGGGGTTATTTGGCAGCAAATAACTATTTTGCCCCTCGCGCGTGTACAGCATATGGAAATTCACCAAGGCCCCATTGAGCGAAAACTAAAGTTAGCCAGCTTAAAGTTATTTAGTGCCGGCGGGGTCAGTGCTGATTTACAAATAAGTGGCTTAACCCACGAGCAGTGCAAAAACATACGCCAATTTGTACAAAATTATCGCCAAGACGGCACACCCGCGCAGGTTGAATTAGCAAATGAGTAATACCATTAGCCAGGAGCAAAGTAGCTCACTACATTGGCAAAAAGTATCGCCTTGGGCGGTGTTGTATTTTGTGGTGTATTTTAGTGTGCGCTTTGTAAAAGACGGGCTTTTAAACCTGCTGCCTATGCTTGTGGTGTTTGTAACACAAGTAGAAAACAAGCTGTTTTGGGCGCAAGTTGCAGGTGCTATTGCGTTAGTGACACTGCTAATATATTCAATTTTATATTACATAAATTTTAAGTTTTGCATTAGCGACGATCACGAAATTTTGCTTAACAAAGGGGTGTTTAAAAAAGAGCGCCTAACGCTAAAGTTTTCGCGCGTGCAAAACGTTAATATTGCTGAGCCCTTTTATTTTACGCCCGTTAATTTGGTTAATTGTATTTTTGATGCCGCAGGCAGCGTAACCCAAGAGGCGGTATTGCCAGGTGTTACCAAAGCCTATGCACAGCAAATGCGTAAACAAATTTTTGCCTTTAAGGCGCAGCAGCAACCCGACGAGAAAACACCCTCAAGCGAGCATTTTGAAGCAGAAAATAGCTTACGTATCAGTAATAAAGAAATCGCTAAATTTGGCTTAATGTCTAATATGGCTATATTAGCAATGGCCGCTATTGCGCCTTTTATAAATGTGTTGGTAGATTTTTTAGAGCAGCAAATTATTGCTAAGGTAGAGGGGTTTTATCAGCAAGAGCTTGGTTTACTGGCAAGTGCTGCAACCTTTGCCATGATAACGCTTATTGCTTTGCTTGTTTTAACGGCTGTGATGTTGTCGGTAGGTATGTCGTTTATTCGTTTTTATAACTTTGAGCTTTACTTTAAAGGTCAAAAATTTAAACGTATTGCCGGCTTATTAGAGCGCCATCAGTTGTCTATGAGCATGGATAAAGTGCAATCTATAGTTATAAAACAAAACCTAATGGGGCGGTTACTAAAGCGTTTTACCGTTGAGTGCTTACAAGCTAGTAGCGGGGGGATAGCGGCGGGCGTGGCTGCTAAAAAAAATAAACAAACCTTAGTGTTACCCGTTTTAAATAGCGAGCAAGTAGATAGCGTTTGCCAATGGATTTACCCGTGGTTTAATAGCAAAAAATTGCAGTTTAACGGCGCAGAACGTGCCTTACTTTATAAAAACTTGAGCTTTTATGCCTTAATTCCAAGCGCTATTGTGCTGTTAGGTTGTTATTTAGGCGACTTTAATGCCTGGCTTAGCTTGGGAGTATTACTTATTTTAGCGGGATTAGTAACGCTTACTTATCAGCGTTATGGCTATTATTTGCATGAAGACAACGGCCGTTTTTACATGGTGGTACGCAAAGGTATGATAGGTGTGCATTACCGTGTGTTTGAACTGTATAAAGCACAAAGTGCACGCAGTATTAGTACCTACTTTATGCGCCGCGCAGGGCTTAAAAGCCTGTATATACAACTTGCATCAGGGTTTGCCTTTATGCCCTATATAAAGCAGCAAGATGCTGATTATATAATTGATTTTACTCTTTATCAGGCGGAGTCAACGCAGCGTAATTGGATGTAATTATACCAATCGACTTACATATTTAGCCTTTTTAGGTTGCCAAATAAAGCGTTAACGGCGTTATTAATCTTTCATGTAAAACAAGGCATTGCTTAATTTAAAAGCTTATAAATTATACACTTTCATAAGCTTTGTTACATTTTTTTACTGCAACATTAGTTGGTTTAATAATACTCTAAGTGGTATCAATCATTTAAAGGATTATTATGAAAAAATCACTCATCGCTGCCTCTTTGTTATTAGCCACACCTACCTTAGCTGCTGATTGGCAAACTATTCATACCGAGCACTTTAATGTGCATTACAGCACCGAAAACGCCGATTATGCTAAATCGACAGCGGTCGAACTTGAAATAGTACGCAGTAAAGTGCTTGAGCAGCAAAACCGAGCGCTCGATAAAGTAGTTGATGTGGTGGTGTTTGATCCCCTAAATGCGCCCAACGGCTTTGCTTTACCTACTTCTAATAATCCTTTAATGGCCCTTTTTACCACGCCCCCACAATCAGATACGGTGGTTTCTAACATTAGTGGCTGGCAGCAATTACTGATATTGCACGAATATATTCACTTAGTGCATTTAGCGCAGCCAACACGCAACACGTGGCAGCAAAAAATACGGGGTGTGTGGGATATTTACGACTTAACTTACAGTGATATGCCGCGCTGGGTAGCCGAAGGTTATGCAACCTTACTTGAGTCAAAAATGACGGGCCGAGGGCGACTATTTGATAACTACACTGAGTCAATGCTAATTGAGTTTGCCCAGCAGGGGGCATTGCCTAGCTATAGCCAGCTAAGCGATACAGAGGGCGGTTTTATGGCTGGCTCTATGGCGTATTTAATGGGCAGCCGGTTTTTAAATTGGCTAGAGCAAACTTATTCAGCGCAAATGCTCGATGCCGTTTGGACACGTATGCAGGCAGTTAAAAAGCGCGATTTTAACGAGGCCTTTACTGGGATATTTGGCCAAAGTGCGGCTAAGTTATATGGCCGCTTTATTGCACAATATACCTATAAAGCGATGGCAAAAGAGCAGTCAGAGCCTGCGCTTAACAGCGAGCTGTGGTTAAAGCTTAACTTATATGCAAGCAACCCTGCGCTTTCAAAAGATGGCAGTAAACTTGCGATTGTTGAGCGCGATAAAGATAAAAAAACCAAGCTTATTATTTATAGCACGCAGGATAATACTAAAGCTGAAGATGAATTTACAAAAGCACAAAAAGCGCTATTAGAAAACGATGCATTGGATATACCCGATAACGCCCCGAGTGTATTTAAACGTGAGAAAAAGCACGTATTAAATCAAATAAACAGAGCGGGAATTGCTAATCCACAATGGGTAAATAACAGTACACTTTACTTTAATGCTTATACACGTGAAGAGACGGGTATTTATAACAAAGTGTCTGATATTTTTAGTTATAACACCGAAACCGGAAAAGTTGAGCAGTTAACTAAACTTGCTGGCTTACGCCGCTTTAGTGTTACAAACAATGGAGAAACCCTTTACGCCGAGCAAGTACGTGGTGGCTACTCAGAATTAGTAAAAGTAGACTTAACAACGCAAACCATTACCTCTTTATTTACTAAAAGCTTAAAAACAGCTTACGACTACCCAACTTTTAGCCCTGATGGAACCCAGCTAGCTTATGTATCAGCCAATTTGAATGAGAATTGGCAATTGTATATACAAGATATTGCCAATAATACTCGCCAAGCCGTGCCTATGCCAAACGGGTATCAATACTTAAGCCAAACCAGCTTTAGTAAAAACGGAGAAAAAATTTACTTTGTAGCCGGATTAAAAGGCTCAACTGATATTTATAGCTACCATATTGCAAATAGCACATTAACTAAACTTACCCAGGGCCAAGAAGCCGTTGCCCACCCGCTAGAAACAAACGAAGGGGCATTACTTTATTTATCTATTACTGCTGATGGGCCTAATGTAAAGCAACTACCGAGTACGCTAGAGGGTGAAGTAATCACTGATTTAGCACTTGATAATAGCGCGCCACTGCTTTTGGTTGATCAATACACTTTGCCTAAAGCAAAAATATATAGCGAAAATGTAGGTAAACAAAGCAGCTACGATGTGCTTGATCAGCATGCGAGCCTAGCGCTAGGCGCACAGTATTACTCGGCCGCTTCAAGTACTTTAAATATAAATATTAAAAGTAGTGACTTACTTAAACAGTTAGACCTTCAAGCGGGCTATGGTGTTGATTTAAATGATGATGCTTTGCACGGTGGATACGCTCAGGCAAAATATAATGCACTGCCAGTTAAGCTTAAATTGAGTGTATTTAATTATGATTTAAATACCGCAAAACAATACCAAGCGAGCGAAAATGCAGAAGTATCTGCACGAGGTGGTTTTGCAGTCTTAAGTTACCCGATTAAATACGCGGCGTTTAGCATAACGCCAGAGCTGGCTTATAACTATACCGATTATAAGCAAGACTATAATAAATGGGCACGCATAGGCATTACACAAAGCTGGCAGTACGACCGCCAAGCATTTGCTATAGGGCAAAGTGTTAATGCCCAGTATTACGATGGCAGCAGTAAAAACAATAATTGGGATGGCTATGATTTAGCGGCCAAATTATTTGGTAAAGCGTTTGATGTGCCGCTTTATATTAATTTTACTCAAAAGCAGCGCGATGATAGCAGCTTAGCGCTAGGCGGATTTAGCTCAAACCTAATTAGCGAGCATCAAAATAGTGAGTTTGTGCTTTCATCAGAGCTGCCATTTTATAGCACAACTGCTGAGCGCTACATGGGTTATGGCGGTGGTTTTAGCTTTAAAGAAGGCATGCCGTGGCTTTATTACAAACAGCATCAGGTAGATGATGCGGTATACGCACAAAGTTATGGTTTAAAGTATCAAGGCAATTTTAGCTTTGGATTAGGCCCAGTCGGTGTGAACGATTTAACCTTTAATATGGGATTATCGCGCGTTGAAGGCGATAGCTTTGAGGATGAAATGCGCGGCTGGTTTAGCTTTTACTACTCGCTTTAAGTAAATTGCTATAACACGCTAACGCACTTGTGTAATAAGTGCATTAGCAAAAGCCGTGTTTAAACTAATTTAAAATACCTATGGTTAATTGTGCTTGTTTAGCGACGCAAGCTTAGCTTGATATACGTTTAGCCTTTCTTTATTGCGCTCATACTGGATGGCTTTTTCAAGCAA
Organism: Pseudoalteromonas sp. A3; assembly: GCF_025942345.1. Taxonomy (NCBI): domain Bacteria; kingdom Pseudomonadati; phylum Pseudomonadota; class Gammaproteobacteria; order Alteromonadales; family Pseudoalteromonadaceae; genus Pseudoalteromonas; species Pseudoalteromonas sp. A3. The sequence continues at coordinate 54,167 of NZ_JAPCKL010000012.1, forward strand.
GCTTTGTGTTTGCGCTGTGTTACCTTGTTGGTAGCGAATTTTAGCCAGCTCTAAATAGAGCTCCGATATATAAGGGGCTTTTGCAATGGCAAGTTCGAGTTGTTTTTTAGCTTGAGTGACCTTGCCCTGATGTAAGTTATTTTTAGCAATAACGAGTAGCTCGTAGGGATCTTTTTCTTTATCAACAAGCTGGCTTGTAAGGCGTTTTTCTAGTGTTTTATCTCCCAACTCTTTTGCTAATATTCGATAGTTATTAATTAAATTTATACTTATATCGTTTCTATCAAGCGCGGTTTGGTAAATCATGTGAGCGCTTTTTAAATCGCCTGCACGGCGGTGCAGCACGCCGGCTATATTAAATAGTTCTGCATCGTTTGGCGTAAAGCGGTTGGCTTGCATAATTAAAGAGTAAGCCTTATTAAGGTTGTTTTCGGCTAGTGCCGTGGCCGCTAAGTTGCTATAAAAATTAGACAGTAAATCGTTATACGTAGCGCTGCCTGAGTAAAAGCTGCCACGGGTGGGGAAGTAATCAATTAACGTGCCTGCGCGAATTATTACAATAATATCTTCATCTGTTTCTTTTTTTGGGGCGTAAATTTTCGTTCTAAAGTGGTTAGCAACATAAATTACATTGCCTTCTTTGGCATACACAGGTTCGCTCGTCATTTCTTGAAAGCTGGTTTCGAGGTTTAAAAGCTGCGCATAGCTTTGCGTAAGTATGGCTAAACTAATGCAGTTACCTTCTGAGCGTTCAATCGCTTGTTGGGCTGTGAGGGTGGCGCCATCATACTTAAAGTTGGTGAGCTGGTTTTGCAGGTAATTAAAAATAATTTCATCAGCGCGTACATTGTTTAAACGCGAGTGTGCGTAGGTTAAAAATGCGCTTTTTTCAGGCTCCGATAGCTCAAAAATACTGTGCTCGCTAGGTGTTTTAACCTGCTCGAAAAGCGAGTGATTTATTATATGGGTAAGTTGTACTTTTTTAATTGGCGCTTCGGGCGGGGTGCTACTGCAAGCAGTTAGCAATAAACTAAGTGTAAAAACTAAATATTTCATATATCACCTCACTGTGAGTTTTAACATTACAGTGAGGTAATTTTTTAATCAAGCACTTACAGTGCGGTGTTTACTTAAGCGGTTTTTTTGAGACTGTTTTTTACGCTTACGGCGAGTAAACCATAAATAAAAGCCAGTACCGCCAAGCCAAACAGGGCTTAAACCAATAACACACCAAATTATTTTACTAATGAGTCCTGCAAAATAGCCAAAGTGTAGTTTTCTAAAGCTATCAATTACTTGCCAACCTACACCCACTTCGCGAATGTCCCAGTTAGCCATATGCTCGCCCGTTAGCTTATTGTAAGTCACGGTATTGGCATATTCACTGGCAAGCGGGTTGCTGGTATCAACCTCACCAAATAACGTTATGTTTTCGTCTGGCTCAAGCGGCATTACTAAAAACGTACCATTAAAGGTGGGTATTTGCTTTTGGCTGTCATCAAGTACGTGCTGAAAAGAAATCTCTTCATTGTATAAATTTTTAGTTAATACAAAGTGCTCTTCTTCTGCGTGTTCAATTACTTCGTGATACCACACCGCGCCATTAAAGTAGCCGCCGGTGATGGCTAAAATTATAATAATTGGCGAGCCAATTACGCCGGTCATTTTATGAATGTCGCTAAGCACTATTTGCAGTGTGGCGCGCCAGCGTACACTAAATAACCGCTGCCAAAACTTACGATAAATAATAAGACCTGTAATACTCAGTACTAAAAAAAACACCGCAAAAAAGAACCCTAAAACAGTGCCAGTTTGCCCTGGTAAGCTTTTTAAATCGTTAAGTAAAAAGGTGTAATGTAAGTCTAAAAACCAGTCGGTAAAGTAATGGCTAGTGCCTACTGGCTCCGATAAAATATTGCCCGTGTATTGATCTAAATGAAATTTATACCAGTCCTCTGTACCGCGTTTAATTAAATAAACCCGATCAGCAGTGTCATCGTTAAATATTTCCCAGCTACCAACAACATACTCAGGGTAGGTTTTTTGAGTTTTTGTTATAAGTGTATCAATAGGTAAGCGGTTGGCTTGTTGTTGTACAACAAAGTGACTGTCTGGCATTAGTAAGCCGTCAATCTCGCTTTTAAATACCAAAACGCTACCAGTTATACTGATAACAAGCAGCGGAATAAGCGCTATAAGTGCTACCCAGCTGTGAATTTTAAAAAGTGTTTTTCTCATAGTTTTTTTTTGTGTAATTGCCACGGACCTGCGTATGATAACAATTATCAGTTCTATTTCATAGTTGTGCGATGAATGCACAATAATTGTTTTAGAGCGAGCCGATCTCTAGAGTAAAATGCGTTTAAGCTGAGGTGTAAGGTTGGTAACTTTTAAATACAAAGCGGCTCAGGTGTTCACTTAAAGTAACGCTTTTTGTACAGCTATCTTGCCAGTGCCTAATATAGGTTTACGCTAATTTGTTGAGTAAAATGTATTCATCATTACAATGCGCGCTCACTTTAAAACCCTTTTAAAAACATATGTTTATTTATTGTTTCAGGCGGGTTTTATATTAACATTTAAGTAACGAGCGAGGTTGTTTTGGCGCACTATCTACCTATTTTGTCGGCTTTTATTTTAGTTTTTAGCTTTTTACCGCTATTGAGCAAAATTAGAAAGAATCGCAGTGTGTCGGGGTTATCACTATTAATGATGACCTTTGGTTTAGCACAAAGCCTCTACTTTATTACCTACAATATTTATTTTGAACGCTACTTTATTGCTTTACCATTTTTTGTAACTGGGGCGCTAAGTGGTTTAATTTTATATTACTTTGCACGCTATAACGCCGCAAAAGCTGAACGTATACAGCTTGTGGCTATGCTTGGCTTTTCGTTATTACCTTTTTTATTGCTGTTAAATAAAAGCTTAGAAACATCATCGGTGCTCAACGCCCTTACATACGTAGGGCTGGTAATGAGCTCAGTGCGGGTTATGCCGCAAACGTACAAAACCTTACGCAGTGGCAATATTAGCAATTTAAGCGCCCGCTACTTTAGCTTGCAGTTTGTAGCAGGTACCTGTGGCTTATTTGTAGAGCTAAGCAGTGCTATGCCCAGCACCTCGCATATTTTAATGTTCGTTATGTTACTACTTACAAATGCCGTGCAATTTGCATGTATGCAATATTATAAAATGCGCCCCGCAATGGCTTAAAAAACAATCGTCTTCTATTTATATTGTGCTAAATATGTGGCAAGTTACTTTATCAAATAAAAGGATAAAGTATGAATTGGAATCAGTTTGGCTACATTTGCCGTGTCTATAGTTCTAAAACATTAAGTGCCGCACAAAAAGAAGAGCTAACCACACAATCGTATTTAGCCGTTTATGCTAATAAATACGCAGACAGTAAATTAGCCAATTGCCTTGCAGCAAAATTTGCCCTGCAAGATGCAGGTATTTTGCAAAAACAAGCCCTGCATTATCAATGTGTACCGCAGCTAGTTAGCGGGTATAAATTTGAGCACAAAGGCATTTTTAGCTATTTAACTGCTGTTTTTTTTATTTATGTTTTTTCTTCGCTTTTATATCAGTCTTTTGTTGTTCCTACATTTGTAGAGATATATAGCAATCATATGGCTTCTTCCGCGCACACCTTAGGTGATTACTTTTCTTATTGGTATGTGCCAATTATTCTATTGGTTTTACTGCAAAGCATTATTTTTATAGTAATTTTTAAAATTAAAAATGCATGCGCTTTAACCGACTCGCAGCCTTTTATTGGTTTATCAAAAGCTTTACTTCCCCGCAGTTTAATTAAGAAATACGATCGCCTAATTACAACGCTTAACTTTGCGGTAAATTTCAAAGAGGATGAAAACGCCGCAATAGTCGAAACTAAACATTTGGCTAAGTGTGATTCGTTAGGCTACGAAACTCATGAAGAGTTTAAAGTGTTACTTGAGCAGCAGCTGGAACAATTTAATTTGCAGGCTAAAGGCTTTATAAATAAGCTGGTTATTCTGTATGGATTAGTCATTGTTGTGTCAATTTACTTATTTGTGAAAGCGGCTTATCAACCAATTTTTATGCTAGGAGAAGTGTTATGAAGTCAAAAGGATTTACGCTAATTGAATTGATGGTCGTAATTTCTATTATTGGTATTTTGGCGGCCGTTGCTTTACCTCAATACAGTAAATATATGCAAAAAGCTGAACTTGTTGATCCGCTTGCTATGGCCGCAGTAATTAGAGAAGACGTAACTACGTATTACATTGAAAACAGAGCGTTTCCTAAAAATAATAAACAAGCAAACGTGCCTGAAAGTAAATATTTAATAGGAAATCGAGTGACAGGTATTTCCATAGAAAACGGTGCAATTAACATTAGCTTGGGGAATAAAGCCTCGCAGCCTTTGCAAAATACAGTTTTAACTTTTAGACCCGCAGTCGTTACTAATAGCCCCACAAGTCCTATTGCATGGTTATGTGGTTTTGATGAACCTGTTGTAGGGATGCAAGCTGTGGGTGAAAATAAAACGACAGTACCTAAAGATGTATTACCTTCGGCTTGTTTATAACTAATTTAGGGGGTTAACCTATGCAACTCACCATCCATCAAATTGATGCATTTACCAGCGAGTTATTTAAAGGTAATTACGCGGCTGTGATCCCGCTTGAGTCGTGGCTTAGTGATGAGTTAATGCTTAATATTGGCGCTGAAAATAATGTTTCTGAAACTGCGTTTACTTGCCCTCAGGCAGATGGCAGTTTTGCAATACGTTGGTTTTCGCCATTAATGGAAATAGATTTTTGCGGCCACGCTACGCTCGCTGCTGCGTATGTTTTATGCGAGCAGCACAACCTTAGCCAAGTGCGCTTTAACGCCGCGGCTGTAGGGGAGCTTATTGTTAATAAAAATAGCGATGGTAGTTTTGCTATGACCTTTCCTAAACAAGCGCCAGATGAAGTGCAAACTATACCCGATGCGTTGTTGAAAGGGTTGTCTATACAACCTATTAAGGTGCTTAAAAACCGCCAAGCATATTTTGCTATATACGAAAATGCTCAACACATTCATGATTTAACCACTGAGTCTGATTTGTTAAAAACCTTATATCCACTTGATGTGGTCGCCACTGCGAGTTCTGCTGAGTACGATATTGTGTCTCGTTATTTTTGGCCAGCAAGTGGTGGCGAAGAAGACTTTGCTACGGGCTCTATTCATACCGGCCTTGCCCCCTACTGGGCGCAGCAATTAGGTAAAAATAAATTAAACGCGTATCAGGCTTCAAGCCGAGGTGGTTTTATACAATGCGAAGTAGGCGAAAATACAGTGACCTTAACCGGTAACGCCGTGCGGTATTTAAAAGGCACAATTTATTTATAAATAAACAGGCCACGTATTACGTGGCCTGTTTGATTTAGTTAATTAAGCTTCTAACGCTTTAGCAATTAAGTGATCAATATACTTTTTATGCGCTTTAGTTGCTGTATCGGCTCCCCATCCTACGCTGGTATCAGCTATTTGCGTTAGCTGATAGAGCGCGGCTGTTTTTGCCAAATTGTCGTGTTTACTGGCTTTGCCTAGGCCTGCAATAGCAATAAGCTGATTTACATACTCAATTTGTAGATTGCGGCTAATAGACGTGCTCTCTTTGCTATCAACAAAAATACTGGCAGTTAGGTCGTCCATAAATTGCGTTAGGCTATATTCGTTACCGTACAGCGCGGTGTCTGAAATACGCAGCATAACAGCAGGGTGCAGCAATTGCGCAAGTACTGTTTTTTGCATGCCTAAAATCATTTTGTGCGCTTTAGGGTCTTCATTTTTACCATAATGGCTAAAGCCGCGACGCTGTTGCTGTAAATAGTTATACAGTGGTTGCATGCTAGTGAGTACATCTGGCGCAAATACATATTTAGCAAGTATGTTCATTGCTTGTGTTTGGCGCTCAAGCGGTACGGGGGTAAAGGGTTTATCAGCATGCTGGTCGCCCACAACGGCACGTTCAACATATACGCCACCTATTTGGCGAGAAACAATGCCCGCTTGCGAGCGGTATTGGCCAAATAAACTATTAGCTGAGGTAACCAGTTGTTGGTAAGACTCACCTTTTACTGTGGCTTTATCTTTTAGCTCAGTAAATAACTTATTAATTAGCGCCATACGGTCGGCGCCATAGGCTGCAGGGTTTGATGAAAGGTCGCCTATCATTACCCGTGGGTCTATATGGCGACCCGGTGCGCGCATGTCGTCGGCATCGTTACCAAAGGCAAGCGCATGCTCGCTAGAGCGCGCTAATATAGTATTTAGGCGTGCGCGCTCTGCGGTTTCATCTTCAAGGGCTGTGCTGTAGCCATAGTTTATAGCCCAGTCGTCATAAGGGCCTGGTTTGGTTTGAAAAATATCGCCTTGCTGCACACCAATGGGGGCTATGTTGGCCGGCGCATAATCCATCACTGAGCCTGTAACTATGCCTTGGGTTTTGGTTTTATCATGAATCTCTTTTTCATCCCACAAAATAGACGATTTCATATTGTGGTTTAAGCCTAGTGTATGGCCTACTTCATGAAGAATTAACTGAGTTAAACCTTGGCGAATCATTTCATTGTCATCAATGGAGGCACCTGTTGCTAAGCCTTTAGCAAGTAATAGGTTTTGTTGAATTTCATGGCCTAGTGAGCAATTTAAATCGCCACTTGTGTGCAGGTTTTCGCCGTGGCTCATTGTGCCTTGTGTGTAAAGCGTGTCGTAAATCCAGCGGTTTTTCATAAACACAAACTCAAGCATAATGTCTGAGCCAAGTATTTCACCTGTTAGCGGGTTGGCAAGAGCCGGCCCGTAACCACCAAATGCCGGTTTAGGTGATGATGTCCAACGTAATACGTTGTAGTTAATATCACCAGCATCCCAGGTTGCGTCATCGGGTTGTACTTTAACTTCTAGTGCGTTTTTAAAACCGGCTTTTTCAAAAGCGCTATTCCAAGTAAGTACGGCATCGCGTATTGTGTCGCGCCACTCTACTGGGGTGGTATTTTCTATCCACCAGGTAATTGGCTTTACTGGCTCAGAAAGCTCAGCACTAGGGTTTTTCTTTTGTAGGTCCCAGCGTTTAATAACATCTTCATATGGTGCCCAATCAGTCGAGGTCATTAGATCAAATTGATTGGTGAAATAGCCTATGCGCGCGTCATCTTTACGTGGTTTATAGTCGCTTTTTGGTAATGCAACAAAAGAGTGCTGCACCTTAACAGAGACATTGCGCGGGTCGCTTACTGCGCTTGTACCACGCACGGTGGGGCTGGCATTACTAAATACGTAGTCTACAACCACATCTAAGTTATTTGGGTAAGGACGCTGCTTAACAATACGCGACTTTTTGCTGTTTAATTTACCCACTTTAAAGCGTTTTTTAGCTTTTTTATCGGCTGGGTTTGGCGTTGGTGATACCTTGTGTAGCGCCTCACTTAAAAATAGCTTGTTGACCTTAAAGGCTATTTTTCCTTGTTCTTCTTTTTCTATTTTAATGCTGGCTAAAACGGCTTCGCTAATATTGGCATTGCTTGCTTTGGCAATGGCACTGTTTTGATCAAATTTATAGCGAGGGGTTTTGCTAACTATATCTATGCGGTCAAAGTATTTTCTAAACTCAATAAGCTTGGTTTCTCTATAGGCACCGCGATAATGCCCAGCATCAGTGACACCGTCGACTGTATGGGCAAAGTATACAAAAGGGGTATTAAGCTGCGATTCGGTGATCACCATTAAGTGCTCACCGGTTTTTGGGTCTTGGTATAAATTAAAAATACCTGAAAATTCGGTTTGTCCTTCGACCATTTCGCTTAGGGTTTGTGGTTTTTTGTCTTCTTTTTTATCGCTAGCCAGTGCGTGGCCGCTAAGCGCTACACTAAGTGTTAGCGCAAGGGTTGTTAATTTCATTGTAATAATCTTTTTCGCTGTTATTTATTTAGTGTGACTGTACGTAAATTAAAATTTGTTCGCACATCTTCTCGATGAAATAATAGCCTAAACCTGTAATTTATTGATTTTAAATAGTAAAAGTTTGTAACAAAATATAATAAATGCGATGAATAGCAGGTGTTTGTTAACGGGTACAGAGCTATATTTAGTTCCCAATTTTATTTGTAACAGTTGCTTACAAATGTCAGGTTAATGTTTTATTGCGCTCTGTTATTATAGTGTTAGTAGAAATATGAGGTAATTAGGATATGCAATCAAATTCACTGAGATGGGTGTTCCCATTTGTAGCATTAGCCATTGGTGTAGTGGGCTTTATGGGAATAAACGCTATTGCACAAGAAGATCAAAGTAAAACAGCAGTAGATACACGCCCCACCGTGCAAGTTGAGCCTGTAGAAGCTAATAATCATCAAGTAATAATAAACAGCTATGGCGAAATAAAACCATTAGAAAATACGCAGTTGGCGGCGCAGGTGTCGGGCGAAGTAATTAGCTGGCACCCTAACTTTGTAGCGGGTGGCGTGGTTTCTCGTGGCGATACACTTATTAGCATTGAAAAAGACAACTACGAAGCAGCCGTATTGGTAGCCGAAGCCGATTTAGCGCGTGCCAAAGCGGCCTTAATTGAAGAGCAAGCGCAGGCAAAAGTAGCCGAAGACGAAGCAAAGCGTTTTCCGAGTAAGGCACGTACCGACTTGTTTTTACGTAAACCGCAGGTGCTAAGCGCCCAAGCAGCGGTTAAATCTGCGCAAGCCGCATTAAAAAGAGCACAACGCGATTTAGAAAACTGCGATATAAAAGCACCTTACGATGCGCTTGTTATAAGCCGCAATGTGGGGGTAGGCCAGTTTGTGGCTATGGGCGCACAAGTGGCCGATTTAAATAATATAGAAACAGCAGAGGTTATTATTCCTATTGCTGGTTTTGATAGCGTATTTTTACCGGAGCGAATTAAGGGCATTAAGGCCACTATTATTCAAAAAGGTTTAAACAGTTTTACACGTGAAGGCGTGATTGACCGCGACCTAGGTATTGTAGATAACGCGACGCGCATGAGCAGCTTAGTGGTACGTATTGAAGACCCATACGGCTTAAAAACACAGCAACCGGCTATTAAATTTGGCAGCTACGTGCAGGTTAATTTTGCAGGCGCCATGCTTAATAATATTTACCGTTTGCCGCAATCATTAGTTAATAACCAAACGGTGTGGATAGTTAACGAAAACCAAGAACTTGAACCGCGCAAAGTAACCGTAGTGAGAGAAGAAGGCGAGTACTTTTATATTAGCAGCGGACTTAACGCCGATGATAAGTTGGTTACCACGTTACCTGAGTACCCACAAAAAGGCATGCAGGTTAAAGTGGCTGGCATGGGCGAGCCAAGTAACGCTAATACAAACACCGAAAGTGGCGCTGATGCGCAACAGTTGTAAGGTGTAAATTAATGAGCGAATCAATTGAAAAAAAACAAACAGGGCTAATAGCTTATTTTGCTAAAAACTCTGTTGCAGCCAACCTAATGATGGTTTTTATCATCATCATGGGGATTATTAGTTACTTAACCATTCAGCGCCAAATGTTTCCTAATGTAGAAATTAACTACATTAATGTTGAGGCAAATTACCCCGGTGCCTCACCACAAGAAATTGAAGAAAGCATTCTTATAAAAATTGAAGAATCACTAAAGGATGTGACCGAAATTAAAAAGGGCGTGTACCGCGCCTTTAGAAATGGCGGTAGAGCAAGCCTTGAAATTAACACTGATGCAGAGCTTACCGATGTACTTGATAAGGTAAAGCTGCGTGTTGATGGTATTGCAACCTTTCCTGCGGGTATGGAACCGGTCACCATAAGTCAGATTGAGTTTAGGCAAGATGTTATAGGGATGACCTTAGTTGCCGATTTGCCGCTGACAGAACTCAAACCAATTGCCAATCAAATTGAAGATGAGCTATTACAGCTATCAAACGTGTCGTTGGTAGAAAACGATGTGCCGCTTGATGAAATTGCCATTGAAATCGACCCAGACACTTTGCGCCAATACAACTTAACCCTAAGCGATGTAATGACCGCTGTGCGTAATTACTCTGCTAATTTTTCGGCGGGGCAACTAACAACAGATGCAGGGATTATTTCTGTTCGGGTTGAAAACCAGTATTACTCTGGCGATGAGTTTAGACAAATTCCGGTAAAAATAGGCGAATACGGCGCTAAAGTATTGTTGCAAGACATTGCTGTTATTAAAGACCAATTTACCGAAGGCGAGCGCTACTTTAAATTTAATGGCGAAAACGCGGTGTATATGTCGGTAAAGGCAACGCAAGATCAAAACATGATCCCCGTTGCCGATTCGGTTAAAGCATTTATTGAGCAAAAAAATACCCAGCTGCCACCGGGCGTTAGGTTAGAGCCTTTAATGGACATGACGTACTACCTAAATGCGCGCCTTGATATGATGAAGGCTAACTTGTTTCAAGGGGCAATATTAGTCGCTATTATGCTTTCGTTATTCTTGCGCTTTAAATTAGCGCTTTGGGTAATGATTGGCTTACCAGTGTGCTTTTTAGGCGCCATGATGCTAATGCCTTTATTTGGTATAAGCATTAATATTATTTCGTTGTTTGCTTTTATTATGGTGCTCGGGATTGTGGTAGATGACGCCATAGTAATAGGAGAGGCCGCCTATACTGAGGTTGAAAAAAGCGGAGGCGGAGTTGAAAACGTCGTCCGTGGTGCTAACCGTGTAGCAACCCCTGCTACATTTGGTGTACTAACAACCATTGCAGTGTTTGCCCCGTTTACACTTTCAAGCGGGCCAGAAAGCGCCTTCTTTTACGGTATTGCCGTAGTAGTTATGCTGTGTTTAGTATTTAGCTTAGTTGAATCAAAACTTATTTTACCGGCGCACATTGCCCACACGCACTTTTCACCTATTAAAAAAGGGGGCTGGCGCGATAGGTTTAATACCCGCTTTTTTGGCTTTGTAAATGGCCCTTATAAGCGTTTTATATCGCGTTGTGTAGATTGGCGTTGGACAGTATTGTTTGGCTTTATTGCTATGTTTTTTATCAGCATTGCGCTGATCACATCAAATAAAGTACGCACTGTACCTACTCCTAAAGTGCCGCATGATTTTCCGCAAATTCAAATAGAAATGAATGACAATGTGTCTGATTTACAAACTATTGCAGCTATTCGTGAAGTAGAAGCCATGGTGTTAAGAGTTGATGAAGAAACAGAGCGTGAATTTGGCCAAAAAATAATTCGTGATGTACTGGTATTTAACCAAGGCAGAACGGAGTCTCAGTTACTTGCGCCGTTGGTTGATGAAGACTTACGCCCTTATAACGCGTTTGAACTTTCGCGCCGCTGGCGAGAAGCCATGCCAACCATTGCCGGTATTAAATCACTCACTATTGAAGATGATGTTGGCGGCGGTGGCGGCACTGGCGAAGGCGAATTTGGTTATTTACTGTTTGGCTCTGATATAGAAACGCTTAATGCGGCAGGCCGTCGTTTTATTCAGCTATTGCAGCAACAAAAAGGCTTGTTTGATATAAGTTCAACCATTGACCCTGCTAGCAAAGAAGTGCAAATGAGCTTAAAACCTGTAGCTTACGATTTAGGGCTCGACCTTGCTAACATTGCAAATCAAGTAGGCGCTAGTTTTTATGGTGGCGAAGCACAGCGTGTAATACGTAACGGCGAAGAAGTAAGAGTAATGGTACGTTACCCTAAACTGACTCGCGAAGCGTTTTCATCGCTAAAACACACTGTAGTTACTACACCGCAAGGGCGTGAAGTACTTTTAGGTGATGTGGTTGAATTAACCGAAGCGCCGGGTATTAGCTATATTCGCCGTGAGGGCGGTTATCGTACTGTTTATGTGTACGGCAGTATTGATGAAGAAGCTATAGAGCCAGGCGAAGTGGTTTCGCAAGTAAAAGAAAACTTACTGCCGCAACTTAAAGAAGAATACCCAAGTGTAAAATCAGAGCTAGGTGGCGCAATAGAAGAGCAACAAGCGCAAGCTAATGAGCAGCTGCTGTTTTTTGTAGGCGGCATGATTTTAGTTTATATATTGCTTGCTGTACCACTTAAAAGTTATGCCCAGCCGCTTATTGTTATGTCGGTTATTCCGTTTAGTTTAACGGGGGCTATTTGGGGACACTTTTGGTTTGATTTAGACATTAGCTTAATGTCGGGCTTTGGTTTAATAGCCGCGGCTGGCGTTGTAATAAACGACTCGCTGGTAATGACCGACTACGTAAACCAAGTACGCCGAGAGGGTGTAAGCGTTAAAAACGCGGTAATAGAAGCCGGTTGTGCACGCTTTAGGGCAATATTATTAACCTCTATTACAACCTTTGCAGGGGTTCTGCCTATAATGTTTGAAACCAGCTTACAAGCTAAATTTGTAATCCCTATGGCAGTAGCGCTAGGCTTTGCGGTAATGTTTGCAACACTAATCACCCTTATATTGGTGCCGTGCTTGTACATTATTTTAGGTGATATTGGCGGCGTGTTTAAAATGGCTTTTCGAAAAGTATTTAGGCGAAAAGCCCCTATAAACCAAACCTCTTAAACTATTAAAAGCCAACTTTAACAAGTTGGCTTTTTAGTTATTTAGGGTTATATAAAAATCTCGGTTACATTCTTTTGTTTGAATAAGCTTTGCGCACGTTTTATAATCACTTTTTTCTGTTGGCAAATTAGTCGAAAGGCTAAGACGCAAAGTTTCCGGTCTAAGGTGTAAACTACGATAGCGGGGCTGCTGCATAATTTTTATACGGTATTGCTTGCCCTCAGTGTCGTTTTTGTGTATCCATATGATATGGATAAAATTTTGTGACTCTTAAGGTGTTACTGTGTTTATGCATACGTCGTTGGCCTGTGGAAAATGGTCAACTATAGGTTGTTTAAACCATCATACTCAATTATTCATTGGGGATGTGGTTAGTGTAACCTTTTCAGACATGCAAGGAGTGCTTGTTGATTTATCGTTTGATTATAAAATTACCTCTTTAGAACAAGGTGAGCCTCATGCTTGGCCACGCTTAGTTGCTGAGTATATAAACGTGCATGTGCCCCTGGTAAGTGCAGGTAGAATGACCAAGCAAGGGTTGGTTGTTGGCTATCGAGATAACGAAATATTTGCCCTAGAAAGTAGCGGTATTAATAAGGCAAAGGTTGATTTTCATTGCATTGCAAAGTGCGATACCCCCGCTAAGTGCACCAACCAAGCATATGATTTTGTATACCCTAATGGGGGCGAGCAATACAACGCGGGTACTCGCGTGCTGCAGCCTAAAACCGGTTATATATACCAATGTAAGGCATGGCCATTTAGCCAATTTTGCAGAACCAATAATGATAAAGACCCAAGCTTTGAACCTGGTATCGGAAAAAGCTGGGCAATGGCCTGGACTAAGGTCTCTTAACGCTTTTAAAATAAAAACCATCTTCCCATGGGTGTAATGACAAGAATAAAATTGCAGTAATTTTAAAATTTGGACTTATACCTCAAGCCCACTCTCTATGAGTGGGCTTTTTTATTTTTATGATAAACTGCCTGCATTGTTATTTTTTATACGGTTTTGTTGTGTCTTTAAGTGAATTTTCTTCTCAATCATTAGCTCGTTTTCCAGTTGCTAAAAAGCAACCTCATCAATTAACTATGCACAATAAAACGCGCACCGATAACTACTACTGGATGCGCGATGATGAGCGCGAAAACCCAGAAATACTCGCCCATTTAGCGGCCGAAAATACATACTGCGATGAGCAACTAGCCGCAATAAAGCCACTTCAAAACAGTATTTTTGAAGAACTAAAAGGGCGCATCGTAAAAGATGACAACACGGTGCCGGTTAAAGATGGCAAGTACTGGTATCACTCAGAGGTACGTGGTGACGATGAGTATTCGCGCCATTACAGAAGCACAAGTATTAACACCGATAACAAGCAGTTACTTCTTGATGTGAATGCTTTAGCTCAAAACCATGAATTTTACGAACTAGGTGAAGTCGCGCTAAGCCCATGCGAGCAATTAATGGCATACAGCGAAGACACCGAAGGGCGCAGAATTTACAGCGTACATTTTAAAAACCTGCAAACAGGTGAAATGCTCAGCGATGTTTTAGAAAACACCGAAGGGCAAATTGTTTGGGCTAACGACAATAAAACCGTATTTTACGTTAAAAAAGACTTACAAACGTTACTGGGTTTTCAGGTGTTTAGGCATGAACTAGGCACAGCGCAAAGCCAAGATGTCATGGTGTACGAAGAGCACGATAAAAGCTTTTTTATGGGCTTGGGTAAAAGCCGTGACGAGAGCCTTATTATTATAGATTTGGCCACCACCGAAACAAACGATACCTGGGTGCTCGATGCCAATAACCCGCAAGGAGAATTTAACGCATTACTACCGCGCGAAGAAGGGCATGAGTTTGATATAGATAAACACGGTGATACTTATTACATAGTAACCAACTGGCAAGCTAAAAACTTCAGACTGATGACGGCAACAAGCGAAACGATTGCAGATAAAACGCAGTGGCAAGAGCACACCGCGCACCGTGAGCATGTATTGCTTGAAGGCGTAGAGATATTTGACGACTTTTTAGTATTAACTGAGCGCGAGCAAGGTCAAGCTCGCTTTGTTGTTATTAACCATGCTCAAGAGCGCATGGCGCTTGAATTTAGCGACCCAAGTTACTATGCCGCTGTGGCGATGAACCCCGAGCCACAGGCACGTTCGGTACGTATTTATTATTCAAGCCTAACCACGCCTGGAACGTTGTACGATGTTGATTTAGCCACAGGCAAAAAAACATTGTTAAAACAGCAGCAAGTACTGGGCGGGTTTGATAGTGCACTTTATGCCTCTGAGCGCTTATTCGTGACAGCACGCGATGGCGTGCAAGTACCTGTTTCATTAGTTTATAGAAAAGACACCTTTACCAAAGATGGCACTAACCCGCTGTTTCAATATGGCTATGGTGCATATGGCTACACGATAGATCCGAGCTTTTCGAGTACCTCATTGAGTTTGCTAGATCGCGGTTTTGTGTATGCGATTGCACATGTAAGAGGCTCCGAAATGCTAGGACGCCATTGGTACGAGCAAGGTAAAAAAGAGCATAAACAAAATAGCTTTAGCGACTTTATTGATATTACAAAGGCTCTTGTAGAGCAAGGCTACGGTGATAAAAACAAAGTATTTGCCTCTGGCGGCAGTGCAGGTGGTTTGTTAATGGGCGCTGTATTAAACCAAGCGCCAGAGCTTTACTTAGGTGTAGGGTGTCATGTGCCATTTTTAGATGTGTTAACCACCATGCTAGATGAAAGTATTCCACTTACCACTAACGAGTATGATGAATGGGGCAACCCAAACGATGAGCACTTTTATGATGTAATAGCCGCCTACTCACCGTACGATAATATTAGCGCCCAAGATTACCCGCATATTTTAGTCACCACAGGCTTGCACGACTCTCAAGTACAGTATTGGGAGCCTATGAAGTGGGTAGCAAAAATGCGAGAACTCAAAACCGATAACAATATACTGATATTCAAAACCGACATGGATGCAGGGCATGGCGGCGCATCTGGGCGTTTTAAAAGCCTTGAAGAAAAAGCCCTCGAAATGGCCTTTTTTATTGCGCTTATAAATTAACTGCAAAATACGCAAAATGTATTAAGCTTTAATGAAGCACTGATATATAAAAGGTTATTTATGTTTGGAGCACATGGAGAGTTTTATATTTGCTCTCAGCCACCCACCATGTATTTAAAGCTAATGGGTAGTTTTAATAATGAAGGAATTACTTTACTAACGAATGGCGTGGTGAACGAACTAAGTATGCACCCCAAAGGCGCGGTAAAGTGTGTTGTGGTTAATTTAGAAGAATTTGAGTTAATAACTGTAGATAGCATGGACTCGTTAGAGGCGTACTTTGCCAGCGTAAAAGAGCGTGGCTACGAACGCGTAGATTACTTATATGCAAACATTATTGCTAAAAATATGTTCGAGAAGGTCTGGAGCAACAGCGATATTGAAGTTAACTTTTATAAAGACTCAGAAAGTTACCTACATCATCACCCAGACGATGAATACATTAAAACCTACTGGTAAATAGAATTACAAGCCCCTATGCTACGGGGCTTATAATGCTCTCTAGGCAGTTTTTGTACCTTCTTGATAAATTTAACGAGATATTGTTTTTAAGCTTCACTTTATAGTCGCCGCTGTCTGTTGGCATAAGCTCTTTTATGGCATGTTTTCTAACTAGCGTGGAGCGGTGAATACGTATAAAACCTTCAGGCTCTAGCTGTTGCTCAATGTTTTTCATGGTTTCACGGTGTAAAACGGGGGCGCTGTTACCATTAAAGTGTAGCTCTACATAATTACCCGCACCGTTTATCCATACAATATCGTTAATATCTATTAAACGTACCTTTCCTACATCTTTAACAACAATATGTGCAGCAATGGGCTGCTCGTTTTCAGATGCGGCTTTAAACAAGCGCTCGGCTTGTGTGGCTAGTGGGCATAAATGAATAAGCTTATCGAAGCATTTTTCAAGCCTTGAAGCGGTTGCATCGACGGTTAAAAAATCGACTGCGCCGACTTCAAACGCAAAATTAGCAAATTCAGCCGACCTAGCAATCACCACCACTTTCATTGTTTTAGCCAATTCAGTTAGGTGCACTATTTGAGTAGGATCATTTAAATTAGATAATTCGTAAAAAAGCACATTAAAACGAGAGGTATCTATTTGATCTAAACGCTGCTCGGGCAGTTGTGTTTGCGAATCAAAGTGACGGTGAGCTTGCACCTGCTGAGTTAAGAATGTTGCAAATTTGCTCGTGCTAACTCTAATTAGTGCATGAAAGTAAGTAATCATAAAGAATCCATCTCTAGAGTGTGTAGTTATAAAGACCGTGTATTTAATAAAAAATGTTAAAAAAAATTTAATCTAATTTATAACAATCTGGGATAAGTACCTTCATCCCATATATCCTGCTGTTTGTACCTGACTAAATGCCTATTAAATAATGCGCATAGTGTCTTAAAATTATTCCACTTAATGTTGAAATGTTTGTAACCAACCAGTTACAAAAATAACATTTCAGGGACATTATAGTATGAAAAAAATAAATAACTTAGATAGTCGTACATTTAAAAAATCTTCATTGTCTTTAGCACTTAGTGCGACAGTGCTTGCTGGCTTTTCTTTTCAAGGTTTAGCCGCAGAAGAAGACGAACTAGAAAAAATAGAACGCGTGCAAGTAACGGGTTCTCGTATTCGTTCAGCCGAGGCGATGTCATCTGCACCTATACAGGTTGTAAGTGGCGAGGCAATAGATGCGTCGGGTTCTTTAAACATTCAAAACCTACTGCTAGAAAACCCAGCATTTGGTTCTCCAGCTATTAGCCGTACTAACTCTAACTTTTCAACTGCAAGCGCGGGTGTAGCTACTGTTGATTTGC
Organism: Pseudoalteromonas sp. A3; assembly: GCF_025942345.1. Taxonomy (NCBI): domain Bacteria; kingdom Pseudomonadati; phylum Pseudomonadota; class Gammaproteobacteria; order Alteromonadales; family Pseudoalteromonadaceae; genus Pseudoalteromonas; species Pseudoalteromonas sp. A3. The sequence continues at coordinate 71,649 of NZ_JAPCKL010000012.1, forward strand.
GTAACTTAGGTTCAAACCGTACTTTAGTACTTGTGAATGGGCGCCGTTATGTATCGGGTGTACCTGGTAGCTCGGCAGTTGATTTAAATACCATTCCTAGTCAATTTATTGAGCGAGTGGAAATTATGACCGGTGGCGCATCATCAGTATATGGCTCTGATGCGGTTGCAGGTGTAGTTAACTTTGTACTAAAAGATGACTTTGAAGGCGTAGAGTTTGAAGGCCAATACGGCGAATCAAGCGAAGGCGATGATGAATCGCGCCAGTTTTCTTTTACCTCGGGTTTAACTACGGGTGATGGCAAAGGTCAAGCCATGTTCCACTTAGGCTACTCAGACCAAGGAGCCGTGTTTTCACGCGATCGTGAGCGCTCTGCAGTAGACCAATTTTCAGGTATTTATTTTGAAGACGATCCGGCGGCAAACCCGGGTTCTATTTTTGAAGCCGTTAATCCGTTTTTCTCATCATTTCCGCCACAAGGGCGTTTTGATGCAGGCGATACACGCTTTACTTACGATCCAAACAACAACTTACAAGACTCGTTTAGCACCAATGGCGGTGACGGTATAGATGCCAACGGCTTTAACCGAAGCGGCGTACGTACCATTGCTATACCAACAGAGCGCTACTTATTTGCCTCAAATGGTAGTTACGAGCTAACAGATAAACACAGCTTCTTTTTTGAAGGGACGTACGCATCTAGTACTACTATTTCAGAGTTAGAGCCTTTTCCGTTTGCCTCAGATGACATTTATGCCAATGGCCGCGTGCCAATTGAGTTTGACGTAAATGGCGAAATGCTCAGAAATGCCTTTGTGCCAGATGATATCTACAATGCAGCAACAGACACCGACGGTGATGGTGCTAGAGATATCTTTTTTGCAAAACGCTTAAGTGATGTAGGTAACCGTGGTGCCCGTGCAGAGCGTGATACATTCCGCTTAGCTGTGGGCTTTCAGGGTGAGATTAACGACAGCTGGTTTTACGATACCTACTATGTGTACGGTAAAACGAAAGAGTCGCAAGTATCAGGTGGCTTAGTAAATGTACAAAGCTTTCGCCAAGGTTTAGAGGCGGTAATTGATAGCCAAGATTTAGATGCGGATGGCATTACCGATGAAGCGATTTGTATTGATGCAACAGCGCGTGGCTTTAATTGTGCGCCAGTAAACATTTACGGATTTAATTCACTATCGCAAGGTGCAATTGATTTTGTAAGTGCACCAAGTACGCTTTCTACGTCGGTAGAGCAAGAAATTATTGGCGGTAATGTCTCAGGTGATTTATTTGAGCTGCCTGCGGGTATGGTAGGTATTGCGGCTGGTTTTGAATACCGCGAAGAGTTTTCTCGTAGTGAATTTGATGCCCTACAGCAAGCGGGCTTAAATGCCGGTAATGCAATTCCTGCAACCGAAGGTTCTTTTGATGTAACTGAATACTATGTTGAGGCTAACATTCCAGTGCTGGATGCGGTAACAATGAACGCGGCAGTCCGTTTATCTGACTACTCAACAGTAGGTAATACAGAAAGCTGGAACGTAGGTGTTGATTGGGAAGTGATGGATAGCTTACGCCTTCGTGCTACCCGTGCTCGTTCTACACGTGCGCCTAATATTGATGAGTTATTTTCACCGCCTTCGCAAACATTCCCAAGTGGTTTAAACGATCCATGTATAGGTGTTACAAACAGTGGCGGTGGCGCTGTAGGTGATGCGTGTCGTGCCGATGCGGGTGTTGCAAATAATATTGCATCAAACGGTGAGTTTACCCTTAACCAGTCTGATTTACAGGGTATTAGTGGTTTTAACCGTGGTAACCCAGACTTAAAAGAAGAAGTGGGCGACTCTGTGACTGTGGGTGTGGTATTTACCCCAGAGGAGCTAATTTCGGGCCTTGACGTTACCCTTGATTACTTTGATATAGAAATCACAGATGCGATTGTATCTACACCGCGCCAATTTATTTTAGACCAATGTTATGGCGGTGGTGACGATAGCTTCTGTAGCTTTATAACTCGTCGTAGCGGCCCTTCTGGTAATAATAGCGCAGGTTCACTTGAGTTTATTGACAGTGGTGTATCAAATAGTGGTGGTTTAGGAACTGAAGGTGTTGATTTAACACTAACTTACTCTGCTGATATTGGCCCAGGCGCATTTAGAACTCGCCTTGCATACACTTACTTGATTGACGGTTACACTATTCCGTTACCGGGTGCGGATAAAGATGAGTTTGCTGGTGAAATTGGCGCATCTGAACACAAAGCTAACTGGAACTTAGGCTATAAGCTTGATGACTTTGATTTTAACTGGAGCATGACCTACATAGGGGCTGCTGACTTTGATGATCAATTCTTAAGTGGCTTTGGTATACCTGCTGGCGGCGTGGGTATTGGCTCAGTAACCTACCACGATGTACAAGCAAGCTATCATATAAGTGACGCGGTAGAGCTATACGCCGGCGCTAACAATTTATTTGATAAAGAGCCTCCGCGTATACTTTCAGGTGTAAGTGGCTCAAGCACAGGTACTGAAACCGACGCAGGTACGTATGACCCAATCGGACAAACCTTCTATATTGGTTTTAGAAGTAAATTTTAAGCAGTTAATACTGCACAATTGTAGTTTTTCCAGCTTCACTTAATTAAGGAGCTGGTATTAACAAAAGCCCCAGCCGTTGCTGGGGCTTTTTAATGCAAGCGCGAAAAGGGTGGGCTAGTTTGCTTTAAAATTATTTATGCTCCGCTTAAACCAAAAACAACGCCACTGGTAACAGTGGCGTTGTTTAGTCAATAGGGGGCGCTAATATAGTATTCGAATCGCAAAGAAATTTACGATTCTCCCTATTTGTAGCCCTCCCCTTTTGAGGGCTTATTTTTTAGCTTAGTCTAAGTACGCTTTTAACATCCATACTAGTTTTTCTTGCTCTGAAATATAATCACCCATTAATGACGCTGTACCTTCATCATCTGCATCACCTGCTTGAGTAAGTACTTCACGTTGCATTTTAATTAGAGTGCTGTAGCCAGCTAATAGGTTTTCTACAGCTGCGGTACCATCGCTAATGTTTTTAGCTTCTTTAATTTCACTTACTTCTAAGTAATCAGAAAACGCATGTAGTGGCGCGCCATCTAACGTTAAAATACGTTCAGCAATTTCATCTACTTTTTCAAGCAGAAGATTGTAAATCTCTTCAAATTTAATGTGTAATTCAAAAAAGTTACGGCCTTTAATATTCCAATGAAAACCGCGCGCATTCATGTATTGAATTTGGTAGCTGCTCAATAATGTATTGAGTGACTTAACAATGTCTTCGCTTTTTGCGCTGTTTAAACCAATTGCATTTACCTGTGACATACCTTGCTCCTTGATGAACCGTTTATTTATGAACTGATGATCATTATTGCTCAGTGCTATTAATTAGTAAAATTGTTTAAACCAGTCAATGCAATAGGTTTTAACTATTAATAACGTGCAGCGCAATAAATCACTCATACAATATAGATGGGTTGAATTTATTAAAATTCTACCCCTTAACAATAAAATAAAGACAAAACATGGATAAATTATGATCTAAAACAAGTTTTCTACAAGGTTGAATATTGGCTATTTGATGTATTGATCTAAATCAGTAAATGCTTATGGCTGTAGCGCATAATTCACTCAAGCAAAATAAATATCTTAAATTTATTGGAGAGCGATTATGGATGCAAAAACAGTAAAACAAAATAAAGCAGAGTTAATAGTGGTAGGTATAGCCGTTATAGCATTTGTATTGGGGCTGGTGGCGCATTTAGCAGGCGCAAGTTTTGCCAATGCCGACACGTTTGGCTACATTGCCGCGCCAATGCCACTTATTTTGGGGGTGATATTTTTAATCAGTTATAAAATAGCAGAGGCGGGCGAAGACTAGGCTGCTTCGTTAAGGCACTTAATAATGTATTCAAGCACTTGGCGAGAATAAATCATGCTGGTATGGCTTAAATGAAACACTTTATGCTCAGCCATGCCTTTAAGCTTGGTTTCGTCTAGTAAAACGGTGCCATCGGACTGACTGCCTTTGACAATTAACGGCATTAACCCAATGGGCAAATCGCCAGCAATACTGTAAAGCTTGGCCTTAAACGGCCAGTTACCATTTTTAGTGAGTAAAAACTCGACGCTGTTTTTTAAAAAGGTTTCAAACCCTTTTTGCTTCATCTTTTGCGCTATGTGGCTGCCTTGATGGGGTGTGCCAAGCGTAATCACTTTAGTGACATGGTGACTCGCTGGCGTGCCTGCCTCTAAGTAGGCGCGGGCAATTAATCCGCCCATAGAGTGACATACTAATGCAGAGGGCTCATCACCAATAAACTCATCAATTTGTTTAAATATGGTGCTTAAGTTAGGGTCGAGCGTATTGTAAGTGAGATTCAGTACTTTAACTCCAGACTGTTCAAGACGAGAGCAGAGCGGGCGCATAACAAAGCCCGACATATAAAGGCCGTGTAATACAATAACGTGGTTTATTTTCATACGCCCTTACCTACAATTTACATTAACTGTTGTGGTTTTATTTCGATATTAGCCGTATCAGAACTGACCCACACATCACCATCTTGAACGGTAATGGTAAGTTTTATATTGCGGTCGGCTAAATCTGCAAGTGCCTGAGTAGCGGCGTAATCAAGGCTAAAAATACTTAAGTTTTTAAAATCGTACAATTTAGGTTGATGTTTTTGCCACCAAATAGCTTGGTTGTTTTCGCCATAGGTATATAGCACCACTTTTTTAGCTTTATTGCAGGCTTTTTTAAGACGCTTTTCATCTGGCAGGCCCAGCTCAATCCACAGCTCTACCTCTTCACTGTAGTTTACATGCCAAAGCTCAGGTTCATCGTCGGCACTTAAGCCTTTGGTAAACTCTAAGCCATCACAACTATTTAGCGCATAGGCTAATAAGCGAATCATCAAGCGTTGCTCGGTTTCAGAGGGATGCTGTGCCAACGTTAAATTAAAATCTTGGTACACGTGGCGGTCCATATCGCTTAACGATAATTGCGCTTTAATAATGGTAGATTTAAGAGCCATAATATCTAATCTAAAAAAATTTGCGCCAGTATAGCGCAATTAAATGAATTGCCAGTTAAAATAGCGTCAAATTATATGTTAGGAGTTAAAAATGGCTATCCAGTGGTTCCCTGGGCACATGAATAAAGCCCGTAATGAGATTAAAGAAATAATGCCGCAAATGGATGTGATCATTGAAGTGCTTGATGCACGCATTCCTTACAGTAGTGAAAACCCTATGGTAACCACGCTTCGTGAAGGCAAGCCGGTCATCAAAATTTTAAATAAGGCTGATTTAGCCGATCCTAAAATGACCCAAGCGTGGAAAGACTATTTTGAGCAAGAAAGTGGCGTTAAAGCCATCGCGTTTGGTCATGATAAAGCCGCTGAGGTGCACCGCATTAATGAGCTTTGTAAAAAATTGGTGCCACACAAAGTGGGCGCCGATAAGCAAATTAAAGCCATGATCATGGGTATTCCAAATGTGGGCAAATCAACGTTAATTAACGTATTAGCTGGGCGCATAGTTGCAAAAACGGGTAACGAGCCTGCGGTAACAAAAGCGCAGCAACGTATTAAGCTTGAAGACGGCATTATGCTTTACGACACACCAGGTATGCTGTGGCCTAAAGTAGAAAACGAGAACTCGGGTTATCGTTTAGGTGCCACCGGTGCAATACGTGATACAGCACTTGAATACGAAGATGTGGCAAGTTATACCGCAGAGTATTTATTAAAAGCCTACCCAGAGCTTTTAAAAGCACGCTATAAAATAGATCAACTGCCAGAAAGTGACTGGGAGTTTGTAGAAATGGCTGGTAAAAAGCGTGGTTGTATTCGTGGCGGTAACCAAATAGACACCTATAAAATGTCTGAAATACTGATTAACGAATTACGTGATGGGATTATCGGCCGTATTACCATGGAAACCCCAGCCATGCGTGAAGAAGAAGAAATTATGGTAGCTGACTTACGCGCCGCTGCAGAGGCCAAAAAAGCCGCTAAAGAAGAAGAGAAAAAACAGCGCCGTGCACGTGCACGTAAAAACCGCCGTTAATATGTGAATTTATGTGAGTATGTTACTTACTAAATTACAGACATAAAAAAAGCCCGTAAGGGCTTTTTTAGTTTCATATCTACCGTCACCGATATGAGCAATGTAGCAAGTAAAATAGTAGGGCGGTTACTTATCATCAACATCAAGGGGCGTTGCGGTTCATAACAAGTAACCATAGCTGTTTACGTGCGCCACACGTTGTTTCAGGGTCGAGAAACAAATTAGTTCATTCCGTCACAAGTGGGTATGCATTCCCGTCTTGTTGATATTGATTATCAGTTAGATCTAATAAACTGTCAACACCTAAATGCAAATAATTCTTATTTTATTAAGTGCGTTTTTTATTCGCTTTCAATGGTAATTACTCGTGTTGTTTTTTAGTCATTTAAGAATTTCATACATAATTCGAAAGCATCGAATACAGGAAAACCGAATCGAGTTGATTTCTTAAAAGGAGTTTTTTGCTCAATAAAGAGGCAATTAAATAGCTGTACTGAGGCGAAATATTTATATTTTTAAGTGTTTTTAATCAAAACTAACGCGCTAGCGGCAGATTAAAGCTACGGTAGTATTGGCAGGCCAGAGCGTTGTTACAAAATAATTAAGTAACTGAGTGCTCTTCAGATTACAAGAATAAAACATAATATTTTTAATGGGTTACATAATAATCAGTGCTATTTAACCAGTGCTTGATGTAAATCTAGAAAAATTTTATTGAATTGATTGCATTTTAAGCGACTTGTATGGTGATGTTCGCTTTAAGTAATGCTATAATCCCGCCGAATAATTTATCGACTTTATTAAGAGTAAAATTAATGGCAGATTTATCGAAGTACAGAAACATTGGTATTTTCGCGCACGTTGATGCGGGTAAAACCACAACTACTGAGCGTATCCTAAAGCTTACAGGTACAATCCACAAAAGCGGTGAGACACATGATGGTGAGTCTACTACCGATTTCATGGAGCAAGAAGCTGAGCGCGGTATTACTATCCAGTCTGCGGCAGTAAGCTGTTTCTGGAAAGATCACCGTTTTAACGTTATCGATACTCCTGGACACGTTGACTTCACAGTTGAAGTTTACCGTTCACTTAAAGTATTAGATGGCGGTGTGGGTGTATTCTGTGGTTCTGGTGGTGTTGAGCCACAATCAGAAACTAACTGGCGCTACGCGAACGAATCAGGTGTTGCACGTATTATTTTCGTAAATAAATTAGACCGTATGGGTGCTGATTTTTACCGTGTAACTGAGCAAGTACAAAAAGTACTTGGTGCTGTTCCATTAGTTATGACTTTACCAATTGGTATTGAAGACGAATTCGTAGGTGTTGTAGACGTTTTAAACAAACAAGCATATGTTTGGGATGAGACCGGTCTTCCTGAGAACTACTCAATTGTTGACGTTCCTGCAGACATGGTAGAAAAAACTGATGAATACCATGAGTTCCTAGTTGAAACTGCTGTAGAGCAAGACGATGACCTAATGGAAGCGTACATGGAAGGTGAAATGCCTTCAGTTGAAGATATCAAGCGTTGTATCCGTAAAGGTACTCGTGACCTTGCGTTCTTCCCTACATACTGTGGTTCTGCATTCAAAAACAAAGGTATGCAATTAATCCTTGATGCTGTTGTTGATTACTTACCAGCTCCTACAGAAGTTGATCCTCAACCTCTTATGGATGAAGAAGGTAACGAAAACGGCGAGCACGCAATTGTATCTGCAGACGAACCTTTCAAAGCGTTAGCATTCAAAATCATGGATGACCGTTTTGGTGCGTTAACATTCGTACGTATTTACTCTGGTAAGCTTAACAAGGGTGACACTATCCTTAATGCATTTACTGGTAAAACTGAGCGTGTTGGCCGTATGGTTGAGATGCAAGCTGATGATCGTAAAGAGCTTACTTCAGCGCAAGCGGGCGATATCATCGCTATCGTTGGTATGAAGAACGTGCAAACTGGTCACACTCTTTGTGATCCTAAGCACCCAGTAACACTTGAGCCAATGGTATTCCCAACTCCAGTAATCTCGATTGCTGTACAGCCTAAAGATAAAGGCGGTAATGAGAAAATGGGTATTGCTATCGGTAAAATGGTTGCAGAAGATCCGTCTTTCCAAGTTGAGACTGATGAAGATTCAGGCGAAACTATCCTTAAAGGTATGGGTGAGCTTCACTTAGATATCAAAGTAGATATCCTTAAGCGTACTTACGGCGTAGACCTTATTGTTGGTCAACCACAGGTTGCTTACCGTGAAACTATCACTCGTGAAATCGAAGATAGCTACACGCATAAGAAACAATCTGGTGGTTCTGGTCAGTTCGGTAAAATTGATTACCGCATCAAGCCAGGCGAAGCGAATTCAGGCTTCACGTTCACTTCATCAGTTGTTGGTGGTAACGTACCGAAAGAATTCTGGCCTGCAGTTGAGAAAGGCTTCAAGTCAATGATGAACGAAGGTGTTCTAGCTGGCTTCCCAGTACTTGACGTTGAAGTAGAACTTTTCGACGGTGGCTTCCACGCCGTGGATTCATCTGCAATCGCATTCGAAATCGCTGCTAAAGGCGCTTTCCGTCAATCGATCCCTAAAGCGGGCGCACAACTTCTTGAGCCAATCATGAAAGTTGACGTGTTCACTCCAGAAGATCACGTTGGTGACGTAATCGGTGACCTTAACCGTCGTCGTGGTATGCTAAGCGACCAAGAAGCTGGTTTAACTGGCGTTCGCATTAAAGCAGACGTTCCGTTATCAGAAATGTTTGGTTACATCGGTTCACTACGTACAATGACATCAGGTCGTGGTCAGTTCTCTATGGAGTTCTCACACTACGCAGCATGTCCACAAAACGTAGCTGACACTGTAATCGCTGCAGAAAAAGAGAAAAAAGCAGCTAAGTAATTAGCTCTGTAACTCTTTAAAAAAACCCGCATATGTTGCGGGTTTTTTATTGCCTACGATTTAATTACTCTTTGAGTTAGCGTCTCTCAAAAACAGTAATACCAACAATGACAGCCTAAATAAAAGGCTGCTTAAAGCGGTGAGCTATACATGCTTTAATTAAAGCTGAAGTGATGACCGTAGGAGCAATGGCTGCTTAGCTTCGCACAGAGTGCGTAAGAGCGCTCACCTAATACAGTAATTTATACTTGGGTTAGTGAGGCGCAGTTATGCAAGGGAAGTTGTATAGCGGCTTATTTTAGGTATAAAAAAAGGAGCAATCATGCTCCTTTTTGTATTTAGTGCGTGCCCATTGCGCTAATTAAACTTCTTAATTGCTTTAGCTCTTAGCGCTTTCATCTTTGGCAAGCGAGGCTTATTAAAGCTTTGTATTGGCATAACTACTAAATGCTCTTGTGGCAGGGCTGGCACCGTTTTAGGGTATTGCCCAGGCTCTGGTACCGAAATCTCTTTTAAATGCACTTTAAGGTTGTTTAGCATAGGGTCGTTATCAACTTCGCTAGGGCAAATAAATATTCCCATTTTACGCAGTTGCACACCTAACTTAATGCTACTGGTGTAGCGTATTATTGGCGCTCCAAGTAATAGACCAAGTAGTATAGGCGATAACCACCAAAAGAACACTGGCGTAAAGTAATAGGCTGTAGCGCCCCATACTATGGCAACCAAGGTAGAAAATAGTGTGTAATTAAACGCCTCTTTCCACGGTACCATACGGCCTTCGCGCGGTTGTGCATCCCACTTAACTTTTTTACCCAAAAATACACACACTACAAAGTAAGCATGAAACACCATCATAAGTGGTGCCACAATAATGGCAAATACAGTCTCTATTATTGAGCCTAGTATTAATTTAAACGAGCCGCCAAAGCGCTTATTTCTGTGCACTAACGTGACAATTACACCCATTAATTTAGGCACCAATAATATAATAATGGTTAAATAAAGTAGTGAATCAATTAGGTCTGTTTTAGCTATTTGCCACGTTGGGAATAACTGATAAACCCGATTAAAGTACACATCGCTATTTAATGCACGTGTTACCGCATCTATGGTGCTTAGTGCCAGCATAGATAACCAAATAAGTGATGAAATATAAGCGGTTGCGCCTAATAAAAAGTGAAACTTACTCATTAACTTTAATTTAGACGAGCCTAATAAGCCAAGGTGCTGAATGTTACCTTGCACCCAACGTCTGTCGCGTATGGCATAATCTAAAATGTTACTTGGTACTTCTTCGTAGCTACCTTCAATATCGCTAAGTAATAAAACATCCCAGCCTGCACTGTGCAGTAGTGAAGCTTCTACAAAGTCATGACTTAAAATTTCGCCACCAAAGGGGGCATTGCCTTCAAGCGTAGGTAAACCACAATAGTTAATAAATGCTTCAACACGAATAATGGCATTGTGGCCCCAATAATTAGCTTTGTCGGTTTGCCAAAAAGCAGACCCCGTTGCCAGCATTGGGCTGTAAAGCACTGAGGCAAATTGTAAAAAACGACCAAAGTAGGTGTCTTGACGAACTGGAATAGGGATAGTTTGAATTAAGCCAGCTTGCGGGTTGTTGATCATGCTTGTGGTCAGCTCTAGCATACATTTACCCGTCATTACGCTGTCGGCATCAAGTACAATCATGTGATCGTATTGGCTGCCCCAGCGCTCGCAAAAGTCGGTTAAGTTACCTACTTTACGGTGTTTATTATCTTCGCGGCGACGATAGAAAACCTGTTTTGCAGTATCGCCTAAACGCTCACATAAAGCATGCCATGCGCTTAGCTCGTTTTGTGCTATTTCAGGGTCTTGCGTGTCGCTAAGTAAATAAAAGTCAAAATTGGCAAGTTGCCCTGTCTCTTTTAGCGATTGTAAGCTCACTTCAAAGCCGGCAATAACACGGTGTGTGTCTTCGTTATAAATAGGCATAACTACCGCGGTTTTTTGCTGTGCAAGCGCGGCATTATCAAACTCGATAGGCTTAATGCGTCTAAGGGTGAGCGGGTCAATACGAAATAATTGCAGTACAAATCCTATCGTGCCGCTACAAAATGCCGTAACAATCCATGCAAAGGTTATTGAAAATAAAACCAATAGCGCATATTCAAGCAAGGTCATTCCGTTTGAGCTTAAAATTTCAAACATAATGGAGATGCCGTACCCTGAAACAGTGAGTGCAGCAATAGCAAATAACCATACGCGCAGTGTTTTGAATGGCATTGGTGTGCCCTTTCCTTTATTACTTGATGTCATTTGGGTACCAAACATAGCTCCATACCTCACTAATTTCTTTATCACGAAGTTTTAACGATAAACGCATATCTACGGGTTGATCGTCCTGTGGTGCAATTTTAAACGCTACTCGCCAACCAAGAGATTTAGGAAGTTTTTGCACTGTTACATCCCTTACTTCACCTGTTGTAAGCTGAATGTCGGCTTCAAGAGTTAGCTTTTCAGACAGGTTGTTTAAATCGGGGCCTGCAAAGTCAACGGTAAACTGGCGATGACTTTGCGGTGGTGGGTTATCTTCACCTGGCAGCGCTGCGCTACCTATACGTGTGCGTGTTACACGCGCCTTTTGGTGTTGAGTTAAATGGGCGTTAAAGGTGCTCATTTTGTAGCTTAGCTTTAATGAATCACCAGCTTTCATTGGCTTTTCAGGCACCCAGTAACTCACTATATTGTCGTTCGTTTCTGTATCTGTTGGTATTTCTACTAGCTCAACTCGGCCATTTCCCCATTCACCTTTTGGCTCTATCCACAGGCTTGGACGGTCGTGGTAGTGCGCTTCAGTATCTAAGTAATTGTTAAAGTCACGGTCACGCTGTGCTAAACCAAACCCCTTAGGGTTGGTGTACGAAAACGACGTAACGCTTAACTGTGTTGGGTTGTTAAGCGGGCGCCATACCCATTTGTTATCAGCTGACTGTGTTAACAAGCCGTCTGAATCATGCACTTCTGGGCGGTAGTCATCAAAAAACTTAGTGCTGTTTTCACCGTGGTAAAACATACTTGTTAAAGGGGCTACGCCTAGCTTTTTAATATCTTTACGGGCAAAAATTTGCATATCAACATCAACTAACATGCTGGTTGTTGGGTCAATATCAAATTTGTAAGCACCAGATACCGAAGGGCTATCAAGCAATGCAAAAATAGTGATGTTAGTTTGCTCAGCCTGGGGCTTAACAAGCCAAAACTCTTTAAACATAGGGAACTCTTCACCCGATGTTTCGGCGGTATCGATTGCTAATCCGCGTGCTGATAAACCATATACTTGATTAGGGCCAACAACTCTAAAATAAGAGGCCCCTTGAAACACCATTACCTCATCTTTGTATTCGTTTGTGTTAATTGGGTAATGTAAGCGAAAGCCTGCATGGCCTAGTTGTGTGCCGGCTACGCTTTTTGCTATTTCGTCTTTTAAAGAGGCGGCTGTGCCATCGTATTGATAAAAATCAGTACTGAAAGGTAGGCGATTACGTTTTGAATCACCTTCTACGGTATTAATTGTTACCGGTGTTTTATATAAAAAACCAGGGTGAAAGAGTTGTAGCTCATACAGGCCTTCATCTTTCCACACTGATTTGTCCTGCTTAAATCGAATTGAGCGGTAATCTTGGTAATCAATATTATTTAATGCTTCTAGCTCTATATTTTTTGGAGGTGCATATTCTTGTTCGGCTAGTTTTTTAGCGCGGGCGCTTATTACTTCAAATAGGCTTTCTTGCGGAATTGCTGCATCAACACTTGCTGCTATTGCCTGCATGCTATAGCCCCAGCCAGAAAAAATAAAAAGTAGACCCAATAATGGCGTTGCTTTTTTCTGCCAAGTAGGAGGTGTTTGGGTTAATTGTTTCATTTCCATTCCTTTATAAAAACACGACTTATTTTTACGCTTAGGGTTTGTTACTTAACTACTACACAAGGGTGACGAACTTATAGTGCAACTTTTAATCCGTAAATAAAGTGTTTACATTTCAACAGTTAAATTTATTAAAAAGGGTTTTAACTACGGCTTATGTGTAAAAAATACTCATTTAATGTATTTGTTGCGCGGCTAATTCTATTAATAGTTAATAAACGGTATGGAAGATATTAAGGGTTGTTTACTGAAGCTTGTCTGAATTACATTTTTATAAGCATAAAAAAAGCCGCAAAAATGCGGCTTTAAAACAAATCACTCGTTATTTTTTCTTAAATCTGCGCACTAATGAAAGTGGTGCTAATAAAAGAGATAACCAAAGCAATGAGCCTGAGTCGTTATCGTCATCACCACGTAGGTTGTTTACTCTTACTACAACCGTTTGTGCTTCAGATACGTTACCTACACTATCCTCTGCTTGTACTGTAAGGGTAATACGATTTTCAAACTCGTAATCTACTTCGCTTGCAACAATTAACTGACCTTGCTCGTTAATTGATACAGAATCGTTACCTGATACGATAAATTTAACCACAGGTGATACATCAGCGTTAGGGTCACTAAAATCAAGTGTACCAATCACAGTGCCTACAGCACTGTTTTCATCTACTGTGAATATTTGATCAGGTGCAATTACCGGTGTTTGCTCTTCAGGGGTAAGTACTACTTCAGATTTTATATCAACAATAACTGGGTCGTGATCAGATGCACGGTATGGCCCTTCTGCGTATAGCGTAGATTGATGACCTTCGCTTTTATACTCTAGGTTGTAATCAAGCACGATAGGCTCATCAGCATTGATATGCCAATCATTTGCTGCAACAACTTTGCTCAATAAAGACTCGGTTGCTAAAGCATGGTCAAGGCTACCTGCACGGCCAGAGAAGCTATAAGAGTAGCTTAGTGTATCGCCATCAAGCTCTGCGACTATGTTTTTATAGCCTTTTTCATCAAACTTACGGATTGGATCTTCCATTGCATAAGCGTTCATATCACCAACAAGAATGATATCTTCGTCATCTACGCCAGTAGGTTTGTTGTCTAACCAATCAGTAAACGCATCAGCAGCTTCGGTACGAATTTCATTCCAACAGCCTTGGCCATCACCTAGGTCGTCGTTGTTATCATCACCACAGCTACCTTTAGATTTAAGGTGGGCTACAGAAACAGTAAATACTTCATCTGTTGAAAGTGACTTAAAGCTTTGTGCAATTGGTGCACGGTTGCTGTAATCAAACGGGTAATCAGTAGTAATAGCGGCTGTGCCTACTTCTTCTACTTTATCTGCGCGGTAAATAAGGGCTGTGGTGATTTCGTCGGTACCAATTTGGGCTACGTTAAAATCTACAAACGCGTAGTTGTTAGCGCTGTCAGCATCGTTTAATGCATTTACTAAACTTGCTATAGCACTGAACTCACCAAAGCCATCATTTTCAATTTCCATTAAGCCAACAACATCAGCTTGCATTGCACTAATAGCACTTACAAGTTTTGCTTCTTGACGTACAAACTCTTCTTCTGAGTCTGCACCACGGCTAGTAGGGAAACCACCGCCTTGGCCATCACCGTTAAAGTAGTTAAGTACGTTAAAGCTGGCGATTCGTAAATCGGCTTCTTCACTTTGCTCAGGCGCATCTTCACGCGCATTAGTCGCTATAAACTGTGGTGTAACTGTTGGGTGAATGCGATACGTGCTAAAGCTGTATGTAACTACCCCTGTTACCGCATTTACAGTATCGCCGGTACGTAGAGTATTTTCTGCCGATAGGCCTGGCGCTGGGTAAGCCGTTGGATCTGAGTTTTGAGCTGTAGAGCCATCATCTAATAAGATTTTTTTAGTCAAGTTAGCTGCTTCAACAGCATTGGCTGCATCACCTGGCAATGCAACTTGAGTGCCTTGATATAAACGCTCAGTGGCTAGCTCTACTTCACCATAGCGACCTAAGCCGTAGTTGTTAGTAACTACAAGTGTTTGATCTAGGCTTACTAGCATACCTTCATAAGCTTCTAGGTCAGCTTGGCTCTCTAAAGGTAAGCTTATTGAGGTTGCAGAGGCCGCTTCGTCAGTACCACATACTGCAATTTGTGTTACATCTGCAAGTTGTGTTGAATCATAGTATTCATCAACCGTACCCTGTACGCGCACGTGGTCACCTACATTTACATCGGTATCAGTAAAGTAAACAAACAAACCTTCAGAGGTCATTGGGTCGTTATCTACATCTGCAGCAAGCGAGGTCACAAAGAAACCATCTAAGCCATCTTCACCTTGAAAATCGGCAGTGACAATACCTTCAATTTCAACAAGGGTATCTACTAACGGGCTTGCTTCACCAGAACCTTGCACAGCGCTAATTAGCGTTTTATCTGCGCCACATACAAGCGGTTCTAATGGTTCTGGCTCAGGGTCTGGCGCAGGAGCCGTACCACCATCGCCAGCATGCGAGCCTAAGCCGTCAAAGGTGTCAATATCAAACTGTTCCCATTCATCGCTAGGATTAAAAGTTGCAGTTGAGTCAGTTCGACCCGTTGTGATGCTATTTTTTCTTCGTAAGGTTTTATTTTGAGTTTGTACGGTATCATCAGACCAAAAAGAGCCAGGATCAACACCCACTTGGCCAAAGCTATCAACCACCACACCATCTTTAGTTAAAACAAGGGCATCGTCACCGTTGTAGTAAGTTACTGTGCTGGTTTCATCTGCAATATCAAGAATGGCAGCGTCAGCACTAGGGTTTGAAATTATATAGGTGGTATTGGCAGCCAATGTGCCTGATAAATCAATTGAGTTACCTACCGAACTACTACCATTTGAATAAAGTCCTAAAGTATAACCTTCAAGAGAAAGCTCTGTATCAGCATTGTTATAAAGCTCAATCGCTTTATTGTTGCTGCTGCCTTCGATGTATTCAGAAATGATTAGATCGGCGGAGGCTGGTGCACTGAGGCTTGCTAATATAAGCGCCAGTGGCGTTATTTTCGTTTTTAACATTTTTTATTATTCCCGTGTATTTAAATCCCAAAATGGGACACCAGTTTAGGCAATCTAAATGACAAAAAGAATACAAATATGTTAATGATTGTAAAAAAATTAAGGCGGCGTACCGCCTTTGATAACATGTTTACTTATTTTGCAGCCATTGCGCGGCCTGCTTGGCAAAATACGTTAAAATACCATCCGCTCCGGCGCGTTTAAATGCCAGTAAAGATTCCATAATTGTGGCCTCTTCACTCAACCAGCCGTTATCGATTGCCGCTTTGTGCATTGCATATTCGCCACTGACCTGATATGCGAAAGTAGGTACACCAAACTCATCTTTAACACGACGAACAATATCAAGGTACGGCATACCGGGTTTCACCATCACCATGTCGGCGCCTTCTTGTAAATCAAGTGCCACTTCACGAATTGCCTCATCAGAGTTGGCAGGATCCATTTGATACGTTTTTTTGTCGGCCCCTTTCAAGTTAACTGCAGAGCCAACAGCGTCTCTAAACGGCCCGTAATAGCTAGAGGCATATTTAGCTGAGTAAGCCATTATGCGTGTGTGAATATGTCCATCTGCTTCAAGTGCTTCGCGAATAGCACCAATACGGCCATCCATCATGTCAGAGGGTGCAACAACATCGGCACCTGCCTCGGCGTGTGAAAGCGCCTGCTTAACAAGAATTTCAGTGGTTATGTCATTAATTACATAACCTTCATCATCAATAATGCCGTCTTGGCCATGAGTAGTAAATGGGTCAAGGGCTACATCGGTAATAACCCCAAGCTCAGGAAAAGCTTCTTTTAAAGCACGAACTGTGCGTTGTGCTAAGCCATCTTCACTGTAGGCTTCTTCGGCCATCAAAGACTTTTTGTCAGCAGGGGTTACCGGAAAAATAGCGACGGCAGGTACACCTAAATCTACAAGCTCTTTAGCTTCTTCAAGCAATAAATCAATTGATAAACGCTCAATTCCTGGCATTGATTCAATTGCTTCGCGGCGGTTTTTGCCTTCAAGCACAAAAACAGGGTAAATAAGATCATTAACACTCAGCTGATTTTCAGCCATAAGGCGACGAGAGAAATCATTACGGCGCATTCTACGCATGCGAGTATATGGGAAAAGGTCGAGTCCTGATTGGGCCATGTTACTAAGCTCCTACTGTGGAATTGGAAAACTAATTACTTGATTTCGGCCATGTTGTTTAGCGAAATAGAGCGCTTTATCTGCGTCGTCTGTAAATAGCTCAGGGTTACTAATATCGTTTACTACAGCGCTGTTTACGCCAGCACTAATGGTTACTTTTACGGATGTTCCGGCTACGTTTACGGTATTACTCTCTACGGCTTGGCGAATTTTTTCAGCAATATCAACAGCCCCCTCTTTTGGGGTGTTAGGTAGCAAAACAACAAATTCTTCGCCGCCGTAGCGAGCCACTTCATCCAACGGGCGTTTTAAATGCTGTTTTATAATGTCGGCTACAGCGCGTATTACTTGGTCGCCGGTTAAGTGTCCGTAGTTATCATTTACGCGTTTAAACCGGTCTATATCGAGCATAATCATACTCAAAGGCGTTTTTTCACGCCGAGAGCGACGCAGTTCCATCACTAATTTTTTATCAAAAAAGCGACGATTTTTAACGCCACTCAGCGCGTCTTCCATATTAAGTAGCTCAAGCTCGCGGTTTTTATCCTCTAGTTCACGCAAAGTGACTTGTAGCTCAAAGGTACGCTCATCAACTAACGACTCTAATTCTTTTTGTGTTTGGGCTTGCAGCGCGAGTCGCTCGTTTAATAGTGTATCTTGGGCTGCATTTTCAGCAATCAAGGTTTGTTGAGCAATAACTTGTTCATCACGCTCTAAAATAAAGCGCTTCATAACGCCATAACATAGGCAAAATGTACTACCAAAAAAGCATATAAAAACAAAAGCTAAGCTACTTCTACCTAAAGGATATAAGCCAAATACAGCAATAATAAGGTACACCATAACAAGTAAAAATAGCATGAGTGCAATTAGCAGTGCTTGAATTGGTTTTGAAGGCGCGTTTTGCTGGCAGATGTAGGCGCTTACCAAGCAATAAACAATAACAATCGGGCTCGCCAATAAGCTAAATGGGGTAAACACTGTGCTAGGTAAAGCCCACATAAACAGCAGGCTAATTGCGTAAATATTAGCAACAATGGTTTGCCATTTTAGTAGTTTAGAGGCTTTAGGTTGGCACAGTTGTTTTTGTAGCGGCACAAAAGCAAGCGTAGTGAGCATTAGTAAAACAGGTATCATTACTTGCTGTAATGAAGGCGAATTTGGATGAAAATAACGAGCGCCAAAACCGCATAAATAAGCCAGTAGCACACCTAAGGTCAGCGTAATAATGCCTGCATAAGCAAAATACAACTTGCGCGAAAACCCATACAAAACCAAGCAACTTATGGCCAATGAAAATAAAAAACCAATGAGTAAGCCATAAATTAAATTAAGCTTACCTTTATGCGCTAGGTAGGCATCTGGTTGCCATAAAGTCAGCGGGATGCGCAGCCCAGCACTGTTGTTAACCTTCATTATTACGGTGTTAATACTATTTGCCGGCAGCCTCAAGGTTGCTAATAAAGATTCGCTTTTTATTAGCCGTGATGAGAGCTTAAAGTTATCGCCAGTTTGCATGTGTGAGAGCAGTGCTGAATTATAAAAATGAAAAATTTGCGCTTCATTTAACAGCGGGTTATCGAGCGATAAAATAGGGCTTATATTGTTATTTAAGGTATTTTTAACTGTAAACTTGACCCATACAGGGCGTTGTTCAAACCCTAAATTTAATGGCTTATCACTTACTGTTTGCCAGTCGCTAACCTCATGGTAGGCATTGTTTGCTGTGGTGGGCGTAAACGAATAGCTCAGGGTGTCTATTTTTATTGCTTTAAAATTTTCAGAAATTACGGGGTTTGCAACACTGCAAAATGAACAAAGGAGCATAAATAGGCTAAATAGCGCCTTTGGGCTTGTCATTAGCGACCTGCAATATCAAATAAGCTATAAAAGTTAGCCGTACTATGGGTGGCAATAGTACTTGGTTCAACGTTATAAAGCTTAGCGAGTGTTTCACACACATAGCTAAGATAGGCGGGCTCATTTTTACGTGATTTTGGTTTAGGGGTTATTGTGCGTGGAATTAAAAAAGGCGCATCGGTTTCTATTAATAACCGCTCAAGCGGGATACTTGGCACCAATTGTTGCAATGCTTTACCGCGGCGCTCGTCACACACCCACCCAGTAATGCCAATATAAAGGCCTAATTCTAAATAATCTTTAAGTGCTTGGGCATTGCCTGTAAAGCAATGCAGCACGCCACGTACGTTATAGTTAGCCAAAATATTTAGCATATCTTCGCTTGCGTCACGTTCGTGTAAATAAACAGGTAGGTTTAGTTTTTCAGCTAACGCTAACTGGCGTTTTAATACGCTGCGCTGAATATCGCGAGGAGAAAAATCGCGATTATAATCAAGCCCACACTCACCAATGGCCACAACGCAATCGTTACTAGCAAGCTGCGTTAAAGTGGTTTCAAGTTCATCGGTGGCGTCTTTGGCGTCATGTGGATGCACGCCAGCAGTAGAAAACTGATTATATTGTTTTGCTAATGTAAGCGATTGTTCGCTACTAGGCACATCGCAGCCGATCAGTAACATAGCTTGCACGCCCGCGGCATTTGCGCGGGCAATAATGGCCTGATGCTCACCTTCAAACTGGTGATTGGTTAAATTAACGCCGGCATCAACTAACGTGTAGGTCATTACTGAGTGCGCTTCACACGGATTGAGCGGTTTTGACCATCTTTACGAAGTAAAAAAGAATTAAATACACCGCGGCTAATAATCACTGTGTCTGACTCTTTTAATTTAAGGCTGTCAGAGCCAATTTGACGCCATTGCTGATCGTTATCAAGGGTAATAATGAGCTCGCCATAAGGAGCTTTTCTAACTGATGATACTGACGCTGTGATATTTTCGTCTTTATCTTTAGTGATCTCTTTATGCTCAAGGCCAAAATCATCTGCTTTAGCAGCAGGCGCTGCTTTAGAAACAGCTGCAACAGGTGCACTTACGTTTGGCGATACATTGGTTACGGCTTTTGGTGGGGTAAGGGTTTTTTTCTCACTAGGTTTAGTAAGCGGTTTACCTGCCACTGTGTTGTCATAACATAGTAAACGGTTAAAGTCGTTTTCAATAAAGCTACATGCTTGCAAAGCTTGCACGTTAATTTCTTGCGCTGCATACGTCGGTGCGCTTAGTAAAACCAGTAGTGAGAGTAGTTGTTTTTTCATTTTATTCCTCAGATTCCTGTTGTTCTTTAGCGCTATAAAATTTCGCTAAAATTAACCCTAGCTCAAATAAAAGCAGCATAGGAAGTGCTAATAGTGTTTGTGATAACACATCGGGCGGTGTTAAAAACATCGCCACAACAAATACACCAACCACAATATAAGGGCGTTTTTGCTTTAAACTCTGCGTGGTTGTAGCGCCACTCCAACATAGCAACATTATGGCTACGGGTATTTCAAACGCCACACCAAATGCAAAAAATAGCTTAAGTACAAATCCTAAATAGCTACTAATATCCGGTGCTAGGGTCATCATTTGCGGCCCTACACTAGTAAAAAAGCCTAATATAATAGGGAGCACTATAAAGTAGCAAAAAGCGATACCGCCATAAAATAGCAAAATACTCGAGGCCAAAATTGGCATTAGCATGCGTTTTTCGTGTTGGTATAAGCCAGGTGCTATAAATCCCCAAATTTGATGCAATATCCACGGAATAGCGCCAAACAAGGCAACAAATAGCGTTAGCTTAAACGGTGCAAAAAACGGTGCCGTAACATCGGTAGCTATCATAGTGGCAGTGCTTGGTAAATGTGCGACTAAAGGGGCGGCTACAAACTCATATATATCATTGGCAAAATACACTAGGCCAATAAATATCACTAAAATACTAAAAAGTGATTTAATAAGCCGATCGCGCAGCTCAATTAAGTGAGCGACGTACCCTGATTTAGCTTGTTCAGACATTATTTTTTATACCACGTAATAAGTTGACCACAAATAGGGGAATTAATTTCACTTTTTTTCATCGAGTTGTTCGTTAGATGACGTGCTTGAAGTGTTTTTATAGCTATGAGTAACCGACTGCGCTGCTTTTTGCAGTTCATCAACCGATTGTTGTAGCTCAGGGCTTAAATCTTTAAGCTCTTGTTGCTCTGCTTTTTTTAGGTTTTCGTGAAGCTCGTGTATGCGTAGCTCTTCACTCACTTCTGCTTTAACTGAGTTGGCCATCGACTTAACGGTTTTTACCCAGCGCATTACGGTGCGAATGGCAACCGGTAACCGCTCAGGGCCAAGTACCACTAGGCCAACAATAAAAACAACAACGAGCTCCCACATTCCCATATTGCTTAAACCTTAGTATCGTCTTTGGTTTTTTCAGTGCTTTGTGTCTGTGTTGGCGCTGCTTTTTGAGACTCTTGGATTTGCTCAGCTTTTTCGCTTTCAGTCTCTTTAGTTTGGTCATCAGACATGGCTTTTTTAAACCCTTTTACTGCACCGCCTAAATCACCACCCATGCCGCGTAGTTTTTTAGTACCAAAAAGAAGTACGATAATCGCTAAAACAATCAATAATTGCCAAATACTAATGCCACCTAAACCCATGGTTATCTCCAACTGATAAATGCTTAAATGTTTATTTTAAGTACTAATTATACGCCCTGTGGCATAAATAGCACTTAGTTTATGTGTTACGCCACGCCACAATAAAGCTAATTGCAGACGCTGCTAATGTTACGCCTGCCGCTATGAGGTCGTGCTGCAGATAACACAGTGCCGATACAATCAGTGTAGCACTGCCAAATAGGCTAAGTACTAGCGCTTTGTGTGACACTTTACTTGGCTGAGAATGCTGTATTTGCGGACTACGTTTTAAATTTTGATAAATTAAATCAGGTAGTTCTGGCATTTTTTCAGCCCAAAATGGCAAGTTAGCATACATTTGTTTCATTACTGATAACGGTCCAACTTGTTGTTTTACCCAATCTTCTAAAAATGGCTTAGCGGTTTTCCACAAATCAAGCTGAGGATAAAGCTGACGCCCTAAGCCCTCAACGTATAATAACGTTTTTTGTAATAATACTAACTGCGGCTGTACTTGCATGTTAAAGCGGCGTGCGGTGTTAAATAAATTAACGAGTACATGGCCAAACGATATCTCAGCCAGCGGTTTATTAAATATAGGTTCGCACACGGTACGAATAGCAAATTCAAACTCTTCTATGCTGGTATCGGGCGGAACCCAGCCTGAGTCAACATGTAGCTGAGCAACTTGGCGGTAGTCACGATTAAAAAAGGCGATAAAGTTTTCTGCGAGATAGCGTTTATCTTCTTTGTTTAATGTGCCAACAATGCCACAGTCGATACCAATATACATGGGGTTTTCAGGGTGCTCGCGAGAGACAAATATATTGCCAGGGTGCATATCAGCATGAAAAAAACTGTCTCTAAATACTTGGGTAAAAAACACTTCTACACCGCGCTCAGCGAGTAATTTCATATTGGTATTCTGCGCAATTAACGACTCAGTATCTGAGACCGGAATTCCGTAAATACGCTCCATAACCAATACGTTACTGCGGCTATAATCGCTATAAACAGCCGGGATATATAACGAATCAGAGCCTTCAAAGTTACGCTTAAGTTGGATGCCATTTGCGCCTTCGCGCATTAAATCGAGCTCATCTAGCAAGGTTTTTTTATACTCTTTGACCACCTCGACAGGGCGTAACCTTTTTGCTTCGCTGTGTACATTGGCAAGCACTTTAGCGAGCTTTTCCATAAGTGCTAAGTCGGCATTAATTTGTGTTTTTATGTTTGGCCTAATCACTTTTATAACAACATCTTGGGTATTGTTATGGGCATCAACTAGCTTAGCAGTATGCACTTGTGCAATAGACGCTGAGGCCAATGGGGTTTGCGAAAACTCACTAAACAACTGGTTTATATCGCTAATTTCGAGCGCTTTTTCAATTATTTTTTGGGCAAGTTCGCCTTCAAAAGGCTCAACTTGGTCTTGCAAAAAAGCAAGCTCTAACGCAATGTCGTGAGGAAGTAAGTCTCTGCGGGTAGAAAGCATTTGGCCAAACTTAATCCACACTGGGCCAAGCTCTTGCAAGGCTAAGCGCAGGCGCAAGCCCGCTGGTTTATTTTTGTGCTGGTTACGTAACCAAAACAAGCTACCACGCGCAATTTTAGCGTACCAAGGTATTTTTTGTTTTGGTATTAACTCATCTAATCCGTAGCTAAGTAATGTTTTAGTGATGTAATACAATCGAGCAGTCGACACAAAAAATCCTTAGCGGCTGTTGGTGTTAGAAGAGTTGATTAATGCATTTATGCGTTGTTCAATAGCGGCCACTTGCCCTTTTAACACTCGGTTTTGTTGTTTAAATTGTTCAAGCTCTAAAGGGTGAATAGTTACAGCGAGCTCATCTTGGCATAGGCTGGTTAATGTGGTGCTAATTTGCTGACGCGCTTTACGCTCTTTACTGCGTAAAGCGTTTAGCTGTATGTAAAGTTGTTGTGCGGGCGCATCGCCAATATAGTGCGATAGTTGCTCAGGCCAATCTATATCTAGCCCAGAAAATGCGGCGCTGTACGCCTGAGCGACGTTTAAGTCGCCTTGCAGGTCTAGCTTATCTTGACGAATGAGCTGTGTAAGCATGGCTGGGTCTTTAAGCGCCATAAGAGTATCTATATCTGCGCTGATCATACACTCTGCGCTATCTTCATCGCTGGCACTGTAAAGGTGTAATAGTTTACCATCAAAGGTTAATACTATTTGCTGCTGCCAATTGCGGATTTCGACCTTTAATGGTTTGTGCTTAACGGCACTGAGCTTATCTATTAAGGTGGCGTCGAGTTGCAGTACCTTATTAAGCACTCGCTCTATAAGCGAAAGTACAAAATTAGGTAACATAAAAAACTGCGAATCGGGTTTTGCTGCGATTACATGCTCGCTTTTTTGCTCAAACGCCATAATTGCCTGCCTTAATATTTAAAACCACGGTGCAGTGCAACAATACCACCGGTTAGGTTTTGATACGTTGTCTGTTCAAAGCCTGCTTCTTCCATCATTGCTTTTAAGGTTTCTTGGTCTGGGTGCATACGAATCGACTCAGCTAAGTATTGGTATGACTCGCTATCGTTCGCCACTACTTTACCCATAGTTGGTAATAGATTGAACGAGTAAAAATCGTACGCTTTACTTAAAATTTCATGCTCAGGTTTGGAAAACTCTAATACTAATAAACGTCCACCTGGCTTTAATATACGGTACATAGAGCGCAGGGCTTTGTCTTTATCGGTTACATTACGTAGGCCAAAGGCAATCGTGATCACATCAAAGCTGTTATCTGGAAATGGCAGCATTTCGGCATTCATTTGCACGTAGTCGATATTGCCGACTAAACCCAAGTTGTGCAGTTTTTCGCGGCCCACTTTTAACATTGAAGAGTTAATGTCACCTAAAACTACTTGGCCGGTGTCACCAACTAGTTGGCTAAATTTTGCTGTTAGGTCACCAGTGCCGCCTGCTAAATCAAGGACGTGGTGACCTTTGCGCACACCTGAGCTGGCTATAGTTTGACGTTTCCATAATCGATGTACACCAAAAGACATTAAATCGTTCATTACATCGTACTTTGCTGCAACCGAGTGAAATACGTCTGCAACCATTGAGGCTTTATCGTTTTCGGCTACGGTTTTATAGCCAAAATGCGTGGTCTTTTGCTCTGTTTCGTTCATGGTTAGTCTCTATCGTGGCAATAAAGACTAGTGTACTTGATTGTATACTGCAGGTGCAATTTGAATATGATTTATCAGGTAATTTAGCGTAAAACCTAGTGGCCAGCTGTAAAGCTACTTTGCCCCAGTGAGCGTGCTTTAAATGCCGCTTGCGAGGCTTTTTTAGCTAACTGGTTAAAGTCATCATTTTTGAGTTGCTGCGCTATGCCTAAAGATAAGTTAATGCCAGGCAGCTTAGTGCCGCTTTTTGAGCTAACAAAACGAAGTTTTTCTACGCCATTACGCACTTTTTCAGCAATAACATTGGCGGTTTCGGGGTCTATATCTGGCAGTAATACGGTAAATTGGTCCTTTGCTGTACGCCCAGGTAAACCACTTTGAAAGACATATTTTTTTACTTGTTTAGCCACTTTGTTCAAAATAACTTCGCCAATTATATCGCCGTAATTATCTACAAAATGATCTAAATTATTTATTTGAATAGCAATTGCGCAAATTGATTTGTCTTGGTTGCTCCATAGTTGGGTTTGCTGCGTTAAATAATGACGTTTATACAGCCCCGTTTGTGAGTCAATAATGTGCTGCTTACGTAATTGCGCCAGCTGTTTTTGGGTTTTTTCGTGTAACTTTTTAGCTTTATATAGCTCGTGTTTGAAGTGCTTGTGTTGCTCAAGTAACGTGGCTGATTGGGTGTTTAACGTATCGAGTGCTTGGCGGCTTTGCTCTATATTATTCTCATCAAGCGTGTGCATGCACTCACTTACTTGGCCGGCAAAGCTAACAATTTGTTTTTCGGTTGATTGCGCATTGCGCGACAGTGAATCAATAACCCCATTTACGTTATTAATCATTGCCACTTGCGTGGTATGCCCTTCGTTTAAAAACTCAAAGTAGAGCTGCTCAATCAAAATACTATCAATTTGGGCTTTATTAGTAATGGCCTCGTCTATGGCGTTATTTAGCTGAGGATTTACTTTACTAATATAGGTATAGGCAACGTGGTAATTTAACGGAGAGGGAGGCAGCGTATGACGTTCTAAAAACAGGCATACATTCGTCATTTTTTCTTGAGCTACAGCCATGGAATCATGGAACATCATTTTAACTACCAACTAAGTACGCATTAAATTACACATTAAAATAAGTCTTCAATGAGGCGGCAATGCATCCAAGCTTTATTATTTTTTTACTACAATAATCGTTAAGCAGGCTATTTAAAAGTAAAAACCAGTATTAGTGAACTTAATTTTTTACTTTTGCTGCCTAATAGCTGATTTTATCATCAAAGAGCACGTATTTAGCTTAATTTAGGCGGGTTCAGCTTATTTTACGCGCTCCAATTAAGCGTGTGTTATTGAGATTAATCGCATTTGTCTTGCTATTTACTCAGCCTACGATAGTTTTGTGAAATCTATTGTATGGTTAAGTAAAACTAAAATGAATTATTCCTTACCCCCGCGAATTTGCCGCACACTGCTTGTGCTATCACTTTTTGGCACACTAAGCGCATGTACATTAACAAGCCCCAACGCAAACACACAATTTGAACAAGTGGCGCAAAGTATTGTTGATTACCGCAAACGTGTTAATCCCTACACTCAGCCTGAAGGGGTTGATGGCTATTTATTACCTAATTTATCGGCTGAATTTTTAAAGCAGCAATATGAGGAAAAAACAGCATTATTAAGTCGTTTAGATGCAATTGATAGCGATGAGCTTTCAAGTGAAAACAGTATTAACCTCAGTATTATTCGTGCGCAAGTACAAAACAGTGTTGATGAATATGCATTTAATGCGCACTACATGCCGCTAACTTCTGAGTATGGGTTCCATTCTAGCTTGTCTTATATGATTAATAGTTCGCAATACAAGCAACCGCAACAGTTAGAAACGTATTTAGCCCGCCTTGAACAAGTGCCGCGCTTTTTTGAGCAAAATATACATTGGATGAAAAAGGGGCTCGAAACGGGGCTTACTCAACCACAAGCGGTATTAGCCGGGTATGAAGACTCAATAAGCGCATACATAGTAGATGATGTAACGCAGTCAGACTTTTACACCCCATTTAAAACGAACACAGCAGGGCTAAGTGAAAACGACTTTAAAGCGATACAGCAAAAAGCTAAACGCATCATAAAAAACGATGTTATTGCCTCTTACAAAGCATATTTAACATTTTTTACTACGCAATATCAGCCAGGTGCACGCACTACGATTGGTATTTCGCAAACCCCTAATGGCAAGGCGTTTTATAAAAACCGCGCACAGTATTACACCACCACAAATATGAGCATTGATGAAATACATCAGCTGGGGTTATCTGAAGTGGCGCGTATCCGCAGTGAAATGCAGGAAATAATTAAAGAAGTAGGTTTTGAAGGCACGTTTGCCGATTTTATCCACTTTTTACGTACCGATCCGCAATTTTACGCCGCCACTCCAGAGCAGCTATTAAAAGAAGCTGCTTATATAGCTAAAAAAATGGACGCGCAGCTGCCTAAGTTATTTCATACACTGCCACGTATGCCCTATGGCGTTGCACCTGTACCTGCAAGTATAGCCCCTAAATATACAACCGGTCGCTATGTTGGCTCGAGCCGAAGCGATCAAGCGGGTTATTATTGGGTAAATACATATGCGCTAGATAAGCGCCCATTGTATGTATTAGAGGCGCTGACCTTACACGAAGCCGTACCAGGGCATCATTTACAAATATCGCTTAATGCAGAGCTTGAAAACTTACCAAGCTACCGACGTGATGCCTACCTTTCGGCTTTTGGTGAAGGGTGGGGGCTTTATTCTGAATACTTAGGTATAGAAGCAGGCTTTTACCAAGACCCATACAGCCGATTTGGCCGTTTAACCTATGAAATGTGGCGTGCAGCTCGTTTAGTGGTTGATACAGGTATGCACATGTACGGTTGGAGCCGCGAGCGCGCTATGAACTTTATGAGCGAAAACACAGCGCTTTCCTTACACAATGTTAAAACCGAAACCGACCGCTATATTTCGTGGCCGGGGCAAGCTTTGTCGTACAAAATTGGCGAGCTGACTATCAAGCGTTTACGCGCAGAGGCCGAGCAAGCGCTTGGGCCACGTTTTGATATTCGTGAGTTTCATCATCAAGTATTGCGTCATGGTTCAGTGCCGTTATCAGTGCTTGAAGAGCAAGTTCGTTTGTATATAAAAGCTGAGCTTGAAAACACGCAAAGCTAATTATCTAAAGGTATAAACCTTGAACAACGAAAGGTGTTGTGTCATTTTGACGCAACACCTTTTTTATTTTAAAAACAGCCATCAAGGGGCCTTGGATGAGCGATTTTATTATTTTTAGTATTGATGTATTTGCGAGTATTTTTATTGTTGCATTAGGATTAATTGTACTTACCGTTATTGTTTTTTATTTTCGTGATATTACTCAAACAAAGCATGCAATTAGGCGAAATTACCCGGTTATTGGTCGCTTTAGGTACTTTTTTGAGCGCCAAGGCGAGTTTTTTAGGCAGTACTTTTTTGCCCTCGATAGAGAAGAAATGCCGTTTAACCGAGCAGAGCGTAGTTGGGTGTATCGTGCTGCAAAAGATGTCGATCGTACCGCTGCATTTGGCTCCACGCAAAGCTTAGAGGTAACAGGTACAGTGATGTTTATGAACTGTGCTTTTCCTACCCTAGATGAAGAGGCGCTGGACCCAAGTAATGTAACTTTAGGCCCTTATTGTAAAACGCCGTACACCACTAACTCATTGTTTAATATATCGGGAATGAGCTTCGGCGCGCTCTCAAAACCGGCTGTTAGAGCGTTATCAAAAGGGGCAAAATTAGCCGGCTGCTGGATGAATACTGGTGAAGGCGGGTTAAGTCCTTATCACTTAGAGGGCGGAGCCGATTTGGTGTTTCAAATTGGTACGGCTAAATATGGTGTGCGCGACGAGCTTGGAAATTTAAGTATCGATAAACTTAAAGAAATTGCGGCGCATAAAAACGTAAAAATGTTTGAGCTTAAATTAAGCCAAGGTGCCAAACCAGGTAAAGGCGGTATGTTACCTGGTAAAAAGGTTAATGCTGAAATTGCTAAAATAAGGGGCATCCCTGAGGGCAAAGATTCAATTAGCCCAAATGGGCACCCAGAAATCAAAAAGCCAAGCGACATATTAGATATGATTGCCACAGTGCGAAACGCCACAGGCAAACCTACCGGCTTTAAAGCCGTTATTGGTGATTACACTTGGCTAGAAACGCTATTTGCAGAAATAAACCATCGCGGGCTTGAATCAGCACCGGACTTTATCACTATTGATAGTGCCGATGGCGGTACGGGCGCAGCGCCACAACCCTTATTAGATTCGGTAGGTTTACCGCTACGCGAAAGCTTACCGCTGGTTGTTAATATGCTTGAAAAACATGGCTTAACAGGGCGGGTTAAAGTCATTGTATCGGGTAAGTTAATTGTACCCTCTAAGGTGGCATGGGCGCTTGCTTTGGGGGCTGATTTTGTTGTTTCTGCGCGTGGTCATATGTTTGCGTTAGGCTGTATACAGGCCATGCAATGTAATAAAGACACCTGCCCAACCGGTGTAACTACCCATAACGAGCGGCTACAGCGTGGTTTAAATGTTGCCGATAAAGCTCAGCGGGTTGCCAATTATAATAAATATATTCATTACGGTGCTGGTTTAATTGCCCACTCATGTGGTGTAACGAGTGCGCGGGAATTAAGGCGTAAACACGTGCGTATAGTGCAAGAAAGTGGGCTGTCGGAGCCGCTCGATAAAATTTACGAAAACTACCAATAACGGTATTAGTATAAAAAAGGCGCTTTGGCGCCTTTTTTAATTTAGTTGGCTTATTAATAAACTAAAAAAGGCATCTTTGTTGTCGCAGCTTTTGGCATTTAAAATAAGTTGCTCACCTAAGCTCAGCGTTTGTTTTTGTACTGCAAGGCGCGTATTTTCATCTTCAATGCTGTCAATATCTACCACATGCGCGAGCCCTATGGTGCGCCTAATTAGTTCTGTTCCACAATAACCTATGGCGTCTTGTAATACGGTTTTCATAAAGTACAGTGGGTAGCCCTCGGTATTAAGGGTGCGATCTGTGCTGTGGTTGGCAATTAAAGCTAACCATTGTTGCTCAAATAAATTATAGCTTTCAACAATGCAGCTAAGTAAATGCGTTTGATAGTTTCGTCGTGCTACAAACTCTTCAATATGCCCTGCTTGTGCGCAGTAATTTAATAGTAAATTGCCAATAAAAGAGCCTATATCAAAGCCAACAGGGCCAAAAAAGCCAAACTCGGGGTCAATCACTTTAGTGGTATTGGTATCTACAAAAATACTGCCGCTGTGCATATCGCCGTGCAGCAATGTTTGCGGGTTAGATAAAAAATTAGCTTTTAATTTCGCAACTTCTAACTTAAGTGCCGTGTTATCGCGCAAAGCGTGTACATGTGTAGTAAGTTGCTCGTCAAAGTGATTGCGTTCGTGATCTGTATACGGATCGCTAAAAAATAAATCTTCTGTAATTTGGCAAAGCTCAGGATTAGTAAATTGCTGTACGAGGGCCTTTTTATGCTGGGCGGTTAGGTAAAAATCTGAATTATAAAACCCGGTATGGCTTAAATACGTAGCTACGTGCTCGGCTAACTTAGGAAATTGCTCCGCGTTATTTTGCGCAGTGCGCAATATTTTTAAGTGACCTAAATCTTCTAAAATAGTAAGTGCGTAAGCTTGGTTATAGTGCAGTACTTTAGCGGTATTTTGTGGGCAAATAGCGCCATGGTTAAGTAACACTTGCGCCTCAATACGGGCTCTATCAAGCGTGAGCGGCCATGATTCACCTACACAACGAGCATAAGGCAGTGCTTGCTTTAAAATAATGCTGTTATGGTGCTCATCGCTAATTCTAAATACTAAATTAAGGTTACCGTCACCAAATTCGTACGCAGTTAAGGGTGCGCCAGCATTAAAAAAATCATACTGCTTAGAGTCAATTAGCGAATTTACATATTCAATTGCGCGCTGCGCATTAAACGCGACATAGTTAGCCATAGTGAGTTCTCAAATAACCTTTTGGGGCATTCTATACCTTTAAATGTTTAGATGTCTACAAGTCTAACTTGAGAGTTATTCAAACTGATGTAAAATACCCTTACGCATTTTATTTAAGCAGCCTCACCATGCAAAACCTAATCGCAAGCAGTTTAAAATATGAAAACGGCACATTAAGTGTGCTTGACCAGTATTTACTTCCTCATCAGCAGGTATGGCACGAATGCCATAGTGTTGAGACGATGAAGGAGCTGATCATCAGTTTAAAAATTCGTGGCGCACCATTAATAGGCTTAGGTGCGAGTTTGCTGGTTGCTCATTTAGCGCAGCAGGGGGGAACTCAAGCGGCGCTTGCAAAAGCAATTGATGAGCTTGAAGCCACAAGGCCAACCGCTGTTAATTTAATGCATTGTATGGCTACATTAAGAGAGGCTCTTAAAAGCGATGACTTTGTAGCAGCAGTGGTGTGCAGCGCAGAGCGCCTTTTTATTGAAGACATTGCCCTATGTGAGCGCATGGCAACGCGCGGAGCTGAGCTTATAAACAGCGGCGACAATATTTTAACCCATTGTAATACCGGCGCATTAGCGACTGCTGGTATTGGTACAGCATTAGGCGTTATTTACAAAGCGCAGCAACAACACGGCAATATACATGTGTGGGTTGATGAAACGCGGCCCTTGTTGCAAGGCGGGCGTTTAACCGCGTTCGAACTTGAGCGCTGGCAAGTACCGTATACGCTTATTTGCGATAATATGGCAGCAAGCTTAATGGCCGCAGGCAAGGTAGATAAAATAGTGGTAGGCGCCGATCGTATTGCTGCTAATGGCGACTTTGCTAATAAAGTGGGAACTTATAATTTAGCTGTATTGGCCCATTTTCATGATA
Organism: Pseudoalteromonas sp. A3; assembly: GCF_025942345.1. Taxonomy (NCBI): domain Bacteria; kingdom Pseudomonadati; phylum Pseudomonadota; class Gammaproteobacteria; order Alteromonadales; family Pseudoalteromonadaceae; genus Pseudoalteromonas; species Pseudoalteromonas sp. A3. Next base: position 103,390 of record NZ_JAPCKL010000012.1, read on the forward strand.
TTCCTTTTTATGTTGTCGCGCCTTTAACTACGCTTGATACACAAACAGCTCACGGTAGCGATATAGCAATAGAGCAGCGAAATAGCGCAGAGGTACGCGGCGTAAGTGGCAGTTTTGGTGAGGCGCTGTGGGCACCCACTAATGCCAATGTGTATAATCCCGCATTTGATGTAACACCTGCAAAACTAATAACAGCTTGGGTGTTAGATACCGGTGTTTACAATAAAAGTGATGTAGAGAGTGGGGCGTTAACAGCGCTTAAGTAGTTTTTAAACAGCGCTCCACTTATCCCTTTGTGGAGCGTATTACTTTTGCTATGCGAGCAACGGAAACTGCTTCGCTATTTCAGACTCGGTGCTTTTTGCAACCCAGCCCTCGGTATTATTAAATAATCTAATGGCGGTAAACTCAGGGTCGCTCCCCATATCAAACCAATGTGGGGTAAGAGTTGGGACCGAAATTAAGTCACCTTGCTGGCATAATACTTGGTAAATTTTGGCATCAATATGTAGGCAAAATAACCCTTGGCCTTTTACAAAAAAACGAACTTCGTCTTCACTATGAGTGTGCTCAAATAAAAACTTTTCTCGCATTTGTGCCGCTGCAGGATTACCTTTTGCAAGCGAAATAACATCCACCGTTTGGTAGCCATTTTGCGCTTTTAAGCGTGCTATATCATTTTTATACGCTGCGATAATTTGCTCATTTGTGGTGTGCTCATTAATGGGTGCGGTTGCTTGCCATTGTTCAAAACGTACATTTACCTTTGCTAATTGCTGAGTAATTTCGCTTAAATCGCGGGTGTTTACCAGCGCATTACTTGGATTGTTGTTAGCATAAATTGTTAATTGGCTCATGCAAATTGCTCCAATTTAACTGTGCTAAAGTCATGTACGTATGGGTGCGCGCTTTGTGCTTGGCCATCACGTATTAAGTGCAAGGTTTTAAGCCCTGCGGCTTTAGCTGCATCAAGCTCACCTGCCACATCACTTAAAAACAAGATTTCGTTAGCACTAAAAGGGAGCTGGTTAACTATAGTGTTATAGGCTGCTTGCTCTTGCTTTGCGCCGACTTTGGTATCAAAAAAATCATTAAACAGGGGGCGAATATCGCCATAGTCACTGTATTTAAAGAGTAACTGCTGCGCCCTTACCGAGCCTGATGAATAGACATAGAGTGCGGTGCCTTGAGCATGCTGAGCTTGTAAAAACTCAAACGCATCTGCGTATAGGTGGCCTTTAAAATCACCGTGCTCGTAGCCCGTTTGCCAAATTAGCCCTTGTATTTGCTTTAAAGGGGTAATTTTTTTATCTTCTTCAATCCACTTTAGTAACACGCTAATGACATTTTCTATATCGGCATCTGGCTCATTAATAATGGCTTTAACAGCCGCTATTTGCTCAGCGACATGGGGTTTATTTTCGTTTAAGCGCATAAACGTTGCTAGTTGCTTGGCTGCATACGGAAACAGCACCTCTTTTACAAATGAGATACGTGTTATGGTGCCTTCAATATCAGTTAAAATTGCTTTTATCATTATAGCTGTGCCCCAATACCTTCTATTTTTAACCGTTCCAGCTCGCAACTAAATAAAAACTCTAACCCTTCTAAATGGCGAAGTGCTTGCTTGTAATTACGCCCTACTACATAAACGCCATGCCCACGAATTAACACTGCATGCTCAATGGGTGTATGTAAGTGGTGATCGCTAAGCAGCAAGCTTAAGCGGTCTATGTCTTGGTCGTTTTCAAAAATAGGAATGCTGAGCGTATCTAAATGCGAAGTTACCCCACTGAGTGACTTTTGCATTTCGTAACCGCTTAAATTTAATGCATGGCTTTTAATTACACGCGATAGTACGGTGGCTGCTACTGAGTGAGTATGCAGCACCACGTTTGCGTGCGGAATAAGCTTATACATGCCTAAGTGCAATTGCGTTTCGGCCGATGGGTTGCCAGCACCTTTAGTGCGATTACCTTGATGATCAAGCTCAATGAATGTGTGTGTACCGAGCTGACCTTTATCAAAGCCGCTAGCGGTAACCACATACCCTGTTGCGGTGCGCGCCGAAAAATTTCCGCCGGTGGCGGGAACCCAGCCTTTTTGACTGATCCATTTTCCGGCTTCAATAAGTTGCGAAATAGCGGTATTGTTGTGCATACATTCCTCACCAATGAGTGTAATACCAATGCGTAATAATACTTAATGCATTTGAGGCGCTAAACCAAACGCGAGCTGCGTTTTTGCTACCTCAAAATAGCTCAGTTAATTAAGCAAATTGATATAAAGCTATTTAATTTTAGACGGCTATACTTCTGTTTTAAGCAATGATAGCATCGCTTTAAGCGCAAAACCATCATTAAGGGCCTGTCGTGTTTGAAAGTAAATTACCAAATTTAAGTGTTAGTATATTTAGCCAAATGAGTGGCTTGGCAAGTCAGCATTCGGCAATAAATTTATCGCAGGGTTTTCCTGAGTTTGATGCGCCAGAATTACTAAAAAACCAGCTAAATTTTTATGTTCAGCAAGGGGTTAATCAATATTCGCCATCCAGTGGTGTGCCCCGTTTACAGCAACAAATAGCAAATTTAGTTTCGCGTAAATATGCGGCTAACATTGATGCAGCTGAGCAAGTTACGGTAACGTCGGGCGCCACCGAAGCATTATTTGTGGCTATTCAAACTATAGTACGCCCCGATGATGAAGTCATTGTGTTTGACCCCGCTTATGACTCTTACCAGCCTGCCATTGAGCTTGCTGGCGGTAAAACAGTTCATATTGCATTGCATGCACCCGATTATGCTATTGATTGGCAAACTGTTCGCAGCGCAGTGAGCAAAAACACGCGCGCTATAATTATTAATACGCCACACAACCCAAGCGGAAAAATACTTAAAAGCCATGATATAAACGCGCTTAAATCGTTAGTAAGCGACCACGATTTATATGTAATAAGTGATGAAGTTTACGAACATATTACCTTTGATGGCGATAAGCACTTAAGCATGCTTTGTGATGAGCAGCTGCGTGAAAAAAGCTTTGTTATATCAAGCTTTGGCAAAACATTTCACAGTACCGGCTGGAAAATGGGGTACTGTATTGCGCCTGCACCGCTTGCTATTGAATTTAGAAAAATACACCAGTATGTTACTTTTTCAAGCTTTACACCTGCACAACACGCATTGGCCGACATGCTTGAACAACAAGGCGAGCATGTCGATGAGCTGAGTAATTTTTATCAGCAAAAGCGCGACTTACTGGCACAGCACTTAAGTGACAGCCGTTTTAATATTTTACCAAGCCAAGGTACGTACTTTTTATTGCTCGATTACAGTGAAGTGTCTGATCTTAATGATGTGGATTTTTGCCACTGGTTAGTAGAGCAAGCTGGGGTTGCTGCTATTCCTTTAAGTGTGTTTTATAAGCAACCTTCAAATGATAAAGTGATTCGACTGTGTTTTGCTAAAAACGATGAAACCTTAATAGAGGCCGCGCAAATATTATGTCAACTTTAACGCTTACACTCGTTCAAAGTGCGCTGCATTGGCTTGATAAAGACGCCAATTTAGCCATGTTTGATAAAAAATTAGCAGCGATGAGCGCTCAACCTGATTTAATTTTACTACCCGAAACCTTCGCCACAGGCTTTGCTATTAACCTTGATTGCGCAGAGCCCGAAAATGGCAAAGTGCTGAGCTGGCTAAAAACCCAAGCACATAAACATAAAGCCGTTATTGCAGGTTCGGTTTTGGTTGCTCAAGGCGATAAAAAAGCGAATCGCTTTTATTGGGTGACCCCAAGTGGCGAGGTAAATTATTACGATAAACGTCATTTATTTCGCTTAGGCAGTGAGGGCGATTACGTTGTCGCAGGACAAGCGCGTAAAACGTTTGAAATTAACGGTTTTAAGTTACTGCCACAAGTATGTTACGACTTGCGCTTTCCGGTTTTTCAGCGCAACAATAATGATTACGATGTAATGATAAACGTTGCTAACTGGCCTGCAGTTCGTCGTCATATTTGGGATACGCTATTAATGGCGCGCGCTATGGAAAACCTATGTTATGTAGTAGCCGTTAACCGTGTTGGCGACGATGGCAATGGTGTTGCGCACAATGGCGGCACGGCTGTGTACGACTTTAAAGGCGATACGATCGCCAAAGCAAAAGACAATACACAAGAGTTACTTACCGTAACACTTGAAAAAGCACCGCTCGATGATTTTAAAGCCTCGTTTCCTGCTTATTTAGATGCCGACGCGTTTACCTTGGTATAAATCGCTAAGCATTAGCGCCTAGCCAATAAAGTGCTAAAATAGCCGCTGATATGTTTATTGGCGGCTTTATGAATACAACCCTTATAACACCGGTAATTTTAGCGGGCGGCATTGGCACACGGTTATGGCCGCTTTCTCGCCAAGCTATGCCTAAGCAATTTTTACCTCTGCTTGATAACAAACACTCACTATTACAAAGCACGTTAGCGCGTGTATCGGGCGAGGGGTTTGCAAAGCCAATACTTGTTTGTAACGAACAGCACCGCTTTATTGCTGCTGAGCAAAGTGCGCAGGCTACTCCTCATGCACTTTTGTTAGAGCCGCAGGGTAAAAATACCGCGCCGGCTATTGCGCTGGCAGCACACTACGCTTTACAGCAAGGCATAACTGGGCCAATACTGGTGATGCCTGCCGATCATCATATATCCAACTTTACTGAGCTCACACTTAAACTAAATGATGCAATTGAATTAGCCCTGCAAGGTATGCTGGTCACGTTTTCAATTACACCAACACAGCCCCACACTGGGTTTGGCTACATTAAGCAAGGTAGTAAAATAGCAGGCTCAAATTGCTATAAAGTGGCTGCATTTAAAGAGAAGCCAAGCTTGGCTACCGCTGAGCATTATTTAACTCAAGGCGGTTATAGCTGGAATAGCGGGATGTTTTTATTTACACCGCAAGCCTATTTAAATGAGCTAGAACGCTTTGCACCAAAAATTGCACACAGTGTAAGCGCGGCGGCTAATTTCTCTGACGATTTAGGATTTACAAGGCCGATAAGTGAGCCACTTAAAAATTGCCCAAGTGACTCTATCGATTACGCCATTTTAGAGCGCAGTAATAATGTAGCAGTGCTGCCTGTTGCTCTTAATTGGAGTGATGTAGGCAGCTTTAGTGCCTTGGCTAGCCTTATTAAAAAAGATGCACATGGCAATAATGAAAACGATAGCCATAGCGCGCAAAATAGTACTAATAATTTTGTTTTAAGCGAAGACGATCACAGCGTTGCTACCCTTGGGGTTAGCGACTTAGCTATTATTCATACCCACGATGCCACCCTCGTTGCCAATAAAAACAAGCTCGATGGTCTGCCTTTATTGCTCAAGCAATTAGCGGTTAGCCAAAGTGATAAACTCAATCACCATCAGGTTGTGTATCGGCCTTGGGGCAATTACCGCACTTTAGTAACAGGGGCAGGGTTTAAAGTTAAAAAAATAACCGTAAACAGCGGGGCTAAACTTTCAACGCAGCGCCATCAGCATCGTGCAGAGCATTGGGTAGTGGTATCGGGGATTGCCGATGTACGTATTGATAAGCAAGCATTAACACTTAGCCACGACCAATCTTGCTACATTGCAGCAAAACAAATACACAGCTTAGCGAACAATCAAAAAGAGCCGCTAATTGTCATTGAAGTACAAACTGGCACCGTACTAGATGAAAGTGACATAGAGCGTTTTGATGATAAGTATGGAAGGTTAGGTATTTAAATAAAGTGGTTTTCTAGTGATAAACTTAAGTAGCGAGGTTGTTGATTGAAATAAAAAGTTATTTAAAATACTATGTTGTCAGTTAAAATTATAGGGACGTTACATGGATAAATCTTTGATTACAGCTGTTCAAGTAGAACCTGGTGAACTCCTTCAAGGGTTACGCCAAAGTATAAGAGAATCAGGTGTTATTTATAAGTTTAGAGACTCAGAAACACTTATTTCAAACGAGTTGGAGAAAACTTTAAAAGAGACCGAACGTAAACTTACTGAAGCTGAAATTGCTCAACATGCTGCTCGCCTTTATAATAAGATAGCTACTAGGAGTGTTAAGTTTGGTTTATTAGCATATTCTCGTTATGCAGAGATGGCAAATAGAACAACAACAGAAGCTCTTTTGAAAGAAAAACACCGGCCGCAAAGAATGGCAAGATATATGTCTGCAACAGGAGCTGGTAAAAAGCCACCAAATACGGCTACCCATGCGATTGTATCTGGTACTCATGAGCTGGCGCGAGCTGCTAGAAAGATACTTGCTAAATTTAAAATTCGAATAGATGATCCAAGTAATGGAGTCTTTTTGCCAAAGAACGAAAACTACGTTCCTCACCCAGCTATGCCTGACGCTTCTAATCATGCAAAAATTCATACAGAGTTATATTATCTAAATATTACTAATCAACTATCGTTAGCAAATACACGTAGTGAATGTGCAGCGATTTTACAATCAATTGCTATATCGCTACAAAATGGAGTTTATGGGTACTAATGAGTAAAGTTATTTATAAAATCACGCCAAACGTTAACCATTACAGAGTCATATTTCCTGATAGCGAATCTTTATGTGAGCCTGACCTATGGAAGCCTGATGGTTCATCAAAAGAGTCAACATTAATAAATTTTAGTGCGCATTACAATCAAGAAAAAAAAACACCTATAGGTGATATTACAGCAATAAATTTACAAGGCCTTGCTATAAAAGAGCACGTAGCAAATGAACTGGCAGATATTTTTGAAGATTCGGGAGAGTTACTACCTTTCTATGTAGGTGATGAAAACTGGTACTTTTATAATGTCACTAGAACAATAAGGGGATTTTTGGATGTTGAAATGAGTACTTTTATGCTACCAGGTTTAAATATTGGATTACAAAAAGCGGTATTCAAAAAAGAAAAACTACCAAAGCATAGTTGTATATTTAAAATTCCAGAGGATCGATTTGAAGGTACTTATGTTCTTGACTCTCGTGTAAGTGATAGAGACATTTCTCTAAATCTATTTTGTGCTTTGCAAGCGCACGGCTTTACTGGGCTAAGCTTTGAAGAAGTTGCCAGGTTTGAATAAATAAACTAAAGCATCCAAGGTATATGCTTTTCAATGCTAACTCAACTGCCCACGTACAAACTTTAAGTATTGTTCTAGGCTGCGCTGCCATAGCTCTAACGCCTCATCTAACAGGTTGTTATGGGGTTTGTTATCAAGCAAGCGGCGCTCTATTTTTTTAAGCTCAATACCGTAACGGTTAAAGCCTAATTGCAGCGCGGTGCTTGCTTGGCGGTGCAATAATTTAATGCACTGCTCTGGTTGCTGGTCAATAAGTTCTTGGCATCGGGTTAGTTTAGTCCGTGCTGAGAGTACAAATTCATTGTAAATCGACGACACTTCATCCTCACTAAATGAGCTAGTTAGCGTTTCTGCTGCGGTTTCGTCGTATAAGGTGTCTACTAGCTCTACAGCTATATTTGCAGTTTGATTGGATTGTGAATCACTCAGTGCTTGGCGAAGCTTTTGCTGCTTAATTGGTTTGCCTACTATGTCTTTTATTCCCAGAGCTAAGTATTCTTTTACCTCATCAGGGCTTAAGCTTGCTGTAAAAGCCAGTACGGGCGTGCGCTGGTTTTTATGCTCCAAACGCTGCAAACGTTTTAATACTTCTTGGCCGGTAAAGTCTGGCAGGTTCATATCCAGTAAAATAACGTCAAAGTGATGCGTTTGCAGCAGTTCAATAGCGCTTTTGCCATCTTTGGCGAGCTTTATTTTATGCTCATCTTCGGCCATAAATTCAATGGCAATTTTTTGATTTAAATCTAAATCCTCGACTAGCAGTACTTCAAGGCCGGTTAAGTAGTCTTTGTTTTGATGGCGCTGCTCTACCAAACTAAGCTCCCCTAGCGTAAAGGTGGTGGTAAAGCTAAATACGCTACCAGTGCCTAGTTGACTGGTTATTTCTAAACGGCTGCCTAGCTTTTCTAGTAAGCGGCTGGTGATGGCAAGCCCAAGGCCGGTGCCGCCTTTTTCTTTGCCGGCGCTACTTTGTACGTAGGGTTCGGTTAAGTAGGCTATTTCGTCTTTTTCGATACCAGGGCCTGAGTCTTTAACGCTAATTTTTATGGTGTGCTCAAGTTGCCTGTCGCTTATTAAATCAACCTGAATTTTTACTATACCGTGGTCGGTAAATTTAATGGCGTTACCAACAAGGTTAATAATAATTTGCCTTAATTTTTGCTGATCGCAGTAGTAACAGGCTTGTTCAGGGATATTACATACCAGTTCAAACTTAAGTTGTTTTTGCTCCGCTAATGGGCTGAGCAATAAACATAAATTGTTTAACCAGGTTTTAAATTCAATGTCTTCTTCGTAAAGTGCTTCATCACTTTGATCTAGGCTTGCGTAGTCGAGCACTTTATCAACCAGTAAGTTTAATGACTCGGCTGAATTAATAATGGCCTCACAATAGGCTTTATTGCGGGTATCGGTGCTTTGGTTCATAACCAATTGGGCGCTGCCTAATATGCCATTAAGGGGGGTGCGAATTTCATGGCTAATCGTTGATAAAAACAGGCCTCTAATTTCTAAATCTTTTTGGGCTTTGTCGGCTAGCTTGTTAAGGTTTTTTTCTCTGCGTTCATTACACAAAAGCGCCATACCGGCGGCATAAAACATAGGTGCAATAACGCCATTTAAAAACAGTAAGCTGCTAAACCATGGGCTTTGCAATAGCAGGGGTTGTTCAATATTAACCATAAATAGTGAGCGGCTAATAAAGCTCAGGCCAACTAAAGTTAATATTAAAATGTAAACAATGGTGCCATTTGGGTAGGGCTTTCGGGCATATTTAATAAATAAAAACAGCAAAAAAGTGGCTTCTGCAATGTGCTGTACATCCGAGACGTAAATACGCTCGCGTAAAGAAGGGTCAATAAAAGAATAATACCCCAACATTACGGCGCTAAACGCGGTAAAGGAGCACAATAGCTTAAATCCAATACCCCGATAATCTAAAAATTGGCATATGGCCAAGCTGTGCACAATTGATGCGCCAAACATCATACTGCTGGCAATACTAATCACAATAAGGTTGTGTGTTTTGCCAATCAGCGTAAAGCCAATTACTGCGCCTAGTAATAAAACCGGGTAAAAAATATAAAGCAGAGTACCTGGGGTACTTTTGTTGGTACGCCATGTTAAAAAGTTAAGAAGGGTCATTACAATAATAACGGCAATGCTGGCAAAAAAGAGGGTAAATGAGTCGAGCATAGAGGTTCCAGCAATGGGTACTTTAAATAGAGTAATAAAAAGCGATTAATTTAACAAGCATGCAGCATAAACAAAAACAGGCACCATAAGTGCCTGTTTTTAAATTACGAAATTGATTAACGAATTTCGTCTGGAATGTTTTGTTGAGCCCAAGATAGTAGCTCAATACGGTTACGACATTTAGTTTTTCTAAATGCGCTGTATAAATGTGTTTTAACTGTGTGCGGGCTGATGCTTAAATCTTCAGCAATTTCTTTGTTTTTAGAACCCTTACTCATTAACGAGATTATTGCTTTTTCTCGTTTAGTGAGTTTAATTGGCTCTATATCGCCTTCGGTCAGCTTGTGTAGTGCGTCTTTATTAAACTGCAGCATGCGGTTTAATGCATTACACATAATGTCACGTCTGTACCAAAGCTGATCTTCTAAAAGTAAGCGAATACCTTTCATTAATACATCAGCGTTATCTGTCGTATAAAACACGCCACGAATACCGCTCAACAGCGCGCGGTTAGCGAGCTCTGGGTTTTCGTCTAGGTTAAATAATACGATATCGCACTTGGTGCGCAGGTTAACTAGCTGTTCTTTTAGTTTACCCCATGCATCGTTACTTGATGTTTCAATGAACAGTAATCGAGTCCCTTCTGGTACATCTAAAATATTTGTACCCGTGGTTACGTCAAGGCCTTGCGTTTTTAACAAAGGTTCTAAAACGTTAATGCCAATGGTGTTAATTGGCTCTTGATCTAATAACAAAAAGGCTGAACTGCTCATGTTTTTATACTCTTTTTATAAAGCTGACTAGTTAAGTTTATCACGACTTCCACACCTTTTGTATTAGAAAGTCGGGTTTCGCCTTGTGAACAAGTACGATTTTACGATTATTTAAACATAAAATGTTGCAAATAAGTAATTATTTTTCACTTTATATACATGATAAACCATAACATTTGTAACTAGCTAAATACTAATAATTCCAGTGAATTTTTATTATTAAATTTTTAATTTTTTAGCTTCTTGATACGGAGGCCAGCCCATTTCTTTGCCTGCAAGCATATGTAAATGTATGTGATACACGGTTTGCCCGCCGTGTTTATTGCAGTTCATTACTACTCTGTAGCCATCGTCACTAAAGTTAAATTGCTTGGCTAATTTAGCAGCAACCTCGTATAAATTTCCAACTAAATGTGAGTTTTCGCTGTTAATATCATTGATAGTAGCAATTGCTTTTTTTGGAATAATTAACACATGAAAAGGGGCTTGCGGGTTTATATCTTTAAATGCAAGGGTGGTGTCGTCTTCGTAAATAATGTCGGCGGGAATTTCGCGGTTAATAATTTTTGTAAATATTGTTTCTGTGCTCATAATCGTTTCAGTGTAAGGGTTGAATTTAAAGTCACTAATGACAAATTTTGTTTGCAGTGTCAAACTCAAAACAAATAAAGGAGTTTTTATGCGTAAACCAATGTTAATAACTGCAGCTGCGGCACTATTGATGAGTATGTCAGTAAGTGCCGGAAATATTCACTTTCCTGAAGAGTTAGTGCCTTTACAAGTCGGCGAAAGAGTGATTGAAAGCTCTTTATTTAGCCGCGTTGACGACATTGAACTTGCCCCTGGGTCTTATCGATTAAAATTAAAATACACCGATTTATACGAGCTAGGCTTTGACGATCATGAGGTAATAGAGTCTGAACCGTTTTGGGTAGATATTACTATTGACGATAACAAAGACTACGACATGGTGTTTAATCGTGCCGATAACGCGGTATCAGCGAAAATATTTGCTGAGGCACCACAGGTAAGTTTAAAAGCAAAGGGCGCGTCTGTGGCACAGCCGCTTAGTGTTATTTCAAATACACAGCTTGCAAGTCAAAAGCCTGCTTTACAAAATACGGTGCCAGCGGGTCCAACGCGTCCAAGCCAACCTATTAAGCCTATTGCGCCTATTAATGGCAAAGGCATGCCAAGTGCACCGCAAATGCTAGAATTTTGGTGGCAGCAAGCAACTATTGCTGAGCGAAAGGCCTTTTTAGAAAAGGTAACGAACCAAGGCGCTGAATCATAAACTTATCTCACCTACTAATGTTAAGCGCTAACTGCGCTGAACTTAGTTACAGTTTTTAGCTTGAGAAAATTACAGTATTAAAAAAGGCCGATAAATCGGCCTTTTTTAATGGTTTTGCTGTTTTACCCTAAAGGTCTAAACACTTTTAGGGTTGGCACAGATTGTTTATTTATCAAATAAAGCGTCAATGGTGCCTTGTGCAAGTGGGTGGTAGCCTGGGCGTGCTTTGATGTATACATCATGTGCCCACTCACGCTTACCATTTTTAATAAGTGCTTTGTATAACGGCACAATTAATTTACGGCGGCCAATACCTGATAAATGCTTATCAAGCGCTGGGTAAATAGGTTGGTAACCATTACCTACCGCTAACATAAACCATGCAAACGCGCGCTCTGCATTGGTTGATTGCGTTAAGTTAAATTGCTTATCAAGCTCGCTCATTTTATCTAAGCTTAAATCACGTGGTAGGTTATTTAAAAAGTGTAACCATTCGTGCACTGTCCACTGAGCCGTAGGTAATTGTGCTGCGCTTGTTTCACCTTTTAACCATGCTGCGCTTGCTGTATCTACTTTATCAAACGCATCCGATGTTGGGTTAGGTGCATCGCTTGGTAAACCTGGCTCAAAAATCCACTCATTCACTTTATCCATGCTTACAACGCCTGGATATTTTTCAATTAAGTTGGCTTTTAAGTAAGTAACAAATTGCGCAGTAGTCAGCGATTTAAATGCAAACTCATTAAAGTAGGTCTTAACAAAGTCATCAAACTTATCACGGCCGTATTTTTCTTCTAGGTAGATTAAAAATAGCTGACCTTTAGTGTATGGCACTGAGCTAAATGCATCATCTGGATCGCGGCCATTAAGTTTTAAATTAAGGCGCGTATCGGGTGCATCAATGGTTTTAAGTTGCGCGCGTAAGCCTGCTGCATCTAAAGCTTGCTCCATTACGGCGCGGTCGCGGCCAAACACTTCTTCCATGATGCGGTTTTCAACGTAAGAGGTAAAACCTTCGTTTAACCATAAATCTTCCCACGTCGCGTTGGTAACTAAGTTACCAGACCAAGAGTGTGCAAGCTCATGCGCAATAAGGTTTACTAAGCTTTTATCGCCAGCAACTACGGTAGGGGTAATAAACGAAAGGCGCGGGTTTTCCATACCACCAAACGGAAAGCTAGGCGGTAACATTAATAAATCGTAACGACCCCATGCATACTCACCATACATTTCGTTGGTTTTGTCGATCATGGCTTGGGTGTCGTTAAACTCGGCAACCGAAGCATCTAAAATTTCAGGCTCGGCAAATATACCAGTTTGTTTTGACATGGCTTTGAATTCTAAATTACCTGCACCAATCGCAATTAAGTACGGCGAAATAGCTTGTGGCATCTCAAAGTGGTAGTCGCCATCTTTGTATAGTGCGTCTTTGTTATCGGCGCTCATTACGGCACGTATATCTTTTGGTGTATGAATACGGGCAGAGTAAGTAACGCGCATGGCAGGGGTATCTTGTACTGGTAACCAGCTACGAGCGTGAATAGCCTGCGATTGGCTGTACATAAACGGGTGCGTTTTGCTGGCTGTTTGCTCTGGTGTTAACCATTGCAGGCCAGATGCTTCTGGGCGGCTGTTGTAGTAAATACGTACTTTTGGCGCTTGGCTTTTTAAAGTAATTGTTAGTTTTGAGCCTTTAACATCATCGCGATCTGCCAGTGTAAATTTAGCTTTGTGCCAATCGCCCGAGGTGTCTTGGTACATTACTTTATCAATGTCTAAGTCGCGGGTATCAAGTACCAGCTTTTTACTCGTGTCATTGTTCCACTTTAGCGTGTGCTCAACAAAACCTTCTAATTGCTTGTCGGCAAAATCGACATCTAAATCAAGGTTTAAGTGTGTTGTTACCACATCATCTAGGTTGGCGTATGAGTTTTGATCAATCGCGTTTGCCATTGCTTGCGAGCACATACCGGCCATAGCGAGGCTTAAAAAAAGAGGTTTAATTTTCATAAAATACCCTGAACACTAATAATAAGTGCAGGTTTTATATCATGATTGATACAGCGGGTTGAGTGATTTTTACATTCTTTGCGACAATAAGGTAAACTACTGCGATTAGTTACCAGTACACTCAGAGACCTTTGTGGCGCACTCATTAAAACCTTTACATACCTTTGCACTAAACAATCAATGCCAGCATTTTGTTGAAATAACCTCGGTTGAGCAACTTAAAGCACACCGTTTTAGTGCTCCGTTTTGTTTATTAGGGGAAGGTAGCAACACAATATTTTTAGAAAACTACGCAGGCACCGTAATTAAAATGGCCACTAAGGGCATTACTATTACCGAGCGAGAAAATGACGTATTAGTGAGTGCAGCTGCGGGTGAGAACTGGCATAACCTAGTAAGCTATTTACTTGATAAAAATATTGCAGGGCTTGAAAACCTAGCGCTTATTCCGGGCACTGTTGGGGCGTCGCCGGTACAAAACATTGGTGCTTATGGTGTTGAGCTCGCTCAATTTGTAGAGTCGGTTGAATACATTGATATAGCCACAAAAACCAAGGTGACTTTAACTAACGCACAGTGTGAGTTTGCTTATCGTGACTCTATTTTTAAACATGCTTTAAAAAACAAAGCGGTGATCACTCAGGTTAATTTAGCGCTCCCTAAGAAGTGGCAGCCAGTTTTAAGTTATGGCCCACTCAAAGTATTGCAAAATCCCACCCCTAAAATGGTATTTGAGCAGGTTATTGAAATTCGTAACGCTAAGCTGCCAAACCCATACACTTTAGCCAATGCGGGTAGCTTTTTTAAAAATCCGATTATTAGCAATGCGCGTTTAGAAGCGCTGCTTGTGCGGTTTGGTGATTTACCGCATTACCCCTATGGGGAAAACCATCACAAAGTGGCGGCAGGTTGGCTAATTGACCAAGCGGGCTTGAAGGGCTTTACAGTAGCAGGGATTGAGGTGCACCAGCAACAGGCGCTGGTATTAGTTAATCATGGTGATAGTAAAGGGCGCGATTTAATCACTATGATCACGCATATACAAAATACGGTGTTTACACGTTACGGCATAATGCTAGAGCACGAAGTAAGGCTTATAAACACAAATAGTGAATGCCATATTACTACGGAGCACGCGTAATGAAAGCACCAGATGGAAATAAACTAGCAATATTAAACGCACTTAACCAAGGTGGCTTTGTATCGGGCCAAGTCCTTGGCGAGCAACTGGGTATAAGCCGTGCGGCAGTGAGTAAACATATACAAACACTGCAAGACATGGGGCTCGATATATTTAAAGTGACGGGTAAAGGTTACAGTTTAAACAATGCGGTGGGTTTGCTAAACCGAGACGATATAACCAAACATTACCATGCATTAGGTGCCAATATAGCCCAAGTAGAAGTACACCCTATTATAGATTCAACCAACAGCGAGCTAATGCGCCGTATTCAAAATAAAGTCGCGCTTGAGTCTGGCACTGTTGTGGTTGCCGAAATGCAGCAAGCAGGGCGCGGAAGGCGAGGGCGGGTATGGCAATCTCCATTTGGGGCTAATTTATATTACAGTTATTTTTGGCGCTTAGATGATGGCCTGCAAGCTGCTATGGGCGTATCAATTGCAGTAGGGCTTGCGGTATATGATGCTATAAAAGCACTTTACGATATAGACATTGAACTTAAATGGCCAAACGACATATACATAAATAAGCAAAAACTAGCTGGAGTATTAGTTGAGCTAGATGGGCAACCGCAAGGCCCTTGTCAGCTAGTCATTGGTATTGGCATTAATCTACACATGCCGCAAAACACCAGCGAACACATTGACCAAGCATGGACTGATTTAAGCCAACACACCACCGCGCTTGATAAAAACCAGTTAGTTGCTTCGCTTACCTTTTATTTAGAGCAGCGTTTGGCAGATTACCAGCAAGACGGGCTAAACAGTATGTACGCACAGTGGAACGCCCTAAACGCCTTTGCAGGAGAATGCGTAGAGCTAAATACGGGGCACAGAAGCTGGCGGGGTATTTGTGAGGGTATTGATCAGCACGGCGGAATACGTATTCGCCAAGACGGCGAAGTTAAAAGTTACTATGGCGGCGAAATCTCGTTAAGAAAGGCGGAATTATGAAACTGCTAATAGATGTAGGTAATACGTCATTAAAAGCGGCCTTATGGCGCGAGCAACAAGCAACGCCCGTTTCTATGAGCGACGTGCCGTGGCAAGCAATAACTGAGGTTGTGTATGCTTGTGTAGGTAACAGTGAATTATTAAATGACGCGCTCACATTAGCCGCCAAAAAAAGTATTCCGTGTTTTGAGGCGCATGTTAGTAAAAATCTCAGTGGCTTAAGCTGCGCATATGAACAGGTTAGCAATTTAGGTATTGACCGCTGGCTTGCGCTGGTGGCAGGTTTTACACTTTACCCAAACAGAGCGAGTATTATTGTTGATGCTGGCACAGCAACCACTATTGATGTACTGAGTGGCGAAGGCGAGCACTTAGGAGGCTGGATATTGCCCGGCCTTGATTTAATGACTCGCTCATTAACACAAAATACTCAACGCGTGTTTGATGATGCCAATACCCCCTTTTTAAACGAGCTAGGTAAAAACACACCCAATGGATTAAAAAATGGCGCGCTGGTGGCAACATTAGGCGCTATTGAGCAGGCCAAATATCAACTTAAACACATCGCAGGCGAACAAAAACCACAAATTTTGTGCGCAGGTGGTTACGGTTTGCTGTTACAGCAGCAAATAAGTGGCAGTATTTTTGATTCTTTATTGGTTATGAAAGGATTAAATTATTGGCATGAGCTAAGTAAAAACGACGAAAAACAGCAAAATTAAGCACTTTTGCATGAATTGTGAGCATTTAAGCTAAAAAATTACATTTTTTTTAATTTTATAGTTGCATCATAATAAACCTTACTCTAATATCTCGCCCCGTACTAAAGCAGTGCCGACTTAGCTCAGCTGGTAGAGCAACTGACTTGTAATCAGTAGGTCAACCGTTCGACTCGGTTAGTCGGCACCACTTTCCTTTTACCGAAAGTGAATTAGTAAAGAATTAT
>NZ_JAPCKL010000013.1:0-116245 GCF_025942345.1 Pseudoalteromonas sp. A3
TGTATGTGCGAATATGAGAAAGCTCATCCATATATGTTTTGGTGTAATAAAAAACCAAGAAGCGTTTAAGCTCCAAGTAAGTTAAGTACGACCTTGAAGCTTAAAATGAGAGATGGTATCTACAGCCTAAATTTAGCATCGTGGCTATTTTACTTCTGGACGCACAACTTGTTGGCGTGACGGGCAAAGCCTGTAATAAAGGATTTACCCTCGAAGAGATTTAGAGGCGCTGCGCTTTAGAGCATTAATAAAACTAAATTAAAGGTAATAAAAAAAGCGCGATAAAAATATCGCGCTCTTAAATCGGCTTTTAACTAGATCAAATGAGTTTACTCACTTTCACTTTCCATAAAGCGTTGTAGTTGATCTTTTAAGTTTGGTGGAATGCCTTTAATAACCAGTGTATCGGTCGCTTCATTGTAAGTTACGCGCTCACCTAAATGTTTACGCTCAAAACTAACACTAACTCCGCCCCCTAAACCCGAAAACTTAACCATACTGGTCACCGTTTTTTTATCGACCGGGAAAGACTCTTCTAAATCGTAGCTTTGCTCTTTGCAAAAGTTATCAAACGGACTGTCGTCACCTTTCGTTAGCGTAGCCGAGAGCTCAGTAACGCTTGCATCTTCACCTGTGGTCACACAATCGTTACAGTAGTCAAATACTTGCTTACGTAATTCGTCTTTTTCTGATTTATCAAATGATTGCTCCGATAAATAGTCTTCAACGGCATTAAGCATCACTTGGCTTTGTTGTTTAGGGTCTATGCCCTCTTCACAACCTAAAAAGTCTAAGAAAAAGTCTGCTACTTTTCGCCCTGCTCGCCCTTTAATAAAAGAGATATAGCGATTGTCGTCAGCTTGAGTATCCCACGCGGTTAAATCTATACGTGCAGCTAGTTGCATGCGCGATATATCTAAGTGGCGCGACGCTGCTAAATCAAGCTCAGAGGTCATGCTGTAGTGCTCTTTAATATTGATCATAGCTATTAGCATGTAATCAGTAGCCACATACTGATAATGACAAAATACTAAGTAACCTGTTTCGCTAAAGGCATATTTATCTAACTCTTCTTTTAAAACAGTAGATGCCTGCTCGGTCATGTGCCAAAAGCCTAACTCGTCATTACGATAGCTTTGCATTGCCGAGGCTACAACACTGTTTTTATCGCCACTAAATGCACAGTAACCTTTACCTGGCTTTGAGTTGTATGCATGATGAAGTTGTTCGATAAAAACAGCGACTTTATCGTTTATCACCATTTCATCGTTTCGTAGGTGAATTTGCGTATCGTCGTCTTTTTTGTCTACATAATGAACGACTAATTTTTTAACGTCTGTTGTCATCTTTGTTTTTCACGCCTCTGGTGTTAAAATACGAGAATATAACTCTTTTATTGAACCAACTGATGCCAATCTTATCAAAATACTCTAATGAAGAAGTAGAACAAATCGTCGATCAGCTCATTGATGTGCTAACGCAACACAATGCGCCGGTTGATTTAAGCCTTATGTGTTTAGGAAATTCTATCACGCATATCCTAAAAGAGCATGTACCTGCAGGGAAAAGACAAGCCGTAACTGAGAACTTTGCAAAAGCACTTGCTCAGTCGGTTAAATAAATTATATGAATTTATCGCAGCACAATCAGTTTTCGTCAAAAGCGAGTCAGTTATTAAGTTGGGGCCACTGGTTCACTTTTGCAAATATTGGTTTAGCGCTTTTTATTAGCCTAAGCTTTTTATTTGCAGATTCACCGCCAACTAGCTTTATGGGTATTACCTATATGTTAGTGACGTGGTTAAGCCATACGAGCTTTATCGCTTTTTTAGCATTTGTGCTGACGGTATTTCCTTTAAGCTTAGTGTTTCCCTACCCTCGACATATTCGAGGTATGGCTGCCGTTATTGCTACGCTTGGGGCGTCTATTTTAACGCTTGATGCGTATGTATACGTTAATTTGGGCTATCATTTAAGCTCTTCTGCGCTACCGGAAATCATTTCCTTACTGTGGCATCGTCTAACTAGCTCGCCTGCCCTTACTACATTGCTAGCCGGGGGGATTGTTTTACTCATTTTAGGCTTCCAATTAGTTGTAAGTAACTATACATGGCAGCACTTAGCGCGTTTAAAACAACTTAAGTTTGCCCGTTTTGCCAGCTCGTTTTTAGTGTTGTGTTTTGCACTTAGCCACAGTATTCACATTTGGGCAGATGCAAATTTAAAGTTTGATATAACGAAGCAAGATAACGTTTTACCGCTGTCGTACCCTACGACCGCTAAAAGCTTATTAGCAAAAAATGATTTGCTCGACATTGAAAGCTATAAACAAGCTCACAATGTAAGAATTAATAACCAAAATATTAATTACCAAATACCTGCGCCAATGCAAAAATGTGAAGATTACACTGCGCAGCAAGTCGATATTTTTGTATTTGATACCAACGAGCAGTTAAAACGCTTTGTTGCCAAGCATAAAAACCTACATAAAACCGATCAGTTTTTACAGCCAACACACCATGGCGATAGCTTGTTTAGTTTAGTGTATGGCTTACCTTCTTTTTATAAAATGGCTATTTTATCAGAGCAAACCTTACCTGCGTGGCAAAGTCAGCGCAGAAGCATAGAGCTTGCTGGAATTGAAAAGCTAAGCTTTATAAACGATCAAGCGCATTCAAACAGCGCAATTAAAATCATTAAAGGTGAAGATAATCCGTCTCCTCGCAGTGACGACACCCGTATTTTTGCGTTTAGCTTAGCTAATAATAGCTCGGAAGTAGTTACATCATCGGTGTTATACAGTTCAGATAAGCGAATAGCCAAGGTAGATGGACTTATTCAACCCAGTGATATTATTGCAACCAGTGTAGGCCAGTACTTAAACTGTAAGTCTGTGGTTAAACAAACCATGCTAGGTGAAAACCTGTATAAGAAAAAAACGGACACTGGCGTTAATTACTCGCAAGGCGTAGTTATTGCTTACAAAAAAGATAGAATTACGCTAATAGATTCAGACGGTAACTATAAAAATATATCTGCCGCTGAAGGTTTTTCTATTGAGCAAAGCCTCGATATCCCGTTTTTAGTACAAAGTATTAAAAAGCTAAAAACCTACACACAATAGCCCTATCCCTTAACCTAGCTTGCTATAACACCAAGCTAGGTTATATTTACTAAATCATAGTAAACGCTCAGGGATGAAATTAATGCAAAAACACACACTTTTTTTATGCGCAGTAATGGTATGCCCACTTTCTCTGCATGCGCAAAATGCCACAACTTACTATAAATGCGTGACAAAAAACGGCACTATCTTTTCGCAATTCCCTTGTAACGATAACGCTACCGCCTACACAATTAATACTGTATCGGGAATTAATACTGCACCGGCGCAAGATTACACAAAAGAGCTAAACGCATTAGAGCGCGAACGGATCGTGCTTGACCTGCAAGCTGAGCTGAGAAGTAATACTAATAAATTAGCGATTATAAAACGTAAAAAAGACCGCGCAGAATACAACCAACAACAGCGCCTCAACCGTATTTTAGATGACGAGGACAAAAAGTTAATTAGCAAAGATATTACCAAGCAATTAAAAATAATAAATAAAGATCATAAAAAGCAAACCACCGAAATTGAAAAGCGCATTAAAAAATTAGAGAAAAAAATAGCTTCCTACCAATAACTTAGCTTTTGCCATCACACTCAATTATGCTTTAAGCTAAAAGTATAAAAACTGAGAATATTTATCTTGGTTTTAATCTTAAAATAACATAACCTTAACAACTATAGAGTTAAAGCTCTAACGTGTATAACACTACAGCACCACTAACATTTATCAATGCTGTACTAAAATCGTTATATACACTTTTTTAAGGAGTGTTTATGCAGCCACGCCACATAGCTGAATTAATTTTAACAGGTTTTAAAAAGCATTATCAGCTGTTTCAAAAAACCACCGCCCAAGCCCCGCTTGCCTTTGCAAAGCGCGATTGGCAGCAAATTAATGAAATTAGTAAACTGCGTATTAGTTACTACGATGACAGAGTAAACGAAACCACTAAAGCATTAAAACAAGCACAGTTAACTGAGCAATTAGATGAGCAGCTTTGGCTTGAAGTAAAAAGACTGTACCAACGCTTTTTATGCTTTCATCCTCAAGCTGAACTTGCCGAAACATTTTATAACTCAGTATTTTGCCGTTTGTACCACAGACGCTATTTTCATAACGACTTTATATTTGTACAAGCCACATTAAAAGATGCCCCTGCCATTCCTGTTGAGGCAGAGTACCGCAGCTACTTTCCAGTGGTTGATGGTTTAATGCCCACAATAAAGCGTATTATTGAGCATTTTGATTTTAAAGCCTCGTTTGTAAATTTAGAGCGGGATATACGTTTGCTCGTAAAGGCATTTTACAAACAAGCACCCGACACTCACCACCAGCCTTGGCAAATGCGCTTTGATATTTTGCACACGCCTTTTTATCGTAATAAAGCTGCTTACATAGTCGGCCGTGTGGTCTCTCAAAGCGGTGTGCAGCCTTTTATTATTGCGGTACTGCACCATGAAGATAAAGGCTTATACCTCGATGCGCTATTAACCAAATCATCGCAAATGCGGGTGATTTTTGGCTTTGCACGGGCTTATTTTATGGTTGAAACCCATGCGCCCTCAGCAATGGTGCGATTTTTAAATCAACTTATGCCTAATAAAACACTCGCTGAGCTTTATAATGCCATTGGGTTTCATAAACAAGGTAAGACAGAGTTTTACCGTGAATTTTTACATCACTTGTCTCACTCAGACGATAACTTTATTATAGCGCCAGGCACACCAGGCATGGTTATGATGGTATTTACACTGCCCTCTTTTGGCTATGTATTTAAAGTAATTAAAGATAAGTTTGGCGAAAGCAAACCGTTTGGCCGTGATACCGTGCTTAAACGCTATCAACTGGTAAAAAGCCATGATCGGGTTGGTCGCATGGCCGATACCATAGAATACTCTAACGTCGTATTTCCTTTGGCACGCTTTGATAGTAATTTACTGGCACAGCTACATAAAACCATTGGCTCATCTATGGTAATTGAAGGCCCGTGGCTTATTATCAAGCATTTATATATTGAAAGGCGCATGACACCGCTTAATTTATTTTTAGAAAACGCCAGCGAAGAAAGTGCTGCCGATGCAATAGAAGAGTACGGCCAAGCACTTAAAGAAATGATTGCGGTAAATATATTCCCAGGCGATATGCTGCTTAAAAACTTTGGGGTAAGCAAACACAAGCGCATTATTTTTTACGACTACGATGAGGTTCAATACCTAACAGATATGAACTTTAGGGCCTTCCCTAAGGCCAAAAGCTATGATGATTACTTAACTGATGAACAAAGCTACTCAGTTGCGCCGCAAGATGTTTTTCCTGAGCAGCTTTGTACCTTTGTTATGCCAAACCCAAAGTACAAACAGTTTTTGCTCAGTACACACCCCGAGCTTGTTGATGTTAGTTTTTGGAAGCAAGCTCAGCAAAATATAAAAAAGGGTCATGTTAGTCACATATACCCATACCCGACAGCACAACGCTTTATTCATCACTGGTAAGCGTTAAAGGACACACAATGAACATAAGTAAAATAGATTTAAATTTGCTGGTTTACCTCGACACCCTATTACGTGAGTGTAACGTAACCCGCGCCGCTAACCAGTTAAGTATTACTCAACCAGCTATGAGTAACGGCCTTAAGCGTTTAAGAAACTTGTTTAACGATCCAATTTTGGTACGTACCAGTGAAGGTATGGTCCCCACAGAGCGTGCTATAGAGCTACAACCGGTTATACGCGGTATATTAATGACCCTAGAAGAAACCCTGGCACCTAATCGCGAATTTGAAGCCAGCCAAAGTAAACGTGTATTTAGAATAATGGCCAGTGACTATGCAGCCAGTACATTAGCGCCAAAGCTTTTAAGTAAACTTCATGAAGAAGCGCCCGATACAACCCTAGATATACTGACGCCTAGTGATGTAACGTTTCATGATGTTGAAAATGGTAAAGTGGATATGGCAATTAACCGCTTTGAAAACCTTCCGCAATCTTTTCATCATAAACGCATATGGAAAGACAGCTTTTGCTGCTTAGTAAAAGCCGACAACCCAATTATCGAAAACTTTAGCCTAGACAGCTATTTAAAAGCCCGCCATATATGGGTCAGTAAAACCGGCTTTGGGGTCGGCGTAGGTATGGACCCTAAAGATGTACAAAAGCTAGGTTGGGTAGATGAAGCACTTGCCCATTTTGGTAAACACCGAAATATTGCCACGTTTACCCGTAATTACCACGTAGCCATTCATTTAGCAAAAGAGCAAAATTTAGTGGCGACCTTACCTTCAAAGGCTGCCAATATTTACTTAGATGATGCAGGCCTTAAAATTTTAGAGCCGCCATTTCCTATACCACCTTTTGAACTAGATATGATTTGGAGCCCTTTACTGCATCGTGATGCAAGTCATATTTGGTTACGCCAAAAAGTAGCCGAAGTGGCGGATGAGCTTAAATAACCTTATTACAAAAGCCATGTAAAATTTGCGAGGTTGTTTTATTTTAAATAGCCTTGCAGCTTGCTGAATAAAGAAATAATCAATAATTACAATAGTTTAAAAATTAAAATGAAATTGGAATGGCCTTTGCTTTAGTTACTATGAAACTTAAATTCATGTAAAGAGAGGTCATTATGAATACCCATCAAGGAACAGAAGCAACTCATATTACTGACATCATCCAAGTAATGAACAGTGGCATTGATTTTTATCAAAAAGCGCAAGAGAAAGTTGAAGACCCAGCCATTGGCGCATTATTTCAACGCATGATTGACGCACGAAAAGTAAGTGTTGAGCGCTTACAACCTTATGCTGTTAACGAAAAAGGTGAGCGTGAAGACGGCTCTTCTTTTGCTGTAGAAGCACGCAGAGCTTACACAGCCCTACTTACTACGTTTACTTCTCACAACGATAAAACATACGTTAAAGAGCTTGAAGAGGTAGAAGATAAAACACTTGAAGAAATTAAAGCAGCGATGGATAAACCACAGCCAGCCGACTGTGAAGCAGCCTTAGCGAAAACTTTGCTAACGATGCAAAGCTGCCACACCGAAATGAGCCGTATGCAAAAGCATTAATTTTCAATTGCATATATTTAAAACCCAGCCTAGCCGCTGGGTTTTTTATTATTACAACGTCCATTTTAAACCCTGCTATGTATAGCCAAGTCCAAAATGCCACATTTAGTATTATCAAAGCCATACAGGGGTTATACCAATCCGTAATAATGTTTAATTAAGCGAATTGGTATAATTTAACGCTGAGGTAAGGCGCAACACAATAAAATCGCGGTTGAGAAATAAATACTAAAAAGGCTAAATACAAAAAAAGGGCCTAACGGCCCTTTGAACTTAAATAACATAAGGGAGTGTTATTTATTAAAAACGGTATTCTGCGCCTACATAGTAATAAGCACCATTAAAGCCAAATGGCGCTGAACGGCGAGAGTATTCAAATACCCCATCGCTGCTTACAATCGTATTGCCATTTGAATCTACAATTGTGCCCGAGCGTGAGTTACCAATGGTGTTTTTATCTGGGTACACGTCAAATAAGTTATTTGCACCAATATTTACAGATAAATCTTCAGTAACGAAGTAATTAACTTTAACGTCAGTTAAAATTTCTGCACCGTAGGTTTGGCGTCCGCCATCTTCTACTGTGTATTCACCAAAGCGGTTGAGTGAAAGGTTTACAGTCCAATCACCACGCTGGTAAAGCGCACTTAAGTTGATGCGATCTTCTGGTTGCCACTCTTCAATAATTGAAATTTCTTGATCAGAGAAAACATCTTCAACAGGTACGGTTTCAAGCCCTGAGCCCGATGGCGTAAATAACGATACCACCTCAGTTTCAGTAAAGTTAGCTGCTAAAGTAAAATCAAGCGTGCCACCTAACCCCTCGGTATTCCAAGTAGCTACAAAATCAATACCCGAAGTTTCGGTATCTGCACCATTTAAGAAAAACTGCCCTGCACCTGCGCCTGAGCTGATTAATGCAGCATCTAGGCTTGAAGAAAGCCCTTTACCTAAACGGTTACTAATTACTATGCGGTCGTCAATATCAATTGAGTAGTAATCCACAGTAACATTAATGTTATCCGTAACGTTGTAGACAATACCTAAGCTGCGGTTTTGCGATTTTTCTTCCTTAAGTTTTGGAATACCTAAACTTTGTGCAAGGGTTGAATCGTTTCTGAATGTACCTACTTCTTCAGCAACTAATGAGCCGTCTTCAGCCACAACAAATTGTGTGCTGATATTGTTAAAATACAATTGCTGCATTGATGGCGCTCTAAAGCCTGAGCTTAATGCACCACGCAGTGACACATCATCAGTAATTGCCCAGTTACCCGCAAGCTTAAAGTTTACCGTGTCGCCAAAGCCTTTGTAATTATCGTAACGCAGTGCGCCTGATAAAATGACATCTTCAATTAGGTAGGTTTCTGCATCAAGGTAAAACGAAATTACATCGCGTGACTCATCAACCGATGATGCCGGCGAAGAACCACCAAAACCTTGCGTACCGCCAGAGGCATCTTCAGAGCCTACACCGCCACTTAAACCACTATAAATACTTACCCCATCAAGGGTGTCGTAATCACGATAAGCATATTCGCTACCCTCTAAAATACGGTATTCATCGGTGCGAATTTCTGCACCCATAGCCAGTGAGTAGTCATCAAAGTTTTGTGTAAAATCTATATTAATGGTTTGCAGTGATAACTCCATGCCATAGGCATAGGCTTCACGCGGAATAGTACTGCGAATATCAGCGGCACTTAAACCTTGCTCGTATCGTAAAAAGTTAGCGTACGAGGCATTAATTGTGTCACTTGTTGTGTAATCAATACTGTTTTCACCGTAGGTGTACGATACATCTAAACTTGCATCGTTATCAAAGTCGGTTTTGTAACCAAAGTTGTAAGAAATATCATCAATTGTGGTATTAATTTTAGGTAAAAAGCCTAACGGGATAGTTGCATCGTTGTCTTGTAAAACAGGGTTACCACCCGCATTCGCATTATGACGGAAAAACGCTGCTGATTCGTTATCGCGGGTTGAATAAGTAATAAAGCCATACAGCTCGCCATCACCTAACTCATACCCTGTATTAACGGTTAAGCCAAATTGTTGTGAGTCGGCATCGCCAATACGAAAAGTGTCTCTGTCGGCGGTCAATTCACGCGGATCGCCTGCTAGTAAAGTACCGTCGCTAAGCTCTGTACAGCCATAAAACTGACACGAGCCGTGCAAACCTGCGCGGTTAGTAGGCGAGCGGTCGCGGTAATTAAGTGTTGCATTTAAGTAGCCACTATCACTTAGGGCAAACCCTTTATTAAAATCAACGTTTACTGTTTCGCCATCACCCTCTGAGTATTGGCCGTAATTAACCGCTGCTTTGCCGCCTTCGCTGCCATCTTTTAGTACAATATTAATTACGCCGGCAATTGCATCTGAGCCGTATTGTGCTGCTGCGCCGTCTCGTAAAACTTCTATACGTTTAATAGCTGAGGCTGGAATAGCATTCATATCGGTACCTGCGGTACCACGCCCTACTGAGGTATTGATATGAATAATACTTGCCTGATGGCGGCGCTTACCATTAATAAGCACAAGTGTTTGGTCAGGCCCTAAACCACGCAGTGTTGCAGGTCGTAAGGCATCAGTGCCGTCACTGATTGACGAGCTTGAAAAGTTAAATGAAGGTGCAATAGATTGCAACATACGGCCAACTTCGGTTTGGCCTGTGTTTTCAAGTGCTTCAGCACTTAAAATATCAACGGGTACGGGTAAATCTTCTACTGAGCGCCCTGCTACGCGGCTACCTACAATAGCAATTTTTTCTATTTTCTCTTGTGCAACATCCTCTGCTGCATTCACACCGTGTGAATTTGCTGCAAGCAATGCTGGTAATACAGCTGCACTAACCCCTGAAAGCTTCATCATGTTGTTATCTTTCCTATTGATTTGTTTGAGTTTTATACTCAGTAAACCATTTTGATCAACAACCGCATCGAGCTCAGTCCCACTTAATAATGCTTGCAGTGCATCTAATTGGGTATAAAAACCATAAACCGAATTTGCTTGGTAATTTTTTGCCAACTCATAAGAAAACACCACGGTTTGCTCTGTTTGTTTAGCAAATTCTATTAAGGCTTTGTCTGCTCGCTGCGCTTGTATATCAAATTGCACCATTTGCCCAGTGGTCTGTGTTGCCCCTTGCACACTCAAGCTAAAAATAGCCGGAGCAAGTACACTTAAACCACTAAATAAATGCGTTTGGTTACTGCGCAATTTATATAAACAGCTGACAAACAAAATTCCTCTATAGTTTTTTATCTTTTTTTTAAACTTTTTTTTACTAATAACATTTAAAGATGCAACTTCACCTAACATTTGTTTGATATGCATAACATTTCTTATGATTTAGTTTGCTGTGTTAGGCTCACCATATGTTCACCTAAACGCTCATGCTCAATTGCAAAGTTAGTCTGTAAACTCTCAAGTAGCCCCTCAACATCGCCAGCTTTAAATACACCCGCCACTTTTATATTGGCAAGCTCATCGCTTGAAAGCTCAAAACGGGTAGAGGTGTAGCGGCTCACTTCATTTAATGCATCGCTTAAATGCTCACCATTAAAAATTAACATGCCATTTTGCCACGCTAAATCACGCTGTACGTCATCCACAGAAAGCTGTGTGATAGGTTTAGTAATGCTTTGCTCTATAATTGCTTTTTCACCAGAGATAACAATATTGGCATTGATTTTACGTACTTTTTTAGCGTTATTATCAGCCAGTTGGTAGTCTTTAAAATCGTTGGCACTTACCGCAACACTTGGGTCGGTGATCATCACTTTACCTTCGGTTACAACCAGCTCTAAATCAGAAGAGGTATTGCGTTGTACATTAAATACAGTACCAAGTGCCGTAAAGCTCTTATCGCCAGCCATCACACTAAATGGGCGCGATGCATCTTTTGCTACATTAAAACGCCCTTCACCCTTACTCAGTAATAACTGACGACGCCCTTTGCTATAAGCTACCTCTAATAGGCTATTCGTGTTTAATTGCACTATGGTGCCGTCGGGTAAAACATACGTGGCTTGTTCGCCCACCTTGGTTGTATAAATTTTGGTGTAATTTATTTTAGCCAGCTCTTCGTTGTAGCCGTTTTCAAGGTTAATTAATAAGTAACTACACACCATTAATGCTGCAAATAAGCTCGCGGCAATGGCACTAGAAAACGCCCATCTTTTTTTCTGGGGCTGTTTTACACTTCTATGCGGAAATAAACTGCTTAACTCGTTTAATACGGCCAATTCATCCCATAGCTGCGCAAGTTCGTAGACGGCATCTTGATGGGCGGTACTTTGCATCATCCACAGCTTAAATTGCTCTTTTTCAATTTCGCTTAAGCCCCTATCAATTGCGCTGATCCATTGGCAGGCTTTTTCTAAAATTAAATCTTTTGATGTAAATTGATGAACATTACTCATTTTGCTGCCCTCTCAATTGATAGAGCCGAATTACAAGCAGAATTATGTGCCGCAGATTGGTTATGATTTTGTTCATGTTCTTTCATGTATAACATGGTTTGTAATAAACCTTTGGCAATGTGTTTTTCTACTGTGCTTTCACTTAATTGCATGTGCTGGGCGATTTCTTTTTGGCTCATACCGTACACTTTTTTAAATATAAAACATTTACGGATAGAAGAATTTAGTTGATCCGTTGCTCTGCAAAAAAGTAAAAAACGCTCTTTTGAGGTGTATTCATCCTCAAGTTGTGAGGATTTAAGCAGCGGGGGTAATTCTGCGTCGTGCTCTAACGAGTCATTAAACTTGTTATCCCACTTGGCTATATGATTAAGCGCTAAGTGCTTTGCAGTTTTAAGCATGTAACTGCGTCTAAACTGAATATCTTGTTTTAAATCAGCTTCGTAGCTTTTAATAAAGGTTTCTTGCACAATGTCTTCTACGTCATCGGGCTGTACAATACGCGACACAAAGTGTTTTAACTGCTTAGTGATATCAACAAACGTTGATGTCATATTTACTTTGGTAGTCATCCTTAACATAGGCCTATTGTTATTTTTATTACCGATAGATTACGAGTTTTTGGCATAAAAACAAGCGCAAATGTTAATTTAGCGTTGTTTAGGTGGGTTTTGAGTAAACAGGAGATCAAATGAGTAAATTATTAGATTACATAAGGCTCAGTTTTTTTGCAGCAGGTTTACTATTAGGGGTACAAATACCGGCCTTTGTAAGCGACTTTGGGCACGCTTTAGATGCACATTTAATTGAAGCGAATAACGCATTAGCCCCGTTTAAAAAAGATGCTCAAAACTACTTTAACAACGATTTAAACAAGTTAATTACCCACTATGAAAATATTGGTGATGATATTGTTGGTAAAGGGGCTACCCATATTAAAAGCCTCAATAATCGCCAGCACTCTTTACAAGCGGCAGTTAATAACTTTAACCAATCGCCCTATTTATTTACTTTAACCAGCGACTTTCTCACCATTAAAAAGCAAGTATGGCAACGCTTTGAAGGGCAAATAGTGTTAAAAAAAGACTCCATAATAGCAGCGCTAGTTAGCGCCATTATTATTGCTATTTTTGCTGAGTTTATTGGCTTTGTAACCTTATTCATTATTAAGCGCGGGTATTACCGCTTATTCATAGCTGGCAAATAAAGACTTCATAAACTCATAAAACACCTCAGTTTTACGGGTTGTTAAGCTATTTTGAGGCCGTAAAAACCACACCGGCGCGTCGCTTTGGGCCATTACATTGGGCATCACCTCTACTAAGTTTCCGGCACTTAGCTCATCGTTAATCGCAATTTTAGATTTAATAGCTATGCCATGTCCGGCAAGCGCTGCTTGCGTCATGTTATCGGAATTAGAAATAGTAAAGCGCGTTTTGGCATTAAAGGTGTGTATTTTATTATTTTCATCATACAGCTTTAACTGCCTTTGCCAGGGTAAACACACCCAATAGTGCGTGCTCAGTTCGCTTAGTGTACAAGGCATACCATGCTTTTTTATATAACTTGGCGCTGCACATAAAATACGGGAGTTGTTGACAATTTTGCGAGAAAGCAGGCCAGAATCGGTTAATTGCCCTACTCTAATTGCCACATCTTGTGCATCATCGACCACATTGACAAAATGATCAGTAATTAAAAAGTCGAGCTTGAGCTGCGGGTATTGGGTTTCAAACTCGGTCAACTTAGGCATAACATACTTTGAAAAAACCCACGGCGGCATAGTCACACGTAATAACCCGCTCACCGAAGAGCTTCGTGCACCAATGCTGTGCTCTGCATCGTGCAGAGCTTCTATAATAGCCCCTACGCGATGATAAAATAGCTCACCGGCGGGCGATAACCTTACTCGTCTGCTGTCTCTAAACACTAACACGGTTGACAGCTCACGCTCGAGCTTGCTTAGCCTGTGGCTTACTGTTGCCGGCGACAAACGTTGCTCACGCGCAGCTGCAAGCACCCCTTTATTTTCTACGACGGCAATAAATGTTTCTAGGTCACTTAAATTATACATACATTTGGCTAGGCAGTTCTTAGTGTTTAACATTTTCGAATGAAGCTTTCAGTTTTGCAATATATATTTAAATAACTAAAACACCCATAATCGCCATACAGTTATATTCGAGATTTAATAATGAGTTTAAAATCACAGATTGATGCCTATAACGTGCAAAAAGAAGCGAAACTACCTAGCGATGTATTAGCCCTTATGGCGCAGACAAATGAAGAGCTTATTGCTCAGCATATAAAAGATAATGCGCTACAGGTAGGCGCAAAAGTAAGCAATTTCAGCTTAAACAATCATAACGCTGAGCAAGTTGAGCTTGCTGATTTATTAAATAATGGCCCGGTAGTAATTAGCTTTTACCGTGGTAACTGGTGTCCATATTGTAATTTAGAGCTAAAAGCACTTAATGATCACTTACCAGAATTTAAAACGCACAATGCGCAGTTAGTTGCGATATCACCACAATTACCCGACGAGACGTTATCTAGCGCACAAAAAAATGCCCTTGAATTCGATGTGCTTTCAGATATTAATAACAAGGTAGCCGAGCAATTTGGTTTACTGTTTACTTTAGATGAACGTATTGTGGCGCTTTATAGCCAGTTTGGAATTGATTTTGAAAAGTACTACGGCAATAAAAGTTATAAATTACCTTTACCAGCAACCTATGTAATTAACCAAAAAGGCATAATTACGTATGCCTTTTTAAACGAAGACTATACCCTACGCGCAGAGCCTACTGATGTATTGACCGCCCTTGAATCGGAGCAACACTAATGTCTATTTTAAAATCGTTAAAAACCTTTACCCTATCACTACTTGTTGGTACTAGCCTTGCCTCTGGCTACGCTATGGCTGAGGAGCCACAGGCACAAGTGAAACCTAAAGTACTTATTTTTGATGTAAACGAAACCTTGTTAGATTTAACCTCCATGCGCACCTCTATTGGTAAAGCGCTTGGCGGGCGTGAGGATTTATTACCACTTTGGTTTTCGACCATGTTGCATCATTCACTCGTTGATACTGTAAGTGGCAATTACCACGATTTTGGTCAAATTGGCGTTGCATCGCTGCGCATGGTTGCCAAAAATAACAACATAGCTATTACGAATGAACAAGCAAAAACAGCCATTGTCACCCCGCTTTTAACCCTACCTCCTCACAAAGATGTGAAAGAAGGACTGGCAAAACTCAAAGCACAGGGCTATAAGTTAGTAAGTCTGACAAATTCTTCAAACAAAGGTGTTAAAGCCCAGTTTGAGAGCGCTGGATTAATGTCGTTCTTTGATGCGCGTTACAGCATTGAAGATATTAAAATTTATAAACCAGACTTACGTGCCTATGAGTGGGTGCTAACAAAATTAAATGTAAAAGCAAATGAAGCAATGATGGTAGCGGCGCACGGTTGGGATGTAGCAGGTGCTAAAGAAGCCGGGTTACAAACAACCTTTATCGCCCGCCCAGGTAAAACACTTTACCCACTGGCAAAAAAACCAGACCACGTTGTGAAAGATTTACATGAATTAGCCGCTCTACTTAAATAAGCACTCCCAGCGCTAATTAATCAATACCCAAGCGGCCGATGTTAGGATGACATTGGCCGCTTTTTTATTAGGGCGTGTTGATTTTTGATAGTTGAATTTGCAGCAGTGTGGTTGGTTTTTAGCCAAGTCAGAGCCTATGAAGTGTAGTTATTTCACATAAATAGGCGAAACGCAGGAGCAGTTATCATGCCCACTAGGTTACAAACCTCACGCCGCAATTTAAACGCCCCTAGATTGAACAAATTTCAATCCGCAAAGTTCAACACGCCCTAATCAACATTCTTAAAAACTGGCTTATAAACAAACCATTTAGCATTTTTATCTGCTAGCAATTTACTCCCCACAACGCTACTATTTAATGAATACGCAGTGGAGATAATTATGAACAGTCAAAGATTAAGCGAATTTGAAGAATACTTTCAAATAAATGAAAGCATTCGAGTAAACTTATTTGCTGTAGAAAATCAGTTAGTGCCGCAATCTCAACTCGCGCTTGAAGACGACATACCTCCGCTATTTAAGCTAGCTAACGAAGTCAGTGAGCTTGAACAGGCCTCTTTAAGACCCCTTAGAAACCTAGGCGATTTAGCACAAGAGCTGGCGGCTTTTTTACAAGCACAGTCGCGTAAAATTGATTTAATAATGAGCCACATTTTAGCCTCAGAGCAAGCTCAAGATAACGCCATACAGTGCGATAGCTACGGCGGAGGCGGCATTCGCTTTACTTCGCCTGATGTATACGCAATAGGCCAAGCTTTTAGAACAAAGCTATTTTTGCACCACGAAGCCTCAGCCGTTTACTGCTATACAGAAGTTGTGGCCGTTGAAAAACAAGACAGCGAACATTACCAATACACATTACTGTTTACTGCAATAAGAACCACAGACCAAGAATTAGTTGTCAGAGCCAGCTTACATGCACAAACACGCCAGCTAAAAAAACGCCAAGAACTCGAGCAAATTGACGATGATTCTAGCGGCGATAAATAGCTGACATATGCATGTAAAATGCTAAACTAGCGCCACCGTAATTTGTATCAAAACTTCATGAACTTTAGACTTTTACCTGAATGGGCTGAGCAAGACGCCGTTATGCTTACCTGGCCCCATGCACAGACCGACTGGGCTGATACGCTTGAACGCGTAGAGCCTGTTTATGTTGAGCTTGCAACGCATATCACAGCCGTGCAGCAGCTTGTTATTGTTGCCCATAACACGGCGCTTAAAAGCCACATTACTGCCTTGCTAACAAAAGCGAATATAAACTTAAGCCAAGTGCATTTTGTTGTTACACCAACAAACGATACCTGGGCCCGGGATCATGGCCCTATTACCTGCGCAAATATTAACGACGCTCGCCAACTTAAAATTTACGACTTTATCTTTAATGGCTGGGGTAATAAATTCGAAAGTGCCCTCGATAATAAAATTAACGCCGTACTGGTAAACCAGCTAAGTAATCCAAACACTGATTACCAAGCCCTTAACGTGGTACTTGAAGGTGGCGGCATTGAAATTAACGAACACGGTGTGTTGCTTACAACCAGCGAATGTTTACTGAATAAAAACCGCAACCCCGATTTATCATCAGGCGATATAGAGTCAATTTTAACAACACATTTAGGCGCAACTGACTTTTTATGGGTAGATCATGGCTACCTAGCCGGTGACGATACCGACAGCCATATCGATACACTGGTACGTTTTGCCCCCAATAATACACTTGTGTATGTTAAGTGCGATGCTAAAGAAGATGAGCACTTTAACGCATTAGATGCGATGGAAAAGCAGCTGCAAAGCTTTAAAACGCAAAATAATACCCCATATACGTTAATTGATTTGCCGTGGCCAAAACCAGTGTTTGATGATGACAACACCCGTTTACCGGCAACGTACGCAAACTACTTGATTATCAATAATACGGTTTTAGTCCCGACGTATAACGATGACAACGACGCACTGGCGCTAGCGCAAGTTCAAAAAGCGTACCCAACGCACACTATTATTGGCGTTAATTGCCTACCTATTATTGAACAATTTGGTAGTTTACATTGCATTACCATGCAATTACCTCGTGGATTTTTAGCTGGAGCAGCACAATGACAAGCCCTGCAAAATTAACCGTTGCCTTAGTGCAACAAACTAACAGTGATAACGCCTGCCAAAATATGGCAAAGTCGATTGCTGGCATTCGTGATGCTGCTAAGCAAGGCGCACAGCTTGTGGTTTTGCAAGAGCTGCATCGTAGTCTGTATTTTTGCCAAACAGAAGATGTTGATGTATTTGACCTAGCCGAAACAATTCCGGGCCCAAGCACAAATACACTGGGCGAGCTTGCTAAAGAGCTAGGCATCGTTATTGTGGCTTCACTGTTTGAAAAACGTGCCACTGGGCTTTATCACAATACCGCGGTGGTACTTGAAAAAGACGGCACCATTGCGGGTAAATACCGTAAAATGCACATTCCTGATGACCCTGGCTTTTACGAAAAATTTTACTTTACCCCAGGCGATTTAGGCTTTGAGCCAATTCAAACCTCAGTAGGTAAATTAGGTGTATTAGTATGCTGGGATCAATGGTTCCCTGAAGCGGCCCGTTTAATGGCCATGGCTGGCGCAGAAGTATTAATTTACCCAACAGCAATAGGCTGGGACCCACGTGATGATAACGCAGAGCAAACACGCCAAAAAGACGCATGGGTAATAAGCCAGCGTGCGCATGCGGTTGCGAACGGCGTACCCGTTATTAGCTGTAACCGTGTAGGGCACGAAAACGACCCTAGCGGACAAAGCGAAGGTATACAATTTTGGGGTAACTCGTTTATTGCAGGCCCTCAAGGCGAAATGCTCTCAGAGGCGAACAATACTGATGAGCAAATTTTAGTAGTAGAACTTGATCAAAAAGCCTCTGAAAACGTAAGACGTATATGGCCGTACTTACGCGACCGCAGAATTGATCACTATCAAGACTTAACAAAAATTTACCGAGACTAAATAACTGCATGGCGTTTGTGAGCAAACGCCAACTAAAAAATGGAGCACTAAATGGCGTTTGAGCAATGGGCAGCCTTGCCGTGGGTAAAATCTCAAAAAGATAAAATTCAATGGGGGCAGCTAACTGGCAGTGCACTAAGTATAGCCATTGCAGAAGGTGTAAAACAGCAAAACGATTTAGTGCTTATTGTTACGCCAGATACGCCAAGCGCATTGCGACTTGAAACCGAGCTCGAATACTTATTGCCAGATAACCCGGTAATGGTATTTCCTGATTGGGAAACCTTGCCGTATGACCATTTTTCTCCGCACCAAGATATTATTTCAGCGCGCTTAGCCACTTTAAACACTTTAAAAAACGAGCAGCAAAGCGTACTTATAGTGCCTGTATCTACGTTAATGCTTCGTACTGCGCCTGCTTCGTTTATTTATGGCTCTACCCTTAATTTTAAAGTAGGCGATAAACTCGACACCCATAACCTGCGCAGTAATTTAGAACAAGCAGGGTATTTAAACGTACAACAAGTAATGGAGCACGGTGAATACGCAATTCGTGGATCTATTGTTGATTTGTACCCGATGGGCAGCGTGCACCCATTTAGGCTCGACTTTTTTGATGATGAACTCGACTCTATTCGTTTATTTGACGTAGAAACCCAGCGCTCAGATGAAAAAGTTGATAAAATTGAGTTACTTCCCGCGCATGAATTTCCAACCAACGAAGCAGACGTTGAGCGTTTTAGAATAAATTATCGCGACAAATTTGGGGCCAGCTCAGAGCAAGACTCTGTTTACATGCAAGTAAGCAAAGGTACTTGGCCTGCGGGTATTGAATACTACATGCCGCTGTTTTTTGAAAAGCTTGCCACCATTTTTGATTACTTGCCAAACACCACTACGGTTATGCAACTAGGTGATTTAGAACACGCCGCAGATACCTTTTGGCACGATGTAAACGTACGCTACGAAAACCGAAAAGTAGATCCCCTGCGTCCACTACTGGCGCCCAGCGAGTTGTATCAACCTATTAATGAGTTGTTTTCTAATTTAGGTGAGTTTTCACGAATACGCTTATCGCAAGCTAAATTACCCACTAAAGCAGGCAATAAAAACTTAAATGTGAGCGAGCTGCCCGCAGTAAGAATCGATCATAAACAACACGAACCCTACGGCGCATTTATTAACTATGTGGCAGAGCAAAAAAAGAAAAAAAGCCGTATTTTATTAAGTGTTGAGTCTGATGGTCGCCGCGAGTCTTTATTAAGCGTGCTTAAGCCAAGCGGCTTAAAGTTTAAAGAATTTGAAAGCTTACAGCAATTTACACAAAGCCAAAGCGATGTAGGCTTAATTGTAAGCCCTCTTGAGCAAAGTGTTGTACTGGGTACAAAACCGAGCCTTTCTATTATTACCGAGCAAGAGCTGTTAGGTATTAAGGTGTCACAACGCAGGCGCCGTAAACATAAATACGAAGCAAGCCAAGATGCGTTAATTCGCAACTTAGCCGAGCTTAAAGAGGGCCAGCCAATTGTGCACCTTGATCACGGTGTTGGTCGCTATCAAGGCCTGCAAACAATTGACGCGGCAGGTGTTATTACTGAATTTGTTACTATTACCTATGCTGGTGAAGCAAAACTGTATGTGCCGGTATCGGCACTGCATATGCTAAGCCGTTATTCGGGCGGTGAAGAAGCAAGCGCCCCGCTTCACAAACTTGGCTCTGATGCGTGGGAGAAAGCCAAAAAACGGGCCGCCGAAAAAGTACGTGATGTAGCCGCAGAGCTGTTAGATATTTACGCACAACGCCAAGCAAAACCAGGTAATAAATTTGCACTCGATGGGCAAAGTTATCGCCAATTTAGCGACAGCTTTCCATTTGAAGAAACCGACGATCAGCGTAATGCCATTGAAGCCGTACTTGGTGATATGCAATCAAAACTTGCTATGGACCGTTTAGTGTGTGGTGATGTAGGCTTTGGTAAAACAGAAGTGGCTATGCGTGCCGCGTTTGTAGCGGTTAACGATAACAAACAAGTAGCCGTATTAGTACCAACCACCCTGCTGGCTCAGCAACATTACGAAAATTTCAAAGACCGTTTTGCCGATTTTCCTATCGAAGTGGGAGTGTTGTCGCGCTTTAATTCAACTAAAGAGCAAAAAGACACGCTTGAAAAAATGGCCGACGGTAAACTTGATATCGTTATTGGAACGCATAAGTTAATTCAGCAAGATATTAAATTTAACGATTTAGGTTTACTAATTGTTGATGAAGAGCACCGCTTTGGTGTGCGCCAAAAAGAAAAAATAAAGTCATTACGTGCTGATGTAGATATATTAACGCTTACTGCAACGCCTATTCCGCGTACTTTAAATATGGCGATGAGCGGCATGCGTGATTTATCAATTATTGCCACCCCACCTGCTAAGCGTTTAGCAGTTAAAACCTTTGTACGCCAACGCGACAGTGACTTAATACGCGAAGCCATACTGCGTGAAATTAAACGCGGCGGCCAAGTGTACTTTTTGCATAACAATGTTGAGACTATTGAGCGAGTCTCGCAAGAGATCAGCGAATGGGTACCAGAGGCTAGTGTCACCTCTGCTCATGGGCAAATGCGCGAGCAAGAGCTTGAGCAAATAATGACAGACTTTTATCATCAAAAATACAATGTACTGGTATGTACC
Organism: Pseudoalteromonas sp. A3; assembly: GCF_025942345.1. Classification (NCBI taxonomy): domain Bacteria; kingdom Pseudomonadati; phylum Pseudomonadota; class Gammaproteobacteria; order Alteromonadales; family Pseudoalteromonadaceae; genus Pseudoalteromonas; species Pseudoalteromonas sp. A3. Next base: position 20,889 of record NZ_JAPCKL010000013.1, read on the forward strand.
ACCATTATCGAAACCGGTATTGATGTGCCTACTGCTAATACTATTATTATGGACAGAGCCGATAAACTTGGCCTTGCGCAATTACACCAATTACGCGGTCGTGTTGGGCGAAGCCACCACCAAGCGTATGCTTATTTATTAACCGGCGATGCTAAAGCACTTTCTAAAGATGCCACCAAACGCTTACAAGCAATTGAGTCGTTGGAAGATTTAGGCGCAGGTTTTGCCCTTGCCACACATGATTTAGAAATACGTGGTGCGGGTGAGCTATTAGGCGACGATCAATCAGGGCAAATGCAAACTATTGGCTTTAGCTTGTATATGGAAATGCTAGAGCAAGCGGTTAATGCCCTTAAAAATGGTAAAGAGCCAACGCTTGAAAACCTGCTTCAGCAGCAAACTGAAGTTGATTTAAAACTCCCTGCCTTACTACCTGATGATTACATACACGATGTTAATGCGCGTTTAGGTATGTACAAGCGCATTGCAAGTTGTGCTAACCTTGCCGATATGGACGAATTACAAGTAGAGCTAATAGACCGCTTTGGTTTATTACCTGATGCCACTAAAAACCTATTTAGTATGCAGCAACTCAAAATGCGTGCTAGCGATTTAGGAATTACAAAAATAGAGGCAAACCCTAAAGGGGGCTACTTTGAATTTAGCCAAAATACGAAGGTTAATCCTAGCTTCATCATAGGCTTGATACAAAGTGCACCCCATGTGTACAAAATGGATGGCGCAAATAAATTGCGCTTTGCGATTAATGAGGTAAACCCTCGTGAACGCTTAAAAATGGTCACTGCAATGATTGCAGATTTCGAAAAAAAGGTTAGCCATTAATGTTGCTAAAAAAATCGCTTATCGTGTTATGTTGCTTATTTAGCAGCACCGCATTTGCAGAACGTTGGTTTGAAGTAGAAGTGCTGGTATTTAAACAGCGCCCTGCCCCCTATTTACAAGAAGACTTTAGCTTAAAGCACGAGCCCATTAAGGCGAAAAATACGTTAGAGCTACTCACCCCTTTATACACAGAGCAAGCTATGCAGGCATGTATAGATGGCGATAGTCGCTTTCAAAAACGCTCGTTTACCGATTCTTTAGTTAATGCCAACCCACAATCGGGTGTGTGTGATAACAGTATCGACTTTATGCAAAGTTACGACGAGTTGCCCGTTACGCCATTAGCACCGGCACAAGATACGATGGATGAGCCCTATTTACTCGCACCTGAGCAATTACAATTTACTGCCCAGCGCCGCGCTTTAGACAGAAAAGGTTTAGCCCCGCTACTACATACCGGCTGGCGCTTTGAAGGGGCAAGTAAATCGCGTGCGCCAAGCATACATTTAATTTCTGGAGATCATATAAAACGCGACGTTAACACTACGCCTAATTATTCAAATCCCGACTTTATTAGCCTAGTACAAAGTAAGCCACAGTTATTTGATACCTCAGAGCAGCCCCTAAGCTATTGGGAGCTAGATGGTTTATTTAAAATACATTTACGCCACTACCTTTACATAACCGCTGATTTTGACGTAAACGAAAAACTACCTAATGGGGATATAGAATCGGCCCGCTTTTCACAATTTAAACGTGTAATTAGTGGTGAAATCCATTACTTTGATCATCCTCGTATGGGCATGATTGTACAAATACGAAAGTATAAACACTAAATCAATAGGACATAACAATGAAAAAACTCCTGATCATCGCAGCAACGCTAAGCCTGGCAGCTTGTTCAAAAGTAAGCCTAGAAAACTACGAAAAAATTGAAGTTGGCATGGATAAAGCCGAAGTAGAAGCTATTTTAGGCTCTGCTGATAACTGCGTAGAAAAAACCCTACATACTAATTGTGTATGGGGTGATGAGTCTAAAAACATTGAAATAACACTCGTTTCAGACAAGGTAACTATTTATTCTAAGCACGGTATTACACAGTAATACTGCGCTAAATTAGCTAAATTTACATGACACTAAGGGATAGCCGTTGCTATCCCTTTTTTATTTTCTATTTTTTAGAGTAAATAAGTTCAATATTAACTATTTTACTGCGATTGAGGGTTATCTTGTAACGCTGGTATAAAGTTCTTTCCTCGTCTTTTAATACCATCACCAAATTTAACTGGTAGCGCCTTTCAACCGCTTGCTTTGATATTTTATTACCATCTAGATGATACAGCTTGCCCTCGCCGCGTTTTAAATACCGTGCAAAAGGCGCCAAATTAAAACGCATACTTTGCTGTAGAGTATCGTAGCCTGGTAAAAACTCTTTGGCAGAAACACGTGTTTCACTGGCAAAATGCAGCCACTGCGCGGCTAGCTTATTTTGCTGACGCCTTTTTGAAAATATTGTTTTTACTTCACTAGGGATTTTTTTAAAACGCATGTACTCAAGCCACACAAACTGACTTGCAACGCGGTCTTTAGTGATGCTGTTTTTAAATACAAACCGCCATTTAGGACGCCCGCGCACAATAGCGCGCCAAATTACCCGCGTAATGTCTTCTTTAAATATTTCACGCAAGCCGTAAATAACCCCTAATATTAAAATAAGGGTAGCGGTCACTTCGGTAAAGGTTGAGCGTGCGTTAAGTATAACCACCATTACAAATGCCATAATGACAGCTGTAACCGTGCCTTTTACTAAACGCTTTAGGTAACTATTTAAATAGCGCGTATTGCGATGCAAAATAACGCCGTGCTCTATTAGGCGCTGCAGTAAACGCATTTTATTTGTAATGCGGTTACCATCTTGCAACGTGGTTTCTGAGTTGTAATTTTGCTCAAACCGGTATGTATTTTCGTTTTTACAAAATTGCAGTAAGTCGTTGCGCTCTTTCGCAAAGTCACTGCTGCGCGGGCCTTCATCTAATAGCTTTAAAAACGACTGCTCAACATGCCAACTTAAATAGTTATCGGCATTGGTGTAAAACGGCACCAGTTTTTCATCATCGGGGGTATATCTGCGCAGCTTTTTTAGCAGCCCTTCACTTTGCTCAAACAGCTCTTGTGCACGGGCATAAAAAGCATCCACTTCTTGAATTTTTAATGCATCTTTAATATCAGCGTCGAGCGCTAAACGCACCTGATAACAGTACAAATTAAGGTTTTGGCGGTAATCTTGTTGCTCACCTTTGTTTTTACTAACAAAGCGGCTACGCACTAAGGGTAAGTGTATGTTTTTAGCGTTATAAGCTAAGTGCGATTTAAAGTGGTTATTAAAATAAGACTCTTCACTGAGGGTTTGCACGTTTATACCCATTTCATTGGGTATAGAAAAATACAGGTCGATACGCTGCTCAGAGCGAGGGGATAACTCTGGTTCTATGACAAAAGATAAATTTTCGTCTTGTTTTATCAAACAACTCTCCTTTTATTGAGTGTATAAGTGTACTGGTCTCCTTAATTTTGTTCAATAAAAAAGGCCCAGTAAACACTGAGCCTTAATACGATTAATGTGCTAATTAAAACTTAACGTTTACACCAGCAAAGAAACGACGGCCTAGTACATCGTATGTGTACGGGTCAGTGTTAGAATCGTTGTTACCTGTGTAGTAAGGAGGTTGCTTATCAAATAAGTTGTTGATACCCGCAGATAGAGACAGGCTATCATTAACTAAGAAGCTACCGCTAATATCGTGATAAACGACTGAAGGAGTCGTAGGTGCATAACAGCTGTCAGCATCATCTAAACAAGAGTAGCTATCCATACCAGCAATATAACGCGCTTGATACTGTGCATCCCAACGATCGCCTGATACATTTAGTGTTAAATTAGATTTAATATCTGCATACCCACCAGAACCTGATGTAATAAGACCCGCATAATCTACTGTCTCATCAAGTACAGTAACTACATATTCATCTAAATAAGTTGTATCTAAACCGGCTTTCCAATTTAAGCCAGCTGCTTCGAAGCTATACGCTAAGTTTAAATCGATGCCAGATGTTTCCTCTGCACCAATATTTTGTAGCTGGTTATTAAACTTAACTCGACCAGTCGCATCCATTGACACATTAGAAGATTGGCATAAAGCAGAGCTTGAATTACCAGCATTATTTAAACATTGATCAACAATGTATTGATTATCAACAGACGCAATTGCATTCTCAATTTCGATTTTGTAATAATCCAATGTCATCGAGAAGCCATCAAGCCACTGCGGCTCATAAACAATACCTGCCGTTAGTGTATCTGCTTCTTCAGGTGTTAATTGGTCATTACCACCTACAGTTACTTCTGCCTGCTCCTGAGCGCCAGGGTAACTAATTTGCTCGAAAGAAGGTGAATTACCAGAATAAAGTTCAGATACTGTTGGAGCACGGAAAGCTGTAGAAACTACACTACGCAACATTAATTCGTCATTTACTTTCCATGTAAGACCTAGTTTCCATGTTTCATCAGAACCAAAAGTACTGTAATCAAAAGCACGAATTGCAGCACTTAGCTCTACATTTTGAGCAAAAGGCGCATCTGCAAGTAATGGGATAGCAAATTCCACATAAGCTTCATTTACATCAAAACCACCTGATGTTGGTTCTACCATAGGATCATTAGCTAAGCCTTGAGCTGTAAGCGAGTCAGGCGTATACCACGCCTTTTCTTGGCGACGTTCAACACCTGCTGCAAACGCTGCATAACCAGCTGGCATTTCAAACATTTCACCTGAAACAGATGCTGCTAAGATAAATAACTGACTACCACCATTGTTTACTTCAGTGTAAACATTTTTACGGAAATCTTCAGATGTCCATGCATTTTGATCAAGTGGGTTGAAAGTCCCCTCTAAGATCTGATCTTGAATGGCACCCATATTATGAAGATTACTTAGCTTATCAACTGAATCGTTACGACCAAAGTTAGCTGATATGTCCCAAGAGTAATCACTAATGAAACCCTGAGCACCAACAACAGCTCTTACTGTATCAACTGACTGTTCAAAATAACGTGCACCTGTATCAGACATGCGACGTCCGTAAGAAATTTTATCACCGTATTGGTAGTTAGTTTCTTGCGTGACGTAATTTCCATTTGCATCTTTATCTAAGTAGCCATCGCCATCTAAGTCAACACGATTATCATAGCTTTGGCTTAGAAGTGAATCACCCATATCTTCTGTATATTCAAAATCAAACCATACTGGCTGAGGCGCCATTTGCTGCTCTGACCAACGTTTAGTATAAGTAAACTCAGCAAATAAACTTGTGTCATCAGATAGCTCATAAGTAGCAAGACCAGTTAAGTTTAAGCGCTCCATTGGCGTGTAAAGATAGCTTGAAGGAGAATAGTTGTAAGCATCTTCATTAGTGTAACGATGATAATCGCCACCACGACCAGTAACACCCGAGTCATCAATTAATGAAACACTAATATCTTTACCGCTAGCATCAACGGTGGTACCTTTTTCACCATTACCGTTCCAAATGTGACCGCCTTCGTTATATGAAGACCCTGTACAGTAAAGTCCGTTAGAGCCTTCAGCAAGTGGGCAGTTAGAAAAGCTACGATCTGCCTGCGATGCTTTACCACGGTCAGTGTACTGCATACCGATAACAATATTACCTTTATCGAATGAAGTACCTACAGTGAAGTCAACTGAATTTTCTGTAGCATCGCCTTCGCCAGTGATTGCTGTGTTAGCATTCATGTCTAGGCCTTCGAAATCATCTTTTAAAATGATATTCACAACACCAGCAACCGCATCAGTACCATAAACAGCAGATGCCCCATCTTTAAGTACTTCAACCGATTTAATCATAGAAACAGGGATAGTATTTAAATCGACAGTAGAAGCAGCGCCTGTGCCCGAGTTGATCATACGACGGCCATTTACAAGTACTAATGTACGTTGTGAACCTAAACCACGTAAATCGATAGAAGCATTACCACCCGAACCATTGTTAATACCTGGGTTGGTCATTGCACCGCCAGTAGCAGTCATCTTTTGTAATACGCTATCGATGCTTGTTGCACCCATTGCTTTAATATCGTCTGCACCAATTAATGTAACTGGACTGGCGTTTTCCATATCCGAACGCTTAATGCGAGAACCCGTTACTTGAATTTTTTCAATAGCGTTTGCGCCATCTTCGGCCGCTACTACTTGCATACTTGAGAACATTGGGATTGCTGCGATTACAGCTAAACCAAGAGTTGATTTTTTCATGAATAAACCCTACTTGTTGGAAATTTACCTTGATTGGTAATGCTCACTTTTTATAAGAATTGTGAGTCAGGGGGGCAACTTAGGCTGAGCTAACTGAACAAAAACTTAATGAAAGATCGTTATATATACAACACAAAAAAAGAATAACCAAAAAAGGTACAAAGGTTATAACTTGTTGCAGTGTTAACTAAAAAAAACAATTAAAAATCATAAATATACAACCAACAGAAAGCAATTAAAACACACCTGAAATCAAAGTTATGCAGATTGTAATCAAATGTAATTAATGGATAGATATACCCTTTTTAGAAAAATTAACATATTAATCACAGCGCATTAGTAAAACCGTAAAGCTGTAATAAAATTAATAACCATAAATATGCAGATTTACCGCTTAAATAGTCTTATTAAGCTATTTATTTAGTTTTTTTGGTAATATTTTTTGTTCAGCGAGACTTCAACGTTTGCTCGGATCGGGAGGAGTTATTTGATTTAGTAAATCATTAGAGGGTCTTAATTTGAGGGCGTTTAACTTTATTAAAATAGTTATCATTAAAGTAAGCAGGATTTACTTATTTACATGCCCAGTAATGCAAGTAATACGCTTTTACTATAAACATTACGAAGCCCCCTATTGGCGTAAGGCAATTCACTCCATAACAAGAACGAGTAAGCACACCAACTTAAAACAGATGAGAATAAAAAAAGGTTTCAGCATACAAGGCAGCAAAGAGGTTTAAATGTGTGTTAGTGCTTTAAATACAATTTTATACACCTGCTATTGCAGCTCTGCATATAAAAGGCGTACCGCTAAATAGTAATGCCTTACTATAGGAATAGCTTATTATAGTAATACCTTATTAATAGCTGACTTTTGTTATGCGCCAGCTAAAAAAATGATTGGCATGAAAAGGTTTCTTAATACGTTACGTAAAAATTATAAAAGTGAGTGATTTGCTCACCAGTTTGAACATTGCTTAAATTAAGCACCAGTTGCCATAGCATATTTTTCTCAGAGCATATGCCCACCATAGTGTCACTTTTATAAATAGTTGCTTCTTTAGTGAACTTTTGCGGAATAAAACCCATATACATAGTTATACTTTCAAGCTTAGCGTTATCTATTTTTAGGTGGGCGGGTAAATCAAGGTAAATACTAAAGGGGGTTTCGGGGGGAATGTTTTTATCACTTAACCATACTTTAACACCGGTATTATAAATACAGCGCTGATTCGTGTCGCAATTTGTTTTTAACAGTGCTTTTTGATCTTTTTGGTTGGCATTGTCACAGCCTGTTAATACAAAAAACAGCATTAAAAACAAAGATAATCTATATATATACATAACAAATCCGCGCTAAATAAAAACAAATCTTAATTAGCATGCTTTGAAATAACAATAGTCAGTGTGATGTTTGGTTAATATAGGTACAATCTGTATCAAAAAATAAACAACAAACTCACAAACTTTGATTGATGTCATAATTTTATGTAATTGACCTATCTTTTTTAGGCCAAAAAATTTATCATTTCACCCGCAAAAAATAAGGGTTTCTCGAGTTTGTTTTCTGAAGCATTCAGGCTTTGAACGTTTTAGGTAATACGCTTGGGGAAAATAGTAGGCCCCACTTTAAACGGTGGGTAATTCATTTCTAAACGCATTTATTGCAGCGGAAGCCAGAAAATGAGCCAAACAGTAGCATCACAAACTGAGTATAACTATAAAGTTGTACGCCAATTCGCTATTATGACAGTGATTTGGGGCATCGTTGGCATGAGTATTGGGGTTCTGATTGCTGCCCAATTAGCTTGGCCAGCACTTAACTTTGATACACCATGGTTAACATACTCTCGACTACGTCCGTTACACACGAACGCAGTAATTTTCGCATTTGGTACCAGTGCACTTTTTGCGACGTCTTATTACGTCGTTCAACGTACTTGTCAAACGCGCCTTTTCTCAGACAAACTCGCCGCTTTTTCTTTTTGGGGTTGGCAGCTTGTTATTGTATTAGCCGTAATTACATTACCACTGGGTATTACTAGCTCTAAAGAATATGCAGAGCTTGAGTGGCCAATCGATATTTTAATCGCGGTAGTATGGATAGTTTACGCAGTGGTATTTTTTGGTACGCTGATCAAACGTAAAGTATCGCACATCTACGTTGCTAACTGGTTTTACGCTGGCTTTATTATTACTGTTGCAGTGCTACACATTGTAAACAGCATGGCAGTGCCTGTGTCGTTAACTAAATCATACTCAATCTACGCAGGTGCGGTAGATGCAATGGTTCAGTGGTGGTACGGTCACAACGCTGTAGGTTTCCTACTAACGGCTGGTTTCTTAGGTATGATGTACTACTTTGTACCAAAGCAAGCAGGTCGCCCAGTTTACTCTTACCGTTTATCGGTAGTTCACTTTTGGGCACTTATTTCACTTTACATTTGGGCAGGTCCTCACCACCTTCACTACACTGCGCTTCCTGATTGGACGCAAAGTTTAGGTATGGTTATGTCTATTATCCTATTTGTACCGTCTTGGGGTGGTATGATTAACGGTATAATGACGCTTTCTGGCGCTTGGCATAAGCTACGTACCGACCCAGTACTGCGTTTCTTAGTTGTTTCATTGTCTTTCTACGGTATGTCTACGTTTGAAGGCCCAATGATGGCAATTAAATCTGTAAATGCATTATCTCACTACACAGATTGGACTATCGGCCACGTACACTCAGGTGCACTAGGTTGGGTTGCGATGATTTCAATTGGTGCTATTTACCACCTTATTCCTGCGTTATTCGCACAAGGTCGTATGTACAGCGTTAAATTGGTTAACACGCACTTTTGGTTACACACGGTAGGTGTTGTACTTTACATTGTTGCAATGTGGATCTCAGGTGTTATGCAAGGTCTAATGTGGCGCGCAGTTAACTCTGACGGTACACTAATGTACAGCTTTGTTCAGTCTTTAGAAGCATCACATCCTTTCTATATTATGCGCTTTGTAGGCGGTGTATTCATCGTTACAGGTATGTTAGTTATGGCTTACAACGTTCTGCGTACAATTTCAGCTGAGAAAGAATCACTGAAGTTAGACGCGCAAGCACAATTAGCATAACGGAGTGAGATGATGAGCAATAAAAATTCACAAAACAAACATGAAATAGTAGAAAAGAACGTTGGCCTAATGGCTATTCTGACTGTTTTTGCTATTAGTTTTGGTGCATTAGTTGAAATTACTCCGCTAATGTTCCAAGACGATACAACAAAACCTGTAGAAGGTTTGCGCCCACTTAACGCGCTTGAAATGGAAGGTCGTGACATTTATGTACGTGAAGGTTGTTATAACTGTCACTCACAAATGATTCGTCCTTTTCGTGATGAAGTTGAGCGTTACGGTCACTACTCTGTAGCGGGCGAATCAGTATGGGATCACCCTTTCCAATGGGGTTCTAAACGTACTGGTCCTGACCTTGCACGTGTAGGTAACCGTTACTCGGACGATTGGCATTATGCACACTTAGTTGACCCACGCGCCGTGGTTCCTGAGTCGAACATGCCAGGTTTTCCTTGGTTAGCAGAGACTAAGGTTGATACCAGCCTGACTCTGAAAAAACTACAAATTTTCCGTGATACTTTTGCTATTAACCCAGAAAACCCTAAACACCCGGGTTTAGGTTATGGCAGCGACGAAGAGCTACAAGCAGATGTTGATAAAGTTAACGCTATGAATAACGGCGAAGGCGCAACAGAAATGCAAGCCCTAATCGCGTATTTACAGCAACTTGGCACCCACTTGAAGTAATTATTATGGATTACGGAACATACAGAGGCATTTTGACTCTGGTAATTTTAGTATTGTTTATTGTGATTGTTGTATGGGCATACAGCAAGCGTAGCAAAAATCGTTTTGATGACGCTGCTAATGCCATTTTCGAAGATGAAAAAAAACATAACAACACACTCTCTAACGAGGAAAAGGAGTCTGAAAAATGACTAGCTTTTGGAGTATTTGGGTTATTGTATTAACCCTAGCCTGCTTAATTATCATTTTTAGCTTATTAGTTTGGAACCTTAAAAACTATGCTGGCGTAAAAGAAGGTGAAGACTGCGGACATGAATATGACGGCATTACCGAACTAAATAATCCACTACCAAAATGGTGGACGTACATGTTCTTCGCAACATTTATTTGGTCGGTATATTACTTAGCAGCTTATCCAGGTTTAGGTAACTGGGAAGGCTTAGGTAAATGGACAAGCTCTAACCAAGGTATCACCTCTTTAGCTGAATCTAAAGAAGCCTCGGCTAAAGCAAAAGAAGAAGGCCGCTATGTAAAGCTTGATAAAGAATACGAAGCAGCACAAGAGCGCTTTGGTCCTATTTTTAACAAGCTTGCACAAGTACCAGTATTAGATTTAGTTAACTCTAAATTTGAAGGTGATGCAGCGCAGCAAGTAGCCCTTGAAAATGGCGAAAAGCATGAACAAACAGACGGCCAGTTAGCACTTGAAATTGGTCAGCGTTTATTCTCGCAAAACTGTGCGCAATGTCATGGTTCAGATGCACGTGGTGCAACTGGCTTCCCTAACCTAACTGATAAAGATTGGTTATACGGTGGCTCACCAGACAAAATTAAGGAAACGCTTCTTTATGGTCGTGTAGCCGCAATGCCTTCTTGGAGTGCAGCACTTGGTGAGCAAGGCGTTAAAGAAATGACAGCGCACGTACTTAGCTTGTCTGGTCGTACTGTTAACCAAAAAGATGCCGCTGCGGGTGCCGCTAAGTTTGCGATGTGTGCCGCGTGTCACGGTGCAGATGGTAAAGGCTCTGTTGCACATAACTTACCGTTTGGTGCACCAAATCTTACAGATAACATTTGGTTATACGGTGGCTCTCAACGCGCTGTTGAAGAAACCCTTAACCATGGCCGCGCCGGTGTAATGCCAGCATGGAAAGACATTTTAGGTGAAGATAAAATTCACCTGTTAACTGCCTATGTTTACAGTTTATCGCAAGATAAATAAACACCGAGTTAACTATTAATTAATCTTTTTATTTCAACAGATTAATCCAGATCAAAAAAGCCTCCAGTCGGAGGCTTTTTTTTAGTCTTTTACAAATATTTGCTATAAAATAGCCCTACCTAAACTAATTTTAGAGCAACTATGCAACCTACTCCGTGGTATAAAAATTTTTGGCCTTGGTTTTTAATCTTTTTTCCGCTAGCGGCCATTATTGGGTGCATAACCTTAATTATTACTGCTGTGGGCAACGGCCCAGATATGGTGGTTGATGATTACTATAAAAAAGGCAAAGCAATAAACTTAGAACTTACTAAGTTTGAAAAAGCCAAAGCACTGTTTTTACATGGCAAGCTTAATGTTACAAACGAACGTGCCAGTTTTGCCTTTACCAAAGGCGATTATAGTAACGTACACGCTTTAAAGCTGTCTTTTTATCATCGCACCATCAAAGCGCATGACTTTGAAGCAACGCTTACCCCTAATGCAAATAAAGAATTTACTGCCCTTTTAGATAACTACACACCAGGTGCTTACTCTGTATTTATAGAGCCGGTGGATGGTAGTTGGAAGTTAAAAGAAAACATTACTCTTCCTACCGAGCAGCCTTTGTTAGTTACCCCAAATTATAAGTAGCCACCACTATGAGCGTTTCTTGCTTTCATTGCCTTGAAAGTGTGCCAAATGGATTTCGCGCAACCGTAACAATAGATAACACGCCACAGCCTATGTGCTGTATTGGCTGCCAAGCAGTTGCGCAAAACATTGTTGACCAAGGCATGACCGACTATTACAAATACCGCACCGTACGCGCTGGTAAAGTAGAGCAGTTAGTCCCTGAGCAACTCGCGTTTATTAAAAGCTACGACAACGAAGACATACAAGATGAGTTTATAGCCACAACCGATAACTTATCCCAAGTACTTTTAAGTGTTGAAGGCATTACCTGCGCCGCGTGTGCATGGCTTATCGAAAAGCAATTACTTAGCTTAAAAACGGTAAAGCGCGTTGATGTTAATACCTCAACTAACCGTGCCATGATCCAATGGGATAAAACCCAAACCCCTCTGAGCGAAATTATTACTTCCTTAGCCAAAATTGGCTATAAAGCTTACCCGTTTCAAGCCGATGACGAAGCCCAACAAAAGCAACAAACAGCAAAAGCCTATATACGCCGCTTAGGTGTTGCAGGGCTGATGACCATGCAAGTGATGATGTTTGCCTTTGCCATGTACTTTGGCATGTTCTCGGGTATGGATAATAACTTTGAGCAATACTTTAGGTGGATAAGCCTAGTGCTTGCCTCCCCCGTTATTTTATACAGCGCATTACCCTTTTTAACTAACGCTATTAATGGCTTAAAAGCAAAACAGTTAAATATGGACTTACCCGTTTCGCTGGCTATTTTTGGGGCTTATAGTGCCAGCTGTTATGCCACATTTATGCAAGTAGGCGAAGTGTATTTTGAATCGGTATGTATGTTTACCTTTTTATTATTATTAGGTAAATACCTTGAGTTTAGAGCCCGATTAAAAGCCAGCGAGTTTACCGCCAACTTACAAAAGCTGCTACCTTTAACCGCCCGCACCCTTGATGATAGCGGCCAAGAGCATATTATTGCTGCAAAAAAACTTAAGCTTAATGATGTTGTACTCATCAAAGCTGGCGAAACTATCCCCGCTGACGGAGAGCTTATCAAGGGACAAACAAGCGTTGATGAATCGATGATGACCGGTGAGCATCAGCCCGTTAATAAGTTTATTGGCTATAATGTGTATGCCGGGTGTGTTAATCACGATGGCGTAATAGAAATAAAAATAAATAAAATTGGCCAAAACACCCTACTAAACCAAATTATACACTTACAACACACAGCGCTTACCAAGCGCCCTAAACTGGTAGAAATTACCGATAAAGTTGCCCAGTGGTTTATTGCCTGCTTGCTAGTTTTTGCCTCTATAACGGCCATTGGCTGGTACCAAATTGACCCAGAGCACGCGTTTTGGATCACTATTTCTGTATTGGTTGCCACTTGCCCTTGCGCGCTTAGCCTTGCTATACCTACCGCATTAACATGCGCTGTAGCCACGCTCACCCGCAAAGGGGTGCTAATTAAACAAGCGCATGTGCTCGAAACCCTCTCGCAATTAACGCTGTTTGCCTTTGATAAAACAGGCACCCTCACACAGGGTAAATTTAGCTTAGATGCCATTGATATACTCGATGACACAATCTCTAAAGAGCAAGCGCTTAATATTGCAGCCCAGTTAGAGCGTTATTCTGAGCACCCCATAGCCAGCGCATTTAATAAATACGCCACCACCGAGCTTGCCCTTACAAACATTACTGTACACCCAGGTATGGGCATTAGTGCACAAAGCGCAGATGATCATTACGCTATTGGTAAAAGCGGCTGGTTTGACAGTAAAAAAACAAATGCCCAAGCAAGCCTATTTATAAATAAACGCGTAGTTGCTCGTTTTTACTTTATAGATAAAGTAAAACCCGGTGCCAGTGAGCTTATAAGTACCTTACAAGCACAAAACTTGAGCTGTCATATGCTCACAGGCGATGCATCAGACGCCGGACAAAAAATAGCAAAACAGTTAAAGCTCAACAGCAGCCAAAGCGCCCTGTCGCCTAAAGATAAACAAACCGCCGTGGAGCAATGGTCATCACAAAACGAAGTGGTTGCCATGGTAGGCGATGGCATTAACGACAGCCCAGTATTTGCCAGTGCCCATTTATCCATTGCAATGGAAACCGGTGCCGACATTTCTAAAAACAGTGCCGATGTAGTGCTGTTAAACAGTGATTTAGCCTCAATTGCGCACCTACTCAATGTTGCTAAGCAAACTAGACGAATCATTAAGCAAAACCTAACGCTATCTTTGTTGTATAATGCTTCTATTTTACCGCTTGCAGCGCTTGGGCTTGTTGCCCCGTGGATGGCCGTTATTGGTATGTCTGCCAGCTCAATTATTGTGATTAGTAATTCACTAAGGCTTTTAAAGTTATGAGCATAATTTATATTTTAATCCCGATTGCCATATTATTTGTGATTATTGCCATTGGCGTGTTTTTTTGGGCCGTTAAAAGCGAGCAATTCTCTGATTTAAACAAACAAGGTCATAGTATTTTGTTTGAAGATGATAAAGAACAGCACAACAAAAGTAATGATTGACCCACTTTACACCAGCGCCTTTTTAATGGGCTTAATTGGTAGCGGGCATTGCCTTGCCATGTGCGGTGGTATTGCCAGCTCATTGCAATTGGCCAGTAACAAGCGCCAATCTGTTATTTATTCATTTGCTTATAACCTTGGCCGAGCGTGTAGTTACATGCTGGCTGGCGCACTCGTTGCAGGTATAAGTAGCCAATTTGCAAAGCAAAATACGTTTTTTTCTGTAACTCTTTCATTCATTGCGGCTATTTTTATGCTGCTGGTAGGCGTGTATATAATGCGCTTAGGCCCCACTTTGCAATGGCTTGAAAAAATAGGCAAAACACTTATTTGGCAGCATATTGTTAAGCTTAATAAATATTTAATGCCAGTAGATTCAACAGCTAAAGCATTGGGTTACGGCGCGTTGTGGGGGTGGCTACCCTGTGGTTTGGTTTATTCAGCGCTCACATGGGCAATGACCAGCCCTAGTGCATTTGATGGTGCCCTAGTGATGCTTTGCTTTGCGCTTGGCACCTTTCCGGCCATGATCACCTTAGGCCTGGCCGCCCAAAAACTTAATAGTGTTATTAACCACCCATGGACGCGAATTGTGTTAGGCAGTATTATAATTTGGTATGGTATGTACCTGTTGATCATTGCCATCGACAAACTAGTACATTAATCGTCAGCTGTATTAAGCCACTCGGTTTATTTTCACTGCTGTGTATAAAAATTAAAACGGATTAAATTATGGATTTCTCTCAAAAACGCGCTAAAAGTAATTGTGCAATTAGCTGTAACAACTGCAGCATCAGCCAATTGTGTTTGCCGTTTTCGTTAAATGGCCAAGAAATGGATAAACTTGACGAAATCATTGAACGCAAAAAGCCCCTGCACAAAGGCGACTACTTGTTTGAATCCGGTGCTGCGCTTAATGCAATTTATGCAGTACGCTCAGGCTCATTTAAATCGTACACATTGTCTGAACAAGGTGATGAGCAAATTACCGGTTTTCACTTAGCCGGCGATTTAGTCGGCTTTGATGCTATTAGTAAAATGGCTCATCAGAGCTTTTCGCAAGCACTAGAAACATCAATGGTATGCGAAATCCCGTTTGATACACTCGATGAGTTAGCAGGTAAATTACCCAAACTTCGCCAACAAATTATGCGTTTAATGAGTAGCGAAATTACCTACGATCAAGAAATGCTGCTACTTCTTAATAAAAAATCGGCAGAAGAACGCCTAGCGAGCTTTATTTATAACCTTTCGGAGCGCTTTGGCGAGCGCGGATTCTCGCGTAAAGAGTTTAGATTTACCATGACACGTGGTGAAATAGGTAACTACTTAGGGCTAACCGTTGAAACCATCAGCCGCTTATTAAGTCGTTTTCAAAAAGCGGACTTAATAAAGGTAGAAGGTAAATTTATTACTATTTTAGACAGCGACGCACTCGCCAAAACGGCAGCAATAATTAAGCCTTGCTAAACTAACAGGTGTTGTAACTTTGATTTAGAACAACAATTTGTGTGCTACCCCTTTAACTGCTGTGTATTTACGTTACACTGAAAGTAAGTTAAAAAGGGAGTAGCATATGAACACTATTAAACGTATTTTAGCCGTTATTGATCCCACTAAGGATGACCATCACGGTTTAGCTCGCTCGATTGATTTAGCCAAAAAGTCAGGCGCCAGTATTACCGCCTTTATGACTGTTTACGACTTTTCTTACGAAATGACCACTATGCTGTCGTTTGAAGAGCGCGAAGCAATGCGAAAAGCCGTTATAAACGATAGAGAATTATGGCTTAAGGATATAATTTCTACCTACCCAGATGTAAATATCACCACCCAAGTGGTCTGGCATAACCGCCCTTTTGAAGCCATTATTAATACCGTTATTGAACAAGAATACGATTTAGTGGTTAAAAGTACCCATCAGCATGGTGCGCTAAAATCGGTTATTTTTACCCCTACCGACTGGCACTTAGTACGTAAATGTCCCACACCTGTGTTATTTGTAAAAGAAATGGCCTGGCCTGAGCAAGGTAATATTTTAGCCGCAGTCAATGCGGTTAGTGAAAACGATGAGCATGTAGCCCTTAATAAACGCATTATTAAAGATGCACAATTTTTATGTGAACTTGCCAACGCTAAACTTAATTTAGTTAATGCCTACCCTGCTACACCCATTAATATTGCCATAGAGATACCTGAATTTAACCCAGGCCTTTATAACGAATCTGTAAAAAAGCACCACATAGAATCTACCAACGAGCTTGCTAAAACCTTTAGTTTAACTAATGAGCAATGCTTTATAGAAGAAGGCCTACCGGAGGATGTGATCCCCGATGTAGCAAACCGCTTAAATAGCGAACTGGTGGTGATTGGCACCGTAGGGCGTACGGGGCTAAGTGCCGCATTGGTTGGCAACACTGCCGAGCACGTAATTGATAGCCTAGATTGCGATGTCTTGGCATTAAAACCTGATGGCTATGTAAGCCCGCTTGCCAAAAGTTAAACAAAGCCTTAACTAGCGCTTTAATACCCATAGTACTTGGGTATATAATACGCCCCTTTATTTTCAGCAAATAATTTGCCGCATTGTTTTATAAGGGGGCGTAGTGTCTCACTCAGCTCAAGCCAAAGCTCAATACAACTTAAATAAGCTACAAAAGCGTTTACGCCGTCTTACTGGCCAAGCCGTCATGGACTTTAACATGATAGAAGAAGGCGACCGTATAATGGTATGCCTATCGGGTGGTAAAGACAGTTACACCATGCTTGATATGCTTAAACATTTAAAGCGTGTGGCGCCTATTAAATTTGATTTATTTGTTGTTAATCTCGATCAAAAACAACCTGGGTTTCCTGAACACGTTTTACCTGAGTACCTTGATAAACAAGATATTGAATACAAAATTGTAGAAGAAGACACCTACAGCATTGTTACCGATATAATTCCTGAGGGCAAAACCACGTGTTCGCTTTGCTCACGCCTACGTCGTGGTATTTTGTACCGTACAGCCAAAGAAATGGGCGCAACTAAAATTGCCCTTGGCCATCACCGCGACGACATGATCGAAACACTCTTTTTAAACATGTTTTACGGCGGTAAGCTTAAAAGCATGCCGGCTAAATTAATGAGCGATAACGGCGAGCATATGGTTATTCGTCCGCTCGCTTATTGTAAAGAAGCCGATATAAGTAAATACGCATTTAGCCAAGGCTACCCTATTATTCCGTGTAACTTATGTGGCTCACAAGAAAACCTGCAACGTAAACACACTAAAAACATGCTAGCGCAGTGGAATAAAGACCACCCTGGGCGTATTGAGAGTATTTTTACTGCAATGCAAAATGTGGTGCCTTCGCATTTAGCCGATACAGAACTATTTGACTTTGAAAACCTAAAAACCGGCGACGTTATTGATGGCGGCGATATAGCACTCGATAAACCAGATATACCTAACGCGCCTGTAAGCGATGAAGATGAAAACCAACAGCAACAAGCTGATGTGGTTACTATTAACCTAAGCTAAGCTAACGGTTTTAAAAATACAGTTAAGGGGCTACGCGCCCCTTTTTTTATACTCATTAATCCCGCTAAGCGCCTTTATCAGCTAACCCTTTTAAAAACTCTAAACTCATTCGTTCTTGCTCGTTTGCTTGATAAGGCAACTGTTGCAAACTATCGTAGGCAAAATCTGTAATTTCAAACTCAGTAATGTCACTACTACCAAAACTATTACGCTCACCTGGGCTTGGCGACATGCGCTCTATCACAAAGTCACTTAAACGCATGTTAACCACCCCTTGTGGTAATACCGACCAATGCGCCTTTAAATCCACCGTTTGACTGCCTTGTGAAAGTTTCTTTTTAGTCACCAAATGTGCAAGTGGGGTCGTATCACTGTATAAATTAGCTCTAATTCTATATAAGCCGCTTTTAAGCACCTTTAAATGGGCTGTGGCTATCATGTTTTCGTTTTGTGCATAGGCATTATCAAAATCAATAAGCGTCGCACTGGGTGGCATATACTGTATTTGCGCAACTGCAGGTACCTTTTTACCTGCAACATTTGCCTCTACAAATAGCTGTAAATTTCGCGGGTAGTCTTCACTGGCTTTAAAGCGCACCGTGGCTTCACCCTGCTGAGCTGTGGTGGTTTTTGAACTGATTGACGCTTTGGTATCGGTATTGCTTAGCGCTACATTTACCTCTGCTAAGTTTTGCGCAGCAATATTAATGGTTATTTCTTGCGGGTATACAAACCGATATTTATCTAAACTAACAACGAGGGCATTACCCGCATCGTCAATGGGGCTTGTAACTGGGTAAAACTGATTGGGCTTTAAACGGTCTTCATCAAGTGCGCTTAAGGGCTGTGAATAAGGTGGGTATTTGAGTGCGCTTTGGTATTGCATTGCCACATGCTCAGCAGCACTGGCCAAGTGCTGATCATAATGTATTTTGGGTGGGCTTTTTGCCTGTTTTTGTTTTGGCACATCAATGGTTATTACGGTGTTTTTATCTGGGCTTGCTGGATCTGTCTTGTTTTTTATTGCCAGCGCAGCGGGAGGCTCAAGCGTTTTAACTTCATTTTTATTTGTAAACCACAGTAAAAACATCGCAATACTGACTACAGCGGCACCAATGTAAAACTTTTTCATGTTGCATCAATCCTTTAAAAGCGTGCAGCAAATAACTACACGCTCTAGCGTTTAATACCTAACGCGTTTATAAATTTAGGTACTTATTAAGGGATCACGTTATAAATAAGTGCCGAGGCGCTTTGCGTGTTTGAATCCTTAATGTAGCGGTAGTGCTTTTTCCAAAACCAAGTACCCGTTGTTTTATCAAATGTGTTAAAGCCAACATTTTGACCATCTACATTTATATTGTTCATGGCAATTGTGACATTCCCTTTGCGCTGCGCATTATGGATCTCGTTGTGGCTGTAACTGTCGCTCATCATCATTGGATAATGGTGAGGCATAAAGCTATTAACGGCATCGCCTTGTGATTTTAACTGGCCATTAGTATCAATACTGCTACTACAACTACCAAACGATTTAGCCGCGCTTGCTCCACACGATGAATGCGATGCCACCACCGAATCATCATTACCTTTTAAAAACCCGCCCGTTAAACCTAGGTACTCATTACCATCGGCTACAAAACGTAAACGCGGCGTACGCGCATATGGAAACGGCGAAATTTTGCGTGCGTTATTTACTTTTAAATCGTGTAATACGCCCACCGCTTCTGTCACATCGCTGCCTAACCACCATTTGAGTGCAGCATCCACTGCAAAGTTCCATGCTGCGCCAGTTAAAGCACTTACAGCAATATCGGCAAGCTCGCTGCCGCCCCCTGCTCCCGCTAAATCAAAGGTCGCTACAATATTAAGTGGTGTAAGGCCTGCATTTTCAAGCCAATTAGCTTGGTTATCAATAATATGGCGAGCAACTAAATCGCCTGTTGAATGCGTCACTAACACACAGCCATCAGCACATAAGTTAGAACGCGATATTTGCTTTAATTTAGGCCATACCCAATCGGTCGCAATTTTACCTTCAATGCGCTCATAGGCAGGCCAATCAATACGTTCATCAGCACGGTTATTCCAATAGGTTTGCCAATAGGTTTCACCGTCGTGTATTACATCGCTGCCCGACTTATTGGTTATTTGCGATATCTGCAAGCCGTGGATCAGTATAATTTTGTGATCTTTACTCAGTGCAGAAAAGCTCATTAAAAACGCAGCGCTGGCAAAAAGTAGATATTTAAGTGTGTGTGTTCGTTTAGAGTTGTTCATATAAATCCTTAATGTGTTCAGTGTTTTATTTTTATGCCTATGTACTTAAGGTATTCATTTACACATGTGCAGGCGCACATGCATTGACCAGTATTAGGAACAACGCTCAAAAATGCAACAATTTATTATCATTTAAATTCTGTTAAATCTATATTGACTGTATATTCAATTACTTAAATTTAAATAATTGCAATATTTAGGACTGTAACGATTCTATAATAATAGAATTACCATCTATTTTTAACACTTTGGTGAATGAATTAATGTATACTTAAATATTTTTTCTTTTTTAAAATGACTAATATTTACTAGTAATCTAAGTCACGAATAAATCTACTCTTTTAAGAGAAGCTTATATTAATAAAAGCTATCTAAATTGTATTTTGAAGGAAATATCGAAGTGGAAATGCTAAGTTGAGAGATCAAGCAGAACACTTGATCTAAGATGATAATTCTTAAGCTGAACTAAAAATATAGGCTTTCTATTGTTTCACCACCGATTTTAATATCACACTTATCGCCAGACTTTGAGTTTGATGACTGAATTGCACCAGCCACTGCACCAAAAACCCCTCCTTTGCTACTCAAAACTGAGCCAAAGTAACAATAACTAGAAATATGTACATCTTGATAGTCACTTGCTAAGTTTAGTGTAGGAGTATATGGGGGAAAGCGCCCTTTCAATAAAGGATCTCCATTTACAGTAAGTTGTAATTCGTTGCGATTCTCATCATACTGACCACCAAACACATAAGTTTGTCCTTGATATGCAATAGTTTTTTCTTGTGCTTGAATCGGCGGTGTTGACCCACAACCAGCTAGAGCAAGTACGGGTAAAACACTGATAATAATTTTTTTTAGCATAACTGAATAAATTTCCATATAAATTAAATGAGCGAAAAATATACCCTAATGAATATTAACTTTCAATAGAGTCTTTTCTTATTATTTATTATATATAAACATAACAATAAACAACCTTGAGAACCATTAATAAAATAATTTTCTCTCTGCTTTAAACTTACAGCAGTATAAAACTAACTTTTCTTAAAAATTTTATAAATAAACCGGCTTTATAAAAAGAGTAAGTTCAGTATAAACTTATACTAATTTGCTAATTAAGTAAGCTATGCTGGGCTAGGGTGATTGCGTTAATAGTCAGACAAAAATTTATTCTAAATAAGAGTTTTACACAGCTAGAGATGCCTCCAATGAGTGCTGCGGGTTAGTTATACATATTGCCGTAGATGTTTCCCTATACAGCTTATTAGATGCAACTCATATTTCGCTTTTAAAAATCACCAAAGTTATAATTTATCGTAACCCCTTTTTTCTAAGTTAATTATAATTCGTTAGTAGCTGCGCTTATAACCAAACCAATCATTACTACAGTATTTTTGAATGATTTTAAGCCCATCAAACTGTTATGAAGATTAAAGTATAGAAGTCGCTATTTTTCTGATTCCGAGAAACATTAAATTTACTACTACATTTTTTAAAGCATTAACCCACATTATAAAAGGTAATTAGAATAAATAATCATCAGTAAAGTAAGTTAACTACTTTAGTCTTTCATACAACCCTGAGGCTCTTGATACGCTTTTGCTCATGGCCAATTGCAGTACTTTTTTATCGGCCACCAGCTCAAAGGTGTTTTTAGCACGTGTTATTCCTGTGTACACCAGCTGCCTATTTACGCCCATACTGGCGTGTTTAAGCGGCGGTAAAACCATAGCAGTATAACTAAACTCCGAGCCCTGCGATTTATGTATGGTCATTACATACACTTTATCGTGAGCAGGCAGGCGCGCGGGTGAAAACGCCCGAACCGTGTTTTGCTCATCAATAAATAACGCTTTTAACTGCCCGCTTTCATCGGGCATTAAAATACCAATATCACCATTAAACAACTTAAGTTGATAATCGTTTTGGCTCACCATAATGGGCATACCACTGTAATGGCGCTGGTTTGGGCTTACCGATATTAACCCTTGCTGCACAAGTGCGCGCTCAATGCGACTGTTTAAGCTATTTACGCCGTAATCACCCTCACGAACGGCCGCTAATAGTTGATATTGAGAAAACGCCGCGTGAACATCTGCAACACTAGCCCCTTGTGCAATTAAATTTAAATAATGAGCGTAATGCTTAGCAGCACTGTTTATTAATTTTTCTATGGGTTTTGCAACAAAGTCATAATCTAAAATAACATCGTTAAATTGCCCTTGTGTGCTTTGTTGCTCTACGTATTTTAAAATACCGTTATGGTTAGTATTAACCGCCAGCGCAAGCTGGCCAATGCCACTTTGTGCATCAAACCGGTAGCTGTGTTGTAAAAACGCAATGCAATCGGCTAGTTTAAATTCACTATGCCCAGGTGCCGCTAATTTAGCCTCTCCTTTAAAGCATAAAGCATTGAGCTCATCACATCGTGCTTGCGAGTAATTAGGCGTTTCACCCAATGCTAAGCCTTGGCATAAATCACTCATTACACTGCCGGTATCTACCGAGGCAAGTTGGTCTTTATCGCCAAGCAATATTAAACGCGCATGCGCAGGCAGTGCTTCTATTAATTTAGCCATGAGTGATAAATCAACCATGCTGGCTTCATCAATAATAAGTACATCTAAATGCAGCGGGTTGGTGCTGTTATGCTTAAATTTATTAGTAAAGGGTTTAACCCCTAAAAGCCGGTGAATAGTTTGTGCGCTATCGGGAATTAAGGCCTTTATATCCTCAGGAATATTTTTAAGTTGCTCTTTTGCACCTAAAATTGATTCACTTAAACGGGCTGCCGCTTTACCTGTAGGCGCCACCAGTTTAATGCTTAAAGGTGCGCTTTTATAAAGCGACTGTAAAATAGCTAATAGCTTAGTCACGGTGGTGGTTTTACCTGTCCCTGGCCCGCCCGTAATAACGCTAAAGCCTTTTGTTGCGGCAATAGCACAAGCTACTTTTTGCCAATCAATCGCAAGTGCTGAATTATCAACAAAGTAGTCATTTAATAATTGGCTGAGTAACTGGGTATTTATATTTAAATGGCGCTCACTCATCGCAAGTAAACGTGTAGCTAAGGTGTGCTCATAATCAGCTAGGCGCGCAAAATAAAGCCGTTCGTTAAATAACTGTAAGGGTTTGGCCTCGCCTACACTGTTATGGGCACTTAAACAGCTAAGCGCATCGAGGTAGTTAAAGGCTTCATTAAAAGGCGATGTAATATTTGGTACATTGCCCTCGGTTTTAGTAAAGTCGCTTTGGCGTAAATTAAACGGGTTTTGCCAGTCGACTTCTTTTAATGTTAAACAGCTATGTTGGCTTTGCTGTGCTAAACACAGCAATAACACTATATAAAACACGTCGTTTTGCTGGTTGTCGCACAGCATTAAGGCAAGCTTTACATCTACCATTCTTATGCGTTTTTCATCTAATAAGTAGTCAAGCAGCTCCACCGTATTTAACGGTTGGGCAGGTGCTGGCGGCTCATCAAACAGGCTTTGCTGCATAGGGTAGTCACTCATAACATGGCTCCTTGGCTAAATAAGCCATCTAATAGTGTGATTTGCTCTGCACTAAGCTTATTAAAATACACCCCTTTGCCCGCCGGCATGCCGCGTAAAAAAGTATAGTAAACCCCGCCTAAATGGGTTTCTATTGCATAATCACTAATGCGTTGTTTGAGTAATCGGTGCAGCGCAACGCTATAAATTAAATACTGTAAATGATACTGATGGCTATTCATGGCTTGCTCTAGCAGGTCGCTTTCATAGTCAGCGGGCGTATTACCTAAGTAATTAGACTTATAATCTAAAATATAATACTTCCCTTGATAGCAAAAAATTAAATCTATAAATCCCTTTAACAGGCCTTTTACATGAGAAAACTCGAGTTTGCTTTGGGTAAAACCAAAATGCTTAACCAGTATTTCGTTTAATTTAGGCGCGCTTAAACTATCTAAAGGTAAATTAAATTCCATTTCGACTAGGCAGTCTGTCGGGGCTAATTGACTTAAGCTTAACCCCTCATTGTTTAAGGGGCAGATTAACGAATCAAGCACCCATTGCTCGGTCACGTGTTGCCAGCTTTCGCTAATATGGTATTTATCCAGCGCATGTTTTACTACCTCTGCTAAATTTTGCTCTGGATTTGTAGGGTGTACTTGCGCACTGGTAAAGTCTATTTGCTCAAAAATCTCATGCAAACAGCTTCCGGGCTTCGCCCCCTTGGGAAAACTGTAAGGCGATGGTATTTCATCTTGGCTGTTAGCAAATTCATCTTTTTCATGATCTTCATCGCTGCGCCCAGGCTCAATATGATCGGTGTGCTTTTTAAAGCTCAGCGCGCTAAAGCTGGTTGCTCGCCAATCTCGCTCTATGTTGGCCGTAACCGTATTAACTCTTAACGCTTGGCTTTGCTGCACTGCGCTATTAAGTGTTAATTGGCCTTGTTCGGCCAATTGCTCAGCCGCAAATTGCTGATAGTGCATTTCGGTGTGAGCGTCGCAAAATTCACTTAAGTGGGTACGCCACGTTTGGCTACTTGTAATCTCAAGCCCTGCAAATAACACATGCCCTAATGCACTACTTTGTATAGCCAAGCGGCTACTTTGCCCTTGCCCTATGTTATACACCCCAAGCGCACAAAAATGTACCGCGCGGGTAAGGGCAACATAAAGTAAGCGTAAGTCTTCAGCTAAGCGTTCTTGCTCGGCTTGTGCTAAGGCGTCTTCGTTTTTACTTAAATCGTAAACTAGCTGGCCGTTTTGGTGATAAAGCGCTTCTTTAGTTTCGCGATAGCCACTGGCAAAAGGCATAAATACCAGCGGATACTCGAGCCCTTTTGAGGCATGCATAGTCACAATTTTAACTAAGTTGGCGTCACTCTCTAGGCGTACTTGCACGGTTTCGCCATCTTGCTGGCTAACCTTTTGTGCAAACCAACGCAGCAAGCGCAAAGTGCCTTCTAGCTCTATTTGCTTTTGCTGCAGTATTTCACCTAAGTGTCTAAAGTCGGTTAACCAGCGCTCAACGTTATAGCCAAGCCCTTGCCACTTAGCGCTCAGCTGATTATGACTTAACAAACGCTCAAGCATCGCCATTGCGCCTTGCTTGTTCCAAATATGGCTAAGTTGAGCAAAAAAGTTTAAGTGCTCTTGCCATTTATTTTCATCATCAGCAAGGGCGTAAATTTCGTTGTAGCTTAAACAAAATAATGGCCCGGCTAATACGCCGCGCAGTAACGACTCGTTGTATTGGCCATGCAATGCCGTTAAAAAGTTAAGTAAATGGTGGCTAAGCTCTTGGCTAAAAACACTGTCGCGCGATAAATACACGCTAGCAATATTGGCATTGCTCAGTGCTTTTTTCATTATTTGCGCTTCTACACGGTCGCGCACCAATATACAAATATCGGCAGCGGTCACCTTATGCTTACCAATGCACGCTCGCCCTTGCTCGGCTTGCTCAAGCAATGTCACTATTTTATTGGCAAAATAGCTGGCCAAATGCCCTTGCCCAACGCCTTTGCTGGTGGGTTTGTTTTTTTCATCTGCAGCTTCATCTACAAATACATTAAATTCAAACGCGGTGGCAGGTTTGCCATCTATTGTAAATGTTTCATCGGCTTTTTTGCCTTTTGCTGCTACTGCGTTAAACGGTATGGCATCGTTATAAATAAAGCTATTGGCATGTTTAGAAAACAAACTGTTTACACTGCTTACTATATCGGTGCTTGAGCGAAAATTAGTACCTAAAGTAAATTGCTGCTCAGGCTCTACCGACTCTTTTGCGCCAATATAGGTAAAAATATCTGCGCCCCTAAAGCCATAAATAGCCTGTTTTGGATCGCCTATCATGGCAAGCGTCGTTTTTTCTTGGCCATATATTTTGCTAAAAATTCCGTACTGAATCGGATCGGTATCTTGAAACTCATCAATCATGGCAACAGGAAATAGCTGCGCTATTTTTTGCGATAAAGCCTCGCCCTGCTCGGCATTTAAAGCACTGTGTAAATTAGTCAGTAAATCATCAGGGGTGATCACACTTTGCTCTTGCTTGCGTTTTACAATTGCCTGTTTAACCCACCGAGCTGCGGTTTGTACAACGGCAATTTTAAGGCCCTGATTAATTTTAGTATTAAGTGCACTGAGCTCATCAAACAGGCTAAGCAGAGGGTGGCTAAATAATGGCTGATTTTTTTTATAATTACTGGCATCACTTAAGTTTTCGCTGCTCCACACCTCAAACGAGTATTTATTGGTGCCAAATTCAAAAAATAACTCATCACCTAAACAAAATCCTTCAAGGGCCGTTAAACTGCCTTTTCGCCCAGGTGTTTTAGAGCCACTTAAACCCGAGCCCTTTATTGCAGCTATAAACTCTTGCTCCAGCACTGCTTTTTTAAAAGCGGGTACTTTAGCAATGTACTCATCGCGAGCTTTAAATACGTCATCTAAGTTTATTTGCGGCACTATGTTCGCATTGGCTTTATTTAGCACACTACTAACTTGGCTAAATAGCGATTCAGGGGCTGCAAACACCTCTAAAATAGCATCAGTGCGTTCTTTATTAAGTGGGTATACAAAGGCGCGCCAAAAATCCTTAATTGTGTCGAGCAGTATGTCGCGCTCATCTAAAATAAATTCAAGATTAAAAGCAACGCCCGATTCAAACGCATGCTGCTTTAACATGCGTTGGCAAAAACCATGAATGGTAAATATAGCGGCTTCGTCCATAGATTTAGCGGCGGCATCGAGTAAATCAAAGGCGCGATGTTTATCATCTACTGCGGCTATTACACCTTCTATTAATTCATCATTTGGGTTTTGGCCAAGTAATGCATCGCGCGCAGCAATAATACGGCTACGTACGCGGTCTTTAATTTCTTGCGTTGCAGCATCGGTAAATGTCACCACCAATATTTGCTCAACGCTTAACGGGGTGTTTATCTCCCCTGGTATTTGCAAGCCTAATAAATAACGTAAATAAAGCCCGGTAATGGTGTAGGTTTTACCTGTACCCGCACTGGCTTCTATTAAACTTTGCCCTTTTAACGGCATTGTTAGCGGGTTAAGCGCTTGCATGGTCACTCTCCTTTGCATGTGCATGTAATGGGGAGAGTAATTTTTCGCTCCACTTAATAAATTCTTCTTGGCAGTCATTGAGCGATTGCACCGTTAAACGAATATACGGGTTTTCGCCCTCGCCGCGCCCTATGTATTGTGGGTTAAACTTGCTAATGGCTTTGCCAATATCGCCACCACTTTTAACGTATTCATAGCCACTTACCGGATAAAATGCCACAGGCTCTTTGCGCAAGGCTTGGTATAACGAAAACCAATCACTGAGTAAGGCATCGGCCTCATTTTTACTCAGTGGTGCAAAGCTAATTTGCTTATCGAGCCCCAGTAAAAGGGTTTCAACATTTTGCTCCATACTTTGTGCAACAAGATGATATATAAAGCCCTTAATTAAATCTTTGGCCTTTATACTGGCACTTCGATAAAACACTTGTTTTTGAAGGTAAATATGATTAAGCCAGCCCTCAATGGTGGTGTTTTCTATGCGCAAAGACACCTCAAGCGGGTCGGTTTTGCCGCTTTTAATATGCTCTTTTACTTGCCCGGCTAGTGCATCTACTCGGTGCGCCATGCTCTCATACACTAAATTGCCCACATTGGCTTGTGGCAGCTCCCCCCGTTGCAATATTTGCTCTGTACTTAAAGGTTGCTCATTAATGTTGGCTTGCAGTATTTCGTCTAAATAAAAGTAGCGGCGCAGCGCATCTAGGCTAAAAGGCTCTTCATCTTTTGCTACTTCGTTAAATTCAGGTAGGCGTAAACCTAATGTTTGCTGGTAAAAGCTCTCTTGTGCGTTGCACACACTGCGAATAAATACATCAAGCTCTAATTGCGCGGGCGCTGTTACATCAATGGCTGTTAGCGGCTGCGCGTCTATACGCTCGCTTGGCAGCCAAATAGGATTAAAACTGTGATTACTCAGCTTAGCCTCAGCTTCACTGTCTGCTGTGTAATACGCACGATTAAAAGGCTGTAAGTGCTGTTGATTAATTAAACACTCAGGCAGCGTTTTTTCGCTGTCATTTGCTAACGTAAAGCTGCGGCCTATGTACTCTAAAAGCTCGCTTACTAAGGTCGAGGGCATACGTGGTTGATTGTCAAAACACGAGCGGCCAATGTAACTTATGTATAAATTTTCGCGGGCACTCAGGAGGGCTTCTAAAAATAAGTAGCGGTCATCTAATTTACGTGAACGGTCACCTTTTTGTTTTTTAGAATACGGCACTAAGTCAAACCCTATTGGCTGCACCGTACGTGGGTAATCGGCATCGTTTAAACCAAGCATACACACCACTTTAAACGGCACGGCGCGCATAGGCATTAGTGTACAAAAGTTAACTTGCCCCACTAAAAAGCGCTGCCCTACGCCTTTTTCTTGAATGCCTTGTTTTATCAGGTAGCTTACAATTCGTTGCGATACATGTTTATCGTAATCGCCATTATCGTGGTGCTTTTTAAGCTCCTCTAAAACATTTTGCAGTACCAGTAAATCCCAGCTGTCTTCGCCCTCATTGTAATAAATAGCATTTATTAGCTCAGATAAAATATCCGCTTTATTACTAAGAGTATCATCAGGGGTTAGCTCATCTTTAAAGCGCTGCAGTACATCAATAAAATGCACCAGTTTATTAAGGGTATCAAGCGCCATGCCCTCTACTTCATCGGCACTATAAATGCCGTTAAACGGGCATTGTTCATCGCGCTGGGCTATGCCTAGCAGTAAACGGTTTAAACCATGCTGCCAGGTATTTAAATCTATTGCGGGTAAATCAAAGCTACTTTTGTGCTCAGCATTTATACCCCATTTAACCCCTACACGCTCAAGCCAATATTGAATTTGTTCGTACTCGTGCGCCTCTAGCGCAAATTTTTCGGCAATTTGTGTTACTTGCAGTAAATCAAGAATATCCGAAACACCAAAACGCGAAAACGGCAAATTGGCTAAGCTGGCAAACGAGCTCAGCACCGGTTTTTCTTGCTCTATAGCTAAATCGGCCAATGCATAAGGAATAAAGCGACTGGTGTTTTGCGCGCCGCCAAATACCGCTTCAATATACGGGCTGTACGTACCTACATCAGGCATCATTACAATAATGTCTTTAGGAGTGAGCGACGGGTTTTGATTAAACAAAGTAAGTAAATAGTCGTGCAGGCGCTCAACCTCTCTAAGCGGTGTGTGGCAATCGCTTAAAGTAATGCTGGTGTCGGTGTCGCTAATGGGCAATTCGCCCTCATCATTTATAAACCATTGCTTATTATCGGTAAGCGACTCACCTTTAAATGCCAGTTGGTAAATCTCGCTTTGAATTTGACCCAGTAGGCTATCGTCAAACGCATCTATAAAGCCATCAATCCAACGCGCATCAAGTTGTACGAGTTGCTCAAAGTAGTCGCGCCCTAGTTTTCCCCATGACGATAAAAGCGGATTACCTATAAAGTAGTATTCTTCATCAGGGTTAGTTTGTTTTTTTTGCTGCGCTTCTAAAAGCGGCATTTTGGCGTATTTGGCATTTATTTTGGCTGCTGTTTTTTCATCAACCACATCGCCCCAATAATGCTCGCTAGGATTAAAAAAGAATAAAAACACCTCTGTTTTTTTGCTCAGGGCTTCAAACACCTCAAGCTGCGAGCTCGCAATCGCTGATATACCAAATAAACTAATGCGCTTAGGTAGTAAGCTATTATCCATATTCTCAAGGGCGGCGAGTAGCTGCCCTTGCATATTGGCACGATGAAATTGGCTTTGTCCAAGCGCTTTACTGTGCGCCACCAGCTTTCGCCATAAATCGCTTTGCCACGGAGCAATGCTTACATCAACATCGTCAAGTTCGTCTTTGCCGCTATCCCAAGTGGCAATCCAATGCGGGCGGTACATTAAATATTGGTCGTACACATCGGCAATTTTTTCACACAGGGCAAAGGTTTTTTGCCCGTCTAGGTCGCCCTCTAAATAGGTTTTTAAGGGCAAATAAAGCGGTTCATCAATACAGCTGGGCAGTATTGCAAATAATTTCCAAACAAGGTTAGGCTTATTAAATGCCGACTCTTTAGGTACATTGGGCAGTAACTGCTGATATAACTGCCATATAAAGCTCGATGGCAGCGGAAAATCAACCTGCGCGGCTAACCCTAAGTTTTCGCTTAAACCAATTTTAAGCCACTGCGACATACCCGGCGACTGCACTAATACCACTTCTTTATCGAATGGGCTTTGCAACGGGTTTACTTTTAATAGCTGATTAAACTGAGCCTGCAGCGCTTCCATACGGTTTGATTGAATAATATTGAGCATACAACTGGAGTCCTTACTTGAAGTAAAACCAGTTTAAGATATTTTCATTTATAGGGGTAGCGCAATCAGCAAATTGGCACTAATAAATCAGCGGGTTAGCAGGGAGTTTAAACGCACAGCGTTAATTTTAATCACTGTGCGTTTTATTGCTCAGGTCATTTTATTTATAAGGGCTAATGCTTGATAAGCTAAATGCGCTTTGCATAATCACTTTACCATCTATCCCTTTTAGCTTAAGTGAGATGGCCGGATCTGCTTGTTGCCAATCTATGCTTAAATCGCCGTAATTCACATTGTGGGTGTAATCACCTACACGATGTTTATTTGGGCTTACGTCTTTCCACTTTTCAGTGAGGCCTGAGCTGGTCATTTCTATTAAAGGGTAATCAAGGTTTTGTTGATACTTTGATATTTCGCCCCAGTGCGTATCGCCACTGATGATAATAACCCCATTCACTTGATGTTTTTTAATTAACGCAAATAAACGGTTACGATCCTCTGGGAAATTAGCCCACGACTCCCACCCTGTAAAATCGGGTAATAACTGCAAGCTTGAGGCAATTAGCTTTATAGCCGCAGGCTTTTTAAGCTCTTGCTCAAGCCATTGCCACTGCGCCTCACCTAGCATAGACGCGCCTTTCACCTCTGTTGGGCTATACGGGCCTTGGTTATTAAGCTTACGCTTAGTGTAATATTCAAGTTCGCTTACGTGGTTAAGTGCATCACGGTTCCAGCGTAAATCGGGCATTATTACGTGTACGGTTTGCTCATCCTCACCATACATATACGACGTGTAAATGCCATCCGTGCGGGTGCGCCTGGGTGAGCTTTTAGGCTCGCCCCAAAAGTCGAGCATAATTTGGCGAGACTGCTCTTTATGTGGGTAGTCTTTACCAATATCGTTTTGACCAAAGTCGTGATCGTCCCACATCGCAATGATTGGCGTATTCGCTTTTAGTGTTTTAAAGCCTGGTTTTGCACCTAATTTTTGGTATTTATTAGCAAGTACCGTCATATCGTTGGTGTCGCCGTAAATATTGTCACCTAAAAATATAAATAAATCGCCCTGCTCTTTATTAATGGTGTCAAATATTGGGATGTCTTTATCTTGATGCCCACACGAGCCAAATAAAATTTTTGAAGGGGCTGCCATAGTATTTGCGCTAAACGCTAACCCTAATGCTAATACGGCGTGTGTAATAGGTTTTACTAACTGCTTCATTTTAAAATCTCACTTATTGGCGATGCCATGTTTGAATTTAGGTGTTTAGGGTTTATACCCAATGCGCTTAAAACAGTGGCTGCAACCTGCGCTTGTTTAAGCTCATTTTGTGTTTTAATTAAGCCGTGCCCTTTTATTGCAGGGCCAATGGCAGCAAGCCAAATATGCTCAGAGCCGACAATGCCCTCAGGAAATTTATTACCCGCTAAATGCAGCTCAGCCAACGCACGTTTAGAGCTATGATGTTGCCAGTCACTTGCACTGCCCCCGCGGCCGTGGTCGGTGGTAACAATAAGCGTTGTATTGTTTTTATAGCCCGGTGTAGTTTGAATTGTGTTCCATAAGTCTTTTATAAACGCATCGCTTTGCCTTGCAGATTTTAAATACTGGTCGTAATGGCCATCGTGAGCAAAGTCATCGGTTTCACCTAAGCTAATAACTAATAAGCGCGGCGTTTTTGCCAGCATATACGCTTTAGCAAATCGGTAAGTAAAACTGTCTAAGCGTACGTTTTCCCATGGGCTTGGAATTTCATTTTGCAACGCGTTTAAAAGCTTAGCATCGGCAAATAAATCGTTTTCTATGGGCATAAAACCCGCATTCACATACACGTTACTACGCTGAGTATTCACAATGTAAGGAAATACATCCCAGCTCCCAAACAAAGCGGTTTTACCTTTAAAGTCTGCACGCTCATCTAGGCGCTCTAAAATGGTTTTATTCGCGTTTAATACTTTATTGTTGCTATTAATTTTTTCATCTACTTCGCCGGTGAGAATTTCGTTATACCCAGGGTATGAAAAATACCAAGGGTTGCTCACCGACATATTAGAGCCCTTTGCTCTATCACCTACAATTACGCCCTTTTTAGCCACATGCTGAGTTAAAAATGGCATGAGTAATTGCTGGCGCTTATTGGCGGTAGGCGCCCAAAATTGCTTATTTAATTGCGTTGGGTTTTTAACAAAATCGGCATTATTAATGAGGTTTTTATCTGCGCCGCTAAACACCTCTTGCCAGCGCACACCATCAAGGGTCACTAGCACTACATTTTGCGCTGCGCTCGCGGTATTGCTGATTAATACAATGATGCTAAATACCGTGGCTTTTATAATTGAGTTCATAACTACTGTGTACCTAATTACTGTGTACCTAATTACTGTGTACCTTTAACAAAAAGCCCATCAAAGATGGGCTTTTAATTATTTACTGTACATTATGGCTATTAAAACGTAGCCGATAACGTCAGTGCTGCTGTACGTGGTGCACCAATAAAGTAAGTGCTGCCATTGCCCGTACCACCCGCTAAATAGCTTTTATCGGTAACGTTATAAACAACAAAGGCAACATCAATAGCTTTAAATGGTCCTGCGTTTATATCGGTTGCGTAACCTGCGTTTAAATCAACCACGGTATAGCCATCAACTTCGCCACGCTCACCGGTGTATTTAGCCGATAAACCAAAGCGGAAATCACCGCTAAAGTAATCGGTCGATAGCACAAATAAGTCATCTACTGAGTCTATTACTTTTTCACCGGCTTCAAACCCGGGTGCATCGCCTTTGTACTCTGAATCATTATTCGTGTACGAGCTATATACACTCCATTGTGGGCTTAGCATGTAACTTGCCGACAGCTCTAAACCTTGCGATTCAATACCCCCTACGTTTAAGTAAGTGCCATTTGTACCTATGGTGTAATCAATACCGCCGGTGTCACTACCTGGGGCAATAAACGTAATACGGTTATCAAATTCAATTGAATACGCTGTTGCGGTCAGGTTTAGCGCGTTATTTTGATAACGTACACCTAAATCGATGTTTTCAGCGGTTTCAGCTTCAATGGCTGATAAATCAGAGCTGTCGCGCTCAAGCACCCCGTCTTTAATAGCAGCAAAGTTTTCGCTGTAGCTGGTAAATAGCTCGGTTGAGTTATTTAGCTGATACAAAATACCACCACTAAATAACACATCAGAGTCACTATTAACTTTAGCGGTTGTGGCATTTTGATAATGGTCGTACTTTTCAATATCAACAAGGTACTTTTTAACACCTACGTTAAGCGTGAAATCGCCAAGGGCCATTGAATCCTGCGCGTACCATTTAAGGGTGTCGGTCTCAAAGGTGTTTTTATACTGGGTCCAGTATGGCGTGCTATCAAAGTGATGGTAAATGCTGGCATTAATTACTTTGTGCCAATCGCGAGACTCGTCACGGTCGCTTTGCTCATACCAAAAACCGGCTTCTATATCGTGCATGCCAAACGTAGCTTGGTAGTTGGCAGTAACCCCTAAGCGGTCTTTTTTGTAATGCGTATGACGATACGACATTACAGGTATTGCCGTATCATCGTAACATGCTGGGTTTAAACCAGGACCCGACTCCCACGGCCAGCTTAAACTTGCCGTACACCCTTCGTTTGGTGCAAGTGCGTTACCTGCGCTATCTACAAAACCGTAAGAGCCTGCGTTAGTGCCGCCCTCTGTGGTTGGGTTGCCGTTTTCATCTACTGGAGTTGTTAAATACGGTGGGATCCAATCGCCACGGCCCGAGTTTTTATGATAATAAGGGCTCACTGTAATAAGCGATGTTGGCGAAAGCGCATACTCAAACTTTAAATACGCTAGTGTATTTTCACGCAGTGTACCCCAGCCCTCAGCAAACATTTGGTCGTAATGTGGAACGCCTGTCCAGTTCCACGTTAACTGATCCCACTCTGGCGTTTGTTCAAATTGCGCAAGACTTACACTGTTGTAGTTAGTCTCGCTTACATCATCGTAAGATAAACGCCCTGTAATTGTTAAATCAGCAAGCGTTGTTACAAATTTAAGCTCTGCGTGTTGATTATCTTTTCCGCCGTTGCTACCCGAGCCAATCCAGCGGCTAGTATCAGTTTGCGAGTAACTTACATACGCTTGTGTATTATCAAATAAAGTACCCGTTTCGTGCTTAACGTAAAAGCGGGTCGCATCGTGGCTACCCGAGGTGTAAGCAAAAGTGGTGCTGCTATCAAGACTTGGCGCTTTACTTACAAAGTTAAATGTACCGCCTAGTGCCTCAAGCGATGCCGATTTAATATCTGAGGTGCCTTGGCCTACTTCTACAGTGGCTAAATTTTCAGTGTCTAGGTAACGGTTTGCTTTAGCGCCACCACCATAGTTTGAGCCACCGTTAGGAATACCATCTACGGTCATCCCTAATTGCTGTTGGTTTGAGTCAATACTAAAACCACGCATAGTGATTGTGGTAGACCAATCATCGCCACCAAATGCATCGCCTTCGTTTATGCTAATGCCAGGTAAGTTATCGATAACCGATAACACACTCGAAACCGTTGTTTGTTGATCAAGCATTGCAGGCTCAATCACATTATTTGCGTAACTGGTTGGTTTTGCAGTAACGGTTATTTCTTCTATTTCGTTGTCATTTGCATAAGCTGACGTTGATACAGCCATAGCAATTGCCATGCTCAAAATCGATTTATTAGTTAAAGCGTACATTGTGATCCCGTTTGGTTTTAATTATCTAAAGTAATTATGAAAGCGGGCACAGTATGATTTCGAATTATGACAACAAAAATGAAGTTTATTTACAGGGGTGTTAAAAAAATGTGGGGTTTTTATGGCTTTGTTATGTCATTTGTAAGTCAGCCTAAGCACAAAAACCTAGGCTGGTTTATATATAAATACTAGGGCGTGTTGATCTTTGCGGATTGAAATTTGTTCAATCTAGGGGTGATTAAATCGCGGCACGAGGTTTGTAACCTAGTGGGCTAAGTAAAAACCGAGTAACAAAGAGTTTATCGCCCCTAGGCAGAACCCGAAGGGCAGCGCATGTTTGGCATTTATGCTGCGTTATCGCCTATTAATGGGGAGTAACCACACTTCATAGGCTCTGCCTTGCCTAAAAACCAAACATACTGCTGCAAATTCAAACGCCAAAGGTCAACACGCCCTAATTAATTAGAATAGTTTAGCTAACATCTCGTCACTATAAGCAACAAGTTCTTCATTATTAGCCACTTTACTAATGTAATCTGGATTAGCAATAAATGGACGACCAATCGCAATTAAATCAAACTGGTCATTATTTATTGCTTGTTTTGCATCATCAAAACTATAGCTACCTACCCCTACAAGGCTGGTTTTAGTGTTAGCGCGCAAATACTGCGAGGTTGTTTTACCTTCTAAAGAGTCAAATTGAGTGCTGTCATCAAAAATACCGCCATGAATGTAAGCCAGTTTTTTGTCATCTAGCTGCGCTAATAAATAATCAAATACCGCTTTATCACGCTTATCTTCTTCCATATTAAAATAAGCACCTGGCGATAACCTAATTGCCGTACGCTCATTACCTACTGCATTAACAACTGCATCGGTCACTTCTATTGCAAAACGCGCCATATTTTCAGGTGTTTGGCCATATTCATCAGTGCGCTCATTTGCAGCGTAATGTAAAAACTGATCAATTAAATAACCATTTGCGCCATGAATTTCTACACCATCAAAACCAGCTTCAATGGCGTTTTCGGCCGCTTTAGCAAAGTCGGCTATCAGTGAATTAATATCCTCTTTAGTGGCAGCTTTTGGCGTAATGTACGTCAGTTCACGCATACGTGGTACAGAGCCTTCTACACCAATTGCCGATGGCGCTAATACTTCGCCGTCAAAAAAGTGAGGGTGAGCAACACGGCCAACATGCCAAAGCTGTGCAAACATTTTACCGCCGTTTGCATGTACGGCGTCGGTTACTTTTTTCCAACCTTGAATTTGCTCGCTGGTAAATAACCCCGGTGTATTTGGGTAGCCCTGTGCATCTGGGCGAATGATAGTGGCTTCGCTAATAATTAAGCCGGCATCGGCACGGCGCGCATAATATTCGACCATATCTTGCGTAGGTACTAAATTATCATCAGCCATACAACGGGTTAAAGGCGCCATAAAAACGCGATTTTTAAGTTCAAGTGAGTCGTTTAATTTATACGGAGCCAGTAAATCTGTGGTCATTGTTAAATCCTTCATTATGAGTATGCATATGAGATGCGGCCTTTTTAACAACATTCAAGGGCAATTTTGAATGCTCGCTCAAAATATACTTAGGGAGTACCAAAACAGATCTGAATTACAAAATTAAATAACCTGAACTCTGGTTAAGAGATTTACTAACATATTTTATCATGATGATAGTTAAGCTTATTTTCTCTAGCCAGAGATTTTCAGTAAATTCAACGCAGTTAGCGCTTAAAATAGCTGCTAGTGATAGATTTATTATCCAGAGTTCAGGTTAAATAATAATTTTTCAACACACTGTCACATAACTCGATATACTTGTAACAGTAAAATTCAAATTTGAAGCAATAAAGAGTGAGCCAATTATGACAACTGCAAATGCGACTGAAGAACAAACCGTAATTTTAGGGCTAGGGGCAAAAAAACGACTCGCTTTTATGTTTGAAACCGTACAACAGTACAAACAAGTATGGATTTTAAACGACGATGATGGCTGCGTAATGCTTGCCAACGAAGATGACGACTGTGTACCAGTATGGCCAACCCGCGATTTTGCACAAGCTTGGGCCACGGGCGAATGGGAAGGCTGTACACCAAAAGCCATTCCGACTAAAGATTGGTTTAGCCGCTGGACACCCGGCCTTGAAGAAGACGACTTACTGATTGCGGTGTTCCCTACCGAAGAGGACGACGGCACGGTGCTTTTTCCTGATGAATTTGAAAGCCAGTTAAAAATTCCTAAAAAAAGAAAGTACTAAGTAGCCAGCATCACGTTATTTAGTTTATAAACGCGGCCTAAAATAGCCGCGTTTTTTATATCTGCTTTCTAAAATTTAAATAAGCCTCGGTTATAGCCTTGGCATCTTCTATTTGTGGGTAGTGCCCAAGTTCAACAAACCCTTGTACGCGCGCATTAGGTATTGTTTTTTTATAGTGCTCAAGCATGTGTTTACCCGATATTGGGTCTTGCTCACCTGCAATAAACGTAAGTGGTATATCGCTATTCATCATTGCCCCAACCCAGCGCTGTTCGTTTTGTTTTCGCTGTGTAATATATTTAATTAGCTTGGGCATCACACGTAAACCCTTGTTATAAATTAACAACGCCCAAAGGGTATCAATTACCATAGGGGCTGGTGGCGTGTTTTTGCCAAAAATAGTGATTAAATTTTTAGCAAACTTTTGTTTGCTCATTAGCTTAGGTACTAGCCAACCAAGTTTTGAAAGTAGCAGCTTTTGGATAAATAAAGGTTTATGTATGTGTGGAAATAACCCGCCATTTAAAAAGCATACACTGTGTATGCGTATGTCGCTTTGAGCAGCAACTTGCCTTGCTAATAGCTCTTGAGCCACGGTATCACCATAATCATGAGCTAATAGGTGTACATTGGTAATATCTAAACGCTTTAAAAATTGCGTGTATAAATCCGCTTGCTCTGTAATGTTATAAGCCGCATTTATTGGTTTATCCGAAAGGCCAAAACCCAGCATATCAAGTGTAATTAAAAAGTAGTGTTTTTTGAGCTCATCCCACATACCTTCCCAGTCCCAGCTTGCACTAGGAAAGCCGTGTATCAAAAGGAGAGCGGGGTTATTAGCATCCCCCGCTGTTTGAGTAAAAATTTGCTTGGCATTTATATCAATAAACTGCCCGTTTGATTGCCACTGTGAAAGCGTATACATAGGCTGCTACCCATTAACTTTTATTATTGTAATGGTTAGTTTTATCACATTGAGCTTTAATAAAAAGCCGATATTGAACGTAAATATCGGCTTTTGGGTAAAATTTAGTTTTTAAGCTTTAAGTGTTATCGCGCCATAAGTATTGGCAAGGTGGTGTTTGCTAGCATGTAGTTAGTCATACCACCAAAAATTTGCTCATGGATTCGCCTGTGAGTAAATGCGCCCATCACCACTAGATCAGCGTTATGCATTTGCGCTACCGACATAAACGCTTTAGCGGTCGATTGCCTGCCATTATTAAATGTTACAAACTCACTTTTAATATCGTGCTGAGCTAAATATTTAACCACTTCATGGCCGTTTGGCATTTTATCGGCGCTACTTGCGCTGGTGCAAATAACAACCTTTTTAGCCTGTTTTAAAAGCGGTAAACTGTAAGTGAGCGCACGCGATACCTCGGTGCTGGCGTTCCAGCCAATCACCACTGTTTTTATATCAAAGTGGGTCATTTGCCGTGGTACCAGTAATATAGGTTTACCACTTCGCATTACCGATGCCTCAAAGGTCGAGGTTGATTTACCACTTTTAGACTGCGGAATAATAATTAAATCAGCAACTTTGCCTTGCTCTGCAATTATTTCGCTGCGCACACCTATATTAATATGCCATGAAGCGCTTGGGTGCGTGGGATGCTCTGCGCTGTCGTCAGTGTATTTAACTTGCTGCTGGGCACATAAACTAACAAATTCGGTTTTTAAATTTGCCGATTCGGTTGTTGCAAAGCGCCCTGCTACAGAGTCTAACTCTTTTACCAATTTAGTTGGTAAGCCAAGCTGCCCTGTTGGCAAAAAGCGTTTTGGGTCTAAGTGCGTGTGATAAACATCAAGGTGCGCATTAAAATACTTAGCAACGGCTAAGCCCCCTTTTAAGCGCTCTGTTACATGCCCACTTGTAGAAAGCGGCATTAAAATAAGCTTAGGTGAAATCATAATTATATCCTTCTTAAGCCAGTGCCTTTTAGAGCGAATGTAAACCGTGCTAAGCGCTGCTTGTTTTGCTTAGCACGGCGGCGTTTACAGCTGCGTAAAGCTTGCCACTTCTTGTAGGTAACCGCTTGGTAAATCTAATACCATAAAGTGCGATAAAGTGAGTAAAAATGCCAACGCACACACTGTCAGTGTTAATGTTCTAGCAATTGATATACGTGCTTTTACAAGTAAAAATATTATGAAAAACAACGCTATCGAAATCACATAGCCCAGTAAAAAACACCCAGCTAATAAGCCACACAGCCAAAATACATAATGCCAAAGGCCAGTCACGCTTGAGTCGTTTACATACCCCGCAGAGACCTCATTATCGTAATTTACAGCATCGTCTACTT
This sequence comes from Pseudoalteromonas sp. A3, assembly GCF_025942345.1. NCBI lineage: Bacteria > Pseudomonadati > Pseudomonadota > Gammaproteobacteria > Alteromonadales > Pseudoalteromonadaceae > Pseudoalteromonas > Pseudoalteromonas sp. A3. Next base: position 60,738 of record NZ_JAPCKL010000013.1, read on the forward strand.
TATTAAGCAGCAGCTTGATCAGCACAACTGCAGAGAGTATTAACATGAACGAGCACACCACGGCAGGAAATACTCCTCCTAAAAATGTGCGTTGGAACGAGTCATACAAACCGTATGCAAACACTAAACAAACAAAGCCAGAAAACGCGATTTGTGGTTTAAGATTAGTTGGTTTTACCTCAGCATTAGCCGTGTTTTTATTGGCTTTTTCTTTTTTAGCTGCCTTAATAGAGTGGCGTGCTGCAAAGAAAATAGAAAGCGCGGTTAATGCACCAATAATAATCACACCCGGTTTTAATAAAAACTCTATGCCGTCAAACTGAATAGCTTGATAAAGGTAAGTTTCCATGCCGCTTGCCAGTACAAAGCCAATTAAAAATGCCGGACGCGGCCATCCAAAGCGCTTCATTAATACGCCTAAAATACCAATGCCAATAAGTGCGACTAAATCTCCTAAATCACGGGTTGCCTGAAACGCCGCAAAAAAGATCACCATAACCATAAATGGTGCCATGAGCGTGTAAGGAATAGTTGTTACCTTTGCTACCCATTTAGAAATTAGTAAACACGCGCCCGCGCCAATTACATTAGCAAGTGCCAGTGACCATACAATGGTGTAAGTAACATCAAGGTCAGTGGTGATCATCGCAGGGCCTGGCTCTAAACCAATTAATACCATACCACCTAAAAATACAGCCATGCTGCCAGAACCTGGAATACCAAATAATAAGGTCGGAATTAAGCCACCGCCTTCTTTGGCATTATTTGATGACTCAGGGGCAATAACACCGCGTATGTCGCCTTTACCAAAGTTTTCGGTGTCTTTAGAGGTTTGTACTGCATGACCATAAGAGATCCAATCAACTACGCTGCCACCTAGGCCAGGTAGTGCGCCAACAACACAGCCAATGGCAGCACAGCGCGTAGCTAGCCATTTATTTTTAACAACATCTTTTACGCCTTCAAACCATCCACTACCCAGCTCAGAAGCTTCTGAAATAGAGCGGTTTTGACGCAGTAAATCGATAATTTCAGGTAATGCAAATATACCTAAACCAACAACCACTAACGGAATACCATCCATAAGGTAACCGTTATCAAATACCATGCGGTACTCACCGGTTGCAGGAGCACCGCCAAGTGAGCCTAAACATAAACCTAAGCCACATGCGCTTAAGCCTTTTACTAGGCTATTACCGGCCAATACACCCACCATGCTTAAACCTAGCAAAGTAAGCATAAATAATTCGGCCGAGCCAAACGCTAAAATAACGGGGCGGGCAATCAATACAAACAGCGTTAAAATAATGGCACCAAAAAGACCACCAAATAATGACGAAGCAAACGCTGCTGAAAGCGCACGCGCTGCTTGACCCTTTTTAGACAGTGGGAAGCCGTCAAGCACTGTGGCTTGTGAGCCACTGGAGCCTGGAATACCCATTAATACAGAGGTGAAGGTGTCAGAGGTTGGAATAACCGCGACTAGGCCAATAAGCATAGCAAGCGCTGAAATTGGGTCCATACCATATAAAAATGGCAGTAATAACGATAAACCCGCTATGCCGCCTAAACCCGGAAAAATACCAATCAGCAAGCCTAAAAAAACGCCGCCGCATAAATACATTAAGTGTGTGGGGGTAAGAATAGTTTGTAGCGCAATTAAAAATGCATCTAACATACTGCTCTCCTTAGATTCAAAAAGTGGCTCACTAAATGCGAGCCACTGTGTGTACAACAAATCAACATGGTTTTTTAAAAACGCGCGTTGTAGTTTTCGGTTAGGTAATTTCTTACCCATTGTTTGTCAGTTTCAGAAATTGTCAGTGCTGAGCTCAGTGTGTTTACTGCATCTTCGTTTACAAGTTGTGGGTATTGGCCAAGTACTAATTCAGACTCTTCTTTAAAGTTGTCTTGATCAATGACGCGCTGTGCTGCATTGCGCCACTCTGCAATAACGTCATCTGGGGTGCCTTTAGGTAAAAACAGTCCTTTTTGCGCGGCAAAACCGGCTACAAAAAAGGTTTTCCATACGTTGTATTCAACGCCTGTTGGCTTTTTACCATGGATCATTTCGTATACTTCGCCTACGTGTGGTAAGTCAGGAAACGTTGGGTCGCGTACAATTTTGCCTTCTTTATTAAGTACGCCAAACGACATAAGCGGAATCGCTTTACCTTCATCAACTAGCGGCTGTACTTTTTTTAAGTAGGCAGAGGTAGTTTGAAAGTCGATATCTACCTCGCCACGTTCAAACGATAAACGCGCACTACCACGGCCCTTCATACCAAAAATGGCGTGAATGTCTAAATCAAGCATGTCGAAGGCTAATAACCCAACCAGGTCCATTGACGCAGCGCGTTGGCTACCAAATTTAAGTTTTTGACCCTGCAATTTGGCAAGCTCTGATGCGTTTTTAATACCCAGCTCTGGGCGCACATATACCACCGCACCTGTCGGTGTGGCCATAATTACGTTCCAACGTTTTACTTCGTATCTAACGCGTGAGTCGCCAAGTAAGTAAGGGATTTGTGTAGAGGCAGAAGTACTAAATACATTTAAGCCATTTGCTTTAGCGCGGCGCTCAAAGCGGTTAGCGCCTTTGGTAGAGCCACCACCTGGAATGTTTTTAACCACAACCACAGGTTTACCATTTAAATGCTGAGAAAAACGCGGACCAAAAAAACGTGCCCATGTGTCAGAGCCGCCACCTTCTTTAAAAGGCACAACCCACTCTACTCGCTCACCATCAAAGCTTACTTCGTCGTTATTGTTTGCATAAGCTGAGCTGATACAAGTGCTTGCTGCTAACACAACAAGCATTGCTTTTAGTCGATTAGGTGCAAAAGTACTTAATTTAATCTTCATAATTTGACCTCTGTTATTCGCTGCAATTATTTAAATAGGTCCTAATAACGTCATTGCATCTATTACGTAGATGAAAGTATTTCGTTAAAAGAAGTTAACAACAGCTAGACTAATAGCCGAAACTGTCATCTACCTGTCATCGACGCCAAACTATCCATTAATTTAAAGTTATTTATAAGGCATTGTTTTTAAATAAAAATAAATTTAGTTTTATTTATTTAAAGCATAAAAAAGCGATAACAGACAATCTGCTATCGCATTTTCGGTTGGTTTACTAAGGCTTAACACCAATTCGCTTAATTAAGTGAGCTATTTTGCCCATTGGTATAAGTTAAGCTATTTTGCTTTCATCCCATACTTTTGCAGGTATGTGTACTTCACCTTTAAATAACATTCTGGCTGTGCGCATTAACCCCGCCGATTTTATATCTAGCGTGTCGTTTTCAAAGCGCCCCTCAAGGAGTAAATCTATTTTACCGCTTGGGTGTTCAACCACTATATTTTGCTGCTCTGAGCTTTGTGGCGTAATTAAGTCGTACGCTACACTGCCTGGCAACATGCAACTAACACTCACGCAAATTGCCCCCGTTACAGAATGGCTGATATGGCAATTTTGCGGCACAAAGTAGCGCGAAGTTATCGTACCGCCAAATTGCGGCACCGACAGTAAGCCGACTTTAGGAATGACTTTTCCGGTTGCATCGCCAAGGCCCATTTTTAGTGACGCCTGCAGGCGAATGCTTTCTATTTTTTGCAGTAACTCTGTATTTGCATCAAGCTCTTGTTTAGTTTCAGAGCCTTTTACACCCAGTGATGGTGCAGGTATTAGTACCATTGGCATGGCAGCATCGACACAACTTACTTCTACGTCATCAAAGGTATCGCGTACAGAGCCTGTAGGCAGTAATTCACCGGTTTTAGTGCCACACACATCAAAAAACTTAAGTAAAATAGGTGCCCCAGAGCCTGGTACGCCATCAATAGTGGCATCGCCTTCGTACTCAACAAATCCGTTAGGCGTTTGTACAACAACTTCAATAAGGGTATTGGTATTTACATTTTTAACCCGTACCGTTGTTTCACCGTCGTTTGCAGTAACCAATCCGTATTCAATTGCCAGTGGTGCTGCACCAGATAAAATATTGCCACACGAAGGGGTTATATCGACTTCATTTTGCTCAATAGCAACTTGCGCAAATAGGTAATCAATGTCTGCATCGGGGTCGGTTGAGCGTGAAATAATGGCCGCTTTACTGGTTAGTGAGTTTCCTCCACCTACGCCGTTTACTTGCAGCGGGTCGCCTGAGCCCATTGCTGCAGTTAAAATTTCTTTGCGTTTATCCCACTCTCTCGGTAAATCGTTGGCTAAAAAATAAGTCCCGCGAGACGTTCCGCCGCGCATAATGACACAAGGTATTTTTTTTTGAATAGTCATAATAATCCAGCTTCTAAATCAATTTAAATGAGCAGTAACGGGTTAGTTATTACTTAAAATAACCACGCACTCTTGCACTTGCTCTTGCTTACTTTGCAAAGATTGAGGGGCAAAATTAGTATTACTTATTGCACTAGCAGCCGTGGCTGTTTGGTGGCTATTTGCACGAAAGTGAATGGCTCTCGGCGTAGGTTTTAACTGAGGTGTAGCGTGTGTTGAGTTCATCGTTTCGCCCTTTCAATGCAATTAAAAACAAGTAACGTCGTTATCAAAACGTTGCCCTTTTTTAAGAGTAAGGAGCCAAACTGTCACTAACCTGTCACGAAATAAAAATTGATTAAAAAATAACTTTTAAAAATTAAAAAACGCGCAGCATTTTCATGCTGCGCGTTAAAAGCCAATCGAAGGGGCGTTTAAAACTTAATAGTGTAATCTACATATACACGGTGATCTGCTCTGTCTCCTTTTACACCATCAACACTGCCGGTTTCATCTGTGGTGTAATCTAAAAATAACCAACGTAGGCTTAAGCCTTTTACAGCCGCTACTTTGTAGCGTGTATCAATGGCCCAATATTTTTCATCGGCTGTGCCACCTGCTTTACCTAAGCTTGAATTTTCTGCATCGCTGCCGCTGGTGTAATAAAACTTTGTGGTTAAACCCGGTGCCACTGCTTTTAGATCAACACCTAAGCGAGCCTGCCAAGTTGACTCATTTTGGTTTGTTAAATCGGCACCAATTAATGAGCGCGTGGGAAACGGGTTAGTCCCGTGATCGCCACTAAAGTTATCTTCAATCCAAGCATCGTTCACCTTGGTAAATGCGGCGCCTAGTGTCCAAATATCTTTTTTCCAATTGGCATCTAGGTAATAGGCAAAACCATCGTTTTCACTTTTAGTAACGCCTGAAACCGCACCTATTGCATCTTCATCATCTAAATCGCCACCCTCTGCGCCGGTTACAAATAAATCGCCATCGTCTTGTGAGGTAAATACGCCACTTGAAAGGGTTAACTTACTTTGATCGAGCTTAATAGCGTAACTGCCTTTAAGTCCAAGCTTTGATAAGTAGTCATGGGAGTTTAAATACTCCGCGTCTATTTTTAGCGCGTCTTTTTTGTAGCTTGCGCCCACACCCCAAATAACACTAATTGCGCCGTTATCTGACTGGTCGGTAGAAAAACCTTCCCACTTGTCGTCGTGGCGGCGGCTCCATTTATCGTAGGCGTAGCCATATACTTTGGTATTACCAAACTTGTAGTCACCAAATACACCTCTAAAAGTATTGGGAATTGCGCGGCTACCCGAGCTTTTTAACAACATGCTTTTGGTTTTTTGCCCGCCTATTTTTACATGGCCATTGTCGCCAAGTTTAACGTCGATAAAATATTGACCAAATTTAGAAAAACTATCGTCAACGCCGCCTTTTTCATCCCCTGCGGGTAAAATATTATTTTGTGCGCTGCCGGTTGAGTTGTAATTAAGTACCGTATAAGTAGAGACACCCATGCTAATTAAGTCATTAAAATAGCCCGATTGATAATTGAGCTCTATGCCTTGTGCAAACGTTGAGTCGTCGCTGGCGTCGTTATCGTAATCGCGGTCAAAGTAAATTGACCTTAGCTTAATATTAAATTCGTCTTGCTCTGTAAGCCCATTAAAAGAAGCGTACGAAGGAATAGAAACACAAGTTAATACTGCGCCTGTTACTGCAAATATTTTAGAGAACCGTTGAGCCATAGTTGTCTCCGCTACCTTGTTTAATTAAATTTATAGTTGTGTGTAGTGTGTATCAGTTTATTCATGTTGCAATTTACACGGCAAACCTGTCACAAACCTGTCACAAGATAATTACATTTTAGGCAATTGTATTTTTTAGCTATTAAATTAAAACTATAGCTTATCTTGCTATAAACGAAGGCATTTGCGTATTGTAAACGTTGCAGTAATTGTTTAGTGTCTTGCACAACTTAAAATTATATTTTTTAATTGCGACTTTGCGGGTGTGCTTAATGAGAATTTTAGCAGTTGAAGACGACGAAGTGTTAGGAGAAGCAATTTGCCAACGTTTCACCAAAATGGGCCAAGGTATAGACCTTGTAACCAGTGGTGATGTGGCTAATTCGCTGTTAAAACGCCATGAGTACGACCTTATTTTACTTGATTTAAACTTGCCCAATTTAAACGGTGAGCAAATATTAAAAAAGCTCAGGGCTCGCTCATCAAATACGCCTGTATTAATTTTAACGGCACGTGCCCAAGTAGAGCACCGCATAGAATTACTCGACTTAGGCGCCGACGATTACCTCACTAAACCCTTTGATTTTGGCGAATTAGAAGCCCGTTGCCGCGCCCTACTTAGGCGTAACCAAGGCCTAGGTAAAGACATTATAAGTTATGGCAACCTCGATTTTGACCGAAAATCATGCACGGTCACTATTGCTAAAGAACTTATTGACTTAAAACAACGAGAATTTAGGTTACTAGAAATATTTTTAACACATCAAGGCAAAGTGCTTAACAAAGATGAGTTACTCGATCACTTATATTCGTTTGACGACTCCCCCAGCCCCAACGCCATAGAAACCTACGTAGCAAGGCTTCGTAAAAAGCTGGTAAATAGCAGTGTTGATATAAAAACACTGCGTGGTTTAGGCTATCTTTTAGCAGAGCCTAATGAGTAGCAAAACCCTCCCCTCAATTCGCCGGCAGCTGCTTACAATAACCATTGCTTTAATGGTTATAATTACACTTATAACCTATTTTATGGCTAATAATTACAGTAAAAACGCCGCCCAAATTTCATACGATAGGCTACTTGCCAGTGCTGCTTTACAAATTTTTGAAAATACCCACATTGATTACCACGAAATTATTGTTGATTTACCCAGCGCTACATTCGAAACTCTCTCGATGGCCTCAAATGACAGATTGGTGTATCAAATAACGCAAAATCAAGGGGAACACTTAACCGGCTACAATGGCTTATATCAACACATTTTGCAAAAAGCCGACACTCAGTGGCAACGTGCAGAATATGACCCACGAGATAACCTACTAATACAATTTTGGGAAGGTGATTACAAAGGCGAAAATTACCGCTTTATTTTACTCTCAGATAAGCTTTATGAAGTGGGCGAATCGTTTGATGTAAATATTTTAATAGGCCAAACCACCCAAGCTCGCGATCAGCTCGCCTATGAAATGAATTTAAATGTGATACAAATGGTTATTTTAACGTTTGTAATAGCTATTGTGCTTATATTACTGGGAGTGAATCAAATTTTGCGCCCTATTTACAGCATAAATAAAAAAATACGTCGGCGCTCCCCTACTGACCTACGCCCTATTGATATGTCGGTTCCTAAAGAAATGGCCGATTTAATTTCAACTATTAACCATTTTATATCGCAATTAGAAGTTTCGCTTAATCATTTAAAACGCTTTACTGGCGAAGTGGCCCATCAAATAAGAACGCCCCTTGCAGGCCTTAAAAGCCAAGCGCAAAATGCCATTGAAGAAAGCGATGAAAAAATAAGAACAGAGCAGTTAAATCGTGTTTTATATTCAACAGATTTACTCGACAGCACCGTTACGCAACTGTTAAACCAAGCCACTCTTGCGCACCGCTTTCATAGCCAACCTTTAATAACGCTTTCGTTGCCGGAGCTGGTAAAGTCTGTGTGTAGAGATGTTGCGGTATCGGCGATTCAACGCGGCGTGATCATCACATATCAAGGTGACGATAATTTAATGATCAATGGCGATTCGTTTGCACTTAGCCAAATGCTACGCAACATTTTAGAAAACGCGATCAAGTTTAGCCCGCAACACAAAGAAGTTAATGTCTCTACCGAGCTTCACAGTACAGACAGTGGTTACATAGCCCGATTATGCGTGGCTGATCAAGGCGTAGGTGTACCCGATGCGCAAAAACAACATGTGTTTGAGCGGTTTTACAAAAGTAAAGGCGACCCACGTGCCGGCAGTGGCCTAGGCTTAAGCATTGCTAAAGAGGTAGCAGAGCATCATAACGCTGCTATTAAGCTGCTTGATAACAGCCCGTCGGGGCTTATTTTTGAAATAAACTTTCCGTTAATGCTAACCGAGGACGAACATTGAAACTTTTATCGCTGATTTATATTGCCGTTGTTTTAACGTGCCTTGTAGGCTCGCCATTCGTTGCTGCAAAAAAACCTTTAGTATTTCCGGCACAAAGCGAAAATAAATCCGTACTTAAAATATATGGCGGCGCTGACAAAATGGAAATTGCCCCTTTTTTATCGGCCTTTCAAAAAAAATACCCTTTTGTACAAATTGACTACTACGAGCTGAGTACTTTTGAAGTGTATAGCGAATTTTTAGCCGACGTTAAAAACCCGCCCGACGTATTATTAAGTTCAGCAATGAACTTGCAAGTAAAGTTAGTTAACGACGGTTACGCACAACCTTACAGCTCTGAGCAAACAAATAAGCTTCCTGCATGGGCTAAATGGCGAAATGAAGTATTTGGCTTTACCTATGAAACAGCGGTAATTGCATTTAATAAAGAATTTTTAGGCGAAGAGGCCGCACCAAGTAGCCGCAACGAGTTATTAGAGCTAATTCGTAGGCGCAGTGAGCAAATTAAAGGCCGCATTGGCATTTACGATATTACCCAAGTGGGCATAGGTTATTTGCTGTGGGCTCATGACCGCGAGCAAAGCTCAAGCTATGGCCGAATGCTTGAATCGTTTGGCTATCACAGTACGCGTGTATTTAGACGCAGCGCCGACATACTCAAGGCACTTTCAACGGGCGAGCTCACTGTTGGCTATAACATATTAAGCTCTTATGCGCGCACATGGGCGGCGCAGCACCCTAATATTATTGTGGTGCAACCTAAAGACTACACCTCGGTTATTATGCGCAGCGCCATTATTCCTAAACATGCTAAAAATGTCATTGGCGCACAGCTGTTTATTGATTACTTAGTGTCGGTACAAGGGCAAACAGACATGGCCAACTTTACTAATTTTGAGCCAATAAATAACGAAGTAAGAATTAAACAAAAACATTTACTTGATATATCAGAAGGTCAGCTGCGCCCCGTCCCCCTTGGTATAGAAATATTAGTGATAGACGATCAGATGAAGCGCCAAATAATCATTCAAGAATGGGAAAACGCGTTATTTGAGTACCAATAAATTCGGGACTTATACCATGTCATGTATTTAATGGAGCGACTTTAAGGGTAGATTGAGATTACCCACTAAATACATGTCTATTAGCGTATAACTAAGGTTTGGGCAGCAGGCATTAAAAAACCCAGTTATTGATATTCAATAACTGGGTTCAAGAATGATGGTGGAGGAAGAGGGATTCGAACCCTCGTTAGGGATTAACCTAAACACACTTTCCAGGCGTGCGCCTTCAGCCACTCAGCCATTCCTCCACGGTGTTGCTTAGCAACAGCGCGTTATAGTATGAAATAGGTTACACAGGTGCAAGGTCTTTTTAAATTTGTGCTGTCAAGTGTCTAATAATCAATCAGCAATTTACTTTAGGCATAAAAAAACGGTTAAACCTCAGGGTTTAACCGTTTTTATGCATTAGGCTAATTACTTCGCCATGCTAGCTGTAAAGTCTAACATGCGATTAAGTGACTTGAGCGCGCCTTCGCGTAAGTCCATATCTACAAACACTTCTTTACCACGAGGGTCTATCAGGGCTTCTTCAATCGCTTTTAAGCCATTCATTGCCATCCACGGGCAATGTGCACAACTTTTACATGACGCGCCTTCACCCGCTGTTGGGGCTGCAAAAAACTCTTTTTCTGGGCATAGCTGCTGCATTTTGTAAAAAATACCGCGGTCTGTCGCTACAATAAACTTATCGTTATCCATTGTTTGCGCAGCTTTTATTAGTTGACTGGTTGAGCCAACCGCATCTGCCAGTGCCACTATTTCTGCAGGTGACTCTGGGTGCACCAATACACCCGCATCTGGGTGCAGGGCTTTCATATCTTTAAGCGCTTTTGTTTTAAATTCATCGTGTACGATACATGCGCCGTTCCACATGATCATATCGGCGCCAGTATTTTTTTGAATGTAGCTACCAAGGTGTTTATCTGGGCCCCAAATAATTTTTTCACCTTGCTCATCTAGGTGCTCTACAATTTCAAGCGCGCACGATGAGGTTACAATCCAATCTGCACGGGCTTTAACCGCTGTAGAGGTGTTTGCATACACTACAACTTTACGATCAGGGTGCTGATCGCAAAACGCTGAAAACTCGTCAATAGGGCAACCAATATCTAACGAACAGGTTGCTTCTAGCGTTGGCATAACAACTGTTTTGTTTGGCGTTAAAATTTTAGCGGTTTCACCCATAAAACGTACGCCTGCAACGATGATCATGTCTGCATCGTGGCGAGCACCAAAACGTGCCATTTCTAATGAGTCGGCAACACAGCCCCCTGTTTCTTCGGCAAGTGCCTGAATTTCAGGATCTGTGTAGTAATGGGCTACCAGCACTGCATTTTTATCTTGCAGTAGTTGTTTAATACGTGCTTTATATTCGCCTTGCTCGTCTTTAGTTAACGGCGCTGGCTTAGGAGGAAAGATATAACCTTCAGGCATAATAGTTTGAGCTAGACTCATGTTCTCGACCACTTCATCTACAGTGCATTAATTACGGCAAATTATACGAGAATACACGGGTAAATAACAGCTATCTGGGCATGCTGTTTATAAATAAAAATAAGAAACTGATTTAAATAAAATAAGGGAAGAGTTGAGATTTTTTAGAAGTGGTGGGTCATGATGGACTTGAACCATCGACCAATGGATTAAAAGTCCACTGCTCTACCAACTGAGCTAATGACCCGCTCTAAATTCTGTGTAGAATTAACACGCTGCGTAAATCCGCCGATTAAACCAAACTTTATCTAAATAAAGAATGGTGGGTCATGATGGACTTGAACCATCGACCAATGGATTAAAAGTCCACTGCTCTACCAACTGAGCTAATGACCCGCTCTGTGTGCTTACTATTTAAGTGAGCTGCGTAAATCCGCCGATTGAACCAATCTTTACCTTAATAAAGAATGGTGGGTCATGATGGACTTGAACCATCGACCAATGGATTAAAAGTCCACTGCTCTACCAACTGAGCTAATGACCCGCTCTGTGTGCTTACTATTTAAGTGAGCTGCGTAAATCCGCCGATTGAACCAATCTTTACCTAAATAAAGAATGGTGGGTCATGATGGACTTGAACCATCGACCAATGGATTAAAAGTCCACTGCTCTACCAACTGAGCTAATGACCCGCTCTTTTTGCCGCATTTTGAGTGGGGTAACCATTCGTTTGCTGCGGGCGCTTATAATACTTATTTATAAAATGAGTGCAACCGAAAATGTCTCTTTTTTTCAGTTTTTATGCCTAGGTGAGCAAAATTAAAGCGTTTGTGCTCAAACTACATGCAAATACAAGATTCGCCGAGTATTTCTATGTAGTTTGAGCTTTAAATACACCGCTTAAATGCGTCCTAATTAGCTAGACGCTCGGTTGCAAGTTTTGCAGCAGTTGTACTTGGATATTGGTTAATTAGATCACCCAATATTTTTTGTGCCTCTTGATTCAGGCCTTGCTCTTGTAAAAGCGTGCCTAACTTTAACATGGCATCTGGTCGTTTATTTGAGTTTGGAAACTCATTAACCACAACTTTAAAATGCTCACTTGCTTTTACACCATCATTTTTAATAGTCAGCAACTGCCCAAGCCAATAATGTGCATTAGAGGCATACACAGAATTAGGATAGGTTGTTAAAAATGTTTGAAACTCAGGAATAGCTTGGTCGTAGCGTTTATCTTTCATTATTAGCGCTACTGCACGCTCATACGCTTCGTTTTCAGATAAGTCACTGCTATAGGTTTGTGCGTCGCTCGATTGCGTGTAATCGGTTGCAGGCGCAGCAGCGGGTTGTGTATACGCTTGGCTTACGCGGTTTTCTATTTCTTGATAAAGCTCACGCTGGCGCTGAAGTACTTTTTCAAGTTTATAACTTTGCTCTTCAGTAACACCGCGAATTTGGCTTACTTCATCTTGAAGTAGATTAAGTTGTTGCTGTAATTCAACTTGTAATAAGTTTCGCGACTGCATCATGTTTTCTAGTGACGCTAAACGCTTCTCTATGCTCGACTGTGAACTTGCAGCTTCTGAAACAGGAGCGGGAGCAGCCAAAACTTGGGTGCTCCCGCTCAATATCATGGCTGCCAAAATAATTTTCGGCTTCATAATATCTCTTATCTTAGTAAACTAGTACCGCACGGCGGTTTTTAGCGAAAGCTGACTCAGTGCGAGATTTAACCATTGGTTTCTCTTCACCGTAGCTAACTACTGACATTTGGCTAGCAGAAACACCTAAGCTTTGTAGGTATTTTTCTACAGCTTGGCCACGGTGCTCACCTAGTGCAATGTTGTACTCAGGTGTACCGCGCTCATCAGCGTGACCTTCAATTAATACTTTTACTGAAGGGTTCTGAACTAAAAACTCAGCATGTGCACGAAGTAATTCTGCGTACTTGTTCTCAACAGTTGCTTTGTCGAAGTCAAAGTAAATAATTTGCTCTTGACGAAGCGCTTCATACTTTTGACGAAGTTGCTCTTCTGCTTGTTGTTCAGGTGAAATTGTTGCTACTTCAACTGTATCCGTGTTTGTTGATTGCTCAACTGCACTTTGATTTGATTGGTTAGCTGCGCCTTCATCAATATCTGAAGATGAGCTACAAGCGGCTAATGTCATTACTGGCACAGCGATTAGCAGGCCTTTAAGTACTTTGTTAAGTTGCATTGAGTAGATTCCTATTTTTGAGTAAACCAGCAAATATTACTGTAAATATGGCGACCAAGCTGGTGCCTTTACTTGTCCGTCTAGCACGGGTAAACGTGCTTTAAAGCGACCGTCCATCGATACCAGCGCGAGTACCTGTTTATTATTATGAAGCGTGCTATAAATGATCATCGAACCGTTTGGCGCTATGCTCGGTGATTCATCAAGGCGAGTTCGCGTTAATACTTGAAACGCGCCTGTAGCCAGCTCTTTCTTAGCAAGATGGTACTGCCCGTTGGTACGGTTAACCATCACTAATTCTTTACTGTCTGGCGTTATAGAACCCGCTAGGTTCATATCGCCGTCGAAGGTCAATCGTTGTGACCTACCAGTTCTTAAATTTAACTTATAAATCTGGGCATTACCACCCCTTTCAGATGTAAACACAATATCCTGGCCATTTGGATACCAAGATGGTTCAGTATCTATACTACGGTGGCGTGTAAGGCGTGTTTCTTTACGGGTTGCTAAATCTAAAACGTAAACTTCGGTTGCACCTGTTTTATCTTTAGAAAGCACCAATAACATTTTTTTGCCATCTGGTGAAAACTGCGGTGCACCGTTAATACCGCGGTAACTAGTGATCAGCTCACGCTTACCTGAGTATAGGTCTTGAATGTAAATTTGGCTTTGGCGGTTTTCAAACGTTACATACGCAAGCTTAGTACCATCTGGTGACCAAGCTGGCGACATTAACGGCTCTTTTGAGCGCAATAATACTTGCTCGTTAAAGCCATCGTAATCGGCAACCACTAATTGGTATGGCTTAGCTTGGTCTTCACGTACGATTACATAAGCAATTTTAGTTAAAAACGCGCCTTTTTCACCGGTTAGCTTTTCATATACTACATCGCTTATGCGGTGTGAATAACGGCGAAAGCCACTTTCACCAATTACGCTTTCGCGTGCTTCTAAAATATGATCTTGGCTTTTTACTAGTTTACCGCTGCTCATCATTTGAGTTTGGCCACCGGTAATTTGCCCACGAATAACATCAACTAATTCGTAGCGTACTAAGTAACGCCCATCAGTTTGTTGCTCTACCTCGCCTACTACAACCGCTTCTACACCTTGGTTTACCCATGCCGCGTAGTCAATGTCGCCGTCTTTATTAGGAAGCTGTGGCATTTGTGCTACATCTACCGGTTTAAATTTACCACTGCGCATTAAATCGGCAGCAATTACATCGCTCAATTTTTGTGGAATTGGGCCAACACCGTTGTATTTAAAAGGCACGATGGCAATAGGACGTGCGCCGTCTACACCTTCAGTTATTACAATTTCAAGTGCCGCATTTGCCACACCCTGAAATCCTAATAATATAACTACAAAGGCTACTTTAATTTTGCTGAACATATCATTCCTTTAAAATTCTGGCTTGATTGTTAAATTAATATTCTTAAGTTGCTCGAATACGTCTTTGTCTTTAGATACAGGTAATGTATCGGCCATGCGCACAGCTCTAAGTGCAGCTTCACACACTAGCTTATCACCCCCTAACGATTTAACTTGCGTTACTAAACCATTAAACCCAAGACGAATATTTACTCGACACTGTTGGTTTTTCATTTTTTCATCAATCAGTAAGTTTTGCTGAATGCGCGCCATAATTAAAGCACGGTACTTATCAACTTCGCTCACTACTTGCTGTTGGCGTATTTTACTACGTGCAGCCTGCTCTTTAGCAAGTTGTTCTTGTAACATTTGCTCTTGCAGTGCTTGCTGACGTTTACGCTCGGCTTCTTTTGCACGTTCTTTAGCTTCTGCTTCACGCTTTTTACGCTCTGCTTCGGCTTTTTTTAGTGCCTCTTCTTCTGCTTTGCGTTTATCTGCAGCAGCTTTAGCGGCGTTTTCAGCCTCTTGCTTTTGCTTTTCGGCTTGTTTTGCTTTAGCACGCTCTTTTTGTTCAATTTCGCGCGCTTTTTTAGCTTCAGCCTCAGCTTGTGCTTTTTCTTTCTCTTTTGCTTTGCGCTGTTGCTCTAGCTTTTTAATATTACGCGCTTCGGCTTCACGCTGTTTACGCGCATTGGCGGCTCTGCGTTCTAAGTCGCGAATGCGTTTATCTTCAGCGCGTTTTTTAGCATCTTCTTTTTTTTGTAGCTCAGCAATTTTTTGCTCAACTTGTTTTTGATCAACAGTGACCGCCGAAACCGCATTATCAGGCTCAGGAATAGCCGAATTAAGAGTCACTTCCATTACTTTAGGTGCCGGTGGGTGTATATTTGCAGTTGCCCACAAAAAGCCCCCTAAACCTAAATGTAAAAGTACTGACTTGATTATAGAACTATTCATGTTACTACTGTGTCCCCTCAAAGGATTCTGTCATTAAACCCACAGATGGTACGCCAGCATTCTTTAAAAAGTCCATTAATAACAACACTTCTTGGTAAGAAACCTTACCAGAGCCTTTAATCATTACTGGTACATCAGGGTTTTTCATTAGCTGAAGCTTAATAACCGCGGCCACATCAAGTGCTTCCATTGGCTCCTCTGGATCAGTGCCTATGCTTACATAGTACTTACCTGCCGAGTCAATTGAGGCAATAATAGGCGGCGTGTCTTTAGTATCAACTAAATCCGACTCTTCCATTTTTGGTAAATCAACTTTTACACCGTGAGTAATAAGCGGTGCTGTTGCCATAAATATAATTAGCAATACCAACATTACATCAATGTAAGGTACTACATTAATTTCTGCGACCGGACGGCGCTTCTTACGCTGATACATTCGCTTTAGCCTCTATTTGGGTAGCTGCTTGACGGTGTAAAATATTGGCAAATTCTTCCATAAAGTTGATGTAGTGTGATTCTAGTTTTTCAACTTTATTAGCAAAGCGGTTATACGCAATAACAGCCGGAATAGCCGCAAATAAGCCCATTGCCGTTGCAATAAGTGCCTCAGCAATACCTGGCGCTACCATTTGTAATGTTGCTTGCTTCACTTCACCAAGTGCAATAAAGGCATTCATAATACCCCACACCGTACCGAATAAGCCGATATATGGGCTAATTGAACCCACTGTCGCTAAAAACGATAAGCTCGATTCTAGTTTTTCAATTTCACGTGACAGTGCCACACGCATAGAGCGATGCGTACCTTCCATTACAATGCCAGCACTTTGAAAGGTGTTCTTTTTATGGCGTGCAAACTCTTTAAAGCCTGATGTAAATAACGCTTCAATACCATGAGATTGACCGCTACGTGATGAGATTTCGTTGTATAGTTTGCTTAAGTCGATACCTGACCAAAATTTTTGTTCGAATTTTTTTGCATCAGACAAGGCGTCGCTAATTGCTTTTTTGCGCTGAAAAATAATTGCCCATGACATAACAGACATTGCTACTAGCGCTAGCATTACTAACTGCACAAGCAAACTGGCTTCTAGAATTAGATCTAAAAAATTAAGCCCTGATCCCACGTTAAACTCCTAAATAATTTCAAAAAACGTCAATTTGGTTATTTTGTGTAAATAAGACCATTGTAACGGCCATAAGTTGCATCTAGTGTATCGAGTCAAGGGTTTACTGACAACGATATTGCTATGAATTGGCAACAAAAAACGTTAAACATACGCTTAATCGCTTGTTTGTTTCTAAAACGCGACTACCGCGTTTAGTAAAAAACAACTTAATACTACAAAAGTGCGTAAATATACGCAGTAAACTTAATAAAACGCACCGTTTATTCATAAAAAGTGCATAAGCACGCAAAAGTAATTCACGCCACTTTGCATGTACTAATATAACTAATACTGTAACAATACAGCTCAGACCAGTTATTTATTAATTTTCAGCCACTTATAAAGTTAACGAATAATTAACGTACAAGATTCGAACAACAAAAAAATTCATCAGATTAGTTTTTCTTATCTGAAATTTTAAATTTTCTAGTTTGAACAAAAAATGCTTATTCCGTATTATTCTCCCATACCGAGCTTACGCACTGAATGAAACATTTTTCATTAAGCCAAGTTCTTAGTAATAGGATTTTTAATCGTATTACATTGTTTTACTCTTTTTGGATAAAACCTGATTAAGTAAAACGTAGTTCCCTGGATTACTTCCTTCAACTTGTTGTTTGCCCGCATTATATGCGGGCTTTTTTTTGCCTAAATTTTACCGCTAACTTGGCATACAACCGGTATAAATTACACAATCTGTTTAATTGCCAACGGTGTATTTACTATCTTTTTTTACCAGTTTGTATCATTAAATTATCTACTTTCAGTAAAAAGCATGTTTATAACAAGGTAAAACTTATTAACACAATTAGCGCCACGCCTAATCTCTTATGTTGATACTGTTTTAAAGCTAACTGGTTTTAATGGTACGCAGCATAGCCACGCCAGTCTTAACGTTAAGTGAATTACAAAACGATTTTAATTTATTGGTTACATTTGCAACAAAGTGGATGAAAGCTGAGTAAGTTTTAAAAAATCATACTAATTTTCTTAATTAAGTGAGCTATGTTGAGGCTGGAAAAACGTGTTGATAACTAGGCAAAAAATTCGCTATTTAGTTGTTCTTGGCAATTGCTCCTGCATTGCTCTACCTTATGCTTGCAGCCGTAAATGAGAGCTTTTAACGCAGGTAGCGATACGTTTGCCTCGCAACATGATTAAGTGTTATTGCAAATTGGTATTACATTTAACAGAGGAAGTAGCCCGCTACATTTTCTGTAACAGGCTAAAGAGGGGTTAATCTTGTTTGGGGAGTAAACCAAAGTGATGATACGCATTGTCTGACACAATTCGCCCGCGTGGTGTGCGCTGTATAAAACCTTGTTGAATTAAAAACGGCTCTATTACATCTTCAATGGTTTCTTTTTCTTCGCCTATGGCGGCGGCTAAATTATCAAGCCCTACAGGCCCACCCATAAATTTTTCGATAATGGCAAGTAAGTATTTACGGTCCATGTAATCAAACCCGCTTTTATCTACGTCAATCATATCAAGGGCAAGCTCGGCAACTGAGGCATTTACTGTACCATCTGATTTTACTTGCGTGTAATCGCGCACACGACGTAATAAGCGGTTTGCTATACGCGGTGTGCCTCGTGAGCGTTTTGCAATTTCGGTAGCGCCATCGTCGCACATTTGTAAATCTAGGTAATGTGCAGAGCGCCCCACTATATGCGATAAGTCAGCTACCGAGTAAAACTCTAAGCGCTGAACTATACCAAAACGGTCTCTAAGTGGTGAGGTAAGTGAGCCTGCGCGTGTTGTCGCGCCAATAAGCGTAAACGGCGGTAAGTCTAATTTAATAGAGCGTGCAGCGGGGCCTTCACCAATCATAATATCGAGTTGGTAATCTTCCATTGCGGGGTAAAGTATTTCTTCAACTTGTGGGCTGAGTCTGTGTATTTCATCAATAAACAGCACATCGCCTTCTTCAAGGTTGGTAAGTAATGCAGCAAGGTCGCCGGCTTTTTCAAGTACTGGGCCTGAAGTGGTTTTAATACTTACATTAAGCTCATTGGCAACAATATTAGCAAGCGTGGTTTTACCTAAGCCCGGCGGGCCAAATATTAATAGATGATCGAGCGCTTCACCGCGGCTGCGCGCTGCCTCTATAAATATTTCCATTTGCTGCTTAACATGCGGCTGACCTTTGTAGTCGGCTAAAAGCTTGGGCCTTATTGCGCGGTCTATGGTGTCTTCGTTGGTTTTTTCGCTCGCGTCAATTAAACGATCAGCTTCAATCATGGGTTACTCACAACATTGATTTTAAAGATTCTTTAATAAGAACCTCAGTAGACATATCGGGTTTACTCACCGATTTTACTGCTTTTTGCGCCTGTGGCAATTTATAACCAAGCGCAACAAGTGCCGATACGGCATCGTCTGCGGCATTATTGGCAATTGTTGCATCGCTAGGAGGCTCTATAACGGCATTATCGCTATATGGCGTAAATAAATCGTTACCCCAATCTTTTAAGCGGTCTTTCATTTCAAGCACTAAACGCTCAGCGGTTTTTTTACCCACACCCGGTAATTTAACCAATGTTGTGGCATCTTCGTTGTTTACGCAACTAACAAATTGTTGCGCCGACATGCCCGACAATATTGCTAGGCCTAGTTTAGGACCCACACCATTTGCTTTTAATAGTTCTCTAAAAAGCGCGCGCTCGGTTTTATTATTAAAGCCAAATAATAGTTGTGCGTCTTCGCGTACTACAAAGTGTGTGTACACTATGGCGTTTTCGCCAATATTGGGTAAGTCGTAAAAACAGGTCATGGGCATTTGTACTTCGTAGCCTACGCCGCTTACTTCTAATAAAATTTCAGGCGGTTGCTTTTCAACTAAAGTGCCATTTAAACGGCCAATCATATTTATTTCCTTAAACGTCCTCTAACGGTTTTGCTTGCGCTACCCGCTAGTTTTATTAAATTTTGTTCTGAGTGCGCATGGCAAATTGCAATAGCAAGCGCATCGGCCGCATCGGCTTGCGGTGTGCCAGGTAATTTTAAAATATTTTTTACCATGTGTTGCACTTGAGACTTATCGGCGCCGCCATTACCTACCACGGCTTGTTTAATTTGCCGGGCTGAGTATTCAAATACGGGTAAGTCGGCCATAGAGGCTCCCACTATGGCGGCTCCTCGGGCTTGGCCAAGTTTTAGCGCGGCATCCGGGTTATGCGCCATAAATACTTTTTCTATGGCAAAGGTTTCGGGGGAGAACTGCTCTATTATTTGCGTGATCCCTTGGTAGATCATTTTTAATCGTATGGGGAACTCATGCTCGGCTAATTTAATGCACCCGCTTCCTAAATAGGTAAATTTAGCGCCTTGATGCGCAACCACACCATAACCGGTTAAACGCGAACCTGGGTCTATCCCTAAAATAATGGCCAAACAGCACACTCATTATTGTTATTTTTCAATAACGGTAATAATGCCAGAGCACTGTATAAATTACCAGTGGCGAGTAAAAACAAAAACGCCCGCAACTTAGTGCGGGCGTTTAGCGTTAAAAGTATAGCTTAGGCTAAAGCACGTACTAAACCTTGGGTATTTTGTTTAAGTTTACGGGCAATCATAAAGTAGCCAAGTGCGGCTACAAATACCCCGCCCGACACAGGCCCTATTAGCCAAATTGCCGGGTGCAATTTACCGGCTAAGTCAAACATTTGCTGCTGAACAATCAATAAGGCTATATCACTAAATAATGCAGCTACAAACCCGGCTAAGCCACCTAATAGCAAAAACTCATAAAGCGTCGCATTTTTTATTAGCCGCCCTTTGGCGCCTAACGTTCGCAGTATTACTATTTCCTGCATTCGCTCGCCAAGGCTCGCTTGCACCTGAGATATAAGCACTAATGCGCCACACAACACCACAATAGCAAGCACAAAGCCAATAGCTAACGACACCTGCTCAATGGTTGATTGTATTTGCTTAACAAAGTTATCTACATCGATGGCGGTAATGGTTGGATAACTGCGCAGTAACTGGCTAAACGCTTTCTTTTGTTCTGGCTCTATACGCACAGATGAAATATACGTAGCCGGAAAACCTTTTAGCACATCGGGGCTTAAAATAATAAAAAAGTTAGGTTTTAGCGTAGCCCAATTTACTTTACGCACACTGGTAATTTTGGCGTCAAATGATTGCGCACCAATTAAGAATGTTAAAGTGTCGCCTATTTCTACGTCTAGGCGCTCCAACATAGACTCCTCAACCGATGCCTCACCCACTGCGCCTTCGCCAAACCACTGCCCTTGCACAATTTCGTTTTGGGCTGGCACATTATCAAGCCAGGTTAGATTAAGCTCACGGCCAATGCCTGAACGCGCTTCTTCATCTTTTTTCTCGTTATCTTGCAACGACACTTTACGCGCAACAAGCTCGCCATTTATCGCATTTACTCGCCCACGAATGGTTGGATAAAAATCCGAAACTAAAATATCGTTCTCTGCTAGGTAATTATTTACAGGCTCAAGTTCGTTTTGCGTAATATTAACTAAAAATGCATTAGGCGCATCGGCGGGTAATTGAGACTGCCAATCTGAGATCATGTCATTTTTAAGCACAATCAAAAACAATAGCAATTTTATCGCCAATGAAAAGCTAATAAGCTGCACCGCATTTACGTTGGCACGCTTTTGTATAGAGGCAATGGCTAACGACCAACTGTTGCCTGGTTTTAAGCCTAATTTACGGCCACCGCCAAATATTAATTTTGAAATAACAAATAAAACCGCAATCAAAGCAAGCGTAGAGACAAATAAAATAAGCGTTATTTTAATGTTATTACTAAATAACCACATTAATAAAAACACCGTAAGCGCGCTTAAACCTAAGTGCACACGGCTTACGGCTAGTCTGTCGCCTAAATTACGGCGCAATACTCTAAGCGGTGGAATATCAAATAAATCAAGCAGTGGCTTAATAGAGAACATAACTGCACATATAACGCCTGTGCTAATGGCCACCAGCCAAGGTTTAAATCCGGCGGCAGGTAAGCTCATATCCATGCTTTTTGCTAAATAACCAGTGGCTATTTCTTGTAAGCCGTAGCCTATGGCTAAACCCACAATAACCGCTAAAGCACACACCATGAGTAAGTGCATAAAATATATTTTACGAATTAATGCACGGCTTCCGCCAAGTGTTTTCATCATTGCTACGGGGTCGTATTGGCGCTCACAATAACGCTTTGCCGACACAGCAATAGCAACCGTAGCCAAAATAATGCCCAGCAAACCGGCCAGTAATAAAAAACTTTCTGCACGGTTTAAGCTATTTGATATGGGTGATTGCCTATCTTTTACGCCATACCAACGTTGATTTTCAGCCATTTGCGGCTTTAACCATTCATAAAACCGCGTTATATCTGATTCATCGCCTGCATAGAGTTGGCGGTAATTTACTCGGCTGCCAGGTTGAATAACCTCAGTTTTTGCTACATCAGCAATATTTATAAGCACTCTGCGGCTGCTCGAAAATACATTAAACGGCGCATCTGGCTCTTCAACCACCACTTTTTCTACATTAAATACTGCTGCGCCTAGCTCTACTTGGCTGCCAATATCAATATTTAAGCTGTAAAAAACCGATTCACTTAGCCATACATTGCCAGGCTTTGGGCCGCCCTGCGCTACTTGTGTTTCGCCAAGCAATGATGATTTAACTTTTAACTCGCCTTTTAACGGGTATTCGTTAGACGCCGCTTTTACCGAGGTAAATTGCATCTCGTCGTTGGCAAATAACATGGTATCAAAGTAGATCATTTGCGCAGTTTGTAAGTTTTCTTGTTTGGCTTTGCTAATAAACGCCGTGTCTAGCTCATGAGCACTTGCCAATACTCTATCTGCGGCAATAAACGCGCTACTTTTTTGCGCTATGCTTTGTGCTATTCGCTCAGTGACCATAGACAGTGTAAGCACCGTTAACACCGCCAGCGCAATGGCGGCACTAATTACCGTAAGTTCGCCGCGGCGAAATTCACGCGCAAATAATTTAAGTGCTAACTTAGCCCACATTCGCTACGTCCTCTTTTGAGTTTTTAACTAAGCAGCCCGCTTCAATTTGTACTATATGCTGGCACTTTTGCGCGAGTGCTTCATCGTGAGTTACTAAAATTAGCGTTGTGCCGTGCTGCTGGTTTAAATCAAATAATAGTGACTCCACCATTTTGCCGTTTTTACTGTCTAAATTTGCAGAAGGCTCATCGGCAAATAAAATTTTGGGTGTACCAATAAAAGCGCGGGCAATGGCTACACGTTGCTGCTCACCACCAGAGAGTTGCGATGGGTAATGATCAATACGATGGCTCAGCCCCACTTTTTCTAATAGGGCAAGAGCTTGCTCTTTGGCATCGCTTTCGCCAGCAAGCTCTGCCGGCAGCATCACGTTTTCAAGTGCGGTTAAGCTTTGTACCAACATAAAAGATTGAAATACAAAACCTACTTTTTCAGCACGCAATGCCGCGCGTTGCTCTTCATCTAATTTATGTAGCGGCTCGCCATCAAGGGTAATTTCACCACTGCTGGCGGTATCTAGCCCCGCTAATAAACTTAATAACGTGGATTTTCCTGAGCCAGAGGTGCCAACAATAGCAACTGACTCGCCATGCTTGACATTAAAGCTGATGTCGCTGAGGATGGGCAACTCACCTTCGAAGGTAGAAACTACTTTAGACAAACCATTTACTTGAATAATATTTAATTGAGAAAGCACTGACATATGACTCATTCAATCCTACGTTTTGTATTCGTTTTATTTTTAGTTATCAAACCACTTAGTGCGGCGGCCGACAACACGATTTTAATACTTGGAGACAGTTTAAGTGCAGCCTATGGGCTTAAACAAGAGCAAGGCTGGGTTAAATTGTTACAAGATAAATACGATGCAGAGCAGCGTAATATAGAGCTAATTAATGCCAGTATTAGTGGCGAAACTACCGGTGGCGCTTTACGCAGGCTAGATGCCTTACTGGCGCAATACCAACCAAGCCATGTACTTATTGAGCTTGGTGCTAATGATGGTTTACGTGGTTTTCCGGTAACAAAAATGCAGGCCAACTTAACGGATTTAATCGAAAAAAGCCAAGCTGAAAATGCCATGGTCGCGTTAATGGAAATTTATATTCCCCCTAATTACGGGCCGCGTTACAGTAAAATGTTCACTGACAGTTTTACACAAGTAAGTGAAAAAACAAATGCTCATTTACTTAACTTTTTTATGCTTAATGTGGCAGATAAGCCAAACTTAATGCAAAGAGATCAATTACATCCAAATAAAGAAGCACAACCGCTGATACGCGATGGAATGTATGACTCGATCAATCAATGGCTAAATAAAGATTAGGGCGTGTTGTTTGGTGGCTTAACATGCGCTGCACGGCATGTGCTTACTAAGGGCGATACGCCCTTAGTTTAAAGTTTTTTAGCTCATTTGCACAATAAACACGCAAACAAACAATCACTTATTGATTTTTAATAAAATATACGTACTATTGCAAACAACGTCGGTATGTAGCGCAGCTTGGTAGCGCACTGTCATGGGGTGTCAGGGGTCGCAGGTTCAAATCCTGCCATACCGACCATCTTCCCCTTTAATATCTTTCACTTACACAAAAATCAATTTCCTCATAAACTCCATTTGTATTATTAATTTTCAAAATGACTTTTAGTTTAAATTTTAGGTATGAGAATTATTAATACTTAACGTAGCCTTCAAGAGTTCTTTGCTATTTTTTCTAATGCTTTTCTTAAAAATGTTCAGCAGTGAGTAACGCATTGTTTTTGTCCAAGTACGTAGCAATCGCCATTGCGTTGACTTTCATGCGGCAAGAAGTCATAAACGCCGATTAGGAACGCACAACACATAACCTTCATTATTCTTCCACTCACGCTCAACTGTGTAATAAAACAGCTCACCATTTACATACAGTTCGCCAAAAGAACCAAAGATACCAGCGGGAGTTGGAAAACGTTTGAATAAAGTTTCATATTAGACCTTTATTGCAGGCATAAAAAAACCTCAATAAGCGGGTTCAATAAATTGAATAATATCTATTCGAAACCAAGTAAAAAGGTCTCTGTAAATTCGCGTTGTTGGATAGAGGTAAATTGCACGACTAATTGCGCACTTTGCAATGTGTCATGCACTTTTACATACTGAAAATAATCTTTTGCTTTAAGACTTAGGACTTCATGTTCGGTACTTGCAGCTAAAACCGCAGGGTGGCTATACCTATTTTCCATATCACCATGGAGTTTCACTAATTCATTCAAGAAACCAGCTAAGGAGAACTCCTTACCATCCAAAAGAACGTTTACACTAAAATCAAGAGCTGGCCCTGTCCCATAGTTATTTACAAAAATCGCATAGGAAAAATTATTGTTATGTCCAGATTCAAATTTTGTTACTATCGGTGTTATTGAATTTATGTACTGAGCTTTGTTAGATTTCAGACCTGAATACGCAAAAATAAATGTAATTAATGTAGCTGTAAGTGCTATTAAATCACTCAACTTAACTTCAAATGAAAAGCTTTGGCCTAAGATTACACCTGTACAGACACATAGCACAACAGCAGCAATTATCATTAAATCTGGTTTTCGCATAAAAATCCCTCATCTTTATGGGGAAGCAATATTACCACGGCAACTCTAAATACAAAATATGGGCACAAAAAATCCGCAAGCAACAAAACTAAGCGGATTTATTCAGCAAAAAGAATGGGGGCATTACGAACGATTAAGGCCATGCTCCACAAATACCAAGCCCATAAAAACCCGCTTAATTTGTGGGCTTTATCACTTTAAAATGATTAAGCTTCTTTCTGTTGGTAAATAGAAGTTACCTTCATTATCGTAATGATGATACAAATCCACGATATTGATACTATCGCCCTGATCAAACCATTGAAAATGAAGCACCCAATCAGAGGTTTTATACTTACTATGGTTTTGCTCATACTCAGGAATACCAATGTGGTAATGCCATAGGTGATTGTTTAGAGCAAAATTATAATCATCTTGATCCATATAGTTACCACTAAAAGAGCTAGAAATCTTGCCTTCGTAAAGACTAAAATCACCTAACCCATGCTCGGTAAAAACATCTGTAAAATCGAGAACTTTGTTTTGCTGGTCTTCGGGGAAATATTGAAATTGACTAGCGAAGTCGTCACTAAACGTCCATGTATACGTCAATACTACTTCGCTCTGGATAGGATCAATTGTCTGACTTGCTCACGAGACAAACCAGCAGGTACAGTGTTAACCTTACCTGCAATGGCTTTTTCCATTCTTTCTCTATTGAACACTTTGTTTTCTTGCTTATGTTGTACTTTAGCTAACATATAACGCTCCTCAGATACCAATAAGGCACTACTGCGATCTTAGGATATCGCATTTGCAATGTCTAGTGTTATTTTTAACCAAAAATTAGAGAATATCTAACTTTCCCTTTAATTAAGGGTAAAAAATGGCTTATCTATTTACATACACTGAAACAGAAAAACCAAAATATAAAGACTCATGGATCACTAATGAGCAGCAAGAAATATTTGAAATAACACGCTTTTACGATGAAATGGAGGCACTGGAATACCTTGATGATGTAATAGGAGGCAATGGCCTTACAACTGACTTAATGAGTTTTACAGATATGGGGCGCAAAGACTCACCAATACAACTCACTTTATTTGATTACGTCCCCATGATTGAAGCTCTAGAAAGTTGGCATGAATTAATAGACAAAAATACAAAGTAGATATGTTCTTAGCCTACTCATCAACTTGACAGTAGGCTATTTAGCTTCTTTAGCATCCATTAAATTAGATTGAGCGATAACAGCTTTTTGGAATTCTGCATCAATTTTTTTAGTGCAAATACCCATGTCTTCGGCCTCTTTACGCCTTTTAGTTAAATATCCAATTCGCTTGTCTAACTTATTGTTCGCATGCATCAATGCAGGGCTTTGGATATTCAACATCGCTAGCAACCAGTCGCCTATATACACAATTACAGTTATAACTAAAGGAGTACAAACTGTTAAAACATTTAAAAAATCTGACTCTGAGTAGCAATATTGAAAAATTGCTAACGCAACGGTATTACCGCCAGCAATAAAGGCTCCTATTTTTTTTGTATTATCTTTCAGAAGCCCCCCCTTGCTAATAAAAGCTTGTTTACTAACTCTTCATCATCTTTCAAATCTATCCGCTCAAATCGAATAGTGCCATTTTCATCTGTTATTTCGATGGTTAAATACTTAGGAGGAAAAAATTTAGCTGTTAACCATCTACCTATGTTATAAAACACATACCCGCAGTAAGGTAGACATAATAAAATGCCTACCATCGCGATTAGTTGTATATATGCTTCAGTTTCACTCATTATCTTTTATGATCTTCGCTTCTGGCCTAGTTCTATGCCGCAAAATACGTTTTACTTCTTTGCTATAAATTGGGCTATTACCTGTTCTGTGCTTTTTAGTCGTCTTAATAATGGCGCTGAATAAATCATCTTTTACAAAGTTTTGTTCATTACCTTTAATTCTAGCTAAAAATCCTTCATCTGACATTTTAGCTGTAACCACATCACCATCAGGCAATCGTACTTGCCAACCACTCGAACCTTCAAAGTTAATTTTTACAAATCGAATATCTTTAGTTTCTTCGGTTTCAGTAATTTCATCTACTACAGTTTTAGCCGGTGTTTTGAAATTTTGAACATCATCGCTCTCATAAATCAATTCATTACCATCTTGATCGGTAATCTTAAATTTAGCGTCTGTAGTGCCTTCTAAAGGTGCTTTAATAACTGTATCTAAGTCTTTGCGAAGCTCTCTATTTAATACTAATTTAGCGACATCATCGTCTAATTCCAATGATTCATCATCACTAAAATGTAGTTTTGTTTTCCCTGATTCGGTCTTTTCTGTCAGCTTAATTGTACGTGATTTAATCTCTGCAATTGCACCTAATACAGTGGCCGATGCTGCTACTGAACCACCTGCAAAACCTAACAGAGTTAATGGGTTTATGCCAGCTGCATTGAGATACGTTACAAATTCAACAACAAACGACCCTTCAGAATGAGCTTTTACATCCAGCTCTAAGTCTGACTCTTCACCATTCAATGATTTGTCGGCATTTTTAAGCGCTTTTGATGTACTAATAATTGCGGCGCCAAGTTTTTCAGCGTCAATGGTATGGTCTTTGGTTTCAGACGTATCATAAGATATTTCAAACACGTACTTAGTTTTATTATTATTCTTATCCAAAATTGCGCCTCAAGGTGTTAAGCAGACGCGGCATTATAGAGTAAAAATAACTAAATACTACACGTCCGTATGTAATAACTTTTGAACAATATATAATTATTAATGCTGCAATACAAGCGATCACTCTATGCGTTAAGTGCAAGTTCAGCACAAGATTTGTGTAACCTGAGACTCCTGATAAACTCATATTCTACGCATTAATTTTTTCAAACAACCTAGGAAGCATTAACCTTAACAACACTAAGCTTTAGACACATCAAACCAACAATACGATGTACTTTGATTATTTGACTAGGGTCTGTTGATCTTTCAAGGTTAAATTTGCAGCAGTCTGTTTGGTATTTAGGCAAGGCAGAGCCTATGTAGTGTTGTTATTCCCCATAAATGGGCGATAACGTAGCATTAATGCCAAACAGGCGCTGCCCAAAGGGTTCTTCCTAGGGTCTATTTACTCTTTGTTGCTCGGTTTTTACTTAGCCCACTAGGTTACAAACCTCGCGCCGCAATTAAATAGCCCCTAGTTTGAACAAATTTTAATCCGCAAAGAACAACAGACCCTAGTATTTCAACTAAAAAATTTTTACTATGAATAATAGTTACATAAAAAACTCTCATGGATAGAAATGAACACCTTTAATAATTTACTAAAAACACACCAAGACTCAGAAGAAATAGATTTTGATGTCATCTGGAAAGAGGGCACATTTGTATTCGACTCGAATGTACTTCTAGATTTGTACAGACTGCCTGAATCAGCCAGTGCAGACTTAATAAAGGTGCTTAACTCAAAAGATTTTAATCCACGAGTTTGGATTGGTTTTCAAGTGATATTGGAATTTCTTAATAATAGACACTCTACAATAGGTGATCAAAAAGGAAGGTTTAATGAAGTTAAAAAGTTAGTTGGTGATTCTATAATGAAGTTTGATGAAGCTATAGCCGATTTAAAAACCTCACTAAAAAAACTCAAACTTAACGAGAGGCACTCAGTTATAGAACCAGATAAATTTATAACTGATGAAAATATCACTAAAAGTAAGACTTTTTTACAAGAATTTATAAATGAACTTAACGACTTAGAAATAAAGCATCCCGATGTACATCAAAAAGATAAATTCAAAGATGTTGTTCTCAATATTTTTGAAGGAAAAATAGGTGAAGCTTTTACTAAAGATGAGCTTAATGATATTTATGAAACAGCCGAGGACCGTTATCAAAAAAAAATCCCACCAGGATACCTAGATTTTAAAAAAGATGGCTCTTACTTTGTTGGCGAACTAGAATTCATTAGAAAGTATGGTGACTTGTTGCTATGGAGAGAAATAATAAAAAAAGCTGAATCTGATGGTATTGAACATCTGGTCTTAGTTACTGGGGATGTGAAGGAAGATTGGTGGCTCAAAAAACGAGGTAAAAACTTAAACGCCAGACTAGAACTACTAAATGAGATCTACTCTAGTTTACCGAACCTAAAGTCTTTTTATTTATACGACACATCAAGCTTTTTGAAAAATGCAAAGTCACAGCTAAATTTAGATATTAGTGAAGCAACGATAGAACAAGCTAATGAATTAGTAAGCGAAAATAGTATACCAAAAAGCGACTCTAAACATTCAGTAAACCTATACAATGCAATAGCCGCTACTAAAGACTTCTTTGACACCTTAAAAACATCTATACATCCTGCTATTAAGACAATTCCTCATGTGAATTCAGATATAAATATTATTTGTGCAGCTTTCGCTGAAATATTCCAAAACGTTGAATATCATAGTTTAGATAAAAAATTGACCATAACGCCTTCAGAAGATCTTCTGTATATTAATATTAATTTTACTAATAATGTAGATAAAGGTGCGGAAGAATATTTTACAAAAAACAGGTTCGGTGAAAAGATTGATCTAGCTACGGATGACCCATCCCTCTATCGAGGTTTTGGTTTACCGGAAGTAAGAAATAGCCTTTTAAAATATGGAATACGCACAAAATATCAATTTGAAAATAATAAATTTTCATTACAGTTAAAATTCCCAAAAACGATTTGCTACCAACAATAAAACCCCTTTAAACAGATGCCAATATGAACATCTATTTATATTGGCTTCACTGACATTTTGAAAACTCAGCACACGGTTTATGTAGCCTAATACTCCTTGTTACCACTCCTTCCAAACAGAATACATCTTCAGGTGATATATAAACTGGTACGTAGTCATCTGGTGCCGACATTAGCAAACGCTTTTCTTTATGAATTACTTTACAAACAAAGCTGCCATTGTAAGTCACCATCGAATATCCCTACCTCCTGCATAGACTGCCCCGATGCTACCCCCATAAAAGTAGCATCTGGATGTTTGATGAGTAACTGGTCTAAAGATAACCCCAGCTCTTTATATTGCGTTGCCGGTGATTCAAAACCACTAATCCCCGCTTCTATAAAAATAGGAATAACAAACATACATACACCAAAATAAAATACTGTTTGTTTATACAGCATAAATCTAATGAGCGAGTTTGGAAAGGCAAACTAACTTACTAAGGAAAGTGAGGCTTTTGATTAAGATTTTCTAATGAGTTGTTTATATTGAATTTTACTGATAACGTAAAAAATCGATTTGTAACAAGCGCCCTAACCGCTTGATTTTATTGAATTGTAAAAATGATAAAATTTGCAAAATCAACTGTATATAAAATCAGTTGATTGAATTTATAATTCATAAATTACAATAACTTAACTCATTATAGCGTCACATCATGGGGTGTCAGGGGTCGCAGGTTCAAATCCTGCCATACCGACCATTTAACCTCCTCTTTATTTCTTTTTCACTGTCATTTTTCTGTATTAACTTGTATACATAGCATTAAATACTCAGTGTTTAAGGATGACTTATGAAAAAACGTATTGTGTTTCCTCTGCTTTTATCTCTTTTTATTTCAAGCTTTGCGTTTGCTCAGGGTAGTTTTCGACTTAAAAACGGAAATCTATTAAGTGTGGGTAAAACTAAATCTGACATTGTAGCTGTAGTGGGCGCACCACTTTATAAAGATGCGCTTAATGAAGCTGTTGATATTGGTAATGGCGACAAATTAGTTAAAACAGAAGAGTTTACTTATAAACTAAAAGGCTCAATTGGTGGGATGTATATTGTATTGATCCGTTTTGAAAATAATATTGTGACCAGTATTAGTTCAAAACAAGTCGACAGGCTTTAAATATTTTAGAGTTAGTTTTAAGCAGTTAAAAGCGCCATACGGCGCTTTTTAGTTTTTATTAGTGTGTACGCCCTACGCCGTTACGCACCATATCTTTACCGTTTTCAAATACCTCGGCTGTTATGCCACGCGCCAGTAATAACTGTTGTTTGTCGTCAAATACTGCAACAAAATGGCTGCCGTCTTTATTGCTTGTAGCCATACCTACACCCGATACACCTTTTAAGCCTAAGCCGCCGTTTTCTACCATTACTAAAAAGTTCTCTAGCTCTGCTAGGTTGTCGATTATGTCGTGCTCGTTATTCATAAATTGCTCTTTGTAAAATCTGCTTGGTTAATGCCTATTTGCAAAACGTAACCACTAAATTAAGCGAATAGGTATAAATTACTTGGGCGCTATTTTATAGCCGATTAAAATAAACATAAACCTTTGTATCGGGTTATTAAGTATATTTAGTACTAGCGCTTAAGGTTAAAAGCGCTCTACATTCAGTGACAAATTACTTAATGCGCAACCATACGGCTGGGTATTAATGCGGTAATAATCCGTATTTTTTGTGGCAGTTAAATTTATTAAAAGGTCATCTTGTTGCCCTACCGCACTTTGCTCTTGGCTTAGGCACATAGCTTGCGTAAGCGAGCGTAGTTTTGAATCGGTTAAAATATTGGCAAAACGCTGCACCGGTAAAGGCGGTATTTTAACAGGCGCTAATGCTTGGCTAATGGTGCGCTCGCTAAGTTCAAACCCGGCATTAGTAATATCTATTACACTGCGAGCAGGCCAGTACGAGTAGTTATAGCTGCTTGCTTTTTGCTGCGTACTTAAATGCGCAACGCCACTTTGCCCTATTACGGTCATTAAATTTCCTTTGTTGGATTTAATAACAACAAGGGCTGTGTTTTCATCAATACCAAAACCGTGCTTAATATCACCGTTTTTTTGCTTTGCGGCATTTAATGTACTGGCTAAGTTTAGCGTTTGATTTTGCTCACTAAAGCGGGTACTCAGTGGCCCATAGGTAAACGAGTTTAACCCGTTAAGTGCATTAGGCTGTGGAGCAAGCTTTTCTTTTAATACCGCTTCGCTTTGGTGCTGTGAGAGATAGACGTTTTCACTTTGTATTTTGCTTCCTGCACCTAGCCCTACAATAACAGGGCGAGTTTTAAGCGCGTTCGTCCAGGGGTAGGCAGTATTATTTTCATCATACAGTGCTTTTAAAGCATTTTTAGCCGTGCCGTCGCTAAATAAAACACCGGTACTGGTGTTTATTAAATTAACTAACGCCTCAACCCCATTATTACAAAGTGTTTGCTCAGCCTTTATGAGCTCGGGGTATACATTGCTGCGATTATACAGGTTCATTTGTGAGTGACGCAGCGCCGGTAAATCACTACAGGTATTGTTAGTAATTGCTTTAGCAAGTGCAGGTGTAAGCGGCAACCATTGGCTGGTTACACCTTTTGGTAAAAGTGTTTTAAGCGCCTCTACCTGTGCGTATGGGTCGCGCTGGGCTGCGCTAATAATTAATAAGGTAGGTGTTGGGTTAGCAACCTTTAAGCTCCCCGCTATAAATTGCAATATGTCGTTGCTTGGTGGCTCAGCTTTTGGGGTGGTGTTTGCATGAGGTTGTTCGAGCATATCAAACACAAAGTTAAACTCTTGCTTTGTTAGGCTATTAAGTTGCTCGTTGTTTATATCCCGCCATTGCCAAAGCAGCTCACTTTTAGAGACTGCGTTTGCATTTTTGCTACTAAGGGCACGTAAGGTATTTAAAACATTTGCTTGGTTATTTGTATTGTTAGTCGGCCAATTTAATTTTATTTGCTCAATATTAGTATTGGTTACCTTAAACACGCTTTGTGACTTTGAGTTATTTTGCGTATTGCAACTTTGCGCCGCATTAGCACTGCAACTATTAATTGTACTACCGGCTAAAATAAGGGTTTGATCTTGCTGCTGGGCAGCCCCTTTAAATGAAAATAAAGTAAATAAAACGAATATAAAGCTCACTCGCTTAGTAAAAAAAGCACGGGTACGCATAACGCTCTCAAAAATGATCTAAATAGGCGTTAAGTTTAACAGCATGTAATGGCAGGCTAAATAGTAAATGTGGGTCTCGATGATTGCGACACATGGCATTAGTGTATAAAGCAATTTTGACTGCTAGTTAAAAAAGCGCGATGTGCGTTTTACGCAGCCAATACTCTTACATTTAACCATTAATCTTACTTATTATCCTTACTCTGTTTTACAAACAAATTAGAGGCTATATCAATAGGGTAATTATCATTTATTAGCTCGCTAATAAATTCAGAACACGCAGATGGCGGAGCAATTAAATAGCTTTTATGCTTAGCGCGCGTGATCCCTACGTACAATAAACGTCGCTCCTCTGAATGATTAAAGGTATCTTGTGCGGGCAATAATGCCTCAACAAGTAAATTGCCCGGATTATTGCTTGGAAAACCTAACTTGCCTTGCTCAAAACCTATAATAATACAGTAATCAGCCTCGAGTCCTTTTGAGCCATGCAGTGTCCAAAAATGCAGTGGGTTAGCAAAGTTGTTACCTGCTAAATGCTGCTCTACCTCATTAAGCATAAACCGATAACGGCTCAAGACGGCAATACTGGCTGTGTTATTATTTTTATTAATTGTGGCTATAGTTTGCTGCACTTTTAGTGCTACTGACTTTTTACCTTGGTGTAAATCATCAAGCAAAACAACTTGAGGGGTGCTTACTTGCGTATGTGTGGTGATATGCTTTTTATATTGTTCAGGGTTTTGCATTACAAAGCGCCCCGCTACCTCACTAATACTGTTGTTATATCTAAACGTTTTTTGCAATAACGTGAGTGAGTGACTGCCTATTAAATCGTTAAACTGCGTGGTGAGCGCCAAATTACCGCCTGAAAACCGATAAATAGCCTGCCAATCATCGCCAACCGCAGTAAAACAAGGTTGTGGACCACTCTTTATTAACGTATTTAAAAACGCCATGCGTGCGCATGAAATGTCTTGAAATTCATCAACTAAAATATGGCGCCAAGGTACACTTACCTCCCCCAATTTAACCGCCTGAGCTGCGCTTGCAATCATGTCGTCAAAATCAATAGCATCTTGCTCTTTTAATTTTTCGTAGTATGCACGCTGCATTGCCACCAATAATGTTGCATAACTTTTATGATTTATAATGCCACTTTTAGCTATTCGCGCTGCTATTTGAGAGTTAGACAGTTGCTCACCCCGTATTGCGCTTAGGCAGTTTAAGTATTTATTTATATTTTGCTTTAACAGCCCTGTTGCAGATAAACGCTCGTACACTGCCTGGTTATCTAAGGGGTTAATGTTCACTTTATGTTTTTGTAGTTGTGCATTTAAACGCTGCTCAAGCTGACCTTCTTGCCAGTTATAATGAAATGTTTGCACCAACGCATGACCCTGTTTTTTATGGTGCGCGCGTACATATTTAATATGCTCGCTATTGTGCAAGTTAGCCGCATGCTGCACTGAATTACCTTGCCTATCTGTCACAAAATGCGCCAAGTAAACCTGGTGCTGTGGCAAGTAAAAATCGGCGGTGTCATCATTTTGGTAAGTGTGTTCAATACCATGCATGTAAAGCCAGTTGGCAATTAATAAGAGCTGATAACTGCTTACTTTTAGCCCCGATAGGGTTTGATAGGTTTGTGCTTTTATTGTGGTTTTAGTTGCGGTTTTAGTTGCGGTTCTAGTTTCGGTATTGAGGCTATCAGTAGGTTCATACAGGTTCTCAACAAAGGTTTTACAAAAACGTGAGTCTGTTTTTAGGGTATTACTAAGCCACTGTGTAAACCATTTATTAAGCGCCATAGCATCGTTTGCAAAAGGCGATAAGCTACGTGTTTTATTAGCGCTTTGCAGTAACTTAAGCCCCAGCGCATGAAAGGTTAAAATAGTAGGCGGCGTAACGTTTAAATTTGCTTGTTGCGCCCTTAAATTAAAGCGTTGATTTAATTCGTTTGCTGCATTTTTATTATAAGCAAGTATCAATATTTGCTCGGGTTTTACACCACCATGAGCAATTAAATCCAGTGCCTTTGCAACCATTACTGAGGTTTTGCCAGTGCCTGCGGCCGCTAGCACTAAATTTTTGTCGTTATTGCGTATAACAGCAAGGCGTTGCTCGCGTGTAAGCGGGTTTGATTCAACCACATTATAAAAGTCGGCTCTTGCCGTTAGTGTTTTTTGCTCATAACTTTTACGTAGCTGCTCTGTGGCATGCGCTACTGTTGGTGAGCTACTTAAAATAG
The DNA here is from genome assembly GCF_025942345.1 of Pseudoalteromonas sp. A3. Classification (NCBI taxonomy): domain Bacteria; kingdom Pseudomonadati; phylum Pseudomonadota; class Gammaproteobacteria; order Alteromonadales; family Pseudoalteromonadaceae; genus Pseudoalteromonas; species Pseudoalteromonas sp. A3. The sequence continues at coordinate 96,162 of NZ_JAPCKL010000013.1, forward strand.
TTAAAAACTTAATATTAATGGCCGATAAATGCTGCTGCCATAGAACAGGTAAAGCGCCGTACTGCTGTGCCAGTGAAAACACCGCCGATTTTAATAACGGCACGTTTGAGTCGCGAAGATACTCGTTTGTTGCATAACGTTTTACAAGCGTTTTTGCTGTATTCACTTTTTCTTCTAGGTGATTGGCAAACTCGCTGTTTAGCTGCTCACTAAGCGTTTGAGCCTGCTGTTTATTTAAAAAGCTAATTACCGTTTTTTTATTATGGTTGAGGGTTATTTTCCCGCTAAATAGGCCTTTTTTAAATTGGGTAAAATTAGTAAAGTCGCTAATTAAATAGGCGCGTGAGGTATTATTTTTAAAAAGTATAACGAGTGAACTTTGCTTAATAGTAACGGTGCTAATACGCGTAAAAAAACGTCCTAACCAGCTTGGAGTGGCAATAAACTGCGCCATAAAACCTTGAATAAACTAAAATTAAAAATAAATTTTATCACAGTTTAAACGCCAAGGCGCGCCCCGCCTTAAAAGTGGCTGCGTGGTTAACCAAAGCATGTACAAGCAGGCCTTATAAAAAGCCAAAAGGCTGTGTACATTGGGTGTTTAAACTGCGGTAAACTGCTCCTAAAACAATCAACTCGTCTTAAGTATTTACTCTAAACAGGTGTTTATATTAGTTTAATTTCTCAGCTTAAATATTGAACAAATTACTGTATTAGTTTAATGTGAAGCTTTTATTAAACGAGAAATAATATGGATTTAACTAAGGAAGAGTTAAGTTTTATTTCGTCTGTTGTAGGCAGTAACAAGGACAATACAAACGATAACTCGCAGCTTAGCTTAAAAACGGCTTTGCCAGATACACTAAAAGGTTTGTTGTCTCACGCTAAATTAACCATGTTAGCTGAGGTGGGCCATTATCAGTTGTGGTTTCCGCTTGAGTTTAAGCTCAACGATGACGGCTACTTAAACCCCGTACTGAGTGCGCCTGAGGTAATTGATACCGAAGGTGTAGACAGAAGCTGGCGTTATTCAGACCTGCATTTACAAAGCGAGCGCTTTTATGTGCTTTCGCTCTCAAGCAGTGGCGTGCTATTAAAGCCGCGCGATCATCGCTATAGCCTTACCCACGCGCAACATATTACGTTTAAACTACCCAATAAGAAAAAAGTCACTCTGCTTATAGATTTAGTCCGTAAAACTAATTTAGGCTATGCCGCAAAAATTGTCAGTATCAAAAGTGGTAAAGAGGCATTACGTGAGTATTTATTTGAAAAACATAAACGTGAAAACGCCACCTTGTACGAAAACACGGCAGGTGTAACCGAGCATTTCTAGTTGCAGGCTTGTAATTGCAGCGATAAGCTAACGCCTTTATAAAGCGACAAGTTAAAGGCACACAATGAGCAACACTTTATACCCAATTGGTACCCCTAATAAACCATGGAACGACAGTGATAAAGCAGCATGGTTACAACTTCAACAAAAAAAGCGCGATTATAACCAGCTCGTAGTAAGTAAAATTACCCAGCCTAATGAGTTTTTAGATGTAGAGCAGTACGGCGAATTAAATTATTCGCCACTTAGCTTTGCACTTTATTTATTTAAAAGTAAAAATTGGCAAAGTGATCGCCCTACCGTGTTAATTACTGGCGGTGTGCACGGCTACGAAACAAGTGGCGTTATGGGTGCGCTGGCATTTGCTCAAACCGCTGTTGCATCTTATACAACGCGTTTTAACTTTATTATTGCACCTTGTATTAGCCCGTGGGGTTTTGAAACTATAAACCGCTGGAACCCAGAAGCTATTGATCCAAACCGCTCTTTTTACGATAACAGCCCTGCCCAAGAATCTGCAGCTATTATGAAATATGTAGCCTCGCTTAACACTGAGTTAGTTGCGCATATTGATCTGCACGAAACCACAGACACAGACAACAGTGAATTTAGACCCGCTTTGGCGGCGCGCGATGGTAAAATTAACACCAACTGGAACATACCAGATGGTTTTTATTTAGTGGCTGATAGCAAAAAGCCAGCACCTGATTTTCAAAAAGCCATTTTAAATAGTGTTGAAAAGGTAACGCACATAGCCCCCAGTGACGAAAACAATCAATTAATTGGTGTACCGCAGGAGCAATTTGGCGTTATAAATTACGCCGCTCGCGAATTGGGCTTATGCATGGGCTTTACCAATGCCCCTTATGTAACTACAACCGAAGTATACCCAGATAGCCCAACTGCCTCAGATGAGCAGTGTACTCAAGCGCAAGTTGCTGTTATTACCGGCGCGTTAGATTATTTAAAGTCACTTTAGTGGCTTTTAATACCCATGTGCAATAATACTTAATCATTTTGCGGGGCTAAACGTGTCGCTACCTAGGTTAAAAAATGCTCATTTACGACTGCATGGATGCAGAAGGTAGAGCAATGCAGGAGCAATTGCCAAGAACAACTAAATAGCGAATTTTTTGCCAAGCTATCAACATGTTTTCTAGCCTCAAGATAGCTAACTTAATTAAGCAAATTGGTATAAGTTATAAACTAATTTAAATTAGGAACCTACGATGAAGTATAAAAATAAGCATGCCGAGGTAACTTTATCCGTTGAGGGCAATATCATTATTGCCCAATTTAGCGGAAATTTAGACCTAGAGCTATTGGCCAACTTTAAAACTGCCCTTTTTGATACTGTGGCTGAATTTGAAGGTAAGCAATGGGGTTACATAAGCGACTCATCGTGTGTACTTGCAGCTACGCCCGATGCAGAGCAAGAAATGGTCGCCATAAGCACACAAATGCAGCACACTAATTGCTTGATAAGTGCATTTGTACTCACCTCCCCTATTGCTATAAGCCAAATGCAGCGAATAATGCAAAACGCTAAACGCGATGTAGATTTTAACCAATGTTTATTTGATAACCTAGATGCTGCAAAACGTTTTATTTCATCGCAATTAAATAATGGCGTGAGCTAATTTTAGCCCAAGCCATTGCTAGTTTTTATAAAACTGACTTGTTTTAGTAATCGCTATGTCAGGGTTTTCTACGGCGGTAATCACAAAGCTAACTGGGGTCACTTTTGTTGCTATGTCGTAGCCATCGGCGGTGACTGTAACCGGAATTTTTTTCATCACTCCTGGCAATACCAAAATAGAGCTTGGCGAACTAAGTGTGGCCACAGGTAGGCCTTCAATGGCTACGCCGTAGTGCAATGGCTGCTGGGTTTTATTGATAATAGTGAGTGTGTATGGGTTTTCTACCAAACCTTCATAATTTACACGATATAAAGCGTTTCTGTCGCGCAGTACCGATGCCTCTATTGGCGTACGTTGCAATACCCACGCAATCATAGAAATAAGTAATACCCCTGTTAATAAACCATACCCCACTAATTTAAGCCTAAATGGATTGGTTTTTTTACCTTCTAGCTGTTTTTCGCTGGCGTATTTAATTAACCCTTTTTGATAGCCAAATTTATCCATAGTGTCGTCACAGGCATCTATACATAAGCCACAATTTATACACTCGTATTGCAAGCCATTACGTATATCTATGCCCGCGGGGCATACCTCTACACATAAATTACAATCAACGCAGTCGCCTAAATTAAGGGCTTTAGGATCAGCTTTGCGTTTACGAGGGCCTCGGTTTTCGCCGCGCTTTGCATCGTAGCTCACTACCAATGTATCTTTATCAAACATCACCGATTGAAAGCGAGAATACGGACACGCCACATTACACATTTTTTCGCGTAAAAAGCCGGCATTTCCATAAGTACAAAATGCAAATAAAAACACCCAAAAGCTGGTAATGCCCGACCACTGTAAGGTAAACATTTCAAGGTATAAACTTTTAGCGGGTATAAAATACGCCATAAACGACGTTGCAGTAAGCAGCGATATAACAAGCCACGCAGCATGTTTTGTTATTTTTTTACGCCACTTTAATGCACTCCATGGCGATTTATCTAACTTTATACGCTGATTACGAGTACCTTCTATACGTTGCTCAACCCAACTAAACATTAACATCCAGATTGTTTGGGGGCAGGTATAACCACACCACACGCGGCCAAGCCAATTCGTGACAAAAAACAAAGCAAACGCGCCTACCATAAATAGCAGCGCTAAAATCATAAAGTCTTGCGGCAGTAAGGTTAAACCAAAAATAGTAAACTTTTGCGTGGCTACATCAAGTAGTACGGCTTGCTCACCTTTGTATTGAATCCAAGGAATGGCAATAAACATAAGCATAAGTAACCAACCAAGGTTACGGCGTATTTGTTGGTAAAAGCCTTTTTGCTCACGAATATAAATAGGCCCTGGTGTGTTATAGGGCTTGATGATCATATCTTCTTCTTTAATATCAAACTTCATAGTAGCTACTTAATAGTGACGGTATTAATGCTACTTTTGCAACTTTCAGACCAAGCTGAAAGCCTAACTAACCAATTGATATTAAATATATTTATAAATTACCGGAAAAATTGATCCGCGATATTTAACGACTAGCGCGATATATCACGTACTTTTGCTTATTCCTAGTTTGCGCATTTTTGAGCGTAAAGTGCTCTCGGGCAGGCCTAATTTGCAAGCAGCGCCTTTATCGCCAGATATTTGCCACTGTGATAATTCAAGCACCGCAATTATGTGCTGTTTTTGCGCCTCTGCAAGCGTAAGTGATGTATTTACAGCTGTGCTTGCATCGCCATGCAATGGCTGACTCAGTTTAAGGACAGTATGTTTAGTTAAAATAGCTTCGCGCTCTAGTACGTTTTGTAACTCGCGAATATTACCAGGCCAATCATAAGCTTGTAGTTGGCTAATCGCTTTTTTACTCACCCCTTTTATTTGCTTTGCTAAGCGTTTATTTAGTTGAGTAATTAAATTGGTACATAAATAAGGAATGTCTTCTTTGCGCTCTTTAAGCGCTGGCACTTTAATAGGAAACACATTAAGGCGGTAATATAAATCAATTCGAAAGGTGCCTTTTTGCACCATTTGCCATAAGTCGCGATTAGTTGCTGCCAATACTCTAATATTTACCTTAAGCGTAGTACTACCGCCAACCCGTTCAAACTCTTGCTCTTGTAATACCCGTAGCAATTTACTTTGCGCTTCTAATGGCAGCTCAGCAACTTCGTCTAAAAACAGTGTGCCTTTGTCGGCCAGTTCAAAGCGGCCTTTACGTCGCTCGTTTGCACCGGTAAACGCACCGCGCTCGTGGCCAAATAATTCAGACTCTAACAAGCTTGGCGTAAACGCTGCGCAGTTCACTTTTATAAAAGCTTGATTACTGCGTTTACTTAACCGGTGTAAGTTACGCGCCACCAGCTCTTTGCCTGTTCCATTTTCACCTAAAATTAATACTGTGCTGTCGGTTTCGCTAACGAGTTTAATTTGCGCCAACATAGCTTGAAAAACATGGCTTTGGCCAACTAAACCTGAGTCTTGCCAGTCTTCGTTAAGTTCTGCAATTAGGTAGTTATTTTCATCTTGCAGCTGCTCACTTAAATGCTTAACTTGCTCAAGCGCTTGCTTAAGTTCGTTTTGGGTTTGCTGCTGCGCCGATATATCGCGAAATACCGCGACCGCACCAATTAACTCACCTTGCCTGTAAACGGGGGTTGATGTGTATTCTACTGCAAACGAGGTGCCGTCTTTACGCCAAAATACTTCGTTTTTAACCTCGCGGCGTTTGCCATCAAACATGGTGCAATATATTTGGCATTCATCGGCTGGATAAGGAGAGCCGTCGGCGTGGCTGTGATGATGATACTGGTGTATTTTTTTGCCCAACAATTCTTGGGCTTTCCAGCCTGTCATACGTTCAGCGGCTGGGTTAACAAACACCGCATTGCCCGATAAATCAAAGCCGTAAATGCCCTCTCCTACCGCATTAAGTAAAAGTTTGGGGTCATTTAAAAATTGTTTTATCATTGCATCATCCTCGCGAAATATCACGATTATTATGCCATAAAGTGACGCGCTAAACAGTTAAATAAAGTGGCCTTTAATATAAGGCTTAAATAAAGCGTTAATATCTAGTTTTGCATTTAACTTTGCCGCAATTAAATAAAGCCCAGCTAGCTTACGATGAATAAACAACGCATCAACCGGCGGTGTATGCCATTGTTGCGACTGTGCGCTCAGCTCTAGCCCTGCATTTTTAATATTCGTTGCTAAGGGGCTGTTTTTAAAATCAAACTCGCCAGTGGTTCTTAGCGGCTCACACGCCATTAAAAACAAATCAATAACATGGCTTTTGTAAGAATCTAGTAGGGTATCTTTAAAATAACCTATTTCACGTGCTGCGCTTAACACGCCCGCCCTATTGTTTTCAGTGCCTGCAATAAATAGTGACAGGTAAGCCTTGCTCAATTTACTCGAGATCTCTCGGGTTGCCCCAAAGTCAAATAACACAATTTGCTTGCTCTGGGTCTGATAATGAAAATTAGCAAAGTTAGGGTCGGTTTGAATTAGCTTAAACTCAAACATTTCTTTAAAAAATAAATCTATGAGCCTAGCTGCAATGTTATTTTGCTCACCTTGGGGTAAATTGCTAAGCGCTTCTATAGGCGTTGCTTGTACATACTCCATTGCCAAAATGCGTTTAGTGTTGTGAACACCATATACTTTAGGCACTTTAAAATTAACGTGCTGGCTTAGCAACTCACCGTATCTTTTAAGGTAGTGTGCTTCGCGTTCATAATCAGCCTCGGCAAGTAGCTGCGCTTTAGCCTCATTTATGAGTGGCTGTATAACAAGCTCTTTAGGGATTAACCGCGCAATGTTTAATAGTGCAATAACATTGTCTACATCGCTATGTACACTTTGCGCTATACCTGGGTATTGAATTTTTACCGCCAGTTTTTCACCATTTTCTTGATAAGCTAAGTGCACTTGGCCAATAGACGCCGCTGCAAATGGCCTAAGTTCAATATGCGAAAAACGATTAAGCCAGTCTTCACCCCATTCACTTTTAAATACCTTAACTAATTGATTGTGCGGCATTGGGTTTGCATCAGCGCGAAGCAATGCGAGTAATTGAGTAAGTTCAGGACTTAATAGCTCGCCAGCATCCATAGAAAGTAATTGCCCTAGTTTCATGGCAGCACCACGAAGGTGTGCTAGCTGAACAGCTAGTTTTTCTATGTTTTTAGGTTGTAAGAGTAAAGCTTTATTATTCCAACCATTACCCGAGAGCGCACTTTTAGTGCCATCTATAAGCATGTTGGTTGCAACACCACCGGCTAAGGAGCCAAGCTTTGCAAATCGAGAGAGTCTTGAGGTAGGTATGCTGCGCGAAGCTGCCATTATAAAAACCTAATTAGCCTGAGAAACAGGCTAATTAATACGTACATTTTACTTTGCTCGATCTAATTAACCAAACGTTTGGGTAATAAAACTATCGTAAGCAGTGTGCTGTACATTAAAGGCGTGGTACTAATTTAATTGCCCCTTCAACCACTTTCATATCAAGGGGTAATTTGCTTAGCAGCATCATTTTAGGGTCATCCATATTTAACGTATAAACAGGGTTGAGGGCTAAAAAAGCATTAATTACTTCCATCGCTTCATTATCAAGCGCCGCTAAATTACCTTTAAAGCCACCAGCATCCACACTCGAATCTAGTAGTTTAACATTGCGTAAAAACACGGCTTTTTTTTCACTGTCGTAAAACGGGCTGCCTTCAATTTGCAGCTTTAAGCGTACTGGGTATTTTAATGCAAATGCATTTATTTCTGCACTTGAGTCTGCACCAAGTACTACTACATCACGGTTATCTGGACCAATATTTACACTTAAATCGTTTACATCAAACTGCACTGGCAGCCCCATTAAGCTCACCTTTTCGCTTAACTTAGGCAACTGTTTACCTAGCACACTTTCTACTTCTGAGCTGGTAAATGAGTAAACAGACAAGCCTTGTGTAGAATTACATGCGCTTAAAAATAGTGTGGTTAAAAACAGTAATAAAATTCTCATGCTAACCTTTATCCTCGTTGTAATTATAAAAAAGCCGCTTAAACAGCGGCTTTTATTATGCAATACCTGTATTTAATACAAGTTAATTACATATTATGCTGTAAAAATAGTTTTAATTTTAGCTAGTGTGTCAGGCTCAACTGAACCCTTACTGAGCGCTAATAGCTGCTTTAAATAATAGTTTAAATCAGCATGCTCACCACGGTGTTTATCATCAAGCATGGCTACTTGCTCTGCCATTCTAAGCGCTGCATTTTGCGAGCTTACATTGGCAAGAATTTCCATTCTTGTAATAAGCTGTTCACTACTAAGCGACGTCGCTAACGGAGCTTGAAATTGGCTTGGCACTACATCGTTGTTTTCAAGTGCAGTGATCAGCGCTTCAAATTGCGCATGCTGCGCTTGGCTTGTAAGTAAAGCTAGCTTTTCGTCAATAGCACTTAATAATGCTGCCACTTTTGACGCAAGCGATTTATATTGCGCGTAGCCTTTTACTTTGGTTTCTAGGTCATGCAATTGGGCTTTTTGATTAACTTGCTCAAGGGCACTTTCTAGCTCAGCCAGTTCTATTGCAGCTTGTTTATCTGTTTCGTTTTGAGCCAGCTTTTGCTGCTCAAACTCACTGCTACGTTTGCTAAAGGTTTCATCGTTATACTGGCGAAACTTTTGCCACAGCGCATTTTCGGCTTTTAAACCTGCAAAACCTATACTTTGCCATTGCTGTTGTAATTGCTTTAACTCTTGGCATGCTGCAGCTAAATCTTCACTTTGCGAAAGCGCTGAGGCGCGCTCCACTAAGGCATTTTTTTGTGCTGCGTTACCTTTATGGTATGCATTTAATATAGCAAGTACGCTCTGCTGCTGTGTTTTAAAGCTTTCGTTTAATACGCGGTATGTTTTAGGGTCAACTTTACCTACGCTACGCCACGCTTTATTTAAACGGTTGTATTGGCTTTCAAACTGCTTCCAATCAAAGCTTTCAATAGCGGTGTCTTGCTCGCTTAGTGCTTGCATATCGTTTATCAGTACTTCACGCTGGGCTTTTGCCGCTTCGCGCGCCACTTCTTGCTCGGCAAAGTAACTACGACACGGTGCAAACAACAGCTCTATGTTGCTATCAAACTGCTCACCTTGTTGTTTTTCTTGCTCTGTATCTAAACGGCCAAGCTCGTTCCAACGCTTACGAAACGCTTTAACTTGCTCAGCGCGATGTTGTGGGTCGTCACACGGTTGGTCGACTAAACCTGCCACTTCTTCAAGTAAGGCTTCGCGTTTTGGCGCGGCTGCGTATTTTTGCCAATCTTTTGCTTCTGCAAGTTGTGCTTCTAAATCGGCTTTTAAGTTTACGAGTGGCTGCTGAAATTGCGGTGTTAACTTATCAAACAACTCTTCAAAGCCTTTAAATACACCAAAAGCAACATTAAAGCGGCCTTGCTCAATAAGGCGTTTTACATCGCGTGCTTTACGTTTGGCTGTGCTTTGGTTTTTTTCAAGCGGTTTTGTCAGCTCACTCATTTGCGCTAAAAACTGCTTTTTATGCGTATTTAATTGCGATTTAAAGTTTTGCTGCAATGCCCCATCAACCACATTTAAATGGCTACGAGTTTGTTTAAATGCGTTATTAAAACAAGTTAAAACATCATCGTAATCAGCTAGCTGCTGCGCAGGCTCAATTGCTTTAAGCTGTTCAAAAGCAATTTTATACTGTGCAATTGCGCTACTAAGCTCTGGTAGTTTAGCCACCTGATTGAATAGTTTTTCAAGCTTTGTAATAACTTGCTTAGTTTGTGCGTTATCGCCGTGTTGGGCATCGGTTAACGTTTGCTTAGCTTGCGCTACTTTAGCCTCTAACCAATCTTGCTGAATTTGCTCTGGGGTTTCTAAGCCTAATTGCAACGCGTTTTCTATTTCTTCGCTCAATGCCTCAAGTGTTGCCAGAGCTAATAATTGGCGTTGTTGCTCGGCTAAACGCTGCTGTTGTTGCTCGTGCTGAGCTTTTAACGTAGCAATATGCGCATCGAGTTTATCGGTAATGCTGATGTATTTTTTATCTAGCTCTTTAACATGCTCTTCGCTTAACCATTTAAGTTCAAGTGCTTGCCACTGCACCATTAATTCGCCGGCTTGTGGGTTTACTATGGCGTAATCGTTTTTATCTCGCAGGGCATTTAGCTTTGCTAAAATAACGCGTGTTGCGCTCTCTACCTGAGCGGGCATTTCAATCGCTAAGCGTTCGTTTTCAACGTGTTGCTCAAGCTGCTGCTTAGCATCGCCTTTAGCGTGCTTTACTAATGGTTTAATAAGTTGATGCGTTATAACGAGCTCTACAAGTTGGCTTTGAAGCTCTTCGCTGCCCTCTTTAAACGCTTTTTCAATTAATTTAGGATTAGCTAAGCGCTTTAAAAGTTTAACGCGTACTTGCAGTTCTTTCTCTGCAAAGGCGAGTTTTTCTAGTGTTTTAACCGGTGCAAAACGGTCTATATACTCACTTTTAATTTGCGTGCTCAGTGCGCTTTCGTTGTTTAGCACTGCGTTTGAAATTTGTATTTCGGCTACATCTTTTAGCGCGTGATCTTGTTTATAGGCTTTCCACCACAGTGGTAAGTTATTTACTTTTTGTAATGCTTTGCGGCGTATTTCGGCTGAGTTATCTTCCAGCGCTAATGTGCTTAAAATTGATGCGTCGCGCTCTACATCAAGTTTTTCGATTGCGTCTAGACGAACTTGCTGCTTTGGGTGTTTCCACTTAGGTGTAAAAAGGTGTTTAAAGATCATGTTCACTAAACCTAGCTATTTCGTTTTCTGATTTAAATTCTTTTTGTAGTTGTGCTTTTGTCTTTTGGATCATTTCGCCATTAGCGCCAATGGTAAATTGCTCGTTTGATTGCGCTATTTTAGCTTGGTAAAGCATAACAAGTTGCACCGTTTGTTGCTTTTGCTCATCAGAGAGCGGCGTGCCATCGGGCCATTTGCCGGTTGAAGCACCGTACTGTAAACGCTCAAATAATTCTGGGGTTATATTTTGTACAAGGTTGTCAATATTCATGTCATCTTTTCTTTTTTAGAGTCACTAAAATAACGCGGTTTACTAAATACCAAATACAGCCAACACCAATCGCTACTGTATACGCGTACCATTGCAGGGTTTCTTTTGCGGGTTGTAAAAAGTATAAGCAAAAAAAGCCACCTAAAAATAGTATGAGCGCCAAGAAAGAATGGTTCATAAACATTTGCTGTTTTTTAATTCGCTGTTCGCGCTGAAGCTGTTGTACCTGCTCAGAGTTAAGCGCGCCAATGTTACTATTGCAATGCGGACACTGCTGATGTTTATCTGAAATTGATTTTGCACATTTGGGGCAATGAATAATCGCCATACTACTCTCCATACTACGCATAAAAAAAGCGCCTTGCGGCGCCTTTTATTGTACTTGTTTTATTGCTCGTTGTCTTTTTTGAATTTAACCCAGTAGTCATCTACGGATTGTTTCATTTCTTTGCGCAATAACATAATGCCAAATAAGTTAGGCAAGGTCATAACGACAATTGCAACGGCTGCTAATTTCCATACTAAAGTGGTATCGGCAAACGAAGCCCAAAAGAACGCGGCAACATAAAATACGCGATACGGCATAACTGAGCGATTACCAAGTAAGTAAATCATGGCACGGTCACCATAGTACGACCACGCTATGGCAGTAGAAAATGCGAATAACAATAAGCCTATCGATACTATGTATTGACCGCTATCGCCAAAAAAGCCTCGGGTAAACGCTTTGGTTGTCAGCTCTGCTGAGTGCACTAACGATTTACCAATTAAACTAATGCTGTCGTCGGTTGGCATACCGTTTTTAACTTCAACAATCCCTGTGTACTTATGTTTGTCGGTAATACCAAAACGTATGTCTTCACCAATTGAGCGTGAATGTAATACGGTAAAGCCATTACTTGTTGGCTCGCCATTAACTACATCAATGTTGCCGTTGAATAGCTCTACCTTGCTATCGTTACCGTTTAGGTAATTGTATAGCTCTTGGCGCTGCGCTTCGTTGGTTTCTGAGTAGTCACCTTTAATAATGCTCATTGACGATCGTTCAAAATGTGTTTCGAATTTTTCATTCCACACACCCGACGATAAAATAACTAAGCCTGTTAATGTACAAATAATAATGGTATCGATAAACGGCTCTAAAATTGACACCATGCCTTCAGACACAGGTTCATCCGCTTTTGCCGATGCGTGGGCAATGGGTGCAGAACCTTGACCGGCCTCATTTGAGAACAAGCCACGGTTTACACCTCTGTTAAATGCATACGCAAAAGAGGCACCTAAAAAGCCACCGGCTGCAGCAGAGCCTGTAAATGCATCAACAAATATTGACGCAAACGAAGGGCCGATGTTTTCAATGTTATAAAAAATAACACCTAACGCACCTATGATATAAATCACGGCCATAATGGGCACAACACGTGATGTAATAGCAGCAATACGACGAATACCACCTAAAATAACCAACGCAAGTAAAATAGATAACACAGCACCGGTTGCCATAGGTGCAAAACCAAATGTGGCTTCCATACCCTGCGCTATGTTGTTAATTTGTGGCAAACTGCCCGTACCAAAAGAGCTAATTACAGTGGCAACAGCAAATAAAATAGCAAGCCACTTCATGTTTAGGCGTTTATCCATGTAATACATAGGGCCACCCGCCATGGTGCCATCTTGGGTTTTTTCGCGGTATTTATGCGAAAGCGTAACTTCTACAAATTTGGTGGTCATACCAAAAAATGCCGTCATCCACATCCAAAATAATGCCGCGGGGCCACCAATAGAAATAGCCAAGGCTACCCCACCAATGTTACCTGTACCTACCGTACCAGAGAGCGCAGTAGCCAGTGCTTGAAAATGTGTTGTGTCACCCTCGGTGCCTTTTTTATCAAATTTGCCTGTAACTACTTTACACGCATGTTTGAAATAACGAATTTGTGGGAACTTTAAATAAATAGTAAAAAATAGACCGACTCCTAGCAGCACGTAGGGAAACCAAACTGCGCCCCCTAACATGCCATCTAGGCTATCTAAAAGTTGTCCGAATGCATCCACGCTAAATACCTCTTATTATTTTATTTGAGACTGTTGATTGTTTATTACTTACTCAGAGCTAGGTAATACGATAACTAAGCTATTGCGCACTTTTATTATTTGTTAATTTTGTAATAAAAAAGGGCAACATTTTAATGTTGCCCTTACCTTATACTAATTTATCTTAATTTATCAACGACATTTACGATTGCCGCTAAAGTATCTTGACCAAATTGATACGAGCGGCGGTCTGACCAGCCGTAATCTGGGTCTGGTAAGTCGTTATTGTCTTTAAAAGGCATCTCAATTGTGTAAGTAAGTGCTTTAAATTCTTCTGCCGTTGCAGATGAGCCAACTGTTAAATTAGCTTTGCCCGGCTCGTCTTTATCGTAACCGTGCTCATCTTGAAACTCTGGCGTTATAGTAAGTAGCGCTGCTTTAAAGCTATCTTCTAAGTCTTTTAAGCGGTCATCGTAGCTTGGAATACCTTCACTGCCTGCCACAAAGTTATAAGGAATAGCTTCATCACCGTGTATATCTAAATGCATATCGAGGCCAGTTTCGCGCATTTTATTCAGTACTAAATACACTTCTGGGCTATTTTCCATGCTAGGCGTTTGCCATTCACGGTTTAAGTTAACACCTTTTGCATTAGTACGAAGGTGTCCACGTACGCTGCCATCTGGGTTCATGTTTGGTACTACATAAAATACAGCTTTTGATAAAAGAGCAGCGGCATGCGGGTCTTCATCATCTAGTAGTTTGTGTAATAGCCCTTCTACAAACCATTCTGCCATAGTTTCGCCTGGGTGTTGGCGCGCTGTGATCCAGATTGTTTTTTTATCTTCACTAGGCTGACCAATTTTAAGCACGCTCATATCACGGCCATCAAGTGTTTCACCTAATGTTTGTAATTGGCAAAGCTCTTCGCTTTGCGCCCAGGCTAATAAATCTAAATGACGGTCGTAGCTATATGGCGCAAAGTAAGCAAAATATACACTGGGGCATTCAGGCTCTAGTTCAAAGGTAAGCGTGCCATTTTCGTAATTTGAAGGCACACGGAACCATGTTTGACGGTCGTATGAGGCAACAGCTTGGTAGCCTTCCCATCCATCTGGGTAGGCAGAGTTTTCTAAATTATTAATGTTTAACTTATGCAGTTGATAAGGCGTTGTTTCTAGACGAAAGTGAAACCACTGGTAAAATTCAGACTGGTGATCGTTGTTTATCTCTAATTGAATATTTAACGGATCGTTGGCTTCGATAACCTTTATGTTACCACTATCAAAATTGCTGCTGATTTTCATGAAAAAACCTTAAGGTAGAATAAGTTTATCTGCTTTGTTAGGCACGTTGATATTTTGGATTAAATTGACTCTATTTTTGGACACTAAATTACAAAAAAGAGCGGCCTAAAAGTGCAGAACTGACACTATTTAAAAACCTGTACTGTGGATAATTAAACTATCTCAAGCAGATTGCAGGTTAAATAGTAAAATGCATTATTGAATGAAATCAAATAAGCATTTCAATAATTAAAGCCTACCACACAGGGTACACTTTAAAAATATAACGCGACTAAAAAAGCCAGCAAAAAAGCTGGCTTAGTATAATTGCGTTTAAATTAGCGAGGTAAGCTTGGGAAAGCAACTTCAGCCATATCACGCATACAACGAACTACTTGGCAGCTGTAGCCAAATTCATTGTCGTACCATACGTATAAAACAACGCGGTTACCTTCAACAATTGTTGCTTGCGAGTCTACAACACCTGCGTAGCGGCTACCGACTAAATCGGTAGATACGATTTCGGTTGATGCGGTGTAATCAATTTGGTCACGCAGTTCTGAATGCAGTGCTGTTTCGCGTAAAAACGCATTTAGCTCTTCAACAGAGGTGCTGCTATTAAGGTTTAAGTTTAATATAGCAAGCGACACATTAGGTGTAGGCACACGAATCGCATTACCTGTTAGCTTACCTTCAAGCTCAGGAAGCGCTTTAGATACCGCTTTAGCTGCGCCTGTCTCGGTAATTACCATATTAAGTGCAGCAGCACGTCCACGACGCTCTGCTTTGTGGTAGTTATCAATAAGGTTTTGATCGTTTGTGTAAGAGTGTACGGTTTCTACGTGGCCGTTATTAATACCAAACTTATCGTTTAATGCTTTAAGGGTTGGCGTAATCGCATTGGTGGTACAGCTTGCTGCACACACGATTTTATCTTCAGGCTTAATGTCTTGGTTATTTACACCATAAACAATGTTTTTAATGTTGCCTTTAGCCGGTGCTGTTAATAGTACTTTTGCAGCCCCTTTAGACTCTAAGTGCTGACCAAGGCCTGCTTCGTCTTTCCAAATACCAGTGTTATCAACTACGAGTGCATTTTCGATACCGTAAGCGGTGTAATCAACTTCACTTGGCGAGTTAGCATAAATCACTTGGATGTAGCTGCCATTCGCTTTAATTGCATTACGCTGCGTATCAATTGTGATTGAGCCATTAAATGGACCATGAATTGAATCGCGACGCAGTAAGCTTGCACGTTTCTCAAGGTCGCCTTCTTTACCGCCACGTACAACAATTGCGCGTAAACGTAAGTCGGCATAAGGGCCTGATTTTTCGATTAGTAAACGTGCTAACAAACGCCCTATACGACCAAAGCCATACAATACAACATCACGCGGCTCTTTGGCTGGTGAGTCTGCAATTTCGGCTAATTCGTCTTTAACAAATTCATCAACTGTGCGGCCATTAGCAGCATCGCTGTACAAATAGCTATAAGCAAGTTTACCAATATCAATACGTGCTGAGTTTAGCTCCATTTTACTAATGGCTTCTAAAAACGGAAAGCTTTCGCGTAAACGTAATTTAGTGCCTTCAAATTGCGCTACAGTTTTGTGTGATTTGATAATATCGATAGTACTGGCATTAACGAGAGGACGGCCATATACAGCGATTTCTATACCACGGTTACGATAAAGCTTACCAATGATAGGTTGCATGCTTTCAGCGTAATCTTGGCGTTCTTGCCAACTATTTGTATATTCTAATTCGTGAGATGAGGTCATTTTATTTACCTAATTTAATCATTTTGAACGGATAGCCTTTAAAAATGCATTAGATTTTGAGAGTAATGCACTTCAGGCAGGGCTATTCTAAGTTAATCTAAAGTTATTCTCTACTGTTAGCGCACAAATGATTGCGCTAGAATAGTAATGTATATATTCATTTGAGGTTAAGGGATGGTTTTAAGAGCAAGCGCAATACTAACAATGCTAGCGTTAACAGGATGCGAAGAACCACTGACTCTCGCTCAGGTATGTAAAGAAACACCTGGCTTTTGTAGTGATTTAAATAAAGATAGCCATTGTAAAAATGAGCGCTCTGAGGTTATTTTAAAACGCTATATAGAATATAAAAAACCCACAGATGAAAACAAATACCAATTGCTTAAGGGATTTGAGTCGTATAATCAATGTATTACTTTAGCCGCAAAAATAGAACATATTAAACTAAAGTCTAAAACAACATCGCGTATTGAAGGTCAGCTTACTAGCATTAAAGAGATGACCCGACTTTATCAAGACACAAAAAACACTAACCACCCAGGTTTGCTTTACTATCATTGGTCACGTAACAATGAGCAAAGTGCGCTGACTCGTTTACTTGCAATGGAAAATGATGAAAGCGTAACCAACAGTGCAGAAATGCAGTTTTATCTAGCTTCTTATTACATTAAGTTTGACGATGAAAAAACAATTGATTTGCTATATAAAACGCTTGAGCTAAATAAACAAGGGCAACAGCCAAACCCTGAAGTGTATACCTCGTTAATCAGCTTATTTTATAAACATGATAAATATAAGCACGCTTACATTTTTTCGAAAGTGGCGCAAAGCGCTGGCATTGAGAATATAGATTTACTACCCATTGAGCACCAACTGATGAGCGATGGTAAAAGTTTAGATGCGCTTGATGCCCTTGCTCAACAAACGTATGAACAAATACAAAACGGTGAGTTTGTATCGCCGCGAGAATTTTAGGTAAGCAAAACCCCCTGGCAATAAATGTGTTTTAAAACATGATGCCAGATGGTTTTTTAAATAAAAAAGGCAGCTTACGCTGCCCTTTTTTATTTTGCTTTGCTTGTGCCCACTTCTACACGGGTTTTAAGCTTTTGACCTGGTCTAAAGGTCACCACGCGGCGCGCCGAAATAGGAATGTCTTCTCCTGTTTTCGGGTTACGGCCTGGTCTTTCTTTTTTATCACGAAGATCAAAGTTACCAAATCCAGAGAGCTTAACCTGCTCGCCTTTTTCAAGCGCTGAGCGGATTTCTTCAAAAAACGCTTCAACTAAATCTTTGGCATCTTTTTTATTGATCCCGAGCTTTTCAAATAGGTGTTCAGCTATGTCGGCTTTAGTAAGCGCCATATCTAGTCCCTCAACGATGCATTAAACTTTTCGGCCAATGTGGCCACCACGTTATCAACTACCAGATTGATATCTTTCTCTTCGAGTGTTCTATCAACCGCCTGCAGTGTTAGAGCAATCGCCAAACTCTTATAATTTGGCTCAATACCTTTGCCCTTATACACATCGAATAAGTTTAGGTCAACCAATTGATTTCCGCCAACTTTTTCTATTGTGCTTAAAATATCACCTGAATTAACGCTATCAGCCACTAAAATCGCGATGTCGCGGCGGTTTGAAGGGAATTTTGAAACCCCTACAGCTTGCGGTAAATTTCTTTTTTCTATTGCAGACATTTCTATTTCAAATACAAAAGTTGCGTTATTGATATCTAACGATTTTTGCACTTGAGGGTGAAGAGCACCAAAAAATCCTACCTTTTTACCTTCAACATAAATAACTGCTGATTGGCCTGGGTGTAAACCGTCTGACTGCTCTGCTTTAATTTCAAAACGGCTTGTATCGTTGGTGATTGCTAATAAGGCTTCAACATCACCTTTTAAGTCGTAAAAATCAACGTTGCGTTTTTGCTCAACCCAATGCTCGCCGTGTGCAAGGCCAGTGATCACACCGCCAATGACAGGGACTTGCTGCAGGCCATTTTCTGCGCTGTCGTCGCTGATAAATTTAAGACCATGCTCAAATAAACGAATACGTGGTTGTTGACGGTTTTGATTATACGCAACCGATGCTAAAAGCCCTGGCATTAAGCTTACACGCATAGCCGACATTTCAATTGAAATTGGGTGCGGCAGTATAAGCGGATTACTTTGTGGGTGTATAATAGCTTGTGCTTTAGGGTCTACAAAGCTGTACGTAATTGCTTCTTGGTAGCCACGTGTCACTAACGTATTGCGAAACTTACTTAGCGCAATTGTTGACTCGTCATGTGTAGTCATTTTTAATTTTGCGGTTGGCGCAACATTTGGAATACTGTTGTAACCATAAACACGAGCAACTTCTTCAATTAAGTCTTCTTCAATACGAATATCGAAGCGGTAGCTTGGAATATCAGCGCTCCAGCTGTCGTTTTCAAACTTAACGTCTAAGCCTAAACGAGTCAGAATATCAGTCACTTTCGCATCGTCAATATGATGACCAATTACACGGTCTAAACGCGCACGACGTAGGCGTACTTCTGTCACTTTTGGCAGTTTATCAGCAGCCACAGCTTCTACGACAGGTCCTGCTTCACCGCCAACAATATCAAGTAATAAAGCAGTTGCGCGCTCCATTGCATCGTGTTGCAGGGTAAAATCTACGCCACGCTCATAGCGGTGTGATGCATCGGTATGTAAGCCGTAACTACGGGCTTGACCTGCAATTGCGACTGGGTTAAAAAACGCGCTTTCTAATAAAATATCAGACGTTTTTTCTGTAACACCTGATTGCTCACCGCCAAAAATACCGGCAATCGCAAGTGCTTTATTATGATCGGCTATCACAAGTGTTGATTCGTTCAGTTTTGCAGTATTGCCATCAAGCAATACTAACTCTTCGCCTGCATTGGCGCTGCGAACCTTAATGCCGCCTTCAATTGCATTTAAATCAAATGCATGCATTGGGTGGCCAAGTTCTAGTAATACATAGTTAGTAACATCAACAACAGGGTCAATTGAGCGAATACCACTACGGCGAAGCTTTTCAACCATCCAAAGCGGTGTTTCTGCATCAAGGCTAATGCCTTTGATTACACGCCCTAAGTAACGCGGACACGCATCAGAATTAACAAGCTCGATAGATACTTCATCGTCAATAGTGCCGCTAACTGCTGGAATTTGTAGCTCGTTTACATCAACGCTGTTTAATACACCTACTTCGCGTGCAAGGCCTTTTATACCCAAGCAATCACCACGGTTTGGCGTTAAATCAACATCAATTATGTTGTCATCAAGGCCTAAGTATTCGCGCAGGTCTGTACCAATTGGCGCATCGCTTGGCAATTCCATGATGCCGTCGCCTTCTTCGCTAATACCTAGCTCAACAAAGGCACACAGCATACCGTGTGATGGCTGACCGCGTAATTTGGCTTTTTTAATTTTAAAGTCGCCCGGTAAAACAGCGCCCACTGTTGCAACAGCGACTTTAATGCCTTGGCGACAGTTTGGCGCACCACACACAATATCAAGTAGCTCATCGCCACCTACATTGATTTTAGTAACGCGAAGTTTATCTGCATCTGGGTGCTGTGCGCACTCAACCACTTCACCAACTACTACGCCGTTAAAATCCGCTGCCGCGCTCTCAACTGCGTCAACCTCAAGGCCAGCCATAGAAAGCTGTTCCGAAAGAGCTTGCGTATCAATAGCAGGATTTACCCACTCTCTTAACCACTTTTCACTAAATTTCATTTTATATTTTCACTCTTAACGGAACTGGTTTAGGAATTTTAAGTCATTTTCAAAAAATGCACGTAAGTCGTTTACGCCATAGCGCAGCATGGTTAAGCGCTCTACGCCCATACCAAAAGCAAAACCGGTGTATTTTTCTGGGTCAATACCTACTGACTTAAGTACGTTAGGGTGAACCATGCCACAACCTAAT
>NZ_JAPCKL010000013.1:116652-119427 GCF_025942345.1 Pseudoalteromonas sp. A3
TACTTCTGGGCCTGATTTAACTTCAAAACCTAGCTCGCCAAAAAAGCTTTCTATACGCTCGATTGTGCGTGTTACCGGATGAAGGCCACCCGTAGGCATTACGCGCCCTGGTAAAGTTACATCAATTGTTTCAGCTGCTAGCTTTTCTTCAAGCGCTTTACTTGCTAAAAGCTCACGCTTTTCGTTAATGGCTGCTTGTACATCTTGCTTAGCTTGGTTAATTACTTGGCCTGCTTCTTTGCGTTCTTCAGGAGCAATTTTACCCAGTGTTTTAAGTAAGCTTGTGATTTCGCCTTTTTTACCAAGGTAATTAACCCTGATCTCTTCTAGTTGCGCGATTTCACTGGCACTGGCAACTGCCTCAAGTGCTTGCGCTAAAATATTTTCTAAGTTCATTCGATACCTGATCTTTCACAGAAGGTGATTACAATTTTGTTGACTAATGATAACTGAAAGCAGGGTCTAGATTCTAGACCTACTACAGCTTTAACGTTGATTTTATGAAGGGAATTGTTAATTTTCGTTGTGCGGCCATTGATGCATGATCTAATTTGTCTAATACGTCTAATAAAGCACGAATATCACGACTCAAGCGAGTCAATAAAAAGCGCGCGCATTCATCGCTTAGTTCAAGCCCACGCATATGCGCTCGCTTAACCAGTGCTTGTGCTTTATCATCATCACTCATTGATCGAATTTGAAAGGTAGTTCCCCACTTTAGCCGAGACTCTAAGTCGGGCAAGGTGATATTAAGCATGTCAGGGAGCAAATCGGCCGTAACCACTAACATTTTTGCGGGCTCGTTAAAGCGATTAAAAAAGTTAAAAAGGGCTTTTTCCCATGCGTCATTGCCAGCGACTAAGTGCACATCATCAATACATAATACGTCAAGTGCTTCTAAACCATCTAACACCATAGGGCCAAAGTCGATAACTTCACGCATAGACAACAGCATGTTTGACAAGCCACGCTCTTGGGCTTGTATGCAGGTTGCGTACAATAAGTGGGATTTACCAGAATCGCCTAAGCCACACAAATAAGTGTACTGAAATTTGTTGGCAAGCTTTGAGAAGCTCGCTTTAAGGTGGTTTACCTCTAAAGAGTCTTCCCCACCAAAATAAGAAGCAAATGTTTCATCATCAGGCAAGGTGACTGGTAGTGCCATTTGCATTGGCTCAGCACTTAGCATTACTCACCGACCCACTGATACTCAAGACTGTTTTTGTCTACAACATGGTAAAATGCGCGAGGGTCAACATAATCTCTAAAGGCACTATCAAGCCCAAGGCCTTTTTTAAGATCGCCCACACTGCCGGTGTGGTTAAGCTTAAACTCAACAAATTCTGGGGTTTTGCGCATTATGGTTGCTTGCGTCACTACACTCAAACTTTGTAGACGACGCTTTGCAAGTTCAATATCGACAAAGCTTTGAGTGCCTTTTAAGGTGAGCGTAGCCGCAGCCTGTTCATAATACGCGTTAGGGTCGATAGCGTATTCATTGGCTAATCCCAACGCTAAGCGGTCTATCATCTGGCCTACTATTTGCTGTTTATCACCTTCAAGACGGTTTGAATCGAATAAATCGTCATTAGTAAAACGCCAGTCTAAAATCCAGGTTTCGCTGTCGGGCTCTTGATACATTCTTGCTGTAATGCTTCGCTCTGCACTATAACGGCGCGACGCCTCTTCAACAGGCTCTGAAAAATTACCCCATACTTCAGGAATGCCAACCAAACGTCTGTCTTGTAAATCTAATAGTGGCACTACAACGGGTAAACCACGTCGACCCGCTTTGTCATATATAAGCTGCTCTAACTGAGGATAGCTTTCTTGTGTAACAAGCTCTCTACGCCAGTTATCTTCAATACCTAACCAAATAGCAACTAATGGGCGCTGGACGCCCCAAAGAGGTAAATTTAATTCTTTGATTAATTCATTTATTTTACGCGCTTCAAATTTAACAACTAGATTAAGCTGTCCATTTGCTTTTTCGTCGTATTCAAACTTGAGCATGTAATCTGAAATGTTTTTGGTGCGTTGTTGAGCAAGCTTATTTTGATCAGCAGATTCATCCCCGCTTACCTTTACTAAAACATTGAGTAATGCTTTGCGGCTAGCGGCTAAACGCGTGTCTCGACTTTTATCATCGACTTTTAATATATCTTGATACAGATCAGTTACTTCAACTGCCGACACAGAGAGACAAAATATAAATGATATGGCACTAATTAATAATCTATACACTGGCTATTAGTTCTTGGTTTTAAACTATTTTGATCCTAAATCAAAGCCAGTAACAAAGCAAAATTATATTTGTAATCTAGCTATGTTGAATAAATATTGTTTTTCTTAAAGCTTAAAACAGAAACAAACAGCTACTTAGCTATATGTTAAATGGGTTGTGATTGGTGAGGCGAGCCTTGTCCGCGGGTTTCGTGATACTCAACCCACGCTACGGAGGTGGTGATATTACGTAAAGACATGTATTTCACTTTTCTGCGGACGTAAAAAAGCCCGGCTCTTTCGAGTCGGGCTTTCTTGTATTTGGAGCCTGGCGATGTCGTGGTGCCCACAGCGGTAGAGAGTCACATAGCAAATGCGACATTATCATTGTGTCGGGTCGGCCTTTCGTAGGGCTCGCCCTCGAGCTGTTTCGTTTTTCTACTGATTTCGGCTATTTATTAAATCCCAGACAGCAAAAAACCCGTTACATCGCTGTAACGGGTTTCTCTTATTTGGAGCCTGGCAATGTCCTACTTTCACATAGCAAATGCT
>NZ_JAPCKL010000013.1:119488-119735 GCF_025942345.1 Pseudoalteromonas sp. A3
AAACGCTATGGTTACCAAGCAAATTAGGTGCAAAGGAGTAAGGACAAGCACGTAGTGCTACTTTTTCCTTTGCGCAAGGTGCCTCAATGTTAACGCTACGCGCTAAGAGTCACCTCATAAATTTGGAAAATATCTGATAATATTTTTTAAGTCTAAGTATCTATCTACTTTAGCTATTAACTTCTGTCGCTTGTTTCTGTCACAAAACGCGTTTGGCGTTGTATGGTTAAGCCTCACGGGTAATTAG
>NZ_JAPCKL010000014.1:0-117336 GCF_025942345.1 Pseudoalteromonas sp. A3
GCGATGGACGAAGGTCTTCGTTTCGCTATCCGTGAAGGTGGCCGTACTGTAGGTGCTGGTGTTGTAGCAACTATCGTTGAGTAATAGTTAACATTTAAGTTAATTAATACTAAAAAAGCCCGAGCTTAGCCTCGGGTTTTTTAATGCCTGAAATTTACGTCATGTGAAGGTGGCGCTATTACCTTTAGGCGTAGGTGCATCGTAGCAACGTTCAATGAGTAATAGTTAACGTTTAAGTTAATTAATTCTATAAAAACCCGAGTTTAGCCTCGGTTTTTTTAATGCCTGAAGAAAAGTGTTTAGTTTTCAGCTATCAGCTATTAGTCGCTTGGTGTTAAATTATACTTAACACATAAAAAAGCACGACTTTAAGCCGTGCTATTAATTAAACTTTTTGACAGCTTACAGCTTACAGCTTACAGCTTACAGCTTACACGCTAGTGCTTTTTCGCATATGCTTCGGCTTGCTTCCAAACCCTTAGCGTATTTTCGCTTAAAATCTTTTTAATGTCTGAATCGCTGTAACCTCTGTCCATTAAGCCTTGCACTAGGTTAGGGTAGCTAGATACATCCTTTAAGCCAATTGGCAACGAATCGCCTACACCATCGTAGTCAGAGCCAATGCCCACGTAATCAATGCCAATAAGCTCTACAACGTGATCAATATGATCAAGTACTTGCTCAAGGCTTGCAAACGGGAATGGGTTTTTAGCGCGGTACGCTGCATCAAAGTCTTTACTTGGCTTAGTCCCTTCTTTTTTAACGGTCTCTTTAGTGCTTTTAAGGTCTTTGTACCACGCACCGGCTTTAGAGGTTACAAAGCTTGAACCAAAGTTAATTTGAATAACCCCACCATTCTTTTTAAGCGCTAATAACATGTCATCATCCATATTACGCTCAAAGCCTGGCGTGTATTTGCGAAGTGAAGAGTGTGAAGCAATAACCGGCGTTTTAGATAGCTCCATTACCTGATAAAACGCATCATCTGATATATGTGATACGTCAATTAGCATACCGACGTTGTTCATTTCAGTAATTAGCTTTTTACCAAATGGGCTTAAACCTTTCCATTTACGGCGAATATCGTATGATGAGTCAGAAATATGGTTGCTTTGCGAGTGCGCAAGTGTGATGTAGCGTACACCGCGGTCAAAAAAGTGCTGAAGGTTTTCCATTTTTCCTTCAATTGGCGAGCCATTTTCCATGCCCATCGCAATTGACAGTTTACCTTGCTCAAATTGCGCTTCTATATCTGCAGTTGAGCTAGCAATAGCAAATTTTTCAGGGGCGCGCTGTGCAATGGCTTCCATGCTATCAATCATTTGATTGGCTAGCTGGTAGCTTTTACCTTTGCCTTCAAATTCTAAGTGAGCAGGAATATAAATCGACATAAAAGGGGCGTTTAACCCCCCTTGTACTGCGCGAGGGTAGTCAAAGTCGCCGCCTTCGGTGGCTTTAGTTACATCAACCCATTTTTCGTGGATGCGATAAGGTACATCAATATGGGTGTCGATTAAAATAGTGTCTTTTGCTAGTTTTACTGCTTTGTCTGATGGGCTTTTTACTTGCTCTGCAAAGGCTTGTGGTGTTAAAGCTAGTGATATGGCTACCACTAGAGTGCTGAGTTTTATCATGTTTTGGCTCTTTGGGTAAAAAGCCATTGTGTACGTTCAGCTCAAAAGTTACAAGTGTTAGGCGCTAATCAAACGACTGTGCTTCATGCTCTTCGCTTTGCAGTGCTTTAAATTCATTTTTTGAAATAATAGTGACTGACTCATGTAGCTCAGAAAAAAACACCATCGCTTCACCATTTCTAAGCTGCTGATTAACCTGCGCTACTTTACTTTGAATACTCACTTCTTGCTCACCATAATCGGTGCCTTCACGAAGCACGTAGCTTTCAATTAGGTTGTAGAGGGTGTCTTTATCAAGTTGTTCAAAAGGGATAATCATAACTGCTTACTGCTCGCTTTAGTGGGGACGTGCTGGCCAAAATAATGAGGGACGGCTTGTTCAAGCCAAAATATCGGCCTAAACGGATTATTACCGCTAATAAACCCTACGTGGCCGCCTTTTTCAGAGACGCTCAGGGTAACATGCTCACTCACATCTTGCCTACTTGGCACGGCTTTAATCGACAACATTGGGTCGTCTTTGGCATGAATTATTAACGTAGGAATCGCAATATGTTTTAAGTAGGGCATTGCGCTGGCTTGACGATAGTAATCGTGTGCGTTTTCAAAGCCATGCAGTGGAGCGGTTAGTTGATTATCAAACTCTAGCAAATCGTCAATTTTCATTAACTGCTCAGAGGTAATAGGTATTTGCTGCTTAATTTGTGGCAATTTACGCTGCATTGATTTTTTCATTCTATCGAGCAAGTACTTTTGGTAAATTTTGCCTAAGCTTTTACGAATAACATCGCTTGATGATGATAAATCATAAGGAGCCGAAACCACGGCTGCAGCACTTAATGGGCAGTTTTCTCGCTCTTCGCCTAGGTATTTAGCCAGTACATTGCCCCCTAACGAAAAACCAACAGCCATAATAGGGCGGCTGGGAAATTGCTCCCTTAAATGATTTATAAAAAAAGCTAAGTCGGCGGTATCGCCACTATGATAAGCGCGCGGTAAGCGGTTAACTTCACTTGAGCAGTTTCTAAAGTGCATAAGTACTACGGCATAGCCTTGCTTTTTTAAGGCTTTCATCATGCCTTTGGCATAAAAGCTATTTATGTTGCCTTCAAGGCCATGTAAAACCACAGCAAGGGGAGCGTTTTCGTTATGAGGCAGCGACCATGCAAGTTCAATAAAATCGCCGTCGGGCGTATCAAGTTGCTCAAGTTCGTAGGACGTATTGTGAAATGGACGGAAAAAACGCGGCATTATGGTTTGAACGTGACGATTGGTCATCCACCATGCTGGTTTAAACTTATTGATCATGTTTGTACTACGCACTATGAAAAAAACGAAACGTTAGTGTACCAAATTTTTCGCTTTATAAAATAAAAAGCGCCTAATCAGTAACCTGAGTAGGCGCTTTGTGCGTCGTGCTTAATGATGCTCGGGAACTTCAGCCTCGCTAATTTTTTTAATAAAGTAAAAAGCGTAAAATAGGCAAAGAGAAATCACGATGCCTAAAATCCCAAAAGACATAAATAAAACTGGGTCGCTAAAAAAGTCTCTAAAGAATACGTTCATGATTAATCTCCTCGTTCAGTTGATGGAGACATCATAAAGTGACTTTGCAAAGCATAATGTGATCGAGATCAAACTATTTCCCTGCGTGGAAAAAGTAACCAAGTAAAGTTGATGTAGATCATGTTTTAGGAGCTATTCAGTTTCTACTGCAGCGCCTATAGGCTTTGAAGAATCAATCGGCTTAAAGATTTTTTGCACAAAGAGAAAAAAATGAGAAGTAAATGAGAAAATATAGCCACAAGCCAGTAGCGGCTAGGCTTATATTATCTAGCGATAATAACTTGGCTTT
Source organism: Pseudoalteromonas sp. A3 (assembly GCF_025942345.1). Taxonomy (NCBI): domain Bacteria; kingdom Pseudomonadati; phylum Pseudomonadota; class Gammaproteobacteria; order Alteromonadales; family Pseudoalteromonadaceae; genus Pseudoalteromonas; species Pseudoalteromonas sp. A3. The sequence goes on from NZ_JAPCKL010000014.1 coordinate 3,490, forward strand.
TATTTTCCTCTAAAAGCGCAGCGTCTCTAATCCTCTTTGTGATTAATTGGCTTAAAGATTTTTTGCACAAAGAGAAAAGAATGAGAAGTAAATGAGAAAGATAGCCACGAGCCAACAGAGGCTAGGCTTATATTTCTAGTGATATTAGCTTGGCTTTTATATTCCTCTAAAAGCGCAGCGCCTCTTAACCTCTTTGTGAATAAATTACTTAAAGGTTTTTTTGCACAAAGAGAAAAGAATGAACATTTAGAGGAGGGTGTAAAAACTGACAGCCTAAGTCGCTTTCACATACAGCTCAATATTGTTTGGCTTTACAGCTTCTAAAAAGCTAAGTCTATTCGCTGTATCAATCAGTATTTGCTGTTGTTGCTTTTCAAGCTTTAACTCGGCGCTTAATAGCTCTTGGCGTATTTTTACATAGTTGCTGATACTTTCTTGATTAGCTTTTAAAAACTTGCGTGTGGCGCGCAGTGGCTTAAGTACTTGCGTATCAAACTCTTTAATAGACGCTATTAACGTACTGAGCTGCTCGGCATTAATACTTAGTTTAAGTGAATCTAAGTACAGCAAAAATAAGCACAGATTAACGTTTTTACCTTGCTGGTTTTGCAGTGCCAGCAAGGTTTGTTGTTGCCCTGGCTTTGCGTAAAAAGCGCAGGCAAATTGCCAAAAGTTATCGCTATTAAGCAAGTTCATCAGCAAAGGCCTGTTCTTTTTCTTCCATTTCTTCAAGCGCCATAAGTAGCGCTTCTTCAATGTCGTTAAGTTTAGGTGTGAGCGTTGCTTGCTTAGCAATTAACTCTTTTAACTGGGCTTTATTGTCGTCGTTGTAGAGTTCGTTATCGCCAAGCGCGACTTCTACTTCGCTAAGCTCTGCAGAGTATTTGTCGAGTTGTTTTTCAAGCTTTTCAATTTGCTTTTTAAGCGGTTGAATCGCTTTTCTAAATTCGGCTTCTAGGCGCTTTTGCTCTTTACGGTTAACGCCCGGGTTTACTTTTGGCTCGTCAGGTTGCTGGCTTTTAGCGGCTTCTTTATTGGCATTGAGTAACCATTGGTAATACGCATCTAAATCGTAACCAAACTGAGTCACTTTACCATCATCTACTAAATAAAATTCATCAGCGGTGTTTTTAAGCATGTGGCGGTCGTGCGATACGGTAACCATAGCGCCTTCAAAGCCTTGCAGTGCCATTACTAGCGCGTGGCGCATCTCTAAATCAAGGTGGTTAGTCGGCTCATCAAGCAGTAGTAAGTTAGGCTTTTGATATACCAGCATAGCAAGCACTAAGCGGGCTTTTTCACCACCCGAAAAAGGCGCTACAGGCTCAAGTGCTTTATCGCCGATAAAGGCAAAGCCACCTAAAAAGTCACGGAGTGATTGCTCTGTGGCTTGTGGGTTTAAGCGCTGAATATGAGTCACTGCACTGGCTTTTAAATCAAGCGATTCAAGTTGGTGCTGCGCAAAGTAACCAATATTTAAGCCATGGTGCTGAACCACTTTACCTGCTTGCGGCTCAAGCTCGCCCGCTAATAGCTTTATAAGCGTTGATTTACCCGCGCCGTTACGACCGAGTAACGCAATACGACTGCCAGGAACTAGGTTTAGCGCGATATTATTTAAAATAGTAACATCGCCATAACCTGCTTTTGCTTTATCTAGGGTCATTAGCGGGTTAGGCAGGGCTGTTGGCTCGGCAAATTCAAAGTCAAACGGTGAGTCGGCATGCGCAGGTGCCAGTTTTTCCATACGTTCGAGCGCTTTTACACGGCTTTGTGCCTGTTTGGCCTTACTGGCTTTGGCTTTAAAGCGAGTTATAAACTGCTCAAGATGGGCAATTTGCTCTTGTTGTTTTTCAAACATTGCTTGTTGTTGTAACAAGCGCTCTGCTTTTTGGCGCTCAAACTGCGAGTAGTTACCTTTATAAACATTAATAAGCTGTTTATCTACATGCCAAATTTGATCAACCACCGCATCTAAAAACTCACGGTCATGCGATATAAGCACTAATGTACCTGTATAGGCGCGTAAAAAACGCTCAAGCCAATACACTGCGTCTAAATCTAGGTGGTTTGTTGGTTCATCGAGTAGCAGTAAATCAGCATCGCGAATAAGTGCTTGGGCTAGGTTTAAGCGCATACGCCAACCACCCGAAAAGGCGCTTACTGGGTTTTCTATTTGGTGATTAGCAAAGCCTAATCCGTGCAGCAACTCGCCCGCTTTTGACTCTATGCTGTAGCCTTTAATATTTTCAAGCTGAATATGTACTTTGGCCTGTGTGTCGCCATCGTTGGTTTGCTCAGCTTCACGCAGGGCAATACGTAGTGCGTAATACTCAGGGTGACCTTGCAGTACGTAATCAATAGCGCTTATTTCAAGGGCGGGAGTTTCTTGTTTTACAGAGGCAATAGACCAATCTTTAGGAATGCTGCAATCACCGGCATCCAACTGTAGCTCAGACTTTAATAAACTAAATAACGTAGATTTACCACAGCCATTAGCGCCTACAAGGCCTACTTTGTGTTGTGGAAATAAAGTAGCCGAGGCATTTTTTAATAAGGCTTTTCCGCCACGAAGTAGTTCTATTTCTGAGATTTGGATCATGAATACGTTACTTTGCTATGCCCTTGTTAAGTTGGCGCTATCATACCATAGAACGTATTGCTCTTATCAAGCGTATCAACCTAGGAAGTTATACGATAAAATATGTGCAGTTCAAACCACAGGAAAAATGTTGTGAGACAAAAGAAGCGATTTATTGCTGGTGCATCGTGCCCTGAGTGCAAAGCCATGGACACCATGATGCTATACAGAGAACATGATGTTGAAAAAGTAGAGTGTGTAGAGTGCGGCCATAAAATGGCACAGCCCGATAACGCAGTTCAGGCATCTACTCGCCAATTTGAACAAGTAATTGGTGTATTTAAACCGGGCGATTAACCCGGTTTTATTTTGAGCTCGTTTTAATAATGTGGTGGAGGCGGCTCTTGTAGCTGCGACATTAACGAAGGTTGCTGCGATTCTTTAAGCTTTTCTGCTAGTAGCTCCGTTTGGCGCTTCATTTTTGCAAGCTGCTGTTGGTGCGCTTTTAGCTCGTCATTTAATATATCAATTGTTTCGTCTTGAAAAGCGACTTTAGCTTCAAGCTCCATTAAGCGGTGTTCAATTGTGTTCATTTGCTTCTCGTATTGTAAAGTGCTCTGCGATTCCGCTTGAGCTCTCGGTTAACAACGACTTGCCGTTATCTATAAACGTTACATCTAGCACCACAGCCGATTTAGGCTTACTGCCTTCACGTGGTGTGACTTGCCAAGTTTGAATTTTTTCTCCGCTGGGTAACTGCCATAAGTCAACGCGCTTATTGGGCGAGCCTGTGGCCAGCAATGTGCCTTGTTCGTTAAAGCGTACCGCAGTAAAAATTTTCTGACGCGCAATATACGCCAGTTTACTCACAAGATCACCTGTAGTCAGCTTCCATACATGTGCTTGCTTCATACTATCTGCGGTAAATGCGTAGCGACCTTGTGGGTCTAGGGTTACTTGGGTAACACGAGTCGGGTGATTAAAGCGATGAATTACTTGCCCTGTACGTGTATCCCAAAAATAAGCAACGTAATCGTTTGAGCCGCTTAAGGCGTAGCGCCCATTAGGCGATAAATCAACGGTGTTTACTTTGTCTTGGTGGCCTAAAAACTCAATGCGGCGTCCGGTTTCTAGGTTTAAAAATACCACTACGCCGTCGCTTCTGCCGTATAAAACACTGCGGCCTTGGTTACTTATCGCAATATCGCGAATAGTGGCTTGTTGAATTTTATAATAGCCGCGGTTTTCGCCGCTGCTAATATCCCACACGGCAAAGGTGGTTTTTTCGGCGGTAACGGCCACGCTATTATCAAATGCAATAGCCACAGCATACACTAGGCTTTCTTGTGATTGCTGTTGAAGCCATTGATATTTTAGCACCTGCTGTTGATTATCCCACAGGGCGACCCCATGGTGAATGGAGGAGACTAGGCTGTATTTACCATCGTTAGATACTGCCGAGGAAAACGCACCCTGTGCTGCGTGTTCAAAGCGTTGTGCAGCTTGCTGTTTTTGATCGCTACAAGCTAGGGCTAATAAACAGCTAAAAGCGATTAAAAAAGTACGAAATATCGACATATTACAGGTATTTCCTCTTAACTCTTAGTGACTGAGAGGTTAGACTAGGTCACGTTGAAGGCCTAGGGTGTTTGTCTAATCACTATAATAGGTTAGGTTTTAATTTAGTTAGTTATTAAACAAGCAGCCTATCATGTAGGCCGTTAATCTTTAACTAGTAATAATACAATAAATGACAACTGCAAAGTGTGTCGGAGATTTAAAATGAAAAAGACGATTAGATTGTCATTGATTGCAGCGTCGGTTTTAGCGCTTACAGCTTGTAATCAAGAAGCAAAACAAGAACAAGCTGAAGTTAAATTAGACACTGTAGAGCAGCAACAAGCATACGGTATTGGTGCATCAGTAGGTAACTTTTTAAATAAAGACCTAGCTGATAAATCAGAGATTGGTATTGAACTAGACCAAGCACTATTAATTCGTGGTTTTGAAGACGCGCTTGCTGGTAATGCAAAAATCGATGAAGAAAAAATCCGTGAAGTGCTAACTGAGCTAGATACATCAGTGCGTGCAAAGCAAGAAGCTAAAGCTAAAGTTGAGTCTGAAAAAAGCAAAGAAGCAGGTAAAAAATACCTAGAAGAAAATGCTAAAAAAGAAGGCGTAACAGTAACTGAGTCAGGTCTACAGTACGAAGTACTTAGCGAAGGCGAAGGCGAAAAGCCAGCAGCAACAGACGTAGTTAAAGTACATTACAAAGGTACTTTATTAGACGGCACTGAGTTTGATAGCTCTTATGCGCGTAACGAGCCAACTACTTTCCCTCTTAACCGTGTAATTGCAGGTTGGACTGAAGGTTTACAGCTTATGTCAGTAGGGTCTAAGTACAAGTTCACTATTCCTTCTGAACTTGCTTACGGCGATCGTGACCTAGGTAAAATTCCAGCTAACTCAACGCTTGTTTTTGAAGTAGAACTACTTGAAATACAAGATGACGAAGCACCTGCGCAATAAGCGGTAGCTTATAACGCAAAAAGGGACCATAACGGTCCCTTTTTTGTAGGCTATTTTATTAATCTGTGTGGTTAGAAAACAAATTATCTATTAGCTCATCTTCTAGTTCAAAACGCGCTTCTAACGTTTCGCCAAGTACCGACAAATCGTTATCAAACTCTGCTAGTAAGTCCTCTTTATCTACTTCTGCGTATTTATCGTTAAAGTCTAAAGCAATATCTGTTGTGCTAGAAATGCGCGGGTAAATTGTATTTGCCAGCTCTTGGCTTTCAAGGCCCTTGCTTTCGCAGGCTTTTGCAATGTCATCGTACACTTCAAAATGGCCGGCAGATAAGTAATCCATTAAAATTTGGCAAAATGATTGAATTTGTTCTGGCTCTGGTAAGGCGTGATCTTTTTTGTCGTATGGCGAAAACCCAGCCATTTTACAATAAAGTACAATTAACTCTTGGCGCTCGTTTAACCATTTATCAATGACAGTATGGCTACCACCCCATTTTTGTTGAGCTTTCTCTACGCGCGTCAGCATTACTGTTCTCCTAAGCTGGGTCACTTTTATGGTTAAATTTAAATTTTCTTATACATCAAGATATATTTTATTTAAGTGTATATCAACAAGTAAAAGGTATGAGCTGGTGCATGTGTGTATTTATTGTAGGTAAATTATTATTTTATTGCAGGCAAGAAAAAACCACCGGTTAAGGTGGCTTAATTTCTTGTTTTGGCCTGTTAATACAAGCTTTCTTATTGTTATAGAAGATTTTTGTTATTTTTATTATAAATATTTTTGTTATTGTTGTTTAAGATTTTTATTGTTGTTCTTGTTAACGCGGGACAAACAATACCAAGGTTTTTGTTATGTTGCAAACATATTAACAAAAAGTTTTTATTGTTAGTTCTTTTTGGTTATTTAATACTCAAATGTGACTAAATAAGCAACAAACTAGGTTCTGTTAGCTGTAACACATGTTTTACGAGCTTAGCGATAGAGAGCCGGAGAATATGGTGGTACAATCTTGAACAATTTCTATAAGCCTCAGGATTATTTACGCTATGAGCGAATTAAAAAACGACCGTTATTTACGTGCACTTGCAAAACAACCCGTTGATGTAACACCGGTATGGATGATGCGCCAAGCAGGACGCTATTTACCAGAGTACCGTGCTACACGTGCACAAGCGGGCGATTTTATGAGCCTGTGCCGTAATGCTGAGCTTGCGTGTGAAGTAACACTACAACCCCTTCGCCGTTACCCGTTAGATGCTGCTATTTTATTTAGTGACATTTTAACTATTCCCGATGCTATGGGTTTAGGTTTGTACTTTGAAACCGGTGAAGGCCCTAAATTTGAAAACCCTATTTCGTCACTTGCTGATGTTAAAAAGATTCCTAAGCTAGACCCAACTGACGAGCTTGGTTATGTAATGAACGCAGTAAGTACTATTCGCCGAGAACTTAAAGGCGAAGTGCCACTAATTGGCTTTTCGGGTTCACCGTGGACACTAGCAACTTACATGGTTGAAGGTGGAAGCAGTAAAGTATTTGGTAAAATTAAAAAAATGGCGTTTGCAGAGCCGCAAACACTACATTTATTACTAGATAAACTAGCTGATTCAGTCATTGATTACTTAAACGCACAAGTAAAAGCTGGTGCGCAATCGTTAATGGTATTTGACTCGTGGGGCGGCGTATTAAGCCCGCGCGATTACAACGAATTCTCACTGCAATACATGCATAAAATTGTTGATGGTTTAATTCGCGAATACGACGGTCGTAAAGTACCGGTAACGCTATTTACCAAAAATGGTGGCCAGTGGATTGAAGCAATTGCAGCAACAGGCTGTGATGCAGTAGGTCTTGATTGGACTATTAATATTGGCGACGCTAAACGCCGTGTAGGCGATAAAGTTGCATTGCAAGGTAATATGGACCCGTCAATGCTGCACGGTACGCCTGATCGTATCCGCCAAGAAGTAGGCACTATTTTAGAAGACTTTGGCACAGGTGACGGCCACGTATTTAACCTAGGCCACGGTATTACACCAGATGTAGACCCAGAAAACGCCGGTGTATTTATCAATGCAGTACATGAGCTAAGCGCGCAATACCACAAATAACAACCGTAGTATTAATAGCTATTAAAAAGCCCGCTAATTAGCGGGCTTTTTGCTGCGCGGTTATAGGCTTATGTAAATAACCTATTTAATCCATTTAACGCCGCAACACGGTAGGCTTCTGCCATCGTTGGGTAGTTAAATGTGGTATTTACAAAGTAGTCAACGGTGTTGCCTGCCCCTTTTTGTTCCATGATGGCTTGGCCAATGTGAACAATTTCTGAGGCACGCTCACCAAAGCAATGCACGCCAAGTACTTCTTTTGTTTCACTGTGAAACAATATTTTTAAACTACCAACTTCTGTACCCGCAATTTGCGCACGAGCTAAGTGCTTAAACTGAGCACGACCAACTTCATACGGTACTTTTGCAGCGGTTAGCTGTTGCTCTGTTTTACCTACCGAACTCATTTCAGGAATGGTATAAATACCGGCCGGTATATCTATAATTAGCTTATCTTCGCAATTACCGCAGGCAATAGCATCGGCAGCTATACGGCCTTGATCAAATGCAGCACTCGCTAAGCTTGGGTAGCCAATTACATCACCTACTGCGTAAACGTTGTCTACCTCAGTTTGGTACATTTCGTTGACTTTAAGCTGGCCTCGACCATCGGCTTTTAAACCAATAGCTTCAAGGTTTAGCGTATCGGTATTACCTGTGCGCCCGTTAGCAAATAAAATACAGTCGGCTTTTACACGCTTGCCCGATTTTAAATGCATTACAACGCAATCTGAGCGCGTTTCTATACGATCAAACTCTTCGTTATGACGAATAACAATACCGCTGTTCCAAAAGTGGTAGCTAAGCGCGTCAGAAATTTCTGCATCCATAAAGGCTAATAAGCGGTCGCGCGTGTTTACTAAATCTACCTTAGCGCCTAAGCCTTTAAAGATTGAAGCGTATTCACAGCCAATAACACCCGCACCGTATATAAGTACACGTTGTGGATCGTGCTCTAGGCCTAAAATAGTATCGCTGTCGTAAATACGTGAATGGCTAAAGTCGACCTCAGGTGGGCGGTATGGGCGCGAGCCAGTAGCAATTACAATGGTTTTAGCGGTAATACGCTCTGCTGAGCCATCAAGGCGCTTAATTTCGACCGTGTGTTTATCTACAAAGCTCGCATCGCCTTGGTACATATAAATGCGGTTACGGTCGTAAAAGCTGCTACGTAAGTTTGACTGCTTAGAAATAACAGAACTTGCATGGCTTAAAATATCAGGAAACGTTAAGCGGCTAGGGTGCTCGCCAACATTAAAAAGTGGGTTTGCTTTGTATTCAATATAGCGGCTAACCGAGTGGCGTAATGCTTTTGAAGGAATTGTTCCCCAATGTACACAGCCACCGCCAACAGCTTGTTGGCGCTCAATAACCGCTACTTTTTTATCGTTTTTAGATAGGTTCATGGCGGTGCCTTCACCGCCAGGGCCCGTACCAATAATTATTGCGTCATATTGGTAAACTACGGGTGCTTTTTTTTGTTCTGGTTGTTTGGCCACAGCCACTCCTAAATTAATTAAAAGAGGCTTTTAATAACCTCGCATTAAGTGCTAGCCATGCCTGTTTTTGATTTTCCCAGGCGGCTTCCAGCTCATGGTATTGTGTCATTAATGCTGATTGTTCACACTGCTTTGCCATGTTATTTTTTTTAGCTTCTAACACTTGTTTTTGTAGTGAACAGTAATTTTGCAGCTTTTTCAGCAGTAAATCGTACTCTTGTTGTAATAATGTAAGCTTATCTTGCGCTAAAGGCAATTTTGAAAGGCGCGTTTGCGTTTTACTCATTAGCGTTTCGGCTTTGGCTTTTTCTATGCGCTCAACCGGGGTGCGCTTTAATTTACTGGCTAAACCGAGTGCTGCTAAAGAGCGGATCATCCATTTTGTTGGGTCGTAATGAAACCACTTAATACCGTTACGGTAATCGCTTGCAAAAATATGGTGGAAGTTATGGTAACCCTCGCCATAAGTAAATAACGCTAAAAAGCCATTATCGCGTGCGGTGTTTTTTTCAGTGTATGGGCGTGATCCCCAAATATGAGCCAATGAATTAATGAAAAAGGTAAAATGCTGGCTCAATACTAAGCGTAATAAACCTGCAAGTAGTAGCATGCCCCACACATCGCCTACTAATAAACCAAGCACAAGCGGTAAACCGACATTCATGGCTATAACAAGCTTTAAGTAGTGTTTATGCTGCCACATAACAATTTTATTGCGCTGTAAATCGCGACAATTACTGTAATCGTTATAACTGTCGCCTTGGTAATCACGTAGCATCCAGCCAATATGGCTGTACCAAAAGCCGTTAGTTGCGGCGTAAGGGTCTTTTACTGGGTCATCTACTTGGCCGTGGTGTATACGGTGATCGCTACTCCAGTGCAACGCACTGTTTTGCAAAGCAAATGCGCCACCAAGGGCAAAAATAAATTCTATTGCAGGGTGTACGTTATAGGCTTTATGCGCCCATAATCGGTGGTATCCGGCAGTGATAGATAGGCCTGCGTAAAACATACAGCCTACAAATGCAATCCAATGCGCGCTGGTAAATCCGTAACTAATGCCGTACCAAGGTACAAGTGTGACAGCCGCCAAAAAGGTTAGGCTAAAAAATAGGACGTTTGTCCAAATAATCGGTGGTTTATTCATCGTTTTTACTCTCAGCGTACAACTGTAAGCTAAAATAGTGTTTCAATCTCTTGGCGTCAAGTATTAGACTAGACAATTCGGCTAATTATCATTAAAACTTCATATAAAATTACTCAGGGAGCTGTGGATGTCGGGTGTTAGAGCACAACAGAAACAAAAAACACGACAAGCTTTAATTGAGGCGGCATTTAATCAGCTTAGTGCTGATCATAGTTTTTCTAATTTAAGCTTACGCGAAGTTGCCCGCGAAGCCGGTATTGCCCCCACCTCTTTTTATCGCCACTTTAAAGATATGAACGAGCTAGGTTTAACCATGGTCGACGAAGCAGGCTTAACCCTTCGCCAGCTTATGCGCCAAGCCCGCAGACGTATAGCCAGTGGCGGCAGCGTAATAAATACCTCGGTTGTTACCTTTATGGAGTTTATTGATAACTCAAGCAACCAATTTAGATTACTGCTACGAGAACGTTCTGGCACCTCAAAAGCTTTTAGGGCCGCTGTTGCACGCGAAGTAAAACACTTTATTCTAGAACTTGCGCATTATTTAGAAAGCGAAACCAAGTGTGATTCAATTCACGCTTATATTCAGGCCGAAGCCATGGTAACACTAGTATTTAATGCCGGCGCTGAAGCACTTGATATAGAAGGTCAACAACGCGAAGAACTCATTGAGCGGGTTATTTGGCAGCTACGTTATATTACCCGCGGTGCAGGTCATTATATACGTGAAACAAATAATCAGGTTTAGCTTAAAAAATTAGCAATAAGTTAATCTAAACACGCAAGTTTACTCAACACATTAATTTAAGCTAAAAAGTGTAGCTGTGTGATTTATAAAACCTGAATGTGCTATTTTTGGGTATATAAATTTCTTTAATGTAGGGTTTTCATTCCTTTGTTTGGAATATTTATGCTTGCACCAACTGCTTTGTAATGTTAAAAATAGGCCTCACTGAACACACACACAAGAAACAAGATGCAAAATATTCGTTTAATTACACTAAAACTTAACCTCTTACTGCTATGGTCAGTGAGCGGGGATTAGTGTGTTTGCATCGAGTTAAACACTAAAAACCCCGCAATTGCGGGGTTTTTTATTATCTCGCGGCTGGGATAAATTGAAATTTGGGTAACAGAGGAATGAGGGGCAGTTATGCAAGACAAAGATAAAGTATGGATTTTTGATACCACCTTACGTGATGGCGAGCAGGCACTTAAAGCAAGCCTTACAGAAGACGATAAAATTCAGCTAGCGCATACTATTAGCCGCTTGAACGTGGATGTGATGGAAGTGGGTTTTCCGGTTTCGAGCCCCGCTGATTTTCGCTCGGTACAACGTATTGCAACCGAAGTCAAAGGCCCAATTATTTGTGGTTTAGCACGTTCAGTAGCAAAAGACATTGAAGCCTGTGGTGAGGCGCTTCGCACAGCACAGCAAAGCCGTATTCATACTTTTATTGCCACAAGCCCTTTGCACCTTGAACACAAATTACGTATGAGCCTAGACGATGCAACGGCCATGGCGGTTAAATCAATTAAATTAGCGCGTAACTACACTGATGATGTTGAGTTTTCGTGTGAAGATGCCGGGCGTACGCCACACTGGGATTTATGTAAAATTGTTGAGCAGGCAATTAACGCCGGTGCCTCTACTATTAATTTACCTGATACCGTTGGCTTTGTAACGCCAGACGAATACGCCGCAATGATCCGCCATTTAATGAATAACGTGCCAAATATAGATAAAGCGCGTTTAAGTGTACATTGTCATAACGATTTAGGTTTAGCTGTAGCTAACTCGGTAGCCGCGGTACAAGCCGGTGCTCGCCAAATTGAATGTACAATAAATGGTATTGGTGAGCGTGCGGGTAACTGCTCGCTTGAAGAAGTGGCGATGATCATGAAAATGCGCAAAGACCACTTAAACGTACACACCGATATTAAAAGCGAAGAAATTTATCGCGCATCTCGCCAAGTGGCAAAAATATGCAATATGCCGGTACAGCCAAATAAAGCGATTGTGGGCGAAAACGCCTTTGCACATAGCTCGGGCATTCACCAAGATGGCGTATTAAAAGCGCAAAATACTTATGAGATTATGTCGCCAGAAAGCGTCGGTGTGCCAAATAACCAATTAAATATGACCTCGCGTTCGGGTCGTCATGTTATTGAGCACCGCTTAGAAGAGTTAGGTTATCAAAAAGCTGACTACGATATGGACAGCTTATACGAGAGCTTTTTAGCGTTAGCTGATCAAAAAGGTACCGTATACGATTACGACCTTGAAGCCATGATTTACTTTAATCAAATTAACGACAAAGACGAAAAATACCAATTAGAGTTTGTAAACTCAGCGTCTAACTCACAGTCGGTAGCCAGCTCTACCATTGGAATGTTAATTGATGGCGAAGCAAAACAAGAAGCTGCTACAGGTAATGGCCCTGTTGAAGCCTCATTTGCGGCTATTGAGCGCTTAACCGGTATGAGCGTTGAAATGATTGAATACAATTTAGAAGCCACTGGTCAAGGCGCAAGCTCGCTTGGTCAAGTAAACATTATTGCTAAATACGATGGCCGCCCTTATCACGGTGCGGGTATTGCTGCGGATGTGGTAGAGGCGTCGGTACGCGCCATGATCCGTGTTTACAACTTAATTTATCGTGCACAAAAAGTGTCTGATTTAAAACAACAAAGGAAAGCAGGATGAGTAAAACAAACTACAGCGTTGCCGTATTAGCAGGCGACGGTATTGGCCCAGAAGTAATGGCAGCAGCAGAGCAAGTACTTGATGCTGTAAGCAATAAGTTTGGTTTTACCCTGAACCGTCAGCATCATGCTATTGGTGGCGCAGCCATTGACGAATTTGGTGAAGCATTACCACCAAAAACGCTAAGTGCGTGTGAAAACGCCGATGCCATTTTATTTGGCTCAGTAGGTGGCCCAAAATGGGAAAACCTACCCCCTAACGAGCAACCTGAGCGTGCATCGCTTTTACCGCTTCGTAAGCACTTTGGTTTGTTTTGTAACTTACGCCCAGCACAACTTTTACCAGCGCTTAGCGCAGCATCGCCATTACGTGCAGATATTAGCGAAAAAGGCTTTGATATTTTATGTGTACGCGAGCTTACAGGCGGCATTTACTTTGGTGAAAAAGGCCGAAGCGGCGAAGGCGCTAAAGAAGCTGCATTTGATACACAAACTTACTCGCGTAAAGAAATTGAACGCATTGCCCGTTTTGCCTTTGAGGCAGCAAAATTACGTAGTAACCATGTAACCTCGGTTGATAAAGCAAACGTGCTTGCATCAAGCGTATTATGGCGCGAAGTAGTTACCGAAGTAAGCAAAGACTACCCAGAAGTCAGCCTAGATTACATATACGTAGATAACGCAGCTATGCAATTAGTTAAACAGCCTAGCCAGTTTGACGTGCTACTTTGCGATAACTTATTTGGTGATATTTTGTCAGATGAGTGTGCGATGATCACAGGCTCAATGGGCTTATTACCATCGGCCAGCTTGAATCAATCGGGCTTTGGTTTATACGAACCAGCCGGTGGGTCAGCGCCAGATATTGCTGGCAAAGGGGTTGCAAACCCGATTGCGCAAATTTTAAGTGCTGCACTTATGCTACGTTACTCATTAGGGCAAGACGAAGCAGCGCGCACCATTGAAAAAGCCGTAGCCGAAGCCGTAGAAGCAGGCGTTGGCACGCCAGATATCTACCCACAAGGTGGATACAGCACAAGCGATGTGGCAGCTGCCATCGTTTCACGTATTTAATATATAAATCGCAGCACCGTTATGCTGCGACTTAACAAAGTAGGGAATTAGCAAGTGGCCCAAACGTTATACGACAAAATTTGGCAAGCACATACCGTTGCCAGCATAAACGAGCAAACTGATTTACTTTATATTGACCGTCATTTAGTACACGAGGTGACATCACCACAGGCTTTTGCAGGCCTACGTGAAAAAAACCGTACGGTACGTTGCCCAGAAAAAACCTTTGCAACAATGGATCATAACGTATCGACTAAAAGCCGATCACTTGATGCAGCAAGCGAAGTATCTAAAAACCAGTTAATGGCACTTGATGCTAACTGTAAAGAGTTTGGCATTGTACTTTACGATTTAAACTCAATTAACCAAGGCATAGTGCATGTAATGGGGCCTGAACAAGGTATTACCCTGCCTGGCACTACCATTGTATGTGGTGATAGCCATACTTCTACGCATGGCGCGTTTGGCGCATTAGCGCACGGTATTGGTACGTCTGAGGTTGAGCACGTATTAGCAACGCAAACGCTACAGCAAAAGAAGGCAAAATCGTTAAAAATTCAAATTAACGGTGTGCTTCGCCCAACTGTAACCTCTAAAGATTTAATTATGGCGGTTATTGGTAAGTTAGGTACAGCTGGCGGTACAGGTTATGTTGCTGAATTTTGTGGTGAAGGCATTGAAGCACTTTCAATGGAAGCCCGCATGACGTTATGTAACATGAGTATTGAAATGGGTGCAAAAGCAGGTTTAATAGCACCAGATCAAATCACGTATGATTACTTAAAAGGTCGCCCATTTGCACCTAAAGGCGCTGACTTTGACGCTGCAGTTGAATACTGGGAAACCTTAAAATCAGACGAAGGCGCAGAGTTTGACTTGAGTGTTGAGCTTGAAGCTGACGACATTCAGCCGCAAATTACGTGGGGTACAAGCCCAGAGCAAGTAATTGGCGTTGATGAATGCATACCAGATCCTGACCAAGAACCAGATTTAATTAAAGCCGATGCTATACGCAGCGCACTTAGATACATGGACTTAAAAGCCGGCGATAAATTATCAAGCGCAAAAGTAGATACAGTCTTTATTGGCTCATGTACAAATAGTCGTATCGAAGATTTACGTGCCGCGGCAAAAATTGTTGAAGGGAAGCAAGTAGTCGCAGGCATTGAAGCACTTATCGTACCGGGCTCTGGCCTTGTTAAAAAGCAAGCCGAAGACGAAGGCTTAGCCGATATTTTTAAAGCGGCAGGTTTTGAGTGGCGCGAGCCGGGCTGTTCAATGTGTTTAGCAATGAACGACGACCGCTTAGAAGCGGGCAAACGCTGTGCATCTACGTCTAACCGTAACTTTGAAGGCCGCCAAGGCCGTGGCGGGCGTACGCACTTAGTAAGCCCTGCAATGGCAGCCGCAGCTGCAATACATGGTCACTTTGTTGATATAAGAGGAGAAGCCTAATGAGCGTATTTTTTAGTGGCTTAATGGCCCCACTTGATAAAAACAATGTAGATACAGACCAAATTATTCCAAAGCAGTTTTTAACATCAACCAGCCGTGATGGTTTTGATGCAGCACTGTTTTACGATTGGCGTTACCTAGAAAACGGCGAACCAAATCCTGATTTTATTTTAAATCGCCCATGCTACCAAGGCGCGCAAATATTATTAACCCGCGACAACTTTGGTTGTGGCTCATCACGCGAGCATGCACCGTGGGCACTTAAGCAATATGGTTTTGAAGTAATTTTAGCGGAAAGCTTTGCTGATATTTTCTTTAATAACTGTGGCAACAACCAAATGCTAGCCATTGCGCTGCCGGCTGATACGCTTGAGCAATTGTTTGTACTTAGCGAGCAGCACGACGATATAAACATTCAAATCGATCTTGAAAACCAAACACTAACAAGCGATAAGTTTGCGCCAATTAGTTTTGATATTCGTAAAGACGTAAAAGAGCGTTTATTAAGTGGCTTAGATTTTATTGGTGTGACCGAAACGCTAAATCCACAAATTGATGCGTTTGAAAAACAACTTGCTGCTGAGCGCCCTTGGCAGTAACGAAAAGCAATTAATTACATATGAAAACAAAGCGCGGCTGAGTATATAAGCCGCGCTTTTTTTATGTTTAAGTTTTCTAATTATTAATGTCTAAAATCTGCCATTAGCGCAGGTATACCTGGCAGCATACCAACAATAGCCATAACGGTAGTTAAAATAACAAACATAATTAGCGGAATAACCCAGCGGCTCATTTTAGTTAAATTAGCACTGCGCTCTTTACAGCCAATTAAGCCTAAGTTATCAAGCAGCATAGTCAGTGACCAACCAAAAGCAGGGTTAACCAAGCTTGAGGCAAACACAACAATAGCGGCCGATTGCGTTGTTTTACCTTCGCGTGTCATTTCCATACCTGCCTCAAGTAGCGGAATAAACACACCTACAATAAGCGCAACACACAGCACAGGTTGCCAAATGGCTAAATCCATCGGGTAGCCCCATAAACCCGCAATAATACAAAATACGGCTGTTAAAATGGCGCCTGCTGGAATAGGGCGTTTAGCAATAGCGGCAGGGACAATGTAAGTCCCCCACGATGAGGTAAAGTTAGCACCACCGGCCAGCGAGCCAAAGGTTTGTCTAACCGATGCGCTTAGCATGGTGTCGTCTATGTTCATTTGAACTTTTTCAGTGCGTTGCGGGTAACTAATTTTTTGAAATACTTGATGCCCTAAAAAATCCGGTGACCACATAGCCACAGCCAATACCGCAAACGGCAGCACAACCACAAAGCTTTCAAGCGTAGGTAGGCCAAGCATCCAGCCTGTGTTTTCGCCCCACCAATAAGCTGGGTTCATATTTGGTAAGCCCGGCGCAGTATTAAATTCAAACGGCGCACCTAGTGCAAATGCAACCACACCGCCAATAAGGCAGCTAAGCGGCACAGCCAACCAGCGCTTTTTAAAGTGCTCAAGTAACGCATACAATAAAATGGTCGCCAAAATAACAATAAATGCAATGTGCGCCATATCAATGGCCTCAGCCCATGCAAACAGCTTTTTAACCTGCGAAATTGTGCCAATAAAGCCTAAATATATAAGTAAGCCCCCGCACACACCTTTACTGGTTAAGCGTGCCAGCAAGCTCCCTCCTTTGGTTATGGCTAAAATAAAGCCAAAGGCACCAATCAGTAAGCCAAACGCCATAGGATGGCCGCCAGCGGCAACCACAATAGGGATAAGAGGAATAAGTGGCCCATGAGTACCCGCTAAGTTAGCGGTAGGTAAGATAAAGCCTGAAAACAAAATAATAAAAATAGAAACAATCAGTAATTCATAGCGTACGTTTTCTAACACAAACGCATCGCTTAAACCTAGTGGCGCTGCAAAAGTAGCGGCAATAGCACCCACCATAACGACTTTACCAATGGTGCCCGCCATGGCAGGAATCGTGTCTTCAAATTCAAAGCGGTAGTCTCTAAATGGTAAATTAGGCCGCCAGCGCTTAGGCTGCATAATTTGCAGCTCGTGCTCTAGGTATTCGTCGCGGGTATTAAACTCTGAACTAGCTTTATGCTTATTTTGATAGCTGTTGGCATCATCTACGTGGGATGCGCTTGTTTTTTCTGGCTCGTTACCCTTTGGGGTTACTGACATAGTCCCTCCTGTTACTCGTTGCTTATTTATTAATACGGCTTTTGTTAAAGCAAATGAATAGTGAAGGAGCAGAGTAGATCAGCTTTTACTCAGGAATGTATAGGCAAAAGGTCGTGTATGGCTTTATTTTATGCTAAATCATTGTGTTGGTATTCTTAAATGTAAAGTATATTTTGTTTAAAATCAGTGTGTTGATTTGTTTTTTATGTGTTCTAATTTGGTGAAACATTGTAAAAAAAAGGCTGTTATCCTTTAGTCTAAGCAGTGGTTTATGTATTTTAATTGAACTGAAATAGCGCATCTGCTAGGTTCAATGGTTACTCAAATAATAAGAAATACAATGCAAATTCAATCTCCTAAATCAATTGGTATTTTACTTGGTACGCTTTACGGCATATTTATGCGGCTGTTTGTGGAGCTGCTTGATACTTATAATTTAAGTAGCCTTGTATCTATTTCATTTATGTTTTTAGTGCCCGTTGCAATTGGCTATATTCGTATTCATTTTGAATTTAAAAGCTCAAATACATTAACTAAAAGGCAAATGGTGACAATTGCTTGGCAGCCAATTTTTGTTTTTTTACTTGTAAGCGTTATTACACTGCTTGAAGGCAGTATTTGTGTGGCAATGGCTTTGCCTGCCTTTATGCTCTTTGCAAGTATGGGTGGTTTACTGGCAGGCTTTATTAAAAACCGCCAAACAAAAAACGCTAACAGGCCTTTACTTTCAATAGTTTTGCTTCCTGTATTGCTCTCACCTATTGAGGTAAATTATTTACACTTATCAAAAACGTACGAAGTCACCAACTCTATAGTTATTGAAGCGCCTATAAACCGTGTTTGGCAGCAGCTTGCAAATGTAAGCACCATAGAGCCACAAGAATTGCCATTTTCGCTTACCCAATTAATAGGTGTACCTAAACCTTTAGAGGCAAATATGAATGCTACGGGGGTTGGGGCTGTTAGAACGAGTAAATGGCAAAAAGGAGTTGCATTTAAAGAAGTGATTACGGATTGGCAGCCAAATAAACAGATGCTTTATAGATTTGAGATAGACCCTGATGCTATTCCCGATGATGCACTCGATAAACACGTAAAACTAGGCGGCGAATACTTTTCACCTCTTTATGGTGGGTATGCGTTAAGTGAAGATAAAAGCGGCAATACGATTTTAACTTTAAAAACGACTGTGCAAGATAATACAAATTTTGGTGTTTATTCGCGAATATGGGGTGAGGTGATTTTTCAAGACTTCCATTATTCACTTTTAACATTAATGAAAAACAGAGCAGAAAAGCCACTTGTCGCAGCTATTTCCCATTATTAACTTAAACCGCTATGGTATTAAAAAACTATTATAAGAGTACTTTATGAAATTATTAACGGCAGCAACGTTATTACTTGCCTCATCAGCGGCTATCGCGCGTCCTGCGCCTTTGGTATCTATACCAACACACGATGCGTTTTTTAATAATATAGCTGCGCATTGTGGTAAAGCGTTTGAGGGCAAAGTAAGCGTAGATAACGCAAAAGGCCCAAGCTCATTTGAGAATAAAAAACTAATTATGCATGTTCGTAAATGCACAGATAGCGAGCTACAAGTACCATTTCATGTGGGAGATGATGCATCGCGTACATGGATCATTACTAAAACGGGCAGTGGTTTGAGCTTAAAGCATGATCATCGCCATGAAGATGGCAGCGACGATGCTTCAACTATGTATGGCGGTCATACTCTTGATGCGGGTTTTGCACAAATGCAGTCTTTCCCGGCCGATCAATACTCTAAAGAGTTATTTGTAGCACAAGGGATAGCGCAGTCGGCAGGTAATACATGGCAAATGTATATTTATCCTGAAGTATTTACGTATCGGTTAATTCGCCAAGGGCGCGAGTTTAAGGTGGACTTTGATTTAACTAAACCAATTACTCCACCAGCAGCGCCGTGGGGCTACGAAAAATAAACTATTTTTCTTTTTTCTCGGGTGCGTCACATTGTAGTAAAACGTTTAATGGTGGTTGATAAGCGCGTGGTTTAGTAGGAAAACGTTCGTACTCTTGCACGCCTTCAAGCACTTTTAACATAAAGGTTCTGCCGCGGCATAATCTGTCTGCGTGGCGCAGTAAAAACATACTTTGATTAGCAAAATGTTTGTAGTCGTCTGATTGTATTTCTATTTTATAGTTGTCTTCACCAATTTTGGTTTGGTAGTAATGTACCTTGTTATCAAAGTCGTATGACTTTTCTTTTTCGCCCACCTCTGCAAAGGCGCTCCCTATACCAGAAAAGGCTAGCAATGCAGCGCCAACAACTAAATGCGGTGTGTATAAGCCTTTCATAAAAATGTATCCTTTAATTTGCGAACTTAATGCCCATTAATAAAGCATTAAGTGCGATGTATTTAAGTTAAGTCTAACACCCAAAAAGAGAATATGTGATGTTCAAACAAATAAAACAACTGTTTGCCGCTTTTGACGAGCAACAGCCAAGCATAGAGCAGCATGATCTAAAAACAGCGGTTGCTGCGCTGCTTATTGAAGTAATGCGTGCTGATTCTAAGCTCGACCATAATGAACAACACACCCTGACTGTAACCTTAAAAAAATACTTTAATTTAACAGAATCGGAAGTTGATGAGCTCACCAACAATGCCGCTGGTAGCTTAGATGGGGCTATTGATTACTTTCAATTTTCTAAGCAGATTAACGATCACTGCAGTGCGGCGCAGCGCATTGAAATAATTGAGCTATTATGGCGATTGGCGTATGCCGATGGAGAGATAGATCCTCAAGAAGAGTATGTAATACGCAAAGTGGCTGGGCTTTTATATGTAGCGCACACCGATTTTATCGCTGCTAAATTAGCAGCGACACAATCGTAAAAATTAGCTTAATTTACTAGCAACAGAAACGAGCTGCTGCGTTAATACGCTAACTTTTTCTGCTGTGGTAGGGTCGCTAATTTTTCCGTCTTCGTCAAATACAGTAAATGCTGATGGGATAGCGAGCTGATCGGCAAGTACTAACGAGCCAATCCCGCTTAAAATATCGCGTACATGGTTTAAGCCGCGCAGCCCACCCAAACCGCCCGGTGATGTAGCAAATAACGCCACTACTTTGTTGCGAAATGCGGGGACTGCGCCTTGCTCAGTTCGCGATGCCCAATCAATTGCATTTTTAAGCGCAGCAGTAATTGAGCCGTTGTACTCTGGGCTTGCTAGTAAAATACCATCAGCATTACGCAGTTTATCTTTTAATAGTTGGGCATCGGTGGGTGTGCCTTGCGCTTCAATGTCTTCGCTAAATAATGGCAAATTTAACTCAGCGAGTGTAATTACTTCCACTTCAGCACCGGTTTGCAGAGCAAAACGAGCTGCTTCGTTAATAAGTTTTTGGTTAAAGCTGTCTTTACGCAGGCTACCCGCGAGCGCGATAATTTTTGGTGCTGACATAATTTAGACCTTTTATTGGTTGGGTATGACACTAATGTAGCAAATTTTTGCTTGTAGAAAACCCGAATAAACGCAACACTTATGTGCGTATATGCACATAAGTAGAAGGCGGGTAGCGTGGCAATAAAATTTGACGACTGGCAAGACGTAAAAGTTGCCTTTGAAGTGGCAAGGCTAGGTACTTTGACCGCCGCAGCAGAGGCACTAAGTGTGCACCATAGCACAGCGTTGAGGCGCATAAATAACTTAGAGAAAAACTTAAATGTACGGTTATTTCATCGCCATGCGCGCGGATATAAAGTAACCGAAAGCGGGGCAAAATTATTTGAAACCGCACAAGCAATAGATAACTCACTCGAAGGTTTACATAATGCCATTGCCGCAGCCGATAGTGAGCTCAGAGGGAGCTTGTTACTGACTACCGTAAGTGGTTTTATGGATATGCTAAGCAACGTGTGTGAGCAATTTCAAACATTGCATCCGCAAGTGCAGCTAGAAGTGATTTTAGAGCAAAAGCGCTTAAGGCTTGACCACGGACAAGCTCATATAGCAATACGTGTAGGCCCCAAACCTGATGAAGGCGACTATATAGCGCAGCACTTAGCTAAGCTATCGGCCGGCCTATATGCCCACAAACGTTATATTGCTAAACACGGCATGCCAAAAACCTTAGATGACTTAAAGCAGCATAATTTTATATCGGGTATTGCGGGGTTTAATGCGCGTGTACCGTACTTTAGCTGGGTTGATGAGTTTATTCCTCAGTCGCAAATTAAATTAAGAGTATCAGAAACCTCAGAAGCGGCGCGCGCGGTTATTAAAGGCTTAGGCATAGGGGGGTTGCATCAAAGCGCGATAGAAAATAACCCCGACGTAGTGCCTATATTGCACGACAAATTACATTGGGAGTTTGACTCTTGGTTGGTTACTCACCATTTAGTACACCGCACGGCCAAAGTGCAAGCCTTTGCTGCGTTATTAAAAACCTACTTTAGTAACATGCCACACGTTAAATAGTTTTTTTAACTTTAATGCCTAAGCGTTTGGCAAGCCTAACTAGGTTGGCTCTGTCGAGTTCAAGGGTTCGTGCAGTAGCTGCCCAATTATAATTATGCTGTTTTAATTGCTCGGTAATAACCGTAAATTGCAAAGATTCAACGGCCTGTTTTAAGGGCTGATTCCAGGCAGTGTGAATGGTTTTTTGCGTGTTAACTTGTACTGTATTACTTAGCTGTGGGGTTAAATCGCAGTGCTCGCTTGTAATTGTTATTATTGGGTTTTGCCACTGGCTTTGCTTAGCTTTTAATGCGCTGCGGCTAATAACATGCTCAAGCTCGCGTACATTACCAGGCCAACTGTATTGGTTGAGCAATACTTGCGCTTCAGTGCTTAGCTTTAATTGTTTAATACCTAATTTACGGGCAGTTTGTTCAATAAAATAACCAGCCAGTAAAGTTATGTCGTGCTCGCGTTTATTAAGTGGCGGCACGGTAATAGGGTAAACACTTAGCCGGTGATATAAATCGGCTCTAAAGCGACCTTGTGCTACCTCATGTTTTAAATCACGATTAGTGGCTGCTATTACCCTTACATCCACATATTTTGGCGTGTCTTCTCCTACTGTTTGTATTTCACCACTTTGCAACACACGCAATAATTTGCTTTGCATAGCCAATGGTAGCTCGCCAATTTCGTCTAAAAATAACGTGCCGCCATCAGCTAGCTGAAACTTACCTTGGCGGGCATTTTGTGCGCCAGTAAATGAGCCTTTGGCGTGGCCAAAAAACTCACTCTCTGCAAGGTTTTCGGGGAGTGAAGCACAATTTAAGTGAATCAGCGGTTGATCTTTTCGGGCAGAATTTAAGTGAATATTATGCGCTACTAGCTCTTTTCCTACGCCCGTTTCTCCTAACACCAATACACTAAAATTAGAGGCCGCTACGAGTTTTATTTCATTTTTAAGCGTTTGCATTACTGGGCTTTGGCCAATAATTTCGCCGCCATCGCGAGTAAGCGCATCACGCGTTAACTCTTGCACAAGGGCGTTTGAATGCTGTGCATGGTGTTTGTAGTGGGCAAGCTCCAGAGCCGTTTTAAAATGTGCACTACACAGCGTTTGTAATGTGCTGAGCGTATCTGCGCTAATACTGCAAAAGGCATTTGCGTTTAAGCTATCGAATGTAAGCACGCCTAGCAAAGTGCTTTTATCGTAAAGGGGTAAACCTAAGCAAGCATGCACAGGAATATCGCCCGTTTTGGCCAGCAGTAGGCCGTCGTATGGGTCGGGCAGGGGGCAGTCGTGTGCAAACTGTAATGCGTGGCTTGCACTACAAATGGCCGCTAATCGAGGGTGCTCTGCTATTTTAAAGCGTCTGCCAAGGCTGTCGGGCATCAGACCTTTGATGGCTAAGGGTTTAAGTTGCTCGCCCTGCACAACAAGTAACGCACTGGCATCGCTAGGTATTACACGTTCAACCGTTGCCAATAATTGATCAAAGCTGTGCTCGTGCAGCGTGCTTTGGGCAAGCTCTAAAGCCACTTGGGTAAGGTTGAATTGCTGGTTCATGTCAAAATGACCTATTTGTGTTTTTATGATTTAAATTAGAGTGTGTCATAAAGACTCAATTTGTAAAGTGTTTATATTTAACTTGCTGAATATTAATGTCTTATTTTATTGGCACACTATGTGTAATAGCTAAGTAACGTTAATGGTTACTGAGGTAGTTATGAACACACTTACACTAAATAATGTAAACAACCAGGTTGAGTTAGGCGCATTTTTTAAATCGCTATTATTTACTGCTAATGCAGTATTAGGGCTTAGCGCTATTTGTATGGTTGTGAGTATTTTAATTAGTTACCCGTACGCAGAGCACTATTCGATGCAGGTACAAATATCAGCGCATATTAGTACGATTGTAGTGGCAGCTATTTTAAAAGTTAGTTATGTGCTGCGTTGTGTTGCGCAATATGGTTTAGGGCAGGAAGTACGCTAATGCGCCCACTAAATTTAGCAGAGCCAATGCCAGCGCACATAGCTATTCATCAAGTAACAAAATGGCCGTTATGGATGCTTGCATTTAGACCCTACTTTTTAGCCGGCGGTTTGCTGGCATTTTTATCGATAGGGTATTGGCTACTTATTTTAACGGGCTATGCTAGTTGGCACTTAACCATACCGGCTACACTTTGGCACGCGCATGAAATGCTGTTTGGCTTTGCAGGAGTGGTTGCTGTAGGTTTTTTACTTACGGCGGCACAAACATGGACGGGCGTTGGAAGTATAAGTGGCAAAGCACTTATGCTACTTACTTTAATATGGGTAAGTGCGCGTTTAGCGTTTTTTATAGAGATGCCAAATTTTGCTAACGCTAATTTATGGCTTGTCATTTTGCTACAGCTAGCATGGTGGGTAGGTGCAATTACGGCACTGGCTAATATGCTATTTACAGCACGCAGTAAAAATAACTATCAGTTTTTAGCTATTTTAAGCGTGTTGTGCGTCCTCAATACACTTTATTTACTCCTTGTTTTAAATAACAACAAGCAGCTTGCATTAGCTGTGGTTGACACTGCGGTACTGGTTGTCAGTTTACTGGTCGGCATTGTTGCAGGGCGGGTACTTCCCTTTTTTACTGCTAAAGGTTTATTGCTTAGCGAGCAAACACGCACTCCTAAAATTGATAAAGCGCTACTGTATTTATCAATATTGGCAATTACTTTATTTTTTATCAGCAAGTTATTTTTAAGCTCAATTAGCCCTGCATTTATTGTTGCAATAGTGGCTGCGCTTCACTTAATTCGATCTGGGTTTTGGTGGGACGCAAAAGTGCTAAAAGTGCCTTTATTATGGTCTTTGCATTTTTCTTATCTTGCTTTAGGTGTTGGCTTAATGATGATTGCATTTAGCTTTTACACAAGCGTAATACATTTTAAAGATGCGCTCCACCTTATCACTATTGGCACAATAGGGATGATGATTTTAGCCATGATGACCCGTGTATCGCTTGGGCATACAGGGCGTACCCTTAATACACCTAAATATATATCTGTTGCTTTTGCGCTTGTGCTGGTGGCAGCTATTACTCGCTCCATACTCCCCTTAATTATTGGGCCACACTTTGCCTGGCAGATCAGTGCCTTGCTGTGGTTAATGGCTTTTTTATTATTTTTAATTTACTGCACACCTATATTAATGCGCCGTCGTGTTGATGGGCGTCGTGGTTAGTTTACCTACAGGAATACATTATGTTATCTGATAAAACCATTGAGATTGTTAAAAGCACCGTTCCGTTATTAGCGCAAGCCGGCACGGTTGTTACCGATCATTTTTATAAGCGTTTGTTTAGCCATAATCCAGAGCTTAAAAATATTTTTAATATGGCGAATCAAGACACTGGCCGCCAGCAATTTGCTTTGTTTAACGCCTTAGCGGCATACGCCCAAAATATTGATAACTTAGCGGTGTTAAAAGAGGCATTAGCGCGCATTAACCATAAGCACACCAGTTTAAATATTTTACCAGAGCACTACCCCATTGTTGGTGCTCACTTAATTGGCACCTTAAAAGAGCTAATACCAGAGCAGTTTACGCCAGATGTAGAATACGCATGGCGTGAAGCTTACGCACTGCTTGCTGATATTTGTATTACCGAAGAAGCGGCTTTGTATGAACACAGTAAAAACACACTGGGTGGTTGGGCCGGTACTCGCCAATTTGAAATAACCAACAAGCAAGTTGAATCTGAGCTAGTAACAAGCTTTACACTTACGCCGGTTGATGGCGAAGCGGTTATTACCCATAAACCTGGCCAATATTTAGGTATTAAAGTTAAGCCAGAGGGCGCTGAATATGAAGAAATTCGCCAGTATTCTATTTCGCAAAAAAGTAACGGTAAAAACTACCGTATTAGCGTTAAAAAAGAGCTACAGCCAAAGCCTGGCATGGTGTCTAATTATTTACACTCACTAGCTCAAGGCGACGTAGTTGAACTGTACCCGCCTGCAGGTGATTTCTTTTTACGAAATAGTACTCAACCTACAGTGCTTATTTCAGCAGGTGTAGGGCAAACCCCAATGCTTGCGATGCTCGAAACGCTATTAAGCGATAACCCTAAGCAAAATATTATGTATTTACATGCGTGCGAAAATACGCAGCAGCACTCGTTTGCACACTATTTAAATGAATTAAGTACGGCTTATAACAGCTTGCAAACTATTACGTGGTTTAATCAAAGTAGTGAAGGGGCTGATTTTACAGGGTTAATGGACTTAACTGCCATAAAAACACAGCTACCTCTTACAAATGGTAATTTTTACTTATGTGGCCCCGCTGGGTTTATGGCGTTTGTGAAAAGCCAGTTACTGGCACTAGGTGTTAAAAACGAGCATATTCATTACGAAGTGTTTGGTCCGCATCAAGACTTATAAACCAAGTGAAAAACGATAAAGGCACACAGTATTAATGCTGTGTGCCTTTTTAATAGTATTTTATTGTGCTTTACAACTTACGTTTTTAAGCTCAATAGACATATCTTTTTTAGGATAATAAAGCACGCACTGCTTGCCGATTATTTGTAAAACAAACTTTTCTGGCTTGATATTATGCGCGCCCATTATGGGCATACCATTAGAGTCTTTACTATTTCCATGGCTTAGTAATAACTCGCTGCGTTTAGTAAAAACGGTGTCGGCCAGTGTAACTAGTGTGCCGCCCTTTGCTTTTATAATCGCTTGCTGGAGCGTGGCTATAACGCCTGGGTTTACCTCGGTAAGTAGTGCAGGCTTAGCAGTGGCATTACTCATACTGTTACAGCCTCCAATAAATAATAAGGTTAATATTGCCAGTAGTTTAGCCATTACTTATCCTTATTTAACGTAGGCCAGGTTAAATCCATATTGCCACGGTTAACGTTATTAGGTGCGTTTAAAGGTAATAGCTGCTTGCTATCGCCAGCAGCGCTTTGTACTTGCGTTTTAATACTTGCAGAGGCGGTGCTAACAGGGCACGTGCCGTTATTATCAATATGATAAAGCGCAGTAGAGAGCATCCCTTCGTTTGGATCGCCTAGTTGATTATCAAAGTCGTCACTGACTACACAGCCTTTTACATCAGCATCAAACTGTGGTGTAGGCGTTGGCGTAAAGCCTGCTGCATATTCACCAAACCCTTTACTGTTAATACCGCTAAATTGAATGGTGTAATAGGTGGTGCCACAGTTATGTGTTGGGGTAAAACCGTATGGTTTACCGCAGGTTGTGTCGCCAATGAGCACTACCTCGGCGTCAATGCCTTTTAAGCCATTAATAAAGGCTTCTGAGGCTGAACACGTACCCGATGTACTAAGCACATACACCTTAGATAGGTTTAAATCGGGGAGGCTTTCGCCAGTGCTAAAAAAAGTTGAGTAATCAATTTCTTCATCTATAAATGGAAAAGGCGACTCTACCGGTTGTTTATCGTTTTGCTGAGTTTGGTAATAAATCCGGTTTTGAATGTTGGCGCTGCCCGCCACCATGTAAGCCAGCTGCGAAGAAAGCGCTAATAAACCGCCTCCGTTATATCTAAAGTCGATAACAAGCTCTTCTACGTTATCGGTTTTAAATTTATTAACTGCAGCAATTAAGCCTTCTTGGGCAATACCTATATGGCTATTAAACTGCATGTACCCTACGCTAGTGCCATTTGCAGTAGTAATGGTTTTTACGTTTTGTACAGGTGTTTGCTCTATGTTGCCGGCAGTTACGTTAAAGGTTTTTTCAGCGCCATCGTTACTGCGCACAACGATGGTGTGCGAGTCGCCATTAGTGGGGCTAAATAATCCTTCGTTTAAGGTATCTACGCCTGCTTGTGTGCTGGTATTAATGCTTACGCCATCAACTTCAAGTACAGTATCGCCACGTTGAAAACCAATTTGGCTTGCTGGTGAGTCGTCTTCTAGATAGGCAACACGTAAAATTCTATCAGCTGGGTCGCCAATAAATGCCCAATTTATACCATAGCCTGAGGTTACACCTGATTGCGCTTCTTGAAAGTAGTCCTCAGAAGGCTCTGAAAAATGAAAATTATCTTTTTTAGCACCAGAGTCGGTTAGTTCTTCGGTTTTTAGTTGGGCAAAATAATCGGCCACTGTAGCAAAGTTTTCAGGGTCGTTATCGGCTATTTCATCATACCAAAGGTAGGTTTCGTCGCTCCACGAGCGAAGCCAAAGCTTTTCGTAAAGGGCCGAACCGGCTTGGTCTGGGTAAGGCTCATTATTATTAAACGGATCGTTACCTGTGCGTGGGTTTTCGCAAAAGTTTTTTAACTCCTCCGATGGCTCAAATACACCTGCCGTCCAAGTTGGGGCTGAACTAGCAGGAGGTGTGACGACTGGGTCGGGCGTTTCATTCATGCTGCTACCACCGCCACAGCCCACAAGCGTTAGGCTTGAAAGTGCAGCAATAATAGCGAGTGTTGCTTTATTATTTTTAAACATACAAAACTACTTTTTGTAAATAAGTTGTTTAAAATACTACAACACCCGCTCATTTATTCAACGTATTAGGTTCTAAATTATGTAAATGAGTGTATACATTTAGGTGTGCTACAGCTTACTTGCGCTGCTTTTATCTGCAAATGCTTGTTTTTGCCAGGCATCAAATAGCTTTTGTTGTTTAGCTGATATTTTTAAGCCGTATGTTTTTTGCATATAGGCGTAGGTGTCGGCAATGCGCTTACGGGCATAAAAAGGAGGCTCTACAACGCGTTGTTTAAAGTTAACCTTTACTTGGCAGCGGCCATATTGGGTAGCGTTTTCGCTAAGCATACCAAAGCGATAGTTAGAACGATCTGCGTTAATTTCGCCAATTGCGGGGGCTAAATTGTTTATATCGGCTTCCATCTTTCTAAATTTAGCACTGACCTTTCGACAGTTTTTACGACCACCGTTTTGCCAGCATTGTAGCTGGTGACCAAATTCCCACGCCGGCACTATATGCTCCCACTCTATACGCAGTGCACGTACATTAACCTTGCCAGAGGAAGTTAACGTATTACGTGGAATATAACCACAGTTGCTAGGGTCGGGGATTAGCTTTTTACCTTGTTTTTTAATGTCGCAGCCGCAGTAAAGGCTTTTGGCGTTTTCGGGTAGGGTTTTAATTAAGTGCCTTTTAGCCGTTGAAAAACGGGTAAATTCTTCACTCGATGCAGAAAAACAAATACAACAAGCCACAAAGGCCAAAATAAATTTAAGCATATCCATCACATACGTGAACTACAGGAGGCGCTAGTCTAAAGTTTTGCTGCTAAAAGATAAAGCCTGAACAAATTTTAATCCGCAATGCTTAGTACACTCTATACTGATATAAAAAATAGCGAGGAGATGACTATGCTAGGTGCTTTTTCAATAAGTTTAACGGTTAAAGATATTAGAGCCTCAAAAGCGTTTTACGAAAAGCTGGGCTTTAGCGAGTTTGCAGGTGAGATAGAGCAAAACTGGCTAGTGATGAAAAACGGTGAGCATTTAATTGGCTTGTTCTCGGGTATGTTTGATAAAAACATGCTGACCTTCAATCCTGGCTGGGATCAAAACGCACAAACCGTTACAGAGTTTAAGGATGTTGATACGCTTAGCGAATATTTTCAAAGCGCTCATATCCAGGTTGAGCCTGTGGGTGATAAAAGTTTTATTATGACCGACCCAGACGGCAACCCTATTTTGATTGACCAACACGTGTAAGTTTTTTTAGCCTAACGTTTTGTATTAATAAAATAATACCGCATAAACAAAATAGTACGCTGGTGGCTGCAAAACTGATGAGAAGCGGGTTGTTAAAATCTTCTCGCTCGTCGTAATCCATTATGTGTAGCATCCAAAAAAAGTCGAATATGCGCCATAGTGTGCTGCGAACGGTGATAACTTTGCCGTTAATTGCATTTAAATACAGCGTGGTATTAAAGGTGTCGTTAAATTGTACTTGCCACACATTTGTTTTGTATCCCACCTCTCGAGTGCCTTGTTTTAAAAGCGTTGTGCTAATTGGCTTAGCGTCGATGAGTAAATGCGCTTGTGCATTAGCGGTAATTTGTATTTTAGTAGGTGGCTGAAAAGGGCGGCCCGTTAAACCATTAAAGCTTTGCTGCTCGTCAGTATTAATAACAGTAATAAGCGGGGTCGTTAAAAAGTGCTCAAACACTATTTGCGTGGGGTTAGGCACTTGGGCAGTAATATTATCGAGTGATGTAGGGTAGTCTGCTTGAGTAAATGGGTTTGTAAGTGTGCGCTTAGCAAGGTGCTTACCGTGTACGTATTCAAGTGGTATCGCGCTCATTACTAAGCCGCCTAACAGCCAAGCTAAAATTTGTAAGGCAAGTAAATAGCCTAGCCACTTATGTAGTTTTCGAGCGCGCTTAAATAGTTGTTTTCTCATTTTGTGCTTCTTATTATTTTTAGCGTTAGTGTATTACAGCAGCCCATGCTTTTACTGCGGCATTTTGTCGCAGTTATTCATAAGCTTACTCTAACTTTATAAAAATAATAAAAAGGAGCGGTAAAAAATCAGTGAGGCTGTGTTTAATGCTCACGTAAGGCATTTATTAGCCCTTGTTTACTCATTTTAGAGCGGCCGCTAATGCCGAGCTCTTTAGCTTTATTGTACAGCTGCTTTTTAGTGCGCTGCTCATACTTTGAGGCTTTGCCGCCTTTAACTGCGGTTTTATGAGTATTGCTATTAGCAATGCGCGCGGCTTTTTGTTTGCTCATGCCTTCATCTCGAAGCGCATCGTACTGATCGTCGTTTTTAATTTGCGGGCCATGATCTACCATAATTGTCCTCCTGAAGCGTTTAATTACACAGTGTGTGTATAACTTTCATACATAAACGGTAAAATTAAGCGTAACTAGCCTAACTCGTTTTATAAGGCAAATTAGGTGCCAATGGCGTTTAAACAGGTATTTTCTATGAATAAAGCCATGTTTAGCGCTTTGTTGATTTGGTATAAAAGTAAAACTGCGTTAAAGTTTGCGATGAAACTATAAGAGGGTAAAAAGCAGACAATGTCGGAAATTCAATTTTTAAATGTAGATCTAGAGCTTGAGTCTAAACAAGATATTAGCGCCCTAGTGGCAGACTTAAAGAAAAACGCGATGGTTTTGCATTATGACAAAGACGAATATCGTCAATTGGCGCGTATTGAAGCCTCAGGTGATATAACCACGCCAGACAAAGCAATCAACCACTTATGTGAATTAATAGAGTCGTGTTCACGTAATGCGCTTAAACAGTGGCTAAGCTGTTCGCGCAGAACGTTTGATATAGGCTTTGAGTCGGGCACGTCGCCTAAGTGTTTTAACCAAGCTCTACATGCAGATACATTGCTACGTATATCTGCCATTGGCGCTGGTATGGAAATAACGATTTACCCTATCGAAAAGTAGCCATAGTTAATTATTTGCGCTCGACAACCGCTGCGGTCATTTTTGATACGCAGCAAAGCTCGCCGCGGCTATTGGTTATTTTTATTTCCCATACAGAACTGCGCTTACCAATATGAAATGCACGAGTAACGGCGGTTAAAGTGCCATTTCGAGAGGCCTTTAAGTGGCTGGCGCTAATTTCCTGTCCAACACAATAAAATTTTGTAAAGTCCACGACAAAGTTAGCGGCGTAGCTTGCTACGGTTTCGGCAAGTACCACATTTGCGCCACCATGTACCATACCAATAGGATTATGATGCTCAGGAATAGCAGGCATGGTAGCCACTAGGTAATCATCTCCTATTTCGGTTATTTCTATGCCCATGGTTTTCATTAGCGTGCCTTGGCCGTTTATTCCCTCATCTAACTGTTTGCAAAGCTCTAATGTGATGGGTTGATGCCAAATACTCATAATTACTCCTTTATATTGAAAGCAAATTTATAGCATTTTAAATACTGAACGTCTGTAATTACCTAAAATTTATCCAGGCGCGGTGTATTTAGCTATTTTAAAGCACAATTTAAATTTGCGATTTTTATTTAACTGTATATACTCACAGTTAAATGTACTGTATGGAAAACCAGTTGTATGCGACCATTAACTAAACGCCAAGCTCAAATACTCGAACTAATAAAAGTTTTTATTAAAGACACTGGTATGCCTCCTACACGTGCCGAAATTGCGCAAACACTCGGTTTTAAAAGTGCCAATGCCGCAGAAGAGCACTTAAAAGCGCTTGCCAAAAAAGGTGTTATTAAAATGAAACCAGGCGCAAGCCGTGGTATTCAATTGGTTGAAGAAGAAGAGCCTGAGCAACTAGGGCTACCATTAATAGGTAGAGTTGCAGCGGGTTCGCCTATTTTGGCGCAAGAACATGTTGAGAGTCACTGTAAAATAGACCCACTTATGTTTAAACCAGCCGCCGACTTTTTACTGCGTGTTAACGGCATGAGTATGAAAGATATAGGTATTATGGATGGCGACTTACTTGCCGTACACCGTACTCAAACTGCAGAAAACGGCCAAGTTGTGGTTGCACGAGTAGATGAAGACGTAACCGTAAAACGCCTAGAAAAAGCAGGCCGAAAAGTATTATTACACGCCGAAAACGAAGAGTTTACGCCAATTGAAGTAGACCTTGAAAACGAATCTTTTAATATTGAAGGGTTAGCTGTTGGCGTAATAAGAAATGCCGACTGGATGTAATTTTTAACTATTTTTAAGTAATATTTATAAATGCGCACTTTTAAGTGTGCATTTTTGTTTTAAAAACAGACCTTCCACCATCTCAAAGCGCCCTAAAATTATTTAGGCTGTAAACTTTTTTTCACTCATACTTTTATCTCCCTAAGCGTGTTACATCCCTTAATTTTGCTCGTGTCTTGGCTGTTAAATAACAATTTAATACGCCGTCATTTAGTCAATCTTAAAATATCACTTGATTGTTTTTTATACTAAAACTTGCTTGTTGTACGTTTTTTAGCTAATCATTAATGTGCTGGACTAACAATAACTCACAGCTTTTTAGTTATGAGAACACACAATATACACAAACCTTTTGTTGTCCTAGCGATACCAATCAAAAATAAGATTGGTTAAAAAATAAAAATAACGAATTGGCGTTTAAGCCGTATGCCTCTTCGCTTTGCATTCGCAATAGCATCAAAGGAGCCGTCACATGGGTAAACTGACCTCTACCTTGTGGCTTGTGTTGATTATGTTCCCGCAGCAAGTGCTGGCTAATAGCCAATACAATATGCGCAAGGGCGTAACCGATATAAGTAATAATGTATATCAGCTACACATGACCATATTTTTAATATGTTGTGTGATTGGGGTGATAGTGTTCGCAATAATGTTTTGGGCACTGATTCATCACCGTAAATCTAAAGGGGCAGTTCCTGCCCAATTTCATGAAAGTACCAAAGTAGAAATTCTTTGGACTGCCATTCCGTTTGTTATTTTAATTGCCATGGCAATCCCTGCCACTAAAACCCTCATTGCGATGGAAGATGCCAGTAAGGCCGATTTAACCATTAAAATTACAGGGTCACAGTGGAAGTGGCATTATGAATACATGGGCGAAGACGTAGAGTTTTACTCTATTTTATCTACCCCTCAAGACGAAATAGCCAACCTTACTAATAAAAACCCTAATTACTTACTTGAGGTTGATAAACCTTTAGTACTGCCAATTAATCAAAAGGTGCGTTTTTTAATGACCTCTGATGATGTTATTCACTCTTGGTGGGTACCCGATTTTGCCGTTAAAAAAGATGCCAATCCGGGGTTTATCAACGAAACGTGGACCAACATTAACGAAGAAGGTATTTACCGAGGACAGTGTGCAGAGCTGTGCGGTAAAGATCATGGTTTTATGCCCGTGGTGGTTGAAGCTAAATCGCAAGAGGACTTTAACGCATGGCTTGCAGATGCTAAGCAAGCTAAGCAAAAAGCCGCACTTGCTGATGCAGCACTGCTTGAGACAACAATTCCTAAAGAAGAGCTAATGACACTAGGTGAGCAAGTGTATATGGCAAGTTGCGCTGCGTGTCATCAACCCACAGGTATGGGCTTACCGGGCGTATTTCCTGCGCTAAAAGGCAGCCCCATTGTTTTGGGTGATATAAAAGATCACATTGATGTAGTGATTCATGGCCGCCCAGGAACTGCAATGCAAGCATTTGCAAAGCAGCTCTCAATTAAACAACTTGCAGCGGTAATTACCTATAAACGTAATGCGTGGGGTAATGAAACGGGTGATGTCATCCAACCTAGTGAAATTCAGGCAGCACTTGATGCGGAGGCGAACTAATGAGTAGCATAGTAGAACAACCTAACGCCAATGACGCTCACCACGGCCACCACCCAGCCAAAGGTTTTAAACGTTGGTTATACACAACAAACCATAAAGATATTGGCAGCATGTACTTAATTTTTTCGCTGACTATGTTTTTAATTGGCGGTGCAATGGCCATGGTTATTCGGGCTGAGTTATTTCAGCCAGGATTACAATTGGTAGACCCACACTTTTTTAACCAAATGACCACAGTACACGGTTTAATTATGGTGTTTGGTGCTGTAATGCCAGCCTTTACAGGGCTTGCTAACTGGATGGTACCGCTCATGATTGGCGCGCCAGATATGGCACTGCCCAGAATGAACAACTGGAGCTTTTGGATTTTACCCTTCGCTTTTTTAATTTTATTGGCCTCGTTATTAATGCCTGGAGGCGGCCCCGCATTTGGCTGGACGTTCTATGCGCCGCTTTCAACAACGTACAGTAACGACAACACTGCAATGTTTGTGTTTGCAGTGCACATTATGGGGATTAGCTCAATTATGGGCGCAATAAACGTAATTGTGACCATTGTTAATTTACGGGCCCCAGGCATGACATGGATGAAACTACCATTATTTGTTTGGACATGGCTAATAACCGCATTTTTATTAATTGCTGTTATGCCCGTATTGGCCGGAGCGGTCACTATGGTGCTCACCGATAAATACTTTGGAACCAGCTTTTTTGATGCGGCAGGTGGCGGCGATCCGGTGATGTTTCAGCACATATTTTGGTTTTTTGGTCATCCCGAAGTGTACATCATGATTTTACCCGCCTTTGGTATTATTTCGACCATAGTGCCTACATTCTCACGTAAAAAACTATTTGGTTATGCCTCAATGGTTTACGCAACCTCCTCTATTGCATTACTGAGCTTTATTGTGTGGGCGCATCATATGTTTACGACCGGTATGCCCGTTGCTGGCGAGCTATTTTTTATGTACGCGACCATGCTGATATCGGTGCCTACAGGGGTAAAAGTATTTAACTGGGTAGCCACTATGTGGCGAGGGTCAATAAGTTTTGAAGTGCCCATGCTATTTAGTATTGCCTTTATTGTGCTGTTTACTTTAGGGGGCTTTTCGGGGCTGATGTTGGCTATAACGCCTGCTGATTTTCAGTATCACGATACTTACTTTGTGGTGGCGCACTTTCATTACGTGTTAGTTACGGGGGCAATATTTTCGATTATGGCGGGGGCTTATTATTGGCTGCCTAAGTGGACGGGCAACATGTACAACATTGCCTTGGCTAAGTGGCATTTTTGGTTATCGCTGGTAAGCGTAAATGTATTGTTTTTCCCTATGCATTTTGTAGGGCTGGCAGGTATGCCGCGCCGTATTCCCGATTACGCCCTGCAGTTTGCTGATTTTAACGCAATCATAAGCATAGGTGGGTTTGCCTTTGGTTTATCGCAGTTACTCTTTGTGGCGGTGTTAATTAAATGTGCCAGAGGGGGCGATAAAGTCCCTGCAAAAGTATGGGATGGTGCTGAAGGTTTAGAGTGGGAAGTGGACTCTCCTGCGCCGTATCATACTTTTTCTACGCCGCCGGAAATTAAATAATGACACATGCACCGCTATTAAAGCGCCTAATTCTTATTTGTATAGGTATGTTTGCTTTTGCATTTGCCTTAGTGCCCTTATATGACGTGTTTTGCGACATAACTGGGCTTAATGGCAAGCCATCACTTGAGCAAGCTAAACAAAGTACACAGGTTGCACAAAATCGAGAAATAGGTGTGAGCTTTACAACCCATGCGCAAAGTGGTGCGCCGTTTATTGTTAAATCTAAAGAATACAGTGTTGATGTGAAACCAGGTGCCATGCGAGAGGTAATGTTTAGCGCAAAAAACACCAGTGATATTGATAAAGTAATGCAAGCGGTACCTTCTGTATCGCCCGGAAAGGCAGCCAAGTACTTACATAAAATAGCGTGCTTTTGCTTTGATCAACAACCCCTAAAAGCGGGTGAAGAGCTTGAGTTTAAGCTGCTTTTTTATGTTGATACCGCACTGCCGAGCGATGTAGAAGAGCTAACTTTATCGTACACCGTATTTGATATTAGTGAGCAGCTAGTAGCAAGTAATAACTAGCCTGCATGTCTAGTGTAAAACTAGGAGCAAGTAACATGAATCAAGATTATGAAAACTACTACGTACCCGAGCAAAGCCCGTGGCCCATAGTGGGCGCGGTGGCGTTATTTTTTATTGCAGTGGGTGCGGCTTTAACAGTCATGAACTTAGAAAGTGAAGGGGGCAGCGGTGTGTACCTGCTATATGCAGGCATTGCAGTGCTGCTGTATATGATTTTTAGCTGGTTTAAAAATGTAATTAGCGAGTCTGACCAGGGCTTATATTCAGCGCAAATGGACCGCTCATTTCGACAAGGAATGAGCTGGTTTATATTCTCTGAAGTTATGTTTTTTATGGCCTTTTTTGGCGCATTATTTTACGCCCGCATATTGTCGGTGCCTTGGCTTGGCGGCGCTGGGAATAATGCGATGACCAACGAGGTGCTTTGGCCTACCTTTGAGGCCGTATGGCCACTACTAACCACACCAGCAGGTGAAACCACGCAAGCTATGGGGTGGCAAGGCTTACCCCTTATTAATACGCTTATTTTATTAGCGTCTTCGGTTACTTTGCATTTTGCTCACGTAGCCATTGAAAACAATAAACGTAAACCGCTAAAGGTGATGCTAGGGGCAACCATTTTATTGGGTGTGTGCTTTTTAGCATTGCAGGTAGAAGAATATATTTATGCCTACAACGACTTAAACTTAACACTAGATGCAGGCATTTACGGGAATACATTCTTTTTGCTGACAGGTTTTCATGGCATGCATGTGACCCTTGGCGCCATCATTTTATTTGTTGTATTTGTGCGTATTTTAAAAGGCCACTTTACGAAAGATAAACATTTTGCGTTTCAAGCAGCGGCTTGGTACTGGCATTTTGTTGATGTGGTGTGGCTGTGTTTATTTGTTTTTGTGTATGTGTTGTAACGGCTAATGGTGAGTGATTAGCCTTTATAAAACCAAGTTTTACAGCGGCTATCACCATCACCAAAACCACCACAGAAAACAGCACGCGACGGCCTAAAAAATGCGACATAGGCCGACCGCCAGATTTATCGGTCACCATAATAAATAGCGCTCTAAACAAGTTGAAAAGTATAAATAGTAACAGCAGCACAATAATAATTTTAATAATCACTGGGTTGACCCTTTATGCAGTTAATTTTAAGGCGTAAACAAAAGCTTAGCTCATTTATCGCACTTTGCGTTGTGGTAGCTGTGGTGCTGGTATGTGTACGTTTAGGGTATTGGCAATTAGCAAGGGCTGAGCAAAAGCAGCAACAGCTAACAGCTATAGCTAACATGCAAACCCAAGGCGTAATGAGCTGGCAGCAATTACAGGCAATGCCTTCAAAGTGGAATAAAACAGGTGTAGTGGTTAAGCTTGTCGGAAAAATAATAAATCAGCAATACTGGCTTTTAGATAACCAAGTTTACCAAGGGCAAGTTGGTTACGATTTATTGGTGTTATTTAAGCCAAGCCAAGCAAGTGACGCTTTACTCGTTAATTTAGGGTGGGTAAAAGCACCTATTTCACGCAGCGAACTACCTAACATTCAACTTCCTAAACGTAATATTACGCTTAAAGCGCAGATAAAAGAGCAAAACTTAACGAGCTTTAACTTACAAACCGATTCGACAAAACAAGACCTTCAAAAACGAATTCAATCAATAGATTTACAAAAGCTAAGTGAGCAGAGTAATCAATCGTTATTTAATTTTATGGCTTATCGTCAAGGTGCAGGAGATGCGCTAGCTATACCGCATTATAAAGCGGTGGTGATGAGTCCGCAAAAGCACCAAGCGTATGCAGTGCAATGGTTTTTAATAGCCTTAGCCTGTGTAGTGGTGGCCATTTTTGCCAGTAAAAAGAGGACTAACAATGAAAAATAACCCCTTGGCTTTGTTTGTTGTATGTTGCGCTGTACCGCTAGTACTTGCATACGGTGCGCTAAAACTAGACTGGTTGCCGAGCGCCATTACCAATAATGGCGAGTTATTACAGCACGAAGTAAAGCTTGAAAACTGGCAGCAACATAACCCTAAGCAATGGACAATTGCGCTTAATTACTCCAATAAATGTAACGCTTCGTGCAATGAGCAGCTCAATGCGCTTAATAACTTATATATCGCCTTAGGAAAAAATCAGGGCAAGGTTGATATGGCTGTAATGGGAGCGCCTAAAGTTAAAAACATTCCTTGGAAAACCTTTAACGCGCAACAAAATTTGCAGCCCGCTAGCCTATATTTAATCGATCATATGGGTTTAGTGGTGCTTGAGTATCCGTTTAAAGAGCTGCCACAAGAAAACCGTTTAGTGCAAAAAGGTTTATTAAAAGATTTAAAAAAACTGCTTAATTATTCTCGTTCAAGCTAATTAATAGCGCATTGTTAATGGGAGATTCCTATGTATAAAAATTATAAAAACTGGGTACTTGCAACGGGGTTACTTGCGCTGTTGGTGGTAGGGCTAGGTGCTTATACACGTTTAAGTGACGCAGGTCTTGGCTGTCCTGATTGGCCCGGTTGCTATGGCTTTTTAACTGTACCAAAGCATGAAGCCGATATCGCACTAGCTACCCAAAGTTACCCAGATATGATGTTTGAAACCGCCAAAGCGTGGAAAGAAATGATCCACCGTTACTTTGCAGGCGCGCTGGGATTGCTTATTTTAGCGCTATTTGTATTGGCTTTTGTAAAGCGCCATTACTCAAACACGCCGGTTAAATTACCGCTAGCCTTATTGTTGTTAGTTATATTTCAGGCTGCGCTGGGTATGTGGACCGTTACAATGAACTTACAACCGCTCATTGTAATGGGGCATTTGCTGGGGGGATTTAGTATTTTATCGCTAATCACTCTTTTATACCTGCGTTTAACTACTAAACCCATAGACGGCGGAGATAGTAGCGCTAAACGCTATTTTTCATTGAGCTTAGTTGCATTGACTGTGTTGGTTATTCAAATTGCATTAGGAGGATGGCTTGCAGCAAATTATGCAGCGCCACACTGTAATGGCTTACCGCTGTGTAGTTATGCGCAGCCATTTTCACTCAGTAGTGTGTTTCAGCTGCCGCTTGAGCACAGTAATTATGAGTACGGAGTGCTATCGCAACAGGCGCGTATGTCTATTCATCTACTACACAGAATTTGGGCGCTAGTTACATGCATTGTGTTAGCGCTGATTATGTGGCGTATATACAGTCAGGCGCAATCTGCAAAAATAAAACACTGTACTGTCAGCGTGCTTGTTGCGCTACTTTGCCAAATTAGTTTGGGGCTTGCGGTGGTACATTGGCACTTTCCGCTTGGAGTGGCGCTGGCGCACAATTTAATGGCAGCTATCTTGTTATTGACTATGGTTAGGTTGTGTTACTACCTAAAAGCACGCACTTAAGGGGAATAATTATGGCACTCACACTCGACAAAAAAGAACTACGGGTTATTAGCGCACACCCTTTTATTCAACGTGCTTATAATTTACTGCAAGATTACTTAGCTATTAGCAAGTTTAAAGTAGTGGCTATGTTGGTACTTACTGCTTGGGTTGGCTTGGCACTGGCGCCTGATGTAGGGCGAGGCATTGCAGTACAATTTATTAGTTTATTAGGCATTGGTTTGCTCTCTGGCGCTGCGGCGGTAATAAATCATGTTGTTGATAGCGAAATAGATACAAAAATGGCGCGTACACGCCACCGCCCTGTAGCCAAAGGCCGGCTTAGTAAAACCCATGCGCTAAGCTTTGCAGGCGTGATAGGGGTTGCTGGTTTTATAATGCTAATGCTTTGGGCAAACACTCTAACGGCCGTACTTACTTTGTTTGCATTAGTTGGGTATGCTTTTATTTATACCTCTTTTTTAAAGCGTGCCACACCGCAAAACATTGTAATTGGTGGCTTAGCTGGCGCAATGCCGCCTTTATTGGGTTGGGTTTCTGAAACCAATCAAATGGCAGCCGCGCCATGGTTACTCGTAATGATTATATTTACGTGGACCCCACCGCATTTTTGGGCACTGGCAATAGCACGCAAAAGCGATTACGAACGCGCTAAAATTCCTATGTTGCCAGTGACTCACGGTATCGATTTTTGCAAAACCTGTGTTGTGGCTTACACCATATTACTGGCGCTTGTATGTGTATTACCTTATTTAATTGGTATGTCGGGCGGTATTTATTTAGTCGGCGCATGTGTGCTCAATGCACTCTTTTTGTATAAAGCGGTTAAGCTTAAATTAGCCCCTAGCGATGACACCGCAATGGACTTATTTCGCTTTTCAATTGTGCATTTAATGGTACTCTTCGTGATCTTATTTATAGATAAATGGCTCCCTTTATGAAGCAGTTACGGATTAGCTTAGTTGTAATTTTTTCGTTTTTACTAGTCGCTTGCTCAGAGCAAAATAGTGCGCCCGATGTGCAAGCCTTAGTGTATGAGCAAGCCAAGCCTCTTTCTGATTTTACACTTAACGACCAAAACGGTGAGTTAGTCACCAAAGCGCAATTTTTGGGGCAGTGGAACTTAGTGTTTTTAGGCTATACCAGTTGTCCAGATATTTGCCCATTAACGCTTGCTAAACTAAACAGCGTGTATAAAAAGTTACATAACGAATACCCACTGCAAATTTGGTTTATGTCGGTAGACCCTCAACGCGATACGCCGGTAAAGCGCAAAGCGTATATTGATTATTTTAATCCTGACTTTTTAGCTGTTTCGGGTGAGCACAAAAACCTATTCCCAGTGGTTAGAGAGCTTGGTCTAATTTATGCCATTAGTGACTCGCAAGAATCAGAATATGCGGTCGATCATAGTGCTTCGGTGGCTTTAGTTGATGCAAATGGAGCGGTAAGAGCCATATTTAAGCCTGAGTTCCAACAAGGAAAGGTGCCCCTTATTAATACCACTCAACTCATTAGCGAATTTAAACAAATAGCGGATTACTATAAAAACTAGTTTTAAACTTTTCACGCATTTTAAAAGGAGCTTAGGCTCCTTTTTTGCTTTTTAGCGCCACTTTTAAAAGTTTTATTAATTTTTTTGAGCCTTTTATGGCAATTTTAATAACTAAGGCTAAGCTTTTGTTATGAATTGAATTGACAGGGAAAGTCCTGAAAAAATGCTAAAACTTCCAAGCGAACTTGCGATTATGCAAGTAGAGACTCTTCACCAAGATTTATTACAAGAACTCAATAGTAACAACGATATTTGTTTAGATGTCAGTGAGGTTGTTTCAGCCGATACCGCGTCAATTCAACTTTTGTGTGCCTTACAAAAACACCTACTTACCATACACCATAAAATTGTATGGGTAGGCAGCAGTGATGCACTTCAAAACGCCATTAATCAACTTGGCTTAAGTAAATATTTAACACTTGAAAGTAAAGGTTAGAGGTTTATATGAAGAAAATTTTAGCGGTTGATGATTCTGCGTCAATGCGTCAAATGGTGAGCTTTACGCTTAAAACCGCAGGTTTTGATGTTACCGAAGCAAAAGATGGCAGCGAAGCCCTCGCGATTGCCAAGCAGCAAAGTTTTGATGCGGTAATTTCAGATGTAAATATGCCCATTATGGATGGCATTACGCTTATCAGAGAGCTCAGAGGCCTTCCTGATTACAAATTTACGCCGCTACTTATGCTAACCACAGAGTCAGGATTAGATAAAAAAGTAGAAGGTAAAGCAGCTGGCGCAACAGGCTGGATTGTAAAGCCTTTCAACCCGGATCAGTTACTAGCGGTACTTAAAAAAGTAATTCGTTAACTGAGGAGTGCGGCGTGAGTATAGATTTAAGTCAATTTTTTGAAGTGTTCTTTGAAGAAAGTTTTGAAGGCCTAGATACAATGGAGGCCGAGCTATTAAATTTAGAGC
Organism: Pseudoalteromonas sp. A3; assembly: GCF_025942345.1. Taxonomy (NCBI): domain Bacteria; kingdom Pseudomonadati; phylum Pseudomonadota; class Gammaproteobacteria; order Alteromonadales; family Pseudoalteromonadaceae; genus Pseudoalteromonas; species Pseudoalteromonas sp. A3. The sequence continues at coordinate 45,494 of NZ_JAPCKL010000014.1, forward strand.
CCGGCGAAGAAGACTTAGAAACAATAAATACTATTTTTAGAGCTGCGCACTCAATTAAAGGGGGCAGTGGCACCTTTGGCTTTAACTCTGTTGCTGAGTTTACCCATGTGCTAGAAACCCTACTGGATCAAATACGCCAAGGTGAGCGCGAACTCACCACCGAGCACGTTAATTTAATGCTTAAAGCTGTTGATTGCTTGCGTGGGTTGCTCGGTGAGCTGCAAGCAGAGCAAGAGCCTGATTTATCACACGCTACAACCTTAAAAAAACAGTTTGAAATTGTACTGGAAATGCAAGCCGATTCAGCCCCAAGCGAGGCAAGCGAAGTCACGGCTGCTGCTGAGGTAAATACCTTTCAAATTGATTTTAAACCGCATCATCACCTTTTTAAAACAGGCAACGAGCCTTTATTTATGATCAGCGAACTAGCTGAACTCGGCGAGCTTGAAACACAGGCCTTTTTAGACGATATCCCAGATATTAAAGATTTAAGCAGTGACGAGTGCTACTTACACTGGCGCTTTTTTTTAAATACCAGCGAAAAAGAAGCCGCTATTAAAGAGGTATTTGAATGGGTAGAAGATGATGCCGATATAAAAATAGAGCTTTGTGGCGGGTTATTTGATGAAGACACTTCTCACACCGCAAACGCTGATGAAAAGAGCAGCGATAGCACAGCTCAAACACCGCCTATTAGCGATGCTCAAAAAGCACCCGACAAACCTAAAAGCAAACCCACAGCCGATAAAAAGCCAACATCAGCACCAGAGTCTACCTCCATAAGAGTAGGAATAGACAAAGTAGACTCGTTAATAAATATGGTCGGTGAGCTGGTGATAACACAAGCCATGTTAAATCAGTTGAGCGAGCAAGAAATTAGCGAATCAACCATTACGTCATTACAAGAAGGTTTGGCACAACTGGCGCACAATACCCGAGACCTGCAAGAAAATGTTATGCGTATTCGTATGTTACCGATTAACTTTGTATTTAGCCGGTTTCCGCGTTTAGTGCGCGATATAGCGCAAAAACTAAATAAACAGGTGGAGTTAAAATTATTAGGCGAGCAAACCGAGCTAGATAAAACGGTAATGGAAAAAATATCTGACCCTATGGTGCACCTAGTCAGGAATTCGCTCGACCATGGCCTTGAAACAATTGAACAGCGGGTTGCCGCAGGTAAAGACCCAGTGGGCACCGTGACCTTAAATGCCTTTCATCAAGGCGGCAATATCGTGATAGAAATAATGGACGATGGGCAAGGCTTAAATACGCAAAAAATTAAAGAAAAAGCCATTGCTAATGAGCTGATCACCGCTGATTGTAATTTAACAGATGATGAAATTAACGAGCTTATTTTTATGCCCGGCTTTTCTACCGCCGATGCGGTTAGCGACTTATCTGGGCGTGGTGTAGGAATGGATGTTGTTAAGCGCAATATTCAATCTTTAAATGGCTCGGTTGAGGTTTCATCAGCGCCTGGCGTTGGCTCTACCTTTACAATTAGGCTGCCCCTTACGCTTGCCATTTTAGATGGTCAATTAGTTAAAGTTGCCCAGCATACTTATATTATTCCACTTATTTCTATTGTTGAATCACTACAGATTGATATCACTAAAGTAAGCCGAGTGGGTAAAGACTTAGATGTACTAAGGCTGCGTGACGAATACATTCCTATTTTACGCTTATATCAAATTTTTAATCATCAAAACGCCATAGAGTCATTAGACAAAACCTTGCTGGTGGTTGTTGAAACCGACAACCAAAAAGTGGGTTTGCTGGTAGATGACTTACTTTCGCAGCAGCAGGTAGTCATAAAAAGTTTAGAGGCCAATTACCAAAAAGTAGATGGGGTGTCTGGAGCAACTATTTTAGGCGACGGGCGTGTATCGTTAATTGTTGATATTAGCGGCTTAATAAAATTATCAGGGCTTAAAAAACCAGGTAGCCAAGAGCTAATCATAGAATCTAAAACACCTCTGGAGGCTTCATGATTAGTGAGCAAAGCGAGCTAAACAACAAAATTGATTTAGGGCAACAGCAAGGCGTTAAGCAGTTTTTAACCTTTATTATGGCTGGCGAAGAATACGGCGTAGATATATTAACCGTGCAAGAGATCAGGAGCTGGGAAAAAATTACCGTACTACCCAACGCGCCGGATTTTGTTAAAGGAGTGATAAACCTTCGCGGCACCATAGTGCCAATAATAGATTTACGCTTACGTTTTGGCTTGCCAAGCACTGAATATGGACCATTAACGGTTGTTATTGTTGTAAAAGTTATTTTTGAAAATGATTCAAAAATAATGGGCATCGCAGTAGATGCGGTTTCAGATGTTTACAGCATTGCAGAGCAAGACGCCAAGCCCGTTCCTAGCCTGTCTGATTCGAGTAATTGTGAATATGTCGCAGGGTTGGTGAACGTGGGCGAAAAAATGGTCTCGTTGATAGATTTACAAAGAACAATGGATATATAGCCAAAGCGCTATGTAGCAACAAAAACAAACATAAAGGTGGTGATGGGCATGGGATGGTTTAGTAATCCGAAGCAGTCAGAATCAAGTAATGACTTAATCGTTAATGCATTAAATAAATCATTAGCGGTTATTGAGTTTGAACCCAGTGGCAGAATAATTACGGCTAATTCAAACTTTTTAAATGCAATGGGATACCGTTTAGAGGAAGTGCAAGGGCAGCACCACTCTATGTTTGTTGAACCAGATGAAGCACAAAGCAGCGAGTATAAAAATTTTTGGCAACGCTTGCGCGGTGGTGAGTTTATTTCTAATGAGTTTAAGCGTCTTGCTAATGGAGGGCGAGAAGTATGGATCCAAGCTACCTATAACCCAATTATTGATAGCCAAGGGCAAGTGCTAAAAGTAATTAAATTTGCTACCGACATTACCGAACAAAAGAAACAGGCCGCTGAAGCGCAAGGCCAGCTTGAGGCAATTAGTAAATCTCAGGCGGTGATTGAGTTTAATCTTGATGGCACAATTATTACTGCCAATGACAATTTTTTAAATGGTTTAGGCTATCAACTTAGCGAAATAAAAGGCCAGCATCATAAATTATTTGTCGACCCAGAATACGCTAAAACAAACGAGTATAAACAATTTTGGGATAAGTTAGGACGAGGCGAGTACGACTCGGGCGAGTACATGCGAATAGGCAAACAAGGGCAAGAAATATGGATCCAAGCCTCTTATAACCCTATTTTCGATTTAAGCGGCAAGCCTTATAAAGTTATTAAATACGCCAGTGATATCACCGCGCAAAAACAGCTAGAGCGCGAGTCTAAAAAGGCTGCCGATTTAGCAAGTGCGTTAACTGTTTGCCAAGCCAATGTAATGATTGCCGATAAAGACCTAAATATTGTATTTGTAAACGATCAGGTTAAGTTAATGCTCAAAGCGCGAGAAACTGAGTTGCAAGGTGTGCTACCTAGTTTTTCTGTTGATAATTTAATAGGCACGTGTGTTGATGATTTTCATAAGCACCCAGCTCATCAACGCGAACTATTAAAAAACTTAAAACAACCTTATAAAACTGAGTTACGTTTAGCGGGGCTTATTTTTAGTTTAATTGCTACACCGTGGATAAACCATGGAGGTAAGCATTTAGGCACCATTGTTGAGTGGGAAGATATTACAGATAGCGTAGCAAAAGCAGAGCAAGAACGTGCTGAAGCACAAGAAAACTTAAGAGTAAAACAAGCGCTTGATACCGTAGCAACAAACACCATGATAGCCGATGCTTCAAATGTAATTGTATACATGAACAACGCGGTTAAATCGATGATGAGTATTGCCGAAGATGATTTGAAAAAGGAGCTGCCAAACTTTGATAGCACCAATTTAATGCAGCAAAACATAGATATATTCCATAAAAATCCGGCTCATCAACAAAACCTACTAGCTAAACTTACAACAACTTACCGAGCCGAAATAAAAGTAGGCGGGCGCACCTTTGGTTTAGTTGCAAACCCTATTTTTACACCAGAACAAGAACGCATAGGCACCGTAGTTGAGTGGGAAGATAGAACGGGCGAAGTTGCAATAGAAAAAGAAATTGCACAATTAGTCAGCGATGCAGGTAATGGCGATTTAGAAACCCGAGTAGAGGAAAAAGGTAAAGAAGGCTTTTTCTTACGCTTAGCGCAGGGCTTAAACAGCTTAGTTGAAATTGTGGATGATGCCGTTAGTGATACCGCGCAAATGCTTGATGCAATGGCCAATGGCGACCTATCAAAACGCATAGAAAAAGAGTATCAAGGCTCGTTTGATAAGCTCAAGCAAGATGCTAATACCACAGCAGATAAATTGACCGATGTGATTAATCGAATTAACTCATCGGCCACGTTAGTAGCCAGTGGCGCAGAGGAAATTTCGCAAGGCAACGCCGATTTAAGCCAGCGTACCGAAGAACAAGCTTCATCACTTGAAGAAACCGCCTCAAGTATGGAAGAAATGACCAGTACCGTAAGACAAAATGCAGATAACGCAAAAGTCGCTAACGATTTAGCCGAAGAAACCTGCGAGAAAGCAATTCAAGGTGGTGAAGTAGTTAATAGAGCTGTAACGAGTATGTCGGCCATTAACGAGTCGAGTAAAAAAATTGCAGACATTATTGGCGTGATTGATGAAATTGCCTTTCAAACTAATTTACTGGCACTTAACGCCGCCGTTGAAGCAGCTAGAGCGGGTGAGCAAGGCCGTGGCTTTGCCGTTGTTGCTGGTGAGGTGCGTAATTTAGCGCAGCGCTCAGCTGGAGCAGCCAAAGAAATTAAAGAGCTTATTAGAGACAGCGTTGCAAAAGTGACCGATGGCTCTGTGCTTGTAAATGAGTCGGGCGAAACACTCAGAGAAATTGTTTCAAGCGTACAACGTGTTACGCAAATGATTTCGGATATAACCGAAGCCTCTGAAGAGCAAAGCGCAGGTATTGAGCAAGTTAATAAAGCGGTTGCCCAAATGGATGAAATGACCCAGCAAAATGCGGCCCTTGTAGAAGAAGCGTCTGCGGCGGGCGAGTCAATGGCTGAGCAAGCAAACGAGATGCGTCAGTTATTGCACTTTTTTTCACTCGGGCAGCAAGGCATGAACACATTGCCAAATACACACTTTGAACGCTCAGCGCCCCCTGCGCGCCAACCTAGTGGCTATTTAAAAAATACCCAACCCAAAGGCGAAAACTTTCTAGACTCAGCAGATGAATGGGAAGAGTTTTAGTCATTACTGGCTTGCTAGTTAATACCCTAGCAAGCCTGCTTTACAAGGGATGGTATGACAATGAAAGAATTTTTATGTACCGATAAAGATTTTAAAGACATTGCCACTTTAGTTTATAACGCGTGCGGAATTGTGCTTGGCGATCATAAACGCGAAATGGTGTATTCCCGCTTAGCAAGAAGGGTAAGAGAGCATAAACTTAAAAACTTTTCTCAATACTTAGAGTACTTACACAATAATAAAGAGGCTGAGTTTGACGCATTTATTAATGCTATTACCACTAACTTAACCTCCTTTTTTAGAGAACCCCACCACTTTGAGTTTTTAAAAAACACCATAGTGCCGCAGTTACTTAGCAGTAACAAAGTAACAAAACGAGTACGCGTATGGTCAGCGGGTTGCTCTACAGGCGAAGAGCCTTACAGCTTAGCAATAACCCTTGCCGATTTATTCCCAAGTTCTTGGGATGTAAAAATTTTAGCAACCGATTTAGATTCTAATGTATTAGCCAAAGCACAAGCGGGTATTTATACCGCGGCTAATGTAAATGGCTTAGAAAACAATGTACTTAAAAAGTGGTTTTTAAAAAGCAAAGATGGGCAAACATATAAAGTAAAACCACAGTTAAATAAGCACATTTTTTTTAAACGCCTTAACCTTTTACAAGAATGGCCTATGAAAGGGCAGTTTGACTTAATTTTATGTCGTAACGTGGTTATTTATTTTGATAAAGAAACAAAAGACACCTTGTTTAAACGTTATGCAAATGCACTTAATCGTGACGGTTATTTGTTTTTAGGACACTCAGAGAGTATGGGAAAAGAGCATTCTGAGTTTAAAAATTTAGGGAAAACCATGTATCAAAAGCAACACAATGCACGCACAGTTTAGGCCGGTGCTCCCAGGGTTTGAACATATAAAACGTTACTGGGATGCAGGGCGCACAAGCGTGGTGGCAAAAATATTACCTGGCGAATTTTATGTATCGAAAAATGATGAGCTTATTTCTACAGTGCTTGGGTCGTGTATAGCCGCGTGTGTTTACGATGAAAAAGCCGGTATAGGTGGCGTAAATCATTTTATGTTGCCGGTAAAAAAAGGCCTAGAATTAAACAGTGCCCATAGTTTGAGCTGCCGCTACGGAAATTGGGCAATGGAATACCTGATCAACGAAGTACTCAAAGGTGGTGCTGCGCGAAAAAATTTAAAAATAAAACTCTTTGGTGGCGGCAAAATAATTAGCGCAATGACCGACATAGGGATAGGTAATATTAGCTTTGCCAATGCGTATATTCAGGAAGAGTCGCTCAATCTTGTCGCACAAGATATGGGGGGGCCGTGGCCTCGAAAAATTTTTTTTCATCCGCATACGGGCAAAGTCCACGTAAAAAAGCTGAAGAATTTGCACAACAACACAATTGAAAAACGCGAAGTGCGCTACCTGCAAAACCTTAAGCAACAAGATAAAGCCACCGAGACTAACATAGAGCTGTTTTAGGAGTCGTAATGGTTAAAGTTCTGATAATAGATGATTCACCACTGATAAGGCGTTTGCTGAGCGAAATATTATCTCAGGCTAGCGATATCGAGGTTGTTGGCTGTGCTGAAGACCCTTATCAAGCACGAGAAATGATTAAATTGCTCAATCCAGATGTGCTTACCCTCGATGTAGAAATGCCAAAAATGGACGGCATTAGCTTTTTAAGAAACCTAATGCGCTTAAGACCTATGCCCGTTGTGATGATTTCTACACTAACCCAGCAAGGCTCGCCTATCACCTTAGAAGCGCTTGAGCTTGGTGCCGTGGATTTTATTGCCAAGCCGACCGTGAATGTTAAGCAGCAAATGAGTCAATATGCATATGTTGTGCAGCAAAAAGTGCGCGTGGCAGCAGGTGCAAGGGTAAGAAGTTTTAAAAAGGTAAGCACAGTGAGCGAGCCTTTACCTAGCAATGCACAATTTTTATTAAACAAGGTAATAGCGATAGGGGCTTCAACAGGGGGCACAGAAGCAATAAAAGAAGTGCTTATAAAAATGCCGACCAATTGCCCTGCGATTGTGATTACCCAGCATATTCCTCCGGTATTTAGTACCTCGTTTGCCCAGCGTATGGACCGCACCTGTGCAATTAACGTAAAAGAAGCGCAGCACGGCGACAAGCTCACTGCGGGATGGGCTTATATAGCCCCAGGTGGTTTACACTTAAGCATAAAAAAAAGAGGGGCAAGTTTATATTGCGAGCTTGATGATTCTGAGCCTGTTAACCGCCATAAACCGGCGGTAGATGTATTATTTAACTCGTTACTTGAGTGCGGTGCAAAAAACATTGTGGCAGCGCTACTAACCGGTATGGGGAGCGATGGAGCAAAGGGCTTGCTTAGCATTAAACAAGCGGGTGGTTACACCATTGCACAGGATGAGTTTTCTTCTGTGGTGTGGGGAATGCCCAAAGCGGCGGTTGATTTAGGTGCCGCCCACGAAATTGTTGCACTTGATAAAGTAACCCAGCGCTTATTGCATCAGGCTATAAAGGTGTAATTGCTACTGAATAACCCACGGCTGCGAAAACCAATAGTAACTACCAGGGTGCTCAATAGAAGGGGCGGTACAATTAAAGCGTGAACGGCCTTTATTTAGCGCCTTTGGCGAGTCAATTTTTACAGTTGTGTCGTTTATCCAAGTTAATTTAGCCTGCCCAACACTTGATACATAACACGCAAACTGACTTTTATGAAAATCACCCATTTCAAATTCAATGCTGAGCGTTGGTGGGTTTTGTGAGGTTACACTGTCTTGGTAATCTAGGGTTTTAATACTAAACGCCCGAGAGTTTAATTTTGTAATTAACGTATCTAATTTACTGTAAAAGCCAGAGGCTGGAAAACGCGGTAAGCGGGTAAAGTTAGCGTTTTTATTTACAGCGCCTGAGTGCTGACCAATGCCAATAAAGCCAAGCTCTTCTACAAGCGCTTGTAGTTTGTTATTAAACTCACCATACGGGTACGCTAGGTATTTATAATCGTGGCCTATTTCTTCTTTAATACGCTGTTGAGAATGCAAAATATCTTGTTTTATACGTGCTTGCCACTGTGCATCGCTCTCATCTTTTAGCTTAATATGCAGGTAGTCATGCTGGGTAGTGTGATTGGCAATTAACGCCCCTTTGCCTGCGAGCTCTTTTAATTTATCCCACCCCATTACGTAGCCTTTACCTTCATCAATAAGGGTAGGGTTTACAAAAATAGTATAGGGGTAACCAAATTTTTCTAAAATAGGCGCTGCTTGTTCGTAGTTATTGTTGTAACCATCGTCAAAGGTGATAGCGACTGTTTTCTCAGGTAAGGTTTTGCCTTGTTGTATAGCGCTTATTAGCTCATTTAGTGCAATAACATTAAAATTATGCTCTTTTAAGTAGCTCAAATGCTTGGTAAACGTATTTGCGCTTACACTGGTCACAGCCGGAAGGGTTTCGCTTACATGGTGATACTGTAAAATAACCGCCGCATGAGCACGTACTGATAAACAAATGAGAGTAATTAAAACTAAATGAAACAATTTCTTAAACATAATAAGGCACACCATAAAAGCTTGCTGTTGCTAGCGGGTCCAATGATATTATCAAATATTACTGTCCCACTGTTAGGAATTGTTGATACCGCTGTTATTGGCCACTTAGGTAGCGCACATTACTTAGCGGGCATCGCACTTGGCTCAGCTGTTATTTCTATTTTATTTTGGCTCGCCGGTTTTTTACGTATGAGCACCACAGGGTTAGTGGCCCAAGCATACGGGCAAAATAACTTAACACAGTTGGCAGCGCTTTTAAAACGCAGCTTATTACTCGCCGTGTGTGTGGCGTTAGCGCTTATTGCCTTATCGCCCTTCATAAAACAAGCCATTGCATTTTTATCAGGCGCAAATAGCGAGGTTCTTGCTCAAGCATATCAGTATTTTAGTATTCGTATATTTAGTGCCCCTGCCGCACTTTGTAATTTAGTGCTGCTTGGCTGGATGCTTGGCGTACATTATGGGCGAGGGCCATTTTACTTGCTGTTAGTGACCAATATTACCAACATAGTGCTCGATATATATTTTGTGGTGTATTTAGACTGGGCAGTAGCGGGAGCAGCGTGGGCGTCGTTAATTGCAGATTACAGCGCGTTGGCTTTTGCGTTGCTACTAGTGATTAAGCTCGCTAAAAAGCAAGGCGTGGAGCTAAGCGTGCCCAACTGGCTCAGTGTTAGCAAAATGGCAGAGCTACTTAGTTTAAATAGAGATATATTTATTCGCTCTTTAATTTTGCAATTATGCTTTAGCTTTATGACCTTTTATGGCGCCCGCATAGGCGAAACAACGCTTGCAGCAAATGCCGTGTTACTTAATTTTTTAATGTTAGTAAGCTTTGCACTTGATGGAATAGCCTATGCAAGCGAAGCCAAAGTTGGTCAAGCTAAAGGCCAGCGAAGCGTTAATAACATTAGATTGTGGGTAAAAATAAGTGTGTTTTGGGGTATGCTTTTTGGCGTGTTATACAGCGTATTTTTTGCTGTATTTGGCAGCGCTATTATTAAGCTTTTAACCAATGTACCCGCGGTGATAGAAGCTGCGACAAATTACTTACCGTGGGTAATAGTATTGCCTATGTTAGCAATGAGCTGCTTTTTGTTTGATGGCGTATTTGTAGGGCTTACACGGGCAAAAAATATGCGTAACAGTATGATTCTTTCAGCTGCTGTTGGCTTTTTCGGGGTGTTTTGGGTGTTTATAGAGTGGCAAAATAATGCGTTATGGCTGGCTATGAGTTGCTTTATGCTTATGCGCGGCGTTACGTTAATTATTAAGTATTTGCAGTTAAAAGCAACTAATCAGCTGCTAGATTAAGCGAGCGTGTCATTTCCATAGGTCGGGGTCGTGATCTTTTGGCCCCATATCTTTTAAAACTTGCGAGAAACGATTGGCAAAAATACCGCTATAACCCCATGCAGCAAAAAATAATGCCGGGATTAAAATAACCACACCTATAATTTGTAAGCTAAAGTGGGTGTAGTAGCCAAGGGCAATAAATATCACGGCTAGCACAAACAGTGCTAAGCCGCGAAAAAAGCGCGTTAAACTCAACTTAGGGTTACTCCCTAAGCGATAAATAAGCGGCTTTAACATTATTGCTTAGTAATAAGAGTGATCGCCCGCTTGGTGCTCGGTAATGTCGGCAACACCGGTGATTTCATCAAACTTTGCAATCATTTCTTTCTCGATGCCTTCTTTAAGCGTTACATCGATCATAGAACAGCCATTACAACCACCACCAAATTGAAGTACTGCAATACCTTCAGCGGTTACTTCAACTAGGCTTACTTGGCCACCGTGGTTAGCTAGCTGTGGGTTTACTTCGGTTTCTAGCATGTGTTGAACACGCTCATTTAGCGATGCGTTATCGCCTAGTTTACGTGCCTTTGCATTAGGCGCTTTTAAAGTTAACTGAGTGCCCATTTTGTCGGTAACAAAATCAATTTCAGCTTCTTCTAAAAAAGGAGCGCTTTCTGTGTCTACTACGGCATCAAAACCATTAAAGTTAAGACGAATATCGCTGTCTTCTACGGCGTCTTCTGGGCAATAAGAAACACCACATTCCGCTTGTGATGTACCAGGGTTTACAACAAACACACGAATATTAGTTTGTTGTGCTTGATCTGCTAAAAGTTTAGCAAAATGCGCTTGTGCTGTTTCGGAAATAGAAATCATAAAACCGTCTATACTTGACTAAATTACTCGGATACTGCATATCATACTCCGCTCATCGTGTTGCGGCTAGTGTTGAGCGTAAAAAGTTGGCATCTATTTTAAGCAATGCTAGCGTGCAAATAACAAACATTTTTAGAGTGATTTATATGCGCTGGATAGTAACTATAATGGTGGCAATGCTTAGCTTTTCAAGTATGGCAAAACCACTTTCGTATTATTTTGAACAAGATGTAGAGTTTGATAAAACAATACCCACCCCACAAGACGTACTTGGTTACGAAGTAGGTGAGTGGCATGTAAGGCACGACCAACTGGTGCGTTACATGGAAATTCTAGCGCAAAAAAGTAATCGTATAAATTTTGAAGTAATAGGGCGCACACACGAGCAACGTCCGCTTGTGATGCTAAGTATTAGCAGCGCTGAAAAACTAGCTAACTTAGAGCAAATTCGCCAAGCGCACTTAGCCCGTTTAACAAACAGTGAGCAAGCTAAAAACACACAAAATGAGCCTGCTGTAGTTTGGATGGGGTACAGTGTGCATGGCAATGAGTCATCAGGCAGCAATGCCGCTTTATTGGTTGCGTATTACCTTGCTGCAGCGCAAGGCCCAGAAATAGAAAAACTATTAAATAATACCGTTATTTTGCTCGACCCTTCACTTAACCCCGATGGCTTGGCTCGCTTTGCTAATTGGGCTAATAGTAATCGGGGGATGAACTTATCAAGCGACCCTAAAACGCGTGAACACGTAGAAAGCTGGCCAAGTAGCCGTACAAATCACTATTGGTTTGATTTAAACCGCGATTGGTTATTACTACAACACCCAGAGTCGCGTGCACGCATTGCTAAGTTTCATCAATGGAAGCCAAATATTCTTACCGACTTTCATGAAATGGGGCCAAACAGCAGCTACTTTTTTCAACCTGGCATTGCCAGTCGCAAGCACCCAATTACCCCAGATGAAAACGTAACGCTTACTAAAGCCATAGCCAATTACCATGCTAAAACTTTAGATAAAAATAATACCCTTTATTTTACCGAAGAAAGCTTTGACGACTTTTATTACGGCAAGGGTTCAACCTACCCCGATGTAAACGGCGGTATAGGTATTTTATTTGAGCAAGCCAGCTCACGTGGGCATGTACAAGAAACCATAAATGGTACGCTTACGTTTCCTTTTACTATTAAAAATCAGTTATTAACAAGCCTATCAACCTTTAAAGCAGCGGTAGATAACCGTGAGGCGCTATTAACCTATCAGGCAAAATTTTATAACCAAGCAGTTGATTTAGCACATGATGAAAGTTTTGAAGGCTATGTGGTTGAGGGCGCTAAAGACAACACCCGGATTAAACTATTTTTAAACCTGTTAAAGCAGCATCAAATTAACGCCTATCCACTTACAAAGGCACTAAAAGCCAATGGCAAAAACTTTAGCACCCAGAGTTATTTTGTGCCGTTAGCTCAGCCACAGTTTCGTTTAGTAAAAGCTATTTTTAGTGAGCAAAAAAGTTTTGCCGATAACACATTTTATGATGTGTCGGGTTGGACACTCGCCCATGCTTTTAATTTAGAGTTTGCACAAGTAAAAAGTAGTTGGGGCTTAGAAGTAGCCAGCACTGCGTGGCAAAAAGCAGTTAAACCATCATTTGCTGCGTTAAAGCAAAGTTATGCATTTGGCTTTGCCTGGGACGATTACTTAGCGCCTAAAATGTTAAATAGCTTGCTAAAGCAAGGCATTAAAGCGCGTGTCGCGTTAAGCGCCTTAACAGCTAAAAGCAGCACCACCGAAATAGACTTTGCACCTGGCAGCATTATTGTCCCCGCAGGGCTGCAAACAAACCCTGATTGGGTGGCTATTTTAAACGATGCTCAAACGCAATTTGGTATTGCGATAAAGCCTATTACCACTGGCCTTACAGGGAAAGGCGCCGATTTAGGGTCGCGCACTATGGCGGTATTAAACGAGCCAAAAGTACTGCTTGTGGGCGGTAAAGGCGTAAGCCAATACGAAGCGGGTGAAGTATGGTATTACCTTGACCGCTTTGTCGGTATTTCTCCGACCATAGTAGAAATGGAGCGTTTAGGTAGCCTAAATTTAAATAATTACAGCCACATTGTACTAGCTAATGGTAATTATTCGGGCTTACCCGATAGTGATAAAGTTGCCATTAAAAGCTGGGTAAGAAAAGGCGGCGTAATTTGGGGCCACAAAGGCGGCGCTAAATTTTTAGCTGATCAGCAATTACTTAAGGCTAATTATTTATCTAGGCAAGATGTAGCCAGCGCTTTTAATACTCAAGGGCTAAATTACGCAGATAAAGATCATTTAGCTGGGCGACAACGTATAGCCGGCGCTATTTTTAATACCGATGTAGACACCACGCATCCACTAACGTTTTCGCTTAATCGTGAAACGCTGCCTGTATTTAAAAATAGTACCTGGTTATTAGAAAAATCATCCGCCCCGTTTGTAAACATACTCACTTACCCGCAAAAACCACTATTAGCAGGGTTTACCGATGGCGTAAATGAGCAGCAAATTGCCGGTGCAGCAGCCATGATGGCCCACTCATACGGGCGTGGCAGTGTTATTGCGATGACAGATAACCCTGTATTTAGAGGATACTGGTACGGCACAAGCCGATTACTCAGTAATGCTTTATTTTTTGGCCACACATTTAGAGTAAGAGGTGATTAACTACACCTTTAAAGTGGCGTTAAACACGTAGCAAAAGCCCAGACTTGTTTAGCGCCCGCTTGCTTTAATACCCGGGTAGCCGCGTTGAGCGTGGCGCCTGTGGTCATTACATCATCTACAATAACCACCGTTTTACCGCTCATATCTTGTGTACATACAAAGGCATTTTTTACATTTTTAATCCGCTTGGATCTAGATAATTGTGACTGTGCTTGCGTGGCTTTATTGCGTATTAGCGCATTACTTATACAAATATGTTTTGCCAAACACGGTTGCCACACTTGGCTTACCTGATTAAACCCGCGCGTTAAAAAGCGCCCTCGGTGCAAAGGTAAAATAATAGCTATGTCGGGCTGGGTAGTTAAATTTTCAAAAAACACCGTTAGCTGGCGTTTAATTACTTGTTGCAGTGCTTTTTTATAGTGAATTTGATTATTAAATTTGAGCCGTTTAAGCCAATGCTCAAAAGGGGGCTGATAAAAAGCACAGGCAAAGAGCTTATCAAATTCGCAATGCGGAAACATTTCTACAATATCCGGGCGGTGCAATAAATTACTGTGTTTATTTAAATCAAACACGCTTAAATCCGTTAAGCAATAGTCGCATAATCCCTCTTGAGCACTAATAACTCCCTGACATTGCACGCAATAAGAGGGAAATAACCAATTAAAAAATGAGTGTTGCATTGGCTGCTCCTTGCGTTGCTTTCGTCAATGTAAGCGTTATGATGTGGCTAAGTTTGGTTAAGGTTAGGCAAATATGCAAAGCGAGTTAGTTTTATTACATGGTTGGGGCATGAACCAAGGCGTATGGCAATTAGTGCAGCCAGAGTTGACGTTTTTATACAGTGGCTCGGTGCGCAGTGTTGACCTGCCTGGCTTTGGCAACAGCAATAGCTGCCCAAGCCCTTATAATTTACACGATGCAGCTGAAATCGTAAGCGAGCAACTTAGCCCTGGCTCTATTGTAATGGGCTGGTCGCTAGGAGGATTGTTTGCACTTTATATTGCTAAACATTGGCCAAATAAAGTAGCAAAAGTAATTTTAGTTGCCTCAAGCCCTTTTTTTGCCGAGGCAGATGATTGGCCCGGAATAAAAACCAGCGTGCTTGAGCAATTTAAAGAGCAATTAGTTAATCACCGAGAAAAAACCATAGAGCGCTTTTTAGCTATTCAGGCCATGGGTAGTGAGTCGGCACGCGATGATATAAAGCAGCTAAAGCACTTGCTAAATCAGTACAGCGCCCCTAAAAGTGAGGCATTAAGTGCGGGTTTAAATATTTTACAAAATGATGATTTACGCAACGTATTTTCGCATTGCCCAGTGCCTGTAAAAGCGATATTTGGCCGTTTAGATGCGCTGGTACCTTACAAAGCAATTAATAAAATGGCAGCACTAAATACTGAGTTTGAATACGAAGTACTAGACAAAGCCTCCCATGCACCGTTTATTTCTCATAAAAAAGAGTTTTTATCTGCCGTTAAATCAATGCTTTAAAATAGCCTAAAGAAAGGTACTGTTTAAAGCTTTATTTTGCCCATGAAGTGAGCGATAATTAAACAATATTTATTTTTTGGAGGTACAGCATGGCTATTGGTTCAGTATTTAATAGTGGTGTAGAAGGGTTTAATCGTGCAAGCCAAGGTATAGAACGAGCAAGCGCAGAGATAAACCGTGCCACCATTGAAGAGCAAGACGATACGCAACTAGCCCAACAGCGCCAGTTAACAGCTGCGCGACCTGAAGAGGCTGTAACAGCGCCTGTTGCACAACCAGCTCGGGTTGACGAAGCGCTTGTTAATTTAAAAGTTGAAGAGTTTAATGCCAAGGCAAACACGCAATCTATTCAAACTGCAGATGAAGTGCTTGGTACGCTAATCGATATTAAAGTTTAAACGTTATGAATATTGTCACGCCATTTCCGTCTATCAATATAAACACCGCCAATGTTTATACGGAAACCGCTCGGCGTGACAACCAACTGCGCGAAGTTATTCCTGCCCCTGCACCCAATAGCGCCAGTAATACCGAAACCAAAGCGCAAAGCGATGCTGATAAAGCAAAACTGCCAAGCAGTGCAGAAGCCGCCACCTATGATGCAACCGGTAAACTCAGTGATGAGCAAGCTGTTGAGCAGCGCCAGCAAGGCAGCGAAGATTCAGATAGCGAACAGCAACAAAACCAACAAGCAAGCGAAGATACCCCCGAAGAAGAGCAAGATCAGCAACAGCTAGAATTAGAACAACAGCAAATTGAAGAGCTTAAAGCGCGCGATACTGAAGTGCGTGTGCACGAACAAGCTCATGCATCGGTGGGTGGGCAGTATGCAGGCTCACCAAGTTATGAATACCAACGTGGACCAGATGGCACTAATTACGCTGTTGGCGGTGAGGTACAAATTGATGTATCTGAAATCCCCGGCGATCCGCAAGCCACTATAGATAAAATGCAAACGGTACGTGCAGCCGCACTTGCCCCTGCTGAACCTTCTAGTGCCGATAGAGCCATTGCCGCTGATGCAACCCAAAAAATGGCCGCAGCGCAAGCTGAATTATCAGCCCCTGCTGACGATGAAGCGCAAGCACAAGAGCCACAAAGTGCGTTATCAATAAACGAAACCAGTACCGCTGAGTCTCAAAGCGATACTAATACCGAGCAATCACGCGACCCAGAAGTAGACGCACGAGCTGGTCGTATTGCTAATTTTTATCAAATGACTAGCTCACCCCAAAACGAGAGTGGTTTTTCTGCGTTTGGTTAACACCAGCTAAGCATTATTAAAAAAGCCGCTCAATGAGCGGCTTTTTAGTTTGAGGAGACATCACTTAATGAAGCAAAAGGGTATTATTTTTTTACTTTTGCATTAGCAAATGCATCGGCAAAGGCATTACCCATCATGGCGTTACCGTTATCGCGCTTTGGTTTTGCTGCACGCGGTTGCTGGCCCTGATTACTGCGTTGCTTTTGCGGCGCGGCAGCGGGTTTATTGCTTGTGTCTATTTCATCATCTAAGCGCATAGTAAAGCTAATGCGTTTACGTGGGGCATCTACCTCAACCACTTTTACTTTTACAATGTCACCGGCTTTTACTACTTCGCGCGGATCAGAGATAAACTTATTAGTAATTGCCGAAATATGCACTAGGCCATCTTGGTGAACACCTACATCAACAAACGCACCAAAGTTAGCAACGTTAGAAACCACACCTTCTAAAATCATACCGGGTTTTAGGTCTGTGATTTTTTCTACACCGGCTTTAAATTCAGCAGTTTTAAACTCAGGACGAGGATCGCGCCCAGGCTTATCTAGCTCTTTAATGATGTCGGTTACGGTAGGTAAACCAAACTTCTCGTCGGTGTAGTCATTAGCAACCAGCTTATTTAAAAACTCGCTATTGCCTATTAAGCTATTTACATCAAGGTTGTTACGCTCACAAATAAGTTTAACAACAGGGTAAGCCTCGGGGTGAACTGATGAGTTATCAAGTGGGTCTTTACCCTGATTAATACGCAAAAAGCCTGCTGCTTGTTCAAACGCCTTTGGTCCTAAACGCTCAACTTTTTTAAGTTCGCTACGCTTAGTAAACGTGCCGTTAGTGTCGCGGTAATTTACTATATTTTGCGCTAAGGTTTTATTTAACCCCGATACGCGAGTAAGAAGCGGCACCGAGGCCATATTTAAATCAACACCCACAGAGTTTACACAGTCTTCTACCACTGCGGTCAGTGTTTGGCCTAATTGGCTTTGCGAGACATCGTGTTGGTATTGGCCTACACCAATTGATTTTGGCTCAATTTTAACAAGCTCGGCAAGTGGGTCCTGCAGGCGACGCGCAATAGAGACCGCGCCACGCAAAGACACATCTAAGTTAGGAAATTCATTCGCTGCAAATTCAGACGCAGAGTAAACAGACGCGCCGGCTTCGCTTACCATAATTTTGTTTAATTTAAGCTCAGCATTGGCCTTAATAAGTTCGCCTACTAGCTTGTCAGACTCGCGTGATGCGGTTCCGTTACCAATCGCAATAAGTTCTACTTTATGCTGGCGACATAGTTGCTCTAATGTACGTAACGATTTTTCCCAGTGATTTTGTGGTGCGTGGGGGAAAATAGTTTGGGTTGTAAGCAACTTACCTGTGCCATCAACTACGGCAATTTTACAGCCAGTTCGCAAACCAGGATCTAGACCAAGCGTGGTACGCGGCCCAGCAGGGGCGGCCATAAGTAAGTCTTTTAAGTTTTTAGCAAATACATCTATAGCGCCGGTTTCGGCTTTTTCTCGCATGGCTGCTAAAAATTCATTTTCTAGGTGTAGGCCAAGCTTTATTTTCCATGCCCATTGCACAACACTTAATAGCCATGCGCTAGCTGCTTTATATTTCACATCTAAACGGTAGTGATCAGCAATCATTTGCGCGCATAGCTGGGCTGCATTTTCGCTGCTTGGCTCTGGGTTAATACTCAGCTGCAAAATACCTTCGTTACGCGCGCGCAACATAGCAAGTGCGCGGTGAGAAGGGACCTTTTTAAGAGGTTCTTGATGGTCAAAGTAGTCGCGGTATTTGCTACCGGCTTGCTCTTGGCCGTCAATAAGTGTGCTTTGTATAGCGCCGTGTTGGCTAATGTGGCTTCTAAATTTAGCTAATAACTTGGCATCTTCTGCAAAGCGTTCCATTAAAATAAATTTAGCGCCATCCAGGGCTGCTTTGGTATCAGCAATACCTTTGTCGGCATTTATAAACTGCTGCGCTTGTTGCTCTGGCTCTAAGTTTGCGTCGTTAAATAGCGCATCGGCAAGTGGCTCAAGGCCTGCTTCAATGGCTATTTGCCCTTTGGTACGACGCTTAGCTTTATAAGGAAGGTATAAATCTTCAAGCTCAGTTTTACTTTGTGCGCTTGTTATATCGGCACTAAGTGCTGGCGTTAATTTATTTTGTGATTCGATGGTTGATAAAATAAAGCTGCGGCGCTCTTCCAGCTCGCGCAAGTACGACAAACGTTGCTCTAAAAGGCGTAATTGCGTGTCGTCTAATCCACCGGTAATTTCTTTACGGTAACGCGCAATAAAAGGAACCGTTGCGCCTTCATCAAGTAATTTTGTAGCAGCAACAACTTGTTGCTGTTGTGCATTTAGCTCAGTGGCTAAACGTGCAGAGATATCGCTCATGCATAAACCTTTTAATACAAAAAATAAAACCAGAAAATCCCTCTGGTACTGTTATACCCAGCTTATTAAAGTTGCTATTTAATGAGTTTGGCAGGTATTTATTAGTTGAATAATATCACAGCAGGTTGTAATAAAAAGCTCTTAAAGCAAGCAATTTTGCTTGCTTTAAGATGGTTGGCTTGGCTGAGCTTACAAAGCGTAAAAGCGCCCTTTAGTGAGGGTGCTCTACGCTTTCTAAAACATCACTAAACGTGAGAGCAATAGGGGTAATATGCACTGGAATATGCAATGTTTTAGCTATTTGACGCGCCGAAATTAACCCGCATATTTCGTTATTAGTGGTTGTTGCTAATAAAAACATGCTGCCTTGATGTTCCATTGTTTGTAGTGCATCGCCAATACTTGCATAGCTTAGGCTTTGCATACTTACGCCATTAAGTTGGCTAATAGGTGTCATAATGTAGCGTAAGCTCACTTCATTGCGGCTGGTATTTAAACGCTGTGCAATGGCCGTAATTTTAGCGCTTTGTAGGTCGGCACTTGAAACAATACCAATTAATTTTTGCGCATCATCAGTCACCAATACATAGTCAGAATGCTCTGCTAGTACTTGTTTAAGCGCCTCGCTGATAGGAGTGTCGTATTGAGCGCGAATTGGCGTTTTTTGGGTAAAGTTATTGATTACGGTTAAAGCCGGAGATGTTAAATCAATAGTGGCTTGTTGATCTTCAAACGTGCTTGCAATAACGCCATGAGAAATATTTTGGGTACGTAATTCTTTAAAGTTAGTCATAGTAGTCACCTTATTAGTTATAAAATTTAATCAAAAAGTAAAATTGTGAATTAAATTAAATAGCTAGGTGGACCACGTTGATATGCCGTACTAAAAGGACGGTATAGGTTTGTACTTTGGTAAAAAGATGAAACAGCATTAGGTAGCGGTTGAAACAACCTAATAGCAAATGCATTAACATGAGAATCTAAGTCAATGTCGGGGGTTGCTTGGTCAGGAAATTCACAAGCGATAAAATGATTAGATACACTGGCGTTATCTATACTTACTTCGGTGGTATTGGCATGCAGAGTCAAACTCACACTCATTAAAAGTGCAAACAATACGGCATTACTACATATGCGCTGTACTAAGTTTGACATAGCCACTACCTTAAAAATCAGGTTAAAGATAAACCTGCTAAACCAATATATATCCTAATGAGATATATTACACAATAAAAAATTTACCTGATCTGAATCAAAGTAGTTATTTATTAATAATGTTATGGGGGACTATTTTTGATATTCAATACTATTTACATACCATTCCTTTTTACCTTGCGGTGTAGGTACCTCAAACTCATCATCTACTTGTTTTTTTATCAGGGCGCGCGCCATAGGTGAGTCAATTGATATGTAGTCTTTACGGTCGTATATTTCATCAGGCCCTACAATTCTAAATTTTTTAACCTCGCCTTGCTCGTTTTCTATTTCTACCCATGCGCCAAAAAATACTTTACCGTCTTGCTGCGGCGAGTAATCAATAACTTTTAAATCGGGTAGGCGTTTGCGCAAATACCGAACACGACGATCAATTTGGCGCAGTAAGCGTTTATTATATTGATAGTCTGCATTTTCTGAGCGATCGCCAAGGCTTGCCGCCCAACTCACTATTTTAGTGACTTCAGGGCGTTTAACGTTCCATAAATGGTCGTGCTCTTGCTGTAATTGTAAGTAACCTTCGCGGGTTATTAAATTTGTTTTCATGGGCTTTTATTCATTAACTCTAATGCTGTGCACGTTATTAAAATTGCTAAAATTTGTCGAGTGTAAACTTTAGGGCGTGTTGTTCTTTGATGGTCGAATTTGCAGCAGTATGTTTGGTTTTTAGGCAAGGCAGAGCCTATGAAGTGTGGTTATTCCCCATAAATAGGTGATAACGCAGCATAAATGCCAAACATGCGCTGCCCTTCGGGTTCTGCCTAGGGGCGATAAACTCTTTGTTACTCGGTTTTTACTTAGCCCACTAGGTTACAAACCTCGCGCCGCGATTTAATCGCCCCTAGATTGAACAAATTTCAATCCGCAAAGGTCAACACGCCCTAATATTATAACTTTGAAATGTTCAGTAACAATCTAAGCGCGCAATTAGATTTTGATTATTAAGTTTTTCATTTATATTAACTATTAATTGGAAATAAAAATAAGAAACACGCAATGGGACACGAAACCACAAAAGTATTAGTTGTAGATGACGATATGCGCCTGCGCAGCTTACTAGAGCGTTATTTAGTAGAGCAAGGCTTTATTGTTAGAACCGCCGCAAACTCAGAGCAAATGGATAGACTCATTGAGCGAGAAAACTTTCACTTAATGGTGCTTGATTTAATGCTACCAGGCGAAGATGGTTTATCTATTTGCCGTCGGCTACGCCAAAAAGAAAACGAAATCCCTATTGTGATGCTGACAGCAAAAGGCGATGAGGTCGACCGTATTATAGGCCTTGAACTAGGCGCAGATGACTACATCCCAAAACCGTTTAACCCACGCGAATTACTGGCTCGCATAAAAGCTATTTTACGCCGCCGCGCCAAAGAAGTGCCGGGCGCACCCGCAGCAGAAGAAAACTTAATAGCCTTTGGGCAATTTACGCTTAATTTAGCCACGCGCGAAATGAGCGAGGGCGATAAAACCATTTCACTCACCAGCGGTGAATTTGCCGTACTTAAAGCGCTTGTATCGCACCCGCGCGAGCCACTGAGCCGCGATAAACTAATGAACCTTGCTCGTGGGCGAGATTATAGTGCGCTTGAGCGCAGTATTGATGTGCAAGTATCGCGACTGCGCCGCATGATAGAAGTAGATGCTGCCAACCCGCGCTATATTCAAACTGTATGGGGTTTGGGTTATGTGTTTGTTCCTGACGGTGATAAGTAGTTTATATGGGATTTTTTCCGCGTAGTGCGTTTGGCCAAACTGTATTTTTAGTGGCCGCTTTACTGCTAATTAACCAAATAGTGTCGTATGTAACGGTGAGTTTTTACGTTGTAAAACCAACCATAGAGCAAGTAAATTTAATGCTCGCAAAGCAAATTAAAACGGTATTTATAGACTGGGAAGACGGCGTAGAAATAAACGACGAAGTGTCTGAAAAGTTTTTTGAAATTACAGGTATAGAAGTGATGACGCAGCGCGAGGCAATGCGCCAAGGGCTTGGTCAAACCCGAGAATACTCGATGCTGTCGCGTAGTATGTCTGAGCAATTAAATGGTTCTGCTCGGGTGCGTATTAGTCAAACCGACCCGCTGATTTATTGGGTAGAAGCGCCGCAAGCACCCGGTTACTGGGTAAAAGTACCGCTTAGCGGGTATCAAGAAAATAACCTTGAATTTTTAACGTTTTACTTATCAAGTATTGGTTTTTTAAGTGTGTTAGGCGGTTGGCTATTTGCCCGGCACTTAAACCGCCCATTAAAGGCGTTGCAGCAAGCAGCCGTGAAAGTGGGTAAGGGCGATTTTAGTAGCAAGCTTGAAGAAGAAGGCTCCAGTGAAGTAATAGAAGTTACCCGTGCATTTAACCAAATGTCGCGCGGTATAGCCGCTCTTGAAAACGACCGCCGTTTACTCATGGCTGGTGTTTCTCACGATTTACGCACCCCGCTTACTCGTATCCGCCTTGCCACCGAAATGATGAACGATGAAGATGACTACCTTCGCGAAGGCATTATTTACGATATTGAAGATATGAACGGCATTATCGATCAATTTATTGAGTATTTACGCCACCACAAAACAGATGAGCTTGCTTGCGAAGATATAAATGCGCTAGTAACTGAAGTGGTTAATTGTGAGCTTAAACAGCAACGCGTTATTACCTTTAAAGGCAACCCCAGCGTAGGGCTTGTTCCGTTAAGTAGTGTGGCTATTAAGCGTGTAATTACTAACATGATTGAAAACGCGCTGCGCTATTCAGACGGCGATATAGAAGTATTAAGCTACTTTAATTCAAACAAAAAATACGTTGTGATAGCGGTAAACGATAACGGCCCCGGTATACCAGAAAGCGAACTAGAATCGGTTTTTGAGCCTTTTAAACAAGGTGATACCGCGCGTGGTAGTGAGGGGAGTGGTTTAGGCCTTGCCATTATTAAGCGTATTATTGATATGCACGATGGTAAAGTTAAGCTAGAAAACCGCCCAGAAGGCGGCCTAAGTGCACAAATTTATTTACCTATAAAAATACAAAACTCTGCACAGTAAGCTGTGCAGAGTTGGCTATTTCCATAACGTTAATAGTGCTAAAACTTAGAGTGCTTTAAAGCGGATTGCTGTACCACCACTTGTTGCTAGTTTTAAAGTTAGCTTGTCATTTGCGCTAACTACGCGCTTTTTGATATCTAAATCGTACGGATTGTTTTTCCATTCAGCGTTTTTACCGTCTTGGTATATGTGCGCTTCAAACTTTTTACCCTTTTCTAAAAAGTCGAGTTTTACCTCAATAGTTCGGGCTTTCTCGTCGGTTACGGCGCCTAAGTACCAATCGTTTCCTGAGTATTTATCGCGTTTGCGCTCTTTACGGGCAAAAACAATAAAGTCGCCCACTTCGCCATCAAGCGCAATACTTTGCTGCCAATCGGTTGGTACGTCTTGAATAAATTGAAATGCATCAGGCTTGGCTAAATAGTTTTTAGGTAAGTCGGCGGCCATTTGAATCGGGCTATACAGCACAACATAAAGTGCAAGCTGCTTGGCAAGCGTTGTTTGTGGGCGGTTTGTATCATCGCCTAAGCCATTAAAGCCCATATCAAAAATACCAGGGGTAAAGTCCATAGGCCCTGCCAGCATTCGGGTAAACGCCAGCATAGGAATGTGCTCTGGTGGGTTAGGCGGCGTGCCCCATGCATTAAACTCTTGGCCGCGTGCCCCTTCGCGCGCAATCCAGTTTGGGTAGGTACGGCGCAGGCCGGTGTCTTTTATTGGCTCGTGGGTGTTAATACTAATTTTATGTTTAGCAGCCAGCTTTACGTTGTAAAGGTACTCGTTAACCATAAATTGGCCGTCGTGCCACTCATGACGGGCAATGCCGTTTTCGTCTATGCGTTTTATGTTACCGCCATCCGCTACATAGCCCGTTTTAACTTGGCTTACGTTTGATTTTTCGTAAAGGGCAAAGGCATCCTCCATTTGGTCGCGATAGTTACTTACATTACCCGATGTTTCGTGGTGGCCAATTAACTGCACGCCTTTTTGTTTGCCGTATTGAGTAAGGGCCGCTATATCAAAGTCGTCGTAGGGTTGTGTAAAACTAAATACATCGCCATTAAAAAACCAGTCACCGTCCCAGCCTATGTTCCAGCCTTCTACTAGTACACCATCAAAGCCATATTCTGCGGCAAAATCCATGTAGTACTTAGTGGTTTGTGTAGTGGCACCGTGTTTTTCGCCGCTACCCCAGGTTTGTGTGTTTATATGCATGCCCCACCAAATACCCACGTATTTGCCAGGTTTTACCCACGACACATCGGCTAGTTTATTAGGCTCATTTAAATTTAATATTATGTCTGAATTGACTAAGCCTACCGCGCTGTCGGCAATTTGAATGGTGCGCCAAGGGGTATTAAACGCACCTTGTTTTTTAACGGCAATGCCGTCTGACCAGGGTGTTAAATCGGCATTAAAAGTGCCTGGGCGGCGTTGATTAAGCACCATGCCTGCGTAATCAACTAAGGCTGCTTCATGAATGCTTATATGGGTACCGTCATTGGTTTTTAAGGTAAACGGCGTGTGTGCAAGGGGGACGTCATTTAATGTGGTGGTGTTGTAAACGTATTCGTATCGGTTCCAGCCGCGGGCGGGTATCCACCAGGCGGTGGCATTGTTGTTATTGTTAATGGCAAATTCGGTGAGCTCTTTGGTAATGTGTGTTTGCTCAAAGCCTGCTTGTTTTGGTACTTCGTATCTAAACCCAACGCCACTATCAAAAGCTCTAAAGCGCACTGTATAGGTTGCACCATTAGGCTCGTTTTTTGTAAACGTAACCGCAACTTCGTTGTGTTTATCAGTAACCGTTTGTCGCTCGCCCCAAGGCTGTTGCCACTGGGTATTTACGCTTTGCTGCTTAACATGGGTAATTTTAAAGCCATCCCTAAATGCGGCTTGGGTTTTAAATTCAAAACCCAGGCGCGATGCGTTTATGGCTGGTTTGTTTTTAAAGCTAATAGCGTAGCTGGGTGTGCTATTTTCATCTGAAATAGTCACTTTTATTTGTGAGTTTGGTGATTCAACTACAGCGGTTTGTGCAAAGCTATTGCCAGCAAACGCCAGTAGTAAAAGTGCGGATGTTCTCATTGTGTGTCCTTTGATGAGTCGGTGGTGACCTTTAAGGATAATGGCAGTGAGTTGTTAATACGACTGTCTACATACGTATTCAATGTTTTAAAAAATAGAAAGAATTTAATGGTTTAATCGGTCTATAATGTAAACAAATTGATGATAGCGATTAGCCCCATGATAAAACCCTTACTAAGTGTGTTACTGCTATGTATGAGTACTTGCGCAGCAGCAACAACAATAACTATAAAAAATGCCAATAATCAGCCTTTAGCAAATGCGGTTGTGTGGCTAAGCGGGGCATCGATTCAGGCCGGCAATCAAGAAAGTAAAACCTACGCAATGAGCCAACAAAACCGCGAGTTTACGCCGCGTACGTTAGTTGTTCCGCAAAATGCAAAGGTAGAGTTTCCTAATGCCGACTCTATCATGCACCACGTTTATTCGTTTTCTAAAGCTAAAACCTTTGAGTTGAAACTTTACAAAGAGCAACCTAAAGCCCCCATAACGTTTGATCAAACTGGGGTGGTTGAGCTTGGCTGTAATATTCATGACTGGATGCTGGGCTATATTGTGGTGGTTGATAGCACCGTTTTTGCAATTACCGACGACAACGGTATGGTTAATTTAACTGCCCCTAATGGGCAATACAGCATGAGTGTATGGCATTCTGGCTTTAGCGATATAAGCAACGTAGAAACCCACAGCGTTAATGTAAGCGAGTCACCTATAGACTACACCGTAAAGCAGGCCATAGCCGAGCAAATAGACTTTGCTACGGATGAATTTGATGACTATTAAGCGCAAAAATACAGTATTACTTGGCTTACTTTTTATGAGCCTACCGGCTTTTTCGCAAGTTAAAGGGCTTATTCAGGTACGTGCGGCTGCAAGCGATGATACACAAAGCTTTCAAGATGGCGGTATTGGTTTATATCGCCATGGAGATAGCAGTGATAGCATTTTGTTATCGCAAGGAGTTATAGACTTTAAGGCCGATTTAAGTAGTGCGTGGAGCGCACATGCCGTTGTTAATGCTAATCAAGAGCCGAAAACCACATTAGGTTTAAGCCAAGCGTATTTACAGTATCAGCCGTTAGTAAACAGCCGTTATAAATGGCATGTAAAGTTTGGTGGGTTTTACCCTAGTATGTCGCTAGAAAACCCCGATATAGGCTGGACCTCGCCTTACAATTATACTAATTCGGCCATAAACAGTTGGCTTGGCGAAGAGCTTCGCACCATAGGTGGTGAGCTTAGCATTAAGCGCCCAGGTAAACGTTTTAATTCTAAGCATAGCTTTAGTGTGAGCGCTGCTATTTATAAAGGGAACGACCCAACAGGGACGTTGCTATCTTGGCGCGGCTTTGCGCTGCACGACAGGCAAACAACATTTAACGAAAGTGTACAATTTGCACCTATTGCGGCATTAAATAGTGACGAATTACGTTGGCAAGCTAACCAAGTGCTGCCTTTTGAAGAAGTAGATGGCCGCTTTGGCTACTATGCCGGTGTGCATTGGGATTATTTAAAACGCTCGCAGTTTAGGTTTTATTATTACGATAATAACGCCGATCCCAGCATTTTTAATCGCACAACAGGGCAGTATGCTTGGCATACTCGCTTTAGCAGCTTAGCGTGGTTATATAAATTTACAGGTAAAACCCGTTTGATTGCCCAGCTACTCGATGGTAAAACCGAAATGGGGGCTAATAAGCTTATTTATAACCGTTTTTATAGCCATTATTTAATGCTCAGCCATAAAGCGGGTAAGCATAGGTTATCGCTTAGGTATGATTATTTTAAAGTAGATGACGATGACACCACCGCGTTTGACCCTAACGCCAGCCACGGCGAAGGCTTAACAGCTACGTGGCGTTACCAATTAACCGATACGCTACAAATAGGTGTTGAAGGCTCGGCGCTGCATAGCTTTGTACAAAATAGGCCGGGTAGTGGGTTTGCTCAGCGAATATCGCAGCAGCAACTTATGGCTAACGCTCAATGGCGTTTTTAAAGTACCAAAAAGGGAGCTTTTAAAGCTCCCTTTTAGTTTCAAAAAAAGTGTGAATTATTTTTTATCAAATGCGCGTTTCATAAAGTTTGGTGTAGCAAGTGCGCCGTGATGAATACCGCTGTTGTAGTATTCGCTTTGCTGTGCAACTTGCTCGGCATCGGCTTCTCTAAAGCCATTAAATGCTTGTGATTTACGAGCAAGCGTTACTGACCATAAACCGCTTGGGTAAATTGGCTGTGGAAATGGCAGTGTTTGCAAGTCGTTAAAGCCCACACTTAGCATGGCCTCGCGCATTTCTACTAGCAGTGGCATATGCATTAATGGCGATTCGCTTTGCTGCACTAAAATACCACCAGGGCGTAATGCATTTAAGCAGCTAGTGTAAAACGCGTGGTTAAATAATCCCTCGCCTGGGCCTACTGGGTCTGTACCATCAACAATAACAACATCAATAGACTCGCCCGCAGCGTCACGCATGTATTTTATACCATCATCAAACATAACCGTTGCGCGTGCATCGTTGTTAGACTCACAAAGCTCTGGGAAGTATTTTAACGACATTTGCGTGACTACTTCGTCTATATCTATTTGCGTTACGGTTTCTACACCTGGGTGTTTTAAAACTTCACGTAATGTACCGCAATCGCCGCCGCCAATAATTACCACGTTTTTAGGATTTGGGTGCGCTAAAAGTGCAGGGTGGCTAATCATCTCATGGTAAAAAAAGTTTTCGCGGGTAGTTACCATAGTACAGCCATCGATGATCATTAAATTACCAAAGTCTGTGGTTTCGAACATTTCTACCTTTTGAAAAGGAGACTGTTTTTCATCCAACTTTTTGTTAATACGTAATGAAAATGCGCTGCCATCGCGGTCGCTAATTTCTGTAAACCACTTACTTTGATCTAAATTTGCCATAGTTGCTTTTACACTTTTTAAGTTGAGTATGAAAAAGGGGCAATTCTGCCAGTGCTTCGCGTTTTGCTCAATGAAATTTTAACTGCTTTGCCAATAAAGTTAGCCAGTATCGAGTTAAAGTTCAATTTTTGTTAGCGTAGGGGGTAGTGACGTATTAAAATGCGCCTTTATAGCTAATTGATTAAAGAAGAGTTGCCATGACTTGGGGTTTAGAAACAGCACGCGCTACATATAATGTTGCTCATTGGAGCGATGGCTATTTTGATATTAACGCACAAGGCGAGCTGGTTGCCTACCCAGATGGTGACCAATCTAAAAATGCGATTTCTTTAACGCAGCTCACAGAGCAATTTAAGCAGCAAGGTTTAACATTGCCGGTGTTGGTGCGCTTTACCGATATTTTAAAAAATAGAGTAGATACACTCACCCATGCATTTACCTTAGCGCGCAGCAGCCGCGAGTACCAAGGCAAGTACACGTGTGTATACCCTATAAAAGTTAATCAGCAACGCTCGGTGGTCAGTAAACTATTGGCGCACCCAAGTGGTTTAGTTGGCCTAGAGGCCGGTTCAAAGCCTGAGCTTATGGCAATTTTAGGGGTAGCCGATAAACCCATTACTATTGTGTGCAATGGCTATAAAGACAGTGAGTTTTTACGTTTAGCCTGTATTGGTCAAGCCATGGGGCACAGCGTTAAAATAGTCGTCGAAAAGCTCTCAGAGCTGACGACCTTACTAGAAGAAATAGATAACCTAGGCATAGAGCCTGCCATTGGTATACGTATTCGCTTAAACTCAGTAGGCAAAGGTAAGTGGCAAAATACCGGCGGCGAAAAAGGCAAATTTGGCTTAACTGCAGGCCAAGTACTTAGTGCTGTTGAGGTGCTTAAAAAGCATAATAAATTGCATTTAATGCAAATGGTGCATTTTCATATTGGCTCTCAAATTGCCAACATACGCGATATACACCGCGCCCTGCGTGAATGCGCGCGCCACTTTGCTGAACTTACCCAGCTAGGAGTGCCGCTTAATACCGTTGATGTAGGCGGTGGCTTAGGGGTAGATTACGAAGGCTCAGGCTCACGCAGTGCGTGCTCGATGAACTACACCGTTGAAGAATACGCACGTAATGTGGTTAATGCTTTTGCTGAGGTATGCGACCAACATCAACTTACGCACCCAGCCATTATCACCGAATCAGGGCGTGCTTTAACAGCGCACCACGCGGTGTTAATTACCGATGTAATAGACGTAGAAAAAGCGCCAAATCATCCAAATCCAGAACCGCCACTTAAAAACAGTGCGTTAGTGCTTGATGAAATGTGGCAGTGTTTACAGCGTTTAAACCCGCGTATGGCGCTAGAGATTTACCATGATGCGATGCACTTATTTAGCGAAGCGCACGACCAATACGTGCATGGGTTAGTAAGCATGCTAGAGTGGGCGAAAATAGAGCAATTATACTTTACTATTTTGCACCGAGTACGCGCATCACTTAGCAATAACGCGCGTGCGCACCGTGAGGTACTTGACGATTTACACGAAAAGCTAGCCGATAAGCTATTTGTTAACTTTTCACTGTTTCAGTCGTTACCTGATGTATGGGGCATTGAGCAGTTGTTTCCGGTTATGCCAATCGAAAATTTAGATAAACCGCTTACCCAGCGCGCTATTATTCAAGATATTACCTGTGACTCAGATGGGCAAATTCGTGAGTACGTAGAAGGCGCGGGCATAGAAACCAGTTTACCTATACCAGAGTACCAACATGGCGAGCAATACCATATAGCCATGTTTATGGTAGGGGCTTACCAAGAAATTTTAGGTGATTTACATAACTTATTTGGCGACACCGACTCAGTGCATGTAGAGCTTAACGACGACGGTTATGTATTAACCAATGCCATTAAAGGTGATAGCGTTAAGGATGTATTAAAGTTTGTTGACTATGATAGCGCCATTTTGGCACAAAACTTTGAATTATTGGTCAACAAGCTAGCAGTGTCTGAGCAGTGTAAAGCTGGGTATTTAGCCGAGCTTAATGCCGGGCTTGAAGGTTATACTTACTTCGAAGATTAACCGTACACTCTCAGAATTAAAAGCGTCGCTGTTTGGCGCGCATTGTTTAAAGGAAAGTAAATAAATGTCAGTAATCCGCAGTGTATTAAGTATTATGCTTTATACAATAAACACACTTATTTGGTTTGTGCCTATTTTTGTTTGTGGGCTATTAAAATTAATCCCTATCAAGCCTATGCAAAAGCTTTTAAGCTGGGTTGCTAAACAGTGTGCCACTATTTGGGTGACGGTTAATAGCATTAACCAACGCTTATTCACGCCAACAAAAATTAACGTTACCGGCCTTGAAGAAACCAAATTAAAAGACTGGTACTTAGTGATTGCTAATCACCAAAGCTGGGTAGATATATTAGTACTGCAACGTGTATTTAATCGAAAAATACCTTTTTTAAACTTTTTTTTAAAAAAAGAGCTTATTTACGTGCCAATTTTAGGTGTGTGCTGGTGGGCGCTCGACTTTCCGTTTATGACCCGCACCAGCAAAGCGCAGCTAAAAAAGAACCCCAAGCTACGTGGTAAAGACATAGAAACAACCCGCAAAGCCTGTGAAAAATTTAAAGAAATGCCAGTAAGCATTGTTAATTTTGTAGAAGGTACACGTTTTACAACACAAAAACATGCTCGCCAAAATAGCCCTTTTCCGCATTTATTAAAGCCAAAAGCAGGCGGGATCGCATTCGTAATGCAAGCCATGGGTGAGCAAATCTCTAAAGTGGTTAATGTGACCATTCATTACCCCGATGGCATCCCTACGTTTATGGACTTTGCCGGCGGCAAAGTGAAGCAAATTAATGTGCATGTAGACATTCGCCCAGTAAGCGAGGAGTTGATTGGTGATTACACTGGCGACTCTGAGTTTAGAGTCGGCTTTCAAAGTGAATTAAACCGTTTATGGGAAGAAAAAGAGCACACGCTTTTGCAGCTCGAACAAAACCATAAATAATAAGGTAATAAAAAATGGGCTTACAATTATGCTAAAAAAGTGGTTACCAAATTGGCTCAACGGCTTAATTGTAGGCTGCGTGATTTTTTCAAATGTAATCATTTTTGGCACCTTAGTATTACTGCTAGGGTTAATAAAGCTTGTCCTGCCTTTTTCTATAATTAACACCATACTGCATAGCGTGTACCGAGGCTGGTGTAATGGCAATCGGTTTGGCTTGTGGCTGGGCTGCGCCAACATAAAAGTAAACATAAACGGCGATGTAAATTCAAAAAGTTGGTACTTACTAATTTGTAACCACATGAGCTGGTTAGATATTGTGGTACTTAGCTCAATTAATGTATTACCAGCACCAAAGTTTTTTTTAAAAGACGAATTAAAGTATGTGCCATTTATTGGCTCTGGTGCATGGGCTATGGGCATGCCTTTTATGAAGCGCGTAACTAAAGCGCAGCTTGCTAAAAACCCCAAGCTTAAAGGGCTAGATGTTGAGCGTACCAAGCAAAGCTGTCGTAATTTTAGGAATAATCCCACCACCATAATTAATTTTGTTGAAGGCACCCGCTACACGCACGCAAAGCATGCAAGCCAGCAAAGCCCGTTTAAACATTTACTCAAGCCCAAAGCGGGCGGGATTGCCTTTGCACTTGAGGTACTTGGCGAGCAATTTGACGCCATGCTAAATACCAGTGTGGTGTACAGCGGCAGCACAAGCCATGTTTGTCGTAATATTTTAAAGGGCGAGCTTGATTCAATTTATGTTTCTATTGACGTGGTTGCTATAAACCAGCAAATGTTAGGTAGTTACCAACACGACAAAGCATTTAGAAGCCACTTTCAAAAGTACGTTAATGAGCTATGGGTTGCTAAAGACGCGCAACTTTCCAGCATTTATGCCCAACACGATTTACCTGAGCCACCCATTTGTAAGGAAATAGAAACACTATGACCAATACCCACCTGCAGGAGCTAATCGCTCCTTGGTTTGAAAAAGTACCCGACGCAGATTTTTTAAGTGCAATTACTGCAGCCTCTATTGGTGTGTTTTCGTTGTTAGTAGTGTATTTATTTACACGCCGATTAATGCTGCCAGGCATTCAAAAAGTGGTGACTAAGTTATCTCCAGAGCGAATAGGGTTACTTTCTCCGTTGCTCACAAAACTTAATAAGCGCATAGCCGGTATGTTATGTAGCGTGCTTTTTTTAGCAACCTTCGACAGCGTTTACCCTGTTAATGAGCTCAGTGCCGAAATACTAAAAACCATTGGCCAAGGTATATTAATTATTCATGTAGGCTTTATTTTTAGCAGCATTGTAAGCATTGCCGGCGCTATTTATAACCAGCTAGATTTTGCCCGCGAAGTGCCAATTCAGGGCTTATTACAAGTTGTTAAGCTGATCACCTTTATTGTGTGTGCAATTTTAATAGTCAGCATTGTGCTTGAAAAATCGCCTACCTATATTTTGTCGGGTTTTGGTGCGATAGCCGCTGTTACTTTATTGGTTTTTAAAGACACTATTTTAGGCTTTGTAGCCAGTATTCAAATTGCGGCAAACCGATTAGTTACTTACGGCGATTGGATTCAAGTAGAAAACTACGGCGCCGACGGTGAAGTAATAGACTTAGGGCTAAACACCGTAAAAGTGCGTAACTGGGATAACACCATTACGACTATTCCTACTTATATGCTAGTAGCAGGGTCGTTCAAAAACTGGCGAGGAATGCAAGAGTCTGGCGGCCGACGTATTAAGCGCTCACTTAATATTGATATGCACAGCATATGCTTAGTAAGTGACGAATTTAGAAAACAAATAGATGCAGCTATACCACTGCATGAATATATACGTGTTGCCTCGCTGCCTGATCCGGTCTCTAACTTAGGCTTGTTTCGCCGCTACGCTGAGGGCTATTTAAAGCAGCATAACAGAATAAATACCTCATTGACGCTCATGGTGCGTGAGCTACAACCAATGAACCACGGATTACCGATTGAGTTTTATTGCTTTAGTGAAGACAAGCGTTGGATATCTTACGAGCATTTACAAGCCGAAATTATGGATCACTTATTGGCAGTGTTGCCAGTATTTGGCCTTAGAGCGTATCAAAGTGTTAGCGGGCAATTAAGCCCGCCTAATGCACAGCAAACCGATAAGCCGACCTTTAAAGTAATGGCAAATAGTGCTGAACAAGACCCACACTAATAAATAAAGCTAATAGCCACCAAATAGGTGGCTTTTTCATTCTTAGCCATGCAAAAACAGCAATAACCAGTGCAACCTGCCATAGGTTGTGAACGGCCGATGTCCAAATAGGTGAGTACAAAGCCGCCGCTAAAAAGCCCACTACGGCAGCGTTAAGCGCCGCAATAGAGCTTGCAAAGCGAGGTTTACTTGCCAGGTTTAACCAGCTTTTTTGAAACGCCAGCATTAATAAAAAACCCGGTGTAAAAATAAGTAGGGTTGCAGCTATGGCCCCTATTAAGGGTTGCTCTGAAGTGAGTTGCGCGCCTAAGTAAGTAGCTATTGTAAACATGGGGCCAGGGATAGCTTGAGCACTGGCATACGCACTTAAAAATTGATCGTTACTTAGCGCCGGTACGCCAGCTTGCAATACAGGCAATACCACGTGCCCGCCACCAAATACCATAGCGCCCGCTTGGTAAAAAGGAGCAAACAAAGCAAGGTCATCACCTAAAGGTATAAAGCTAATAGCGAGTAGTAATACAAATAAGCCTAAAGGGAGCCACCTAAACGCGCTTTTAGTATCTGCTTTAGGAGCAGTATGGGTGTTGAGTTGTAACAGAGGCCAAATTGCGCCTATAGCAGCGGCACTCAATAAAATAGCTATTTGCGTGCCAAGTAAAGGAAATAGTAATAAAGCCAAGGTACTCATTACTGCGATAAGCTTGAGCGCAGCGCTGGTACAAAAGCTTTTTGCCATAGTAAGAGTTGCATCGGCCACAATAACAACCGCAAACAGTTTTAAGCCCGCAATAATAGCAAAGTAAACAGCATCAAACTGATGCGCGCTTACCGCTAATAACAACATGATTAAAAAAGACGGTAAGGTAAAGGCTATAAATGCGGTAATGCCACCAATAACCCCCGCGCGCTCAACACCAATTGCAAAGCCCACTTGGCTTGAACCAGGCCCGGGCAGTGCTTGGCTTAAACTAATAAGCTGCGCGTAGCGGGTGTCGCTTAACCAGTTTAATGTGTCTACAAAGTGGCGTTTAAAATAGCCTAAATGGGCAGCAGGGCCACCAAAACTCATGCAGCCAAGTAAAAAAAACTGTCTAAAAATAGCGACTAACATTGAGCTCATATCCTTTTAAAAGTTCATTAAATTGTCACAAAGGAGTATGACACTTTTATTAAATGCATACATTAATTCGTAATCTATAAATTTTTTAGCTAAATAACTTTACTATATCTACCATTAATAATTCATCGTTGCTCTGCGCGATAATAATATAACTTTTCTTGATGGCTTTAACGAAATAGCCCTTCCGTCTGAAATCTAAAATTAATATACCCATATGAATTTTTTAAAAATAATAAAATGTTTATAAAATCTGTGAAAGTTAAGTGTGACAGATGTACGGTTTTAAGTATTTGATAGACATTATTTAATTCGATTAGTATATTTATTATTCCATTAAGCTGTTCACAAAGAAGGGACTATGAGCGAAGGAATTGTGACTTTTTTTAAACACACTAATTTGGGTTTTTATCAAATTGGAGCTGACTATCATGAGGCCTTAAAAATAGAGGACGTATTATGTTCACTTACAAATTGGTTTAAAGAAAGAGATTTATTATCCGAAACAGCCCCTTATAAGAGCAAAAAAATAAAAACGGTTTACTTAAAAGACATTTCCAAAAACGAAAAAACTGGAGATTATTTAGTTACGTTATGGAAGAGCATTAATGCAAATGACGGTAGTGTATATGGTTTAAGGGCTAATAAATCACCTAGTGATAGTAAATTTATTAACGCAGATGAAGCCGCAGAAGAAGAAGTTATTTGGGGAAAGCCAGCCTATTACTGGTTTATTCCGTCTGTTGGCGTCTTCGCTTCTATTAAATTTAACGAAAGCATTACTGACTCTGATGTGCTTAATAAATACCTTAAAGACTATGTTCAATTTAGAAGCAACATTAATTCACCCACGATTGAAAGAAAAACCAGTAAAGAGGGTATAGAATACGAGACAGTTCATTGGGACGGTCCACACGGTAATTTATGGCTTAGGATTGATAGTAGAAGGTATACTAAAGTTACTGAAAATGCGGATCTAAACTTAATAGCCCAAGATATAACTCATTTCGTTAAAAAAGAAGAAATAATTACTAGTTCTGGGCAAGACGAAGATTGGACACGCTATTTTAGAGATCTTCCATATGTCTCCAAAGCAAAGTCACGCAAGACAAGAACAGTAAGTATCGTTGTTGATGCAGAGCCAACTGGCGAACAATTAAAAGCTATGATGGAAAAATATCATCAAGATTATGGTACTAGTAAAAATAAAAAATCTAATCTTGGCTTTAGAAAAGAAGGTACAGGTAGTCAGACCTACTGGTTAGATGAGTTTGTAGTTAAATTGATATTAGAAGTCCCAGGTGGAGAAGAGGAGTCTCATTTTAGTCATGAGACTATTTTTACGCATTTAAATGAGCAAAGAGGAGAATTATTAGCTCCCTTCATAACAACTACCAATCAAACAAAGGCAGCAGCAAATGAATAAAAAATTTTTTTTATTCATAGCTGCTTTGCTCATTACTTTATTAACGTATATCACATCTGAAAATGTAAGCTATGAAAGTCAGAAAGACTTAATCACATTGCTGCAAAATACCTCCTTAATGATTTTTACTGTACTAGGCCTCTGGATCGCGTATGCATACCCTAAAACCAAGTCCGAAGGTAAAGAATTAAAGGAGTTAATAAAACAAGAAGTTCCAGATAAAAATATAAACGAGAAATTGTTGATCAGTGAATTTGAAGATAAGTACAAAGAACTTTCATTACTTTTATTTGCTTTGACTTTATCTGCAATAGTTTTAGGTGTCTTGTTGTTTGGTGTATTCCTAAAATCAATACTCTTGAGTAGCGATTATGCTCTTTATGCATCAAAGCCATTTATAAAGTTCATTTGTACATATATTTTATACGGATTGGTCTTAATCCAAGGCGCTGCAATATATCTAGTAGTAATCAAAAATGTTAATTACACTATTGAATTAAAAAATGACCTAGCCAGTTTAAAAAACATCAGTAAATCAAAAAGAAAGTAAGTTCTATTATGACCTTAGATCTCTTCTTCTTTATTGTTTTCAAGTTTCCTCCCATAAAACCTTTAGGAAGTTCTATTATAGGGTGCAATTACATTGCTTAGCTTTGAGTTGTATAGCGAGTTAAAATTAATTTTACTTAAAAATTAACAGACACTTCATAGTTTGTTCATACATGTATTTGCATACTCGCTTTATAATTCTTAATGAATAGGACATCACATGACTTTAACTAAATCACTTTTAAGCGTAACCGTAGTAGCTGTATTACTAAGTGGTTGCGAAATGAACAACACAGGCAAAGGCGCCGCAATTGGCGCAGCCGCAGGTGGCGTATTAGGTAAAGCAACGGGTAATCATAAAGACAAGCGCATCTTTATTGGTGCTGCTATTGGCGCACTAGCTGGTGCTGCTGTAGGTGATTACATGGATAAGCAAGAAGAAGCGTTTCGTGATGAACTAGCAGGCTCAGGGGTTGAAGTTGTACGTGAGGGCGATAACTTACGTTTAGTTATGCCATCTAACATTACCTTTGCGACAGACCAATCTTATATTTCATCAGGTTTTAACGATACCCTAAACGCCATTGCTAAAGTAATGAACAAATACGAAAAAACCTACCTAAGCGTGGAAGGTCACACAGATAGCACAGGTAAAGACAGCTACAATATGAACCTATCGCGTGAGCGCGCGCAAAGCGTTAAAAATTACTTAGTAAACCAGCAAATTATGGCTGCACGTATTAGCACTACAGGCTACGGCGAAACCCGCCCAATAGCCACTAACGATAGCGCTAACGGCCGAGCTCAAAACCGCCGTGTAGAAATTCAAATAGTGCCAAACACAGAAGGTTAGTTTTTGTTGAACTGCAATTCACAAAGACGCTGATACAAAGGGGAGCTTGCTAGCAATTGCTGGTGGCTCCCTGTTGCTTTTATTTCCCCATTTTCCATTACTACAATCACATCGGCATGTTTAACCGTGGCCAGCCTATGGGCAATAATTAACGTGGTGCGATTTTGCATTAAGTGCTCAAGCGCCGCTTGTACATGGTGCTCACTTTGCGCATCGAGTGCACTGGTTGCCTCATCTAAAAGCAGTATTTCAGGGTCTTTTAAAATAGCGCGTGCCAATACAATACGCTGCTTTTGCCCACCCGATAGCCTTACGCCTTGCTCACCTAAAAAGCTGTTATAACCTTGCGGTAATTGCTTAATAAATTCATCGGCATGAGCATGTTTTGCGGCCGCATATACTTGCTCGTCAGTGGCGTTTGGGTTGCCGTAACGAATGTTATGCATTACATCTGAGCTAAATAAAATAGGGTTTTGTGCCACCATGCCCATTTTGTTCCTCAGGGTGGTAAGCGATATGTCTTTAATATTTACATCATGAAACTTAATTGCGCCGAGAGCAGGGTCGTAAAAGCGCTGTAGTAATTCAAATAACGTCGTTTTACCTGCGCCAGAGGGGCCTACAATAGCCACTGTTTTACCTTGCTCTATTGTTAAACTTATTTTGTTAAGTGCGCTTACATCGGGGCGAGATGGGTAGTTAAAGCTAATATTTTCAAGTGCAATGGCGGGGCTGTCAGTCTTTATTAATAGCTTTTCGTCTTGTGGAGTGACAGGGTTTTCTATTTCACTTTTAACGGCCAGTAATTCAAGTAGGC
The DNA here is from genome assembly GCF_025942345.1 of Pseudoalteromonas sp. A3. NCBI lineage: Bacteria > Pseudomonadati > Pseudomonadota > Gammaproteobacteria > Alteromonadales > Pseudoalteromonadaceae > Pseudoalteromonas > Pseudoalteromonas sp. A3. Next base: position 83,580 of record NZ_JAPCKL010000014.1, read on the forward strand.
GCGCTGCCGCCCCTGCAGCTCGTTGTAGCTCGCCGTAAACCTCGGCTACGGTAGCCACCGACATGGCCACCATAATGGCGTAAAACACAAATGCACCTAGCTCGCCACCTGTCATGGTGCCTGCCAGTACATCACTACCGCCTACCCAGAGCATTACGCTAATCGCACTAAAGGTTAAAAATATTACCGCAGCAATTAAAAAAGAGCGCTGTTTAATACGGCTTTTGGCAACGTTAAAGGCTTTTTCGGTTTCAAGTGCAAAGGCGTGTTGCTCACGCTGTTCGTGGCTATAGCTTTGTACTACTTTAATATTTTGAATGATCTCGCCGGCATAGGTGCTTATATCGGCTATTGCATCTTGGCTAGAACTTGCAAGTTTGCGAACCTTTTTGCCAAATACCATCATCGGCACTAATACTAGCGGCACACACGCAACCACTACGAGCGTAAGCTTTAAGTTAGTCACTAACAGCATTACCAAGCCACCCACTAACATTAATGCACTGCGCAGCGCCATAGAAAAGGAAGAGCCAATAATCGATTGCAGCAAGGTGGTGTCGGTTGTTAAACGCGACATAAGCTCGCCACTGCGGTTTTCTTCAAAGTAACTTGGGTGCAAGGTAACAATGCGATTAAACACGGCTTTGCGAATATCGTTACTAACTCGTTCGCCAATCCACGACATTAAATAAAAGCGGCTAAAGGTGCCCACAGCCAATAAACTAATTAAACCAATAAGCACTAATACAGCTTGTTGTAGCTGCGCTTGGGAGCCAGCAATAAAGCCATGATCTATGACAAACTTTACCCCTTGACCTAATGATAAGTTAACACCAGCGGTGACTAAAAGGGCGCCAAGTGCCGCCACTACCATCCATTTATACGGTTTAATAAACGCAAAAATAGGTAATAAACTACTAAAAGCGGCTTTTTCGGGCTTAGGGCTTGTTTTTGACATAGTGGATTCTTTTTAAAGGTTAAGGTATAGATATGGCACTAAGATAATAAAAATCAATACTTTTAAACATTAGCATCAATAAGGAAACGTTATGACTACTGCAACCGTAAGTGGAGAATTTAATGTAAACCTGGCCCCAATAGAAGGCTACGCAAGCGGCCAAAACGGCGTTAATTTAGGGCGTATGTCGATAGATAAAACATTTAAAGGCAGCTTAAATGCCACCAGCCAAGGCGAAATGTTAAGCGCCATGACTCCTACACAAGGCAGTGCCGGTTATGTTGCCATAGAGCAAGTAATAGGCGAGCTTGAAGGTAAGCAAGGCAGCTTTGTATTACAGCATTTTGGTACTATGGATAAAGGCCAAGACAGCCTAATTTTAAATGTAATTCCCGATTCAGGCACTCATGAGCTAGAAGGGTTAACGGGCAGTATGAAAATACGTATTGAACAAGGGATTCACTACTACGATTTTGAATACACCTTATAATACCAATCCGCAATATTACTTAATCATTTTGCGGGCCTAAACGTGTCGCTACCTGCGTTAAAAAATTCTAATTTAGAACAACTAAATAGCGAATTTTTTGCCTAGCTATCAACACGTTTTTCCGTCCTCAAAAAAGATCACTTAAATAAGCGAATTGGTATAAGATACACAAGGATTAAAATGCAAAAAGTAATCGAATTTAGAAAGACTCGTTTTTTGGGTGGCGTAGATATAGCCGCATTGAATGACCGCATACAGGAATTAAATCAAGATGGCTGGAAAGTAATAAACGCAGTGCCATTGACAGGTTTTTATGGCCAAGTGCACGGTTATACATTACTTATTGAAACTGACGAGCTTTAAATGACATTTACAGTATGGTTAAGCCTAGCGGCTATTTGTATGATGGGCGCAATGTCGCCAGGGCCAAGTTTAGCGGTAGTTTTAAAGCACTCACTTAACGGCAGTATGAAAAACGGAATGCTTGCCGCGCTCAGCCATGGTACTGGTGTTGGGTTATACGCAGGTGCATCGTTATTAGGGCTAGGCGCTTTAATGATGCAGTTTCCGACTGTTTATCAAATACTGGTGTATTTAGGCGCAGCTTATTTGGCGTATTTAGGTATAAAAATATTGCTAGCAAAACCGAGCAATAACGAACTTGAAGTACAAAAAAGTGAAGTAAGTGCTGGCCAAGCTTTACAAGATGGCTTTGCTATTGCCTTTTTGAACCCCAAGCTCGCTATTTTCTTTTTAGCCTTGTTCTCGCAGTTTATTGATCCTCAGCTACTTACTTTAAGCGTGGGCATAATTATGTGTTTAACCGTGTTTGTAATTGATACCGGCTGGTATTTGCTGGTGGCGTTGCTGACAGAGGTTTCAAAAAATCGCTTTGGTTTTACCAAGCAAAGTCCGTGGCTTGATAAAATACTGGGAGTCGTATTTATTGCCCTTGCGATAAAAGTGGTACTAAGCCTTTAAATTGCGTTCCCGATACAGGGGCGCGTGCCTATATGCCCCTGCAGCCTAACCCTCATGCCCTGCATACGTATTCATCACATTAGTTTTACCTTTTAGTTACAATTTGTTGGTTGTGTTTTAAACAACACAGCAACACCTGACAACAATAACTCAAAGGTTCACACACATGGACAAGTTTAAACTAAGTGCACTTATGCTGGCTTTATTTGCCGCTAATAGTGCATTGGCTGCAAACGAAGACTCAACAAATCAATCACCCAGCACACAAGCTGAAGATTTAGAAGTTATTGAAGTGCGAGGCTTTAGTCGCAGTTTAATTCAATCTTTAAATCAAAAGCGTTTTAGCGATACGGTGTCAGAACAAATTTCTGCCGATGATTTAGGGGCACTGCCTGATATTTCAATGGCCGATGCACTGACACGATTACCCGGTATTTCAGCGGTACGAACGGGTGGGCAAGCGGCGCAAATTAATATACGCGGGCTGTCGGGCGGGTTTGTATTTTCAACACTTAATGGCCGCGAGCAAGTATCTACAAGTGGCAGCCGCAGTATTGAGTTTGACCAATATCCGTCAGAATTAATTAGCTCTGCGGCGGTATACAAATCGCCAAAGGCATCGCTTATTGAAGGTGGCGTGGCCGGTACGGTAGAGCTTGAAACCGCCAGTCCACTTAATAATGATCAAACGCATAAATTTGTAGCTAATGTGCGCGGTATGTATAACGACCGCGCCTCAGAGGTATCGGATGCCACTGAATTTGGCGACCGAATTAGTTTTTCGTATCAAGGCAAATACCTAGACGACACATTAGGCGTAGCGCTGGGCTATGCGCGTTTGTTTCAGCCAAGTGTAGCAACGCAGTTTATTGGTCTTGCGTACAACGACACAAAAGACGTTGATGGCGCAGCTAACGATACCAATGGCCCTTTAGCTAACCCAGAAAACGAATACATTAGCGAAGGTTTTGAGCTACAGCATTTAGGCGGCGAAGAAACCCGTAATGGTTACTTAGCAGCTATAGAGTGGGCGCCGGTAGATAACTTTAAATTAAAAGGTGATGCGTTTTTATCGCGCTTTGATAAAGAGTCGTTTGCTCGCGGCCTGAGGGTTAAATTAGGCGGGCCAACAGCTGCATATGCTAACGCTCAGCTCGATGGTAATGCCGTAATAGGCGCCGCGGTTAACCGTACTTCGCAAAGCTATACCCGTGTTGAAATAGTGAACGACGATAACCAAGACTTTGACGAAGTAGACAGCTTTGGCGTTAATGCCGATTGGCAGGTAACCGATAGACTAAACGTAAATGCCGATGTGTCGCTTTCTCGCGCAAAAAGTAATTTTAGAAATGGCTTACTGTGGAGCTTAGTAGCAGAAGATGCCAATGCAGAAACGCCAGTATTTGATAACAACGTAGCAATTAACTATCAATTAAATGGCTTAAATTTACCTGACGTTGGGTTTAATCAGGCGGCCGCCTTTAGTGATATAGACCGTGTAATGGTCAGCAAATATGGTATTTACCCAGATCAAACAGAAGATGAAGTAACTGCATTTAGGCTCGACTTTAAATACGAGCTAGAAAGCGACATATTTAGCTCAGTAGAGTTTGGGGCGCGCTACTCAGATAGAGAGTACAGCCGTAAACGCTCGGTATTTGAGTACGGTAACGACGGGGCGTTTTCAGCAACGCAACCCCCTTTGCGTTTAACCGACGATATGGCGTCAGTGGTTGACTGGCAGGGCGAGTTTAGTTACTTACCGTCGTATTTAGCCATTGATTTAGACAAAGCACTTAACGCATGGTTTCCAGATGGCACGCCAGAGCCTGTTCAAACATGGGGCAACGCCGATGGCGTAGACGACGCGCAAGGTTACACAACTAACTATTCGTGGTCAGTGCTGCAAAGCGGCTCGGTGTTTGAAGATGTGTTAGCTGCGTACGTTATGGTAAACATTAACACGCAAATTGCCGGGCTCGACTTATCGGGTAATGTGGGTGTGCGCCGCGTTGAAACCGACCAATCGGCAACCGTACTAGAAAACGTAGCAGGCGATGCGCGCTTAGGTGCACAAAATATTGTTGATGAGAACGGCATTGTAAATAATTTATACGCACCTAATGTATTAGGCACTAAATACACCGACTACTTACCATCATTAAATTTAAACCTGCAACTTAACGACAATTCACTTGTACGCTTTGCTGCGGCTAAAGTAATGTCGCGTGCGCCAATTAACCGCTTAGCGGGCGATGCCAGCGCAAACGTAAGTGATGATGGTGTTATTAACGGTTCAAGTAATAACAACCCATTTTTAAAACCCTTCTATGCTGACCAGTACGACTTATCTTACGAATATTATTTTGAAGAAGGTAACGGCACTGTCGCTGCGGCGTTATTTTATAAAAATATAGACTCGTTTGTTGAAATCTTATCAATCGAAAACTTCGACTTTAAAGGCAATGGCTTTAATGTCCCTGACTTTATAGAAGACCCTGTCAGTAGCGAGCAAGTTGCCACAACTAACGGTATTTACACCACGGCAGTTAATAACGGTGAAGGTGGCTACATTAGAGGGCTAGAGCTTGCGTATACGCAAGTGTTTACCTTTTTACCTTCGCCATTTAATGGCTTAGGCGCTAACGCAAGTTACTCATACACCGAAAGTGAAATTGAATCGATTACCAGTTTAGGGGGCGATACATTAGCGCAATCTTTACCTGGGCTCTCTAATAACGTGCTTAATGCCACGGTGTTTTACTCAATGGATGATTTTGAAACCCGCCTTAATGTGCGTTACCGCGATGAATTTGTATCGGAGCAGGTTGCCATTAACGAGCAAGTAGTTAATTTTGATGCCGAAACCGTAGTCGACTTTCAAACCTCTTATCGCTTTAGCGACTCGCTAACAATGCTTTTGCAAGTTAATAACTTAACCGATGAACCAACCCAAAGTTACTTTGGCTCAGAGCAACGAACAGGGACGACTCAGTACTTTGGTCGTCAGTTCTACCTTGGTTTTACATACAGTCATTAATTAGCAAACGGAGCGTTTAAAAATGAAAATTATAACTATGCCTAAATATTTGCTAATAACGTTAGCGTTAATGCTATTAGCAGCGTGTGGTGGAACAGATGATGTTGAATCTGGTGAACCATTACTTACCTGTAATGTGCCACAAGTGCCTAATGAAGCGGGGACACAATGTGTCGATCCCGAACCTATATCGTGTCCTGCACCGACAGTACCTGATGAAAATAACGAAAGCTGTGTGGTTGGCGCCGACCCAACCCTGCCAGACCCTGTGGTATTTGCAGGGGAAGGAGAGGCGGTTTTATTTTATAACCGCCTAGCCGATGATAACTACGAAGGCTACCGATTACATTCGTGGAATAACGAGGTATGCGATGCTTATGCACCGCCATTTGATACCAGCGATTGGGCTAACGGCCACGAGTACGATGGTATTGACCCTAACTATGGTGCGTACTGGATAATTAACCTTAAAGAGGGTTATAACGAATGTGCCAATTTTATTATTCATATTGGTACAGAAGGGTCAGGTAAAGCGTTTGGTGATGTGGATTTAACCATGCCGCTGATGCAAGACGATGAAACCTTTCAACGTATGAACTTTACCATTCATGGTGAGCCTTCGGTGTTTGAATACCCTATTTTAAGTTTGGGCGAACGCGCAGTTGCTATAACAGGTGCTTCAGCGCATTGGATTGATTTAAATACTATTTTGTATAAACCAAGTAACGAGCTTACAAGCCTAATTAAGTTGCATTCATCAGCTACGGCTGAGCTTGAAGTGGATATTGATACTGGTTTAAACGGCGATACTGTTACGCTGCAATCAAGCAGTTTAACTGATGAGCAAGCGGCAAAAGTACCGCATTTAACCACTTGGAACGCATACGAAGGAAGTTGGGATACAAACACGGCTAAAGCGCTTATAAAATCGCAGCTTGTTATTGCCGGTTACGATAGTGAAGGTAAGCTGCTAGAAGCAAGCTATGTGCAAACCGCTAAAGCACTCGATGCCCTTTACACACAAGGCGAAGACGATGCTAACGAAGCTGTACTTGGCGTAACTTATGGCAATAACGCGATTGATGTAACTGTGTGGGCACCCACTGCTAATAACATGGTGCTAAACGTGTTTGATGATGCAAAAACACAAGTGCACTCTATACCAATGACATTAAATACACAGACAGGTATTTGGCAAGCAAGTTTAGATATGCAATACGACCGCCACTACTACCGCTTTAATTTTGATGTTTACCACCCACTGACTCAGCAAATAGAGTCGCTTTGGAGTACAGACCCTTACTCACTCAATGTATCTACCAATGGTTTATACAGCCAGCTGATTAATTTAGCCGATGATGACACTAAGCCAGAAGGCTGGGATGAGCGTATTGTGCCTACTATTACTAACCCAGAAGATGCGGTTATTTATGAAGGCCATGTACGTGATTTTAGTGTGCGTGATCAGTCAGTAAGCGAAGCAAACCGTGGTAAATACCTTGCATTCACTGAGCTTGAAAGCGTGCCAATGCAGCACCTTAAGCAATTAGCAGATAAAGGCTTAACACACTTTCATTTACTGCCAGTGACTGATATTGGCACCATTGAAGAGGATGCCTCGCAGCGTGTGGAAATTACAGACACCTTAGGTAAATTATGTGAGCGTATTAACGATGAAGCTGATGCATGTAAAATCGAAGATAAAAGCAGCACCATTGTCGATATTATGCAAAGTTACCTCCCTGGCTCAGACGATGCACAAGCATTAGCCAGTGCGATGCGTGATTTAGACGGCTTTAACTGGGGTTACGATCCGCATTACTTTATAGCGCCTGAAGGCTCGTATGCCTCAAGTCCAGAGGGCATTGCCCGCGTTAAAGAAACCCGCGCCATGGTGCAATCACTGCAAGAAGTAGGACTTCGTGTTGTACTGGATGTGGTTTATAACCATACAACGTCGTCGGGTATTTGGGATAAGTCGGTATTTGATAAGCTAGTACCGGGTTACTACCATCGCTATAACGAAGTAAGTGGTGAAATAGAGCGCTCAACGTGTTGTGAAAATACAGCTACAGAGCATGTAATGATGGATAAGTTTGTTACTGATTCATTAGTTATTTTAGCGCGTGAATTTGGCTACGACAGTTTTAGATTTGATGTTATGGGGCATATGCCTAAATCATCAATATTAGCTGCGCGTGAAGCCGTGCAAGCAGTTGACCCAGATAACTATTTTTACGGTGAAGGCTGGGATTTTGGTGAAGTAGCTAACAATCGTTTATTCACACAAGCTAAACAGGCTGATATGGCAGGCTCAGAGGTGGGTACATTTAACGACCGTATTCGTGAAGCCGTGCGTGGTGGTGCAATGTTTAGCAATAACCCGACAGATGGCAACCTAGCCGAACAAGACACGTTACGGTTATCGCTGGCGGGCAACTTACAAAATTACATTTTAAAAGACTTTAAAGGTAATTCATCTAAAGGTAATAGCTTTACTTGGAATACTCAGCCAACGGCGTATGCACTAGACCCAGCAGATAGCATTCATTACGTATCAAAACACGATAACGAAACACTGTGGGATCAGTTGCAATACAAACATGCATCAAGCATGAGTATTGAGCAACGTGTGCGCGCGCACAACATGGCATTGTCTATTCCACTTATGAGCCAAGGCATTCCATTTATGCAATTAGGCGCTGATTTACTGCGTTCTAAGTCAATGGATCGTGATAGCTATAATGCCGGTGATTGGTTTAATGCTGTTGATTTAACCAAAGAGAATAATAACTGGAACATTGGTTTACCAAACGCAGAGAAGAACCAAGAAAAATGGTCTGAAATTATGCCTATCTCTGCTAATCCAGATGCACAGGCAATGCCGCAAGACATAGCTTATGCAGGTGATGTATTTAACGAGTTTTTACAAATACGTAGCAGCAGCCCACTATTTAGATTAACCACAGAGCAAGATGTCATTGAGCGAGTGGGTTTTCATAACGTAGGTAAAGCGCAGCAACATGGCTTAATTGTAATGAGCATTGATGATGGCGAAGGATTAACAGATTTAGACCCTGCATTTGATGCGCTTGTAGTGATGATTAACGCAACCGAGCAAACCCTTAGCCATACTATTGCCACCGCAGCGGGTTTTGAATTACACGACGTATTAAAAAACAGTGTTGATGCAAGCATGGCCAGCGCCAATTTTGCCCAAGGCGATAACGAAGGCACATTTACTGTACCGCCTTACACACTAGCTGTTTTTACTAAAAACCAAGGTGAGAGCCAAGGTGTTGGTTTAAGTGCAAATGCGACCGTAGGCGCGCCTGATGTAGTACCTTATGGCAGCACCGCTGTGTTTGTGCGCGGAACTTTAAACGACTGGGGCACACGTGATGTATTTGAATATATTGGCGAGGGAGAATACCGTATAGCAATTGCACTAAGCGCTGGCGACTACGAATTTAAAATTGCCTCAGAAGATTGGTCTACAGTTGATTTTGGTGCGCTTACTGACGCTGATAAAGAGGTAGTTGAAAATCAAAGTGAGCCATTAACGCGCTCAGGTGCAAACATGACCTTTAGCGCTGCTATTGATGCAACCTATGTATTTTCGCTTGATGCTTCAAACCCAGAAAATCCAACGCTTACTTTATACAACGAAGAGCCATTTGTAGGCACGGCTATTTATGTGCGCGGTACGCTTAATGATTGGGGAGTAACCGATGAGCTAAGTTATAAAGGTAAAGGCATTTACACCTTTACTAAAACACTGAGCGCTGCAAGCTATGAATTTAAAGTAGCGTCAGAAGATTGGAGCACGGTTGATTATGGCTCGGCTGAGGGTGATGCCAGCGTAATGGTTGGCACTGCTGAGCAGTTGTCGGTTGCGGGCGCGAATATGACCATAGACATTGCCGAGCAAGGTGAATACCAGTTTATATTTGACGCCAGTGATTTAAATAACGTAACGCTAAAAGTGCTCAACGGCGAAATGTTTGCACAAACACCGGTATTTATTCGCGGCAGCTTAAATGACTGGAGTACTGATAACCCGCTTATGTACGAGGGTGATGCAATTTACTCTGCTTCTATTGAATTAGAGGTAGGCGACTACGAATTTAAAGTAGCGTCTGAAGATTGGAGCACAGTGGATTACGGTGGAGCAGGCGATACGCCGGTAGTGGTAATTGATGAACTAACACCACTTGAAGCGGTAGGCGCCAACATAGCACTGAATATTACCGAACAAGGTACCTACACGTTTAATGTAATAGGCCCAGATAGAGAAAATGTAAGCATACTTATTAATAAGCAGTAGCAGTTATATTTTCCCAAACCTAAGCCGAGCATAGCCCTGTATGCTCGGCTTTTTTAATGCTTAATTAATGCCTAACAAAAGGGGCATTAAAAACGATAGTTAACCGACATCATCACAGTCGTGGTGTTATCGGTATCAATAATGGGTGAGTCTTCAATATCAGAATCGAGCTGCTTATAGTTAACCATGGCATTTACGTTCCAGTTTTTATTAATGTAATACATTAAAAATAAACCCGCATTGTAGTTAACCGTAGAACTAAGTTCGTAAGGCGCATAGGTGGTAGATTCGCCCTGTGCTACACCATAATAATAGTTAGATACATCACTGCTATTTAGCTCAACGCCTACAGAAGGAACGAGCATTAGTTGTTTAGATAACTTAATAGGGTAACTGTAATTGGTTTTAAATTTAGCGCCATCGCCGTGGCCTATTACATCATGGGTAGCACTGGCGCTTATTTTACCAAAGCTTGCAGTGTAGCTAACCTGCGTGCCTGCGTAGAGTGATAGCTTTCTATCGTCTAAGGCTTTTATGGCTGCAAGGTCTGAATCTGAGGTATCAAAGTTATCACCTGGCTCTAAAACTAATGACCAATTAAAACCTTGCTGCTCCACTAATTTATAATCAAGCGACAAACCTTTAAAACTAAGCCTTTCGCCTTCGTAAGTAATGATAGGTAAAAATAGCGTTTCACTGTCGGTACCTGCATAAGGTGAGCTGGTAGAAATGACACCGCCCCCTAATGAAAACTGCGACTCAGCTTGCGCAGTAATACTGCCAAGTGCAAGTGTGCTAACTAATAACCGGAGTGAGTTTTGTATATAAGTGTTCATAGGAGCCTTGGTGTTAAGTAAAAAGTGAAAATTGTTTGCGATAAGTAAAGTGTGCCGCAACGCTATTAGGCTTTAGTGTAGCTATATTTTTGATTGGCGTTTGTAAGAGAGTGTATGAAAGTTTATCTGAATGTAAGTGGCTAAATTGCATTGAAGACATTGATCACATAAGTTGAATAAAGGCATACGTTTGATTAGATTAATAAAATGGGAATGAGGATAAACCAATGAGCAACTCTATTTTAAAAAGTGCCAGCTTTGATCCCAAAGTGAAGCAATACTGGATGACCATGGCATGCTTTTTTAGTGCCGTTGCATTAGTGACCATTCCACTTATACCTGTGGTGTTATTTGTTGTATGGCTGGTGGCAGGTAAAATATTGGCAGCTATGTCGGCGCAATTACTCACGCAAAAGCTGGTTGTTAAACGCGGCATTTTATTTAAAGAAGAAAAATCTATACCACTTGAAAAAATAACCGATGTGGGGCTGAACCAAGGGCCGCTTATGCGCTTTTTTGGGTTATACCGGTTAAGCTTTGAAACTGCAGGGCAGTCGGGTCATGGTGCATTGGTGTCATTACTTGGTGTTGAAAATGCCAGTGAGTTTAGAGAAGCCATACTTGAGCAAAAAGATAACTTAGCTGCGCAAGCCCCTAAAACACAGGAGCTTGCTGAAGATCACCTTAACCAAGCATTACTTGCTCGCTTAGTTGAGGTAGTAGAGCGCATAGATACGCGTTTGGCAGCTTTAGAGGCGAAGCGTTAAGCGTTTTGTAATTGAGCCTGACCTGCAAGCATGCTTAGCTCTTTGGTACGGCTTTCAACAACCTGATATTCGCGCGCTTTAATTGTACTTATATAATTCCACTTAGCACTGGCTTTTGCAGGTGTAAATGTAACGGTTAAATAGCCGCGCTCCACTAAATTATTATAAGCAAGGTCATCAACTAATAAGGCAATTACTTGCTCTATTTGCGCTACGGTTTGCGCATCTTGTGTGTTTAGCGCTAAATATTCTTCAAGCCCTGGTGATGAAACCGATGCCGTTGCAAATTCCACCCCAGCATTTTGTGAGGCTACAATAGGGTTACTGGCATCAGTTTTAAGCTGTCCCGCCCACCCGTTATGAGTATCTCCGGCTAAAACTACTAAGTTTTTTTGTGCTGCAATAGCGGTACCTAATAATACTTCTCGCTCGTAGGCATAGCCATCCCACGCATCAAGGTTATACGGTATGGTGGTTTGAACACGGGCAAGCTCTGCCTCGGTTACACTTGGGTCGCCCGCTAATACACGGCCTTTAATTTGCGCCAGCTCTGCAAATAATACATTGGCCTGTGCGAGCAATTCACTTGGATCGCCTCCGTTTGCCTGAGCACTTTGTAAGCTAGCAAGTAGTAACATGACCTCTACTGGTAAGTGCATTTTTGTCATTAGCACTTGTTGCCCTAACACTTGCCACTGTGTGCTTGAGGTAGTGATTGCATCGCTAAGCCATGTAAGTTGTTCGCTGCCTAATAATGCACGGTCTGTTGCGCCTATTGCTGCAGCAAATGCGCTTTGCCCTGCAGGGGAGGTAAGGTCAAAATCACTATATTTAAGCTGCTCATCACGCGCTAATACACGGGTATCTAGCATATATAAAGAGACTAAATTACCAAACTCAAAGCGTCGGTAAATACGTTCTTTGTCGGCTACATTACGAATTGGCATCCACTCAAAGTAGGCTTGTAGTGCATTGAGTTTACGTTGGCTAAATTCGCCTTCACCTTCGTTATGATTTTCTGCGCCTTCGCGCCATGTGTCATTGGTGATTTCGTGGTCGTCCCACACTGTTATAAATGCACAGTGGCTATGGGCTGCTTGTAAGTCGGCATCGAGGCGATAATTTGCATAGCGTTTTCTATAATCGGTCAGTGCGATAATTTCGCTGCTGTTATCTAATGGTAGCAGTCGGTCTAACTGTGCGGCGTCTTCGGTTGCATAACCCGTATTGCTGTATTCGTATATGTAATCACCTAAGTGCAGTACCGCATCTAAATCGCTTTGCTTAGCAATTTCGCCATACACATGAAAATACCCTGCAGGGTAATTTGCGCACGATACAACGGCTAATTTCACCTGATCAACCGCACCGACAGGAAGCGTTTTTCCTTGTCCGATAGGGGAGGTTTTTCCATGTGCATTAAAGCGATAGTAATAAACGGTGTTGGCATCAAGCCCTTGTAAATCAACTTTAAGAGTAAAGTCGGTGGTATCACTGATATGTGTTTCACCATCGTGAACAATATTTGTAAAGCTTTGGTCGGTGGCGGCTTGCCATTGTACTTTTAACGATTTAGTTGTTACATCGAGTGGGGTTACACGGGTCCAAATAATTAAGCTATCGCTTAGCGGGTCGCCGCTGGCAACGCCGTGGTCAAAGCTAACGGGAGTGTCGTCATCATCGTCAAAACGACAACCTGTTAAACCAAGTGATAATACGGCAGCGCCAAATCCTGCTGCCGATGCTTTTAAAAAACTTCTCCGTGTAAATGCCATTGCTTTGTACCTGTAAAGTGTAAAAAGCAAAGTGTAGGCAATTTAGGTTACTTTTTTGTGAAGCAATTAAAAAACTTCACTTACTTGCGTTGCATTACACGTAATAACGGTAACGTTTTCGTAGCCTACGCGGGTTAGCGCTTCTGCACCTAAGGTGGCGCGGGCACCGCTGGCACAATGTAAGTAAATAGGGCGTGCAGCGTCTTTTTCTATTTCCATTAGCTTCATTTCGAGTAATCCGCGTGGAATATTTATTGCCCCTACCGCAGCTACATTGGCATGCTCGGCGGGTTCGCGTACATCAATAAGTAAACCTTTATTTTGTTCTAGCTCTTGCTTTGCTTGCGCTGCATCAATACGGCGTTGGTTAGGTGTGATAATTTTTAGTAAATCAGGAATTGAAGTAAGCATTAGTCTGTAAATCCTCTTTTGCGCAAAAAAGTCATTAATGGGCACCATTTAGTGTAGGCGGATTGCACTAAGTTAATACCAATAAATAACGTTAAAAATTGAAAGTTACTATCAACAAAGTAGCTTAAAAGCACAGAAATTGTAACGGCACTTCCGCCAATTAAGAGTATGGCGTCACTTATTTTCATGAATTGACCTTAACATTAGTTTTTTCTAATGTTAATTATATTAGAACTTGCTAATGTAAAAGTCTATAATTAAAACACGCAAAATAATTAAGTATCACTATGAATATTGAACAACTTGCAGAAAACGCTCAGCAGGCAGAGCAATTTTTAAAATTAATGGCAAATAAAAACCGTTTAATGATTTTATGTAGTTTATTGCAAGGTGAACAAAGTGTGGGTGAGTTAAATCAAAATGTTCCGTTGGCGCAGTCTGCTTTGTCTCAGCATTTGGCGAGTTTACGTAAAGCCCAGCTAGTGGCAACTCGCCGTGAGGGACACACAATTTATTATTCGTTAATCGACCCAAAGGTTGAGTCGATTATTACGTTACTTTACGAATGGTTTTGTAAGCAAAGTACGGCTGAGTAATTTGCTTTAAATAAAAGTGGCAATCTCATCAAGCGACTTTTTATCAAGTGCATGGGCAGGTACAGTTGCATCGTCACTTGGGTAGCCCGCAATAAGTAACATGTAAGGACGTTCGTTGTCTTTGTCGCGCTTACAAATGTCGGTTAAAAAACTCATTGGTTTAGGTGTATGGGTAAGCGTAGCTAAGCCACAGCGGTGCAGGGCTTGTATTAAAAACCCAGTAGCCAGCCCTACTGATTCGTGCACATAATAATTGGTGTTTTTATCATCCGTATTCACACCGCCTTTTTTTTGACTAAACACTGCAATAAGCCAAGGCGCATGCTCTAAATAGGGTTTATTGGCGTCGGTACCTAATGGTTTTAGCGCATCAAGCCACTCTTCTCCTGCTCTGCCTTCATAAAAAGAGCGCTCTAGTTTTTCGGCGGCCTCTCTTATTTGTTTTTTTACATCGCTACTGTTTATAGCTACAAAATGCCACGGTTGATGATTCGCTCCGCTTGGCGCGGTACCTGCTGCTTTTATACAGGCTTCAATTATATTTTTAGGCACAGGTCGGTCGCTAAAGCTGCGAATACTATGGCGGCGCTGGCTGGTTTGTAAAAATTCGGTTGCGCGTTTTAGCATTTCATCGTGAGGGTATTCTATAAAGTCGTTTAGTGGTTGGCTTTGATGTTTTTGCATGGCTTTACGCTTCTTATAAAGTGTGTGTGTGGTTTTTATACCGACTGAATAAATGCGAGGCAAGTATTATTACCTATTGTGTTTATTTATTGTTACAAAATTAACCGCTGCGTAACTTATGTTCCTTTTTTTAATGTGATATAAAAAGCGCAATAAAAAAACTATTAAAATTCAAGGAAGTAAAAATGCTATCAATAACAGGGTTATCTAAAACCTACGATAATGGCGTACATGCACTACAAGGTGTTGATTTATCAATAGGAAAAGGAATGTTTGGGCTGCTTGGGCCAAATGGGGCCGGTAAATCATCACTAATGCGTACTATTTCTACGTTGCAATCTGCCGATTCGGGTTCAATTACTTTTGATGGTATTGATGTTTTTAAAGACCCACAGGCTCTGCGCCAACGTTTAGGTTACCTACCGCAAGATTTTGGTGTATACCCTCGCGTAAGTGCTTACGACTTGCTAGACCATATGGCTGTTTTAAAGGGCATTCATAATAAAGGCGAGCGTAAAGAGTCGGTAGAAGGCTTGCTTGCACATACTAATTTATATCAACATCGCTCAAAAGCGGTAAGTGGCTTTTCGGGCGGTATGCGCCAGCGTTTTGGTATTGCACAAGCCTTACTAGGTGACCCTGATTTACTAATTGTTGATGAACCAACAGCAGGGTTAGATCCTGAAGAGCGAAATCGTTTTCATAACTTGCTAGTAAGCTTAGGCGAGCAAAAAGTCGTTATATTATCGACCCACATTGTTGAAGATGTAGCAGAGCTGTGCCCAAACATGGCCGTACTGGCAGGCGGAAAAATATTATTAGAGGGTAACCCCATTGCCCTTACCGATAAACTCCAAGGCCAAATTTGGCGCAAAGCCATGAGCCAAGAAGAAGCACTAGAGCTTGAGCCGCAACTGCCTGTTATTTCAAAACGCTTATTTGCTGGGCAAACCATATTACATGTATTAGCCAATGAAGCCCCTGAAGGTTTTGAGCTCAGCAGTGCAAACCTAGAAGATGTGTATTTTTCTACGTTGCTTAATCATCGTAACAGCCAAGTAGTATAAGGGGGCGCTATGTTTTTTAATATGCTCGCGTTTGAGCTGCGCTATTTTGTGCGCCAGCCTTCGTTTTATGTGACCTCATTAATCTTCTTTTTTATGGCGTTTTTTATAAGCTCCAGTAGTAAGTTTCCGCTAGGTGGGGCTAATGTTCATATGAACTCGCCTTATACCATTATGGTTTTAACGGTTACCTTTTGTACGCTTGCTATGTTTTTAGTGGTTAACTTTGTTGCAAGCTCAGCGATTCGCAACAGCGAGACCAAAATGGATGAGCTGGTGTTTAGTAAGCCCGTTAACCCGCTTGCTTATCAATCAGGGCGTTTTTTTGGTGCTTACTTGGTTGTGCTCGTTGTTTTTTTAACTGTGCCACTAGGCGTGTTTTTGGGATCTCAGTTTGGCTTGTTGGTTGGCTGGCTCGATAGTGAGCTAGTAGGCCCTAATAAGTTTATATATTACGCTGCGCCTTTCTTATATTTAGCAGTGCCAAGTTTATTGGTCCTCAGTGCTATTTTTAATAGTGTGGCGGTTTATTTTAAAACCATAATGGCGGTATATGTAACGGCCGTGGTGATCTATATAAGCTACCAATTGGCGAGTATCTATTTTGACGATTTAGCGTTTAGAAATATTGTTGTTTACGCAGATCCATTTGGCACAGGGTCGTTAATTGACTTAACCCGTTACTGGACTGTAAGTGATAAAAATACTGAAGTGTTAACGCTTTCGGGCGATTTTTTAATTAACCGTATTTTATGGGTAGCACTAAGTTTAGCGATGTTTTTTGGCCTCGGAAAGTTAGCTAATCGCGTAGTCACTAAAAAACAGAAAAAGCAATTTGCTGTCTCTACGTTTGTAAAAAATAAACAAGCAGCACTTATTAGCAGCGCTAAAAACTACAAGTCAAAAGGGGTCAATACGCAATCGCAATTAGTAATGCGCAGCTTATTTGAGCTTAAGCAGGTTATATTAAGTGCTCCTTTTATGATTTTAGCGGGTGTCAGTATTATTACGTTACTCGCACCACTTTTTGCGCCTATTGGCGCATATGGCACAACAGATTGGCCGCTCACACAAAACATGGTGGGCATTATTCAAAACGCCTCCGCTATATTTATGTTTATTATTATTGCTTATTACAGCGCAGAGCTGGTTTGGCGAGAACGCCACAGTGGTATGGGCGATATTGTTGACAGCTACCCGGTGCATAACAGTGTGTTTTGGGTATCTAAAATTATTGCGCTAATCACTGCAGTTTGTGGCCTTTATTTAGTAGGCATAATGTTTACCATTGCGGTGCAGCTATTTAAGGGGCAATTTAACCTAGAGCTTGGCCAGTACTTATTTAGGTTGGGTTACCTTACATTACTGCCTTTAATTATGATGGCTATTTTGGCGTTCTTTTTACAAATAATTAGCCCTAATAAATACATAGGTATGGGTTTGTTTATTCTGTATTACATTGCTCAAATGGTAATGGGTGCTTACGGGTTTGAGCATCATATGTATCATTTTTCGCAAAGCAGTAGCGTACCGTATTCAGACATAAACGGTTACGGGCATTTTTTACAAGGCGCGCATTGGTATACCCTATATTGGGGTGCATTGAGTGTGTTTTTAGCTATTGTAGGCTTTGCTTTATGGCACCGTGGTCCATCGCAAACATTGCGTACTCGTTTATCTTTAGTGCGTTACAACATGTCTTTAAAAGGCCAGATTGCAGCCGTTATAAGTTTATTGGTATTTGTGGGCGCGGGTTATAACATTTATTACAACACTCGTGTAATCAACGAGTTTGTAACAAGTGATGATAACGAAGCGCTACAAGTAAGGTATGAGCAAGAGTTCTCACAATACAAAGACTTACCGCTGCCTATAATAACTGATGTTGATTTACACATTGATATTTATCCTAAAAAGCGTGCTTTAAACGCCGTGGCTAAAATTAAGTTTACCAATACCGCAAACGAGCCAATAACCCGTGTGTTAATTATCGAGCCTAGCCAATCTAAAAGCTGGGATGTAAAAATGGCGGGCGGGGAAATAGTTGAGCGTTTAACCGATTTTGGCATGGTATGGTTTGAGTTTGAACAACCGCTAATGCCTAATGAAGTACGCGAAGGTGAGCTTTCTGTTTCTCGTGAACACGACGGTTTTGTTGATAGAGGATCTGATACTCAACTCGTGCACAATGGTACATTTGTAAATAATAGAGAATTATTACCAAATTTTGGTTATCAAAAGTATTTTCAAATTGCGGATAAGTATGAGCGCCGTAAGCACGATTTACCCGAGCTTGAACGTGCACATAAACTAGAAGACAGCCGCTATTATACGCAAAATGAGTTTGGGCCTGCTAATGGCTTTATAAACTACAAGGCAACAGTAACCACCGATGAGTCACAATTTGCAATTACACCCGGTTATTTAAAAAGTGAAAGTGTAAAAGACGGACGACGTACTTTTGTTTATGAAATGGATGCTCCAATTATAAACTTTTATTCTGTTCTTTCGGCGGAGCTTGAAAGCAAAAAGGTTGAACATAACGGTGTAAATATTGAGGTGTACTACCACAAAGATCATGCATGGAATGTTGACCGTATGATTGAGTCAGTACAAGACTCAATAGATTACTACACACAAGCATTTGGGCCATATCAGCATAAGCAGTTACGTATTATTGAGTTTCCTAAGTATCGCTCGTTTGCGCAAAGTTTTGCTAATACGGTGCCTTACTCAGAAAGTATTGGCTTTATCACAGACTTAAGAGATGAGAGTAAAGTTGACCTACCTTACTATGTAACCGCACATGAAGTTGCACACCAATGGTGGGGGCATCAAGTATCTGGGGCTAATGTAGAGGGCAGTGCCGTTATTTCTGAATCGCTCTCCCAATACAGTGCGCTTATGGTGCTAAAAAAACGCTTTGGCGCCGAGAAGCTTCGTAAATTCTTAAAGTACGAGTTAGATAGATACTTAATGGGCCGCACAGGCGAAGCCTTTGAAGAAATGCCGCTGTATAAAACGCAGTCTCAACAATATCTTCATTACAATAAAGGCTCGGTTGCGATGATGGCTTTGTATGACCTATTAGGTGAAGAGCGCTTAAATGCCGCACTTAAAGCGTTTTTGAATGAGTTTAAATACCAAGCAACGCCATACCCAACCACACTTGATTTACTCAGTTATTTAAAGCGAGATGCAACACAAGCTGAACAACGTTTTATTGATGATCAGTTTAAATATATAACGCTTTATGAGCTTGAAATGAAAGCAGTGTCGGTTACAGATGATGTTGATAGCGAAGGTTTTTATACAGTAACACTGAGCGTTGAAGCAACTAAGCAGCATGCCGATGGACAAGGTGAAGAAACTGAGCAACCACTCGATGAGCTAATTGATATTGCATTGTTTAGCGATGACCCTGAAAACCTACTTGCTGAAGACTTTGTTATTTACTCGCAAAAGCATCAAATAGTCTCTGGTACTAATACTATTGAGCTAAAAGTAAAAGAAAAACCAGTGTACGCAGGGGTTGACCCGTACATTAAGCTTGTAGATAAAGACAGTAAAAACAACCTAGCTAAGTTTTAATGATTAACGATTAACGGAAAGGCCGCCTTTAATGCGGCCTTTTTTGTTTTAGCGAATTGCTAATACCAATGCGCAATAAAGCTTAATAAAGCGAATTAGCATATTGGTAAAAAGAGGTAATAGCAGCGAGGAGCTCGGCGATTAACCGAAGTGGGTTATATAGTAAGGTGCTTTAGTCGCTAAAATTAAAAGGCGCTGTGAGTATTTAGGGTGCCCTAAACGAGAAAAGGGCCAAAAGGCCCTTAGTGTTGCAGCAAGTAACACATTTTGTTTTAAAGCGTAAAGTCTACAGCGTAGCCTACGTAAACTTTAACATCTGACTCATCCATGTCGGTGTCAGATACGCCAAAAGTAAAACCATCTTTTGATACAGAGATACCGTAATCAATAATATTATCATCGCCTATAAAGTCGCCAGAGTAGTGACCTAAGTGCAGCGCAACCTCAGTACCATTGCTGCCAACAGCAAAGCTGTAATCGGCATTTAGGTATAATGAATCGCCAAAGTCGGTGCCATCGCCATCTGCCGCTGAAGTGGCAAGGATTGCAGCGCCAAAGGTGAAGCCTTCTGCGCTGATGCTACCGTAAATTTCAGAGAAATCAGCATCTGCCTCAGAAGCTGCATCTGGGTAAGCGTAATAAATGTAACCTACATCGTAGCTAAATGTGTCGTTAATATCGCCACCAAAACCCGCGTAAACATCAAGCTCATAAGTCATTTCATCGGCCCATGAAGCATTTGATGCCCAGGTACCTACATAAAAGCCTGACTCGTCAGCGTAATCAATACCGCCAGAAATAGCAGCATCGCCCCCAGTTTGCTCTTGACCACGCCATAAGTAGTTAGACGTAGCCGCTGCGTTTGCTGTTACTTCTGCATGTACGGCTGTTGATGTTAAAGATGTAGCACCGAATAAAGCTATTGCGCTAATTGCGATGGTTTTTTTTAGTTTTAGCATGTCCATTTCCCGTTATATGATTTTTATCGCCTAGGTTTTTATTCTCTTATTGGCAACCCTTTGACTGGCGGTGTTTTATTGTTTAACTGGGAATGCAATTGCACTGTATGTGCCAGCTTAAAATAATTTCTATAAAACTGTTTTTTTACTTTTATAAAACAATATGTTGAGAAGTTCTAGAAGAGGGAATGATTGAGGAGGTTAATTAAAAAACGCACACTGCTGGTGCATAAATTAACCTAACTGCACCAGAAAAATACAGTTAGGTTAGGTAGATTTAGCCAAATATAGTGCGCATAAGACTAATTGTTTCGTTTACTCCGCGGCCTTTTTGTACTTCGCTAATAATAGAGTCGCGTTTGCTACGAATATGCTCGGGAATGTCATCGGCTGCAAGTGCACGGTCTACAAGTATTTCGGCTGACTCTTTACCTCTACGCTGTGGTTTTCCTGCACTTGTTGTGCTGCGTTTAGGTTTATTTAATAGCTTAATATAATTTGAGTTGTCGGCCGTGCTGGCATCTGCATAGTAAAAAAAGCACGGTAATAACGCTTTTATACTAACTAGTTGCTCTTCTAGTTCATTGCTGCCATTAGCCATTTTAAACCACGACATAGCATGAATGCTTTGTACTATATCTTGCCAGTAGCGCTCAAAGTCGCGATTGTTTAATTTAGTAATACCTAAAGCTGCACATAATGCATCAAGACGGCTATTACTAATTGGCGTAAATACATCTGGGCGGCGCATTGCTAATAAACGTGTAGCAGGGGCAAGGGTTGGTTTTTCATCGCTACCGTTAAAGGCAAGTAAATAAGCAACAACAAACTGTTGGTAATCAGCTTCGCTCACATCACCTTCAAGCGGGATGTTAGCAAGTGCATCGTCAAACGCGCCAGGCAAGTCGGCTAGCATTTGATGAAAACCCTTTGCACTTTTTGTTGATGCGAACCATTCAACATCAAAGTTATAGGTGCTTGGGTCGAGCGTGGCAGTGTGTTTACCACTAAATGCCAGTAAATCCTCTGGGATCATATCTTTTAGTGCTTGCTCACGAATGCTGTGCAAATACGTGGTAAGGCGAAGCTGTTCGTCCAGTGCAATAAGTTTTTTATGTTGCTCTACAAACATACTAATAACAGGCCAAGGTGCTACACGTAGTGTTTTAAGCTGTAAAAAGCTAATTGCTGAGGTTAGCTGGTCGTGCAGCTTTTTTAAAACTGGTAGTTGCTGTGGCTCTAGTAAATCGTAATTTATACGGTCTTTACTTGCACTTAGCAGCTCATAACACCAGCCTAAAAAATCCTCTGGGTGGTTTTCTACTTTCACGGCCATTAGGTTTAGGCTTAGTTCTGAAGCTTGCTTCAAGATGTTTTGGTAAATTTGACTTTCTTGTTCGCCTAGCGCCATTTTTGACGGTGAAATTAGCAGTTTTTTCATGCCTTGTAGAGTCTCCGAGTAGATACATTTTTTAGCTGCTTTATTTTAGCGCAAATACGCCAATAGCAACAGGGCCGTGCATCATACCTAACAATTCAAGGGATGCAATGTTGTAGGGTTTAATACTTGGTTAGATTTAAACTTGATGAGCTTTACTTTTAGTACCAATTTCGCAACGTTTACTTTTAAGCATAAATTCATTTCAAATTAAATAAATTACAATAAAGTGCTTTTTTGTCACAACGACAATGATTTTAAAGCTAACACTCGCTATGATAAGAACATTATTTGCACGTTTGAAAGGATGATCATGAAGACCTTACTCAAAATTGTTGGTGTAATACTCTTACTTTGTATTGCGTTAATTATTGCCGCTCCGTTTTTAATCCCAACAGATACTATTTTTAATAAAGTATCTGAACAGGTTGAAAAAACAACAGGGCGCACACTTACTATTAAAGGTGATAAAACGCTTAGTGTATTTCCTGCATTAAAGTTAGAGCTTAACGATGTGCACTTTGCAAACATGCAGACAGGCTCGCGCGACGACATGGCAAGTATGGAGCAATTAGCTGTGCACATACCATGGTTATCGTTATTTGGCGGCGAATTCAAACTTGATAAGTTTGTTATTAACGAGCCCAATATTTTATTAGAAACTGATAAAAACGGTAAAGCTAACTGGCAGTTATTTGATGCTGTAGCAGAGCAGCCGCAAGAGCAAACTCAATCAGGTGAGGCTGTTAAACTACCAGAGAACTTTGATATAGAGTTAGGTGAAGTGGCTATTTACGGTGGTACGTTTACTTACCTAGATGGGCAAACAGGCGCTAAACAACAAATTAGTGACTTGGAATTGGCTATTTTACTTCCTTCACTACGTAAAACACTAGAGATCAAAGGCGGCATTACATATATGCAAGAGCGCTTTGAGCTAGATGTAAAGCTTGATACGCCGGCAAAGGCAATTGAAGGGGCGACATTTGAGGTTACTCAAAGCGTAGACTCTCGCTTGGTCGATCTTACTTTTAACGGCAGTATTGCTCGCCAAGGTAAAGATATAAAAGGTGAGTTAGCGCTAAGTGGCGACTCTGTTAAGGAGCTAGCAACTTGGCAAGGGGTAGACTTAAACGCTAAAGAAAATGCATTTAATGCGTTTAGTGTAAACGGTAAAATGCATCTTATAGATGATACGTTTAACTTAGAAGAGCTGATTGCTACCCTAGATGAATTAGAGATTAAAGGAAAAAGTGAAGTAAACTTAGGAAATAAACTAGCGGTTAATGCTGATATAGACCTAGGTATGCTTGATTTGAACCCCTACTTACCGGAGGTAGTCGCTAAGCAGCAAGCACCGCAAAGCGAAGAACCTAAAGCCGCGCAGCCGATTGTTTGGGACGATACTAAAATTGATTTAAGCGCATTAAATGCACTTAATGCTAATGTAGTTATTCGCTCAAGCGGTTTAAAAGCTAACGATATTGAGCTAGGTGCTAATCAATTTACAGTCGATTTAAATAACAGCGTTGCTAAATTAAGCTTAGATAGCTTTAAAGCATATGAGGGCACTGGTAAAGGGGTTATCAACATAAATGCGCAGCAAACGCCGTATAAAATAAGCACAAATTTTGATTTAGCCGACATAGACGCACAACCGTTACTCACTGATGCGGCTGGCTTTGATAAGCTCATGGGTAAAGGGTCATTAAATTGGAATTTAACCACAACTGGGCAAAGTCAAAAAACCTTTATTAATGCATTAAATGGCAATGTTAGCTTTGAATTTGCCGATGGTGCTGTTAAAGGCGCAAA
This sequence comes from Pseudoalteromonas sp. A3, assembly GCF_025942345.1. NCBI lineage: Bacteria > Pseudomonadati > Pseudomonadota > Gammaproteobacteria > Alteromonadales > Pseudoalteromonadaceae > Pseudoalteromonas > Pseudoalteromonas sp. A3. The sequence goes on from NZ_JAPCKL010000014.1 coordinate 107,312, forward strand.
CGTGGCTGAAATGGTTCGCAAAGGCAAAGAGCTTATTACGGGTAATCTTGGAGCTGTGAGTGAAGGGCTAGATACAGGCTTTGAAGAATCAGAGCAAACAGATTTTTCTGCGCTCACAGGTAGCTTTAACTTTACTAATGGCGTGGGCCGTAATAACGACCTATCGCTGATGAGCCCACTTATTCGTATTACAGGTGAAGGCGATGTAGATTTGCCTCAAACCAATGTTGATTATCGCTTAGTGACCGGCATCGTTGATTCGATTGAAGGGCAAGGCACTACAGACGATAGTACAGGCTTTAAAATCCCACTGCGTATAGAAGGCCCATTTCATGACGTTGGCTTTAAGCTAGATGTAAGCAACGCGCTTAAAGATGAAGCAAAGCAAAAGCTCGATGACGCCAAAGAGAAAGCAAAAGAAAAAGCCAAGGACAAAGTCAAAGATAAACTAAAAGGCTTATTTGGCTAATACTATTAAACCCCACAAATAAATAATTAAGGCGCTATTTGCGTCTTGATTGTTTTATAACCACTTGTAAAATAGCTACATAGCGGTTTTTACTCAGTTTTAATCTGTCCTTCCCTTAAATTAATTAAAAAATAACCTACCACTCACTAGCCAATGCTGGTACAATTGCCCGCCCTTAAGAGACAACTCTGTTGTTTTTTGAGTGGGATTTAATCGAAGTGCCTTGATTTTAAACAAATTTAAGGCAAGTTGTAATTACTACACCGGAGGTCATTAACATGATCCAAATGCAAACTCAGCTGGAAGTTGCTGATAACAGCGGCGCTCGCAAAGTGCAGTGTATAAAAGTCCTTGGTGGTTCACACCGTCGCTATGCGGCAGTTGGCGATATCATTAAAGTTTCTGTGAAAGAAGCTATTCCTCGCGGTAAAGTGAAGAAAGGTGATGTTAAAAACGCGGTAGTTGTGCGTACCAAAAAAGGCGTTCGTCGTCCGGACGGTTCTCTGATCCGTTTCGATAGCAATGCGGCTGTTATCTTAAATGATAACTTGCAGCCAATTGGTACTCGTATCTTCGGCCCTGTGACTCGTGAACTTCGTAATGATAAGTTCATGAAAATTGTTTCACTAGCCCCAGAAGTACTGTAAGGAGTCTATCATGGCAGCAAAAATCCGTCGTGATGACGAAGTAATCGTACTAGCAGGTAAAGACAAAGGTAAGCGCGGCAAAGTGCTTTCAGTTGTTACCGAGTCTGGTCGAGTATTTGTCGAAGGCATTAACTTAATCAAGAAACACCAAAAGCCGGTTCCACAATTGAACCAAGCTGGCGGCATTGTTGAGAAAGAAGCGTCTATCGACGTATCAAACGTTGCGATCTACAACTCGGAAACGAGTAAAGCAGATCGTGTAGGTTTCAAGATTGAAGATGGTAAGAAATTACGTATCTTTAAATCTACTGGTAAAACTATCTAATAGTTGGAGTAGAATGATGGCGAAACTGCATGAAGTATATAAAGACAAAGTAGTTGCTGAGCTTCAAGAGAAGTTTGGTTTCAGCTCTGTCATGCAAGTCCCTCAGATCGAAAAGATCACATTAAATATGGGCGTGGGCGAAGCCCTAGCTGACAAGAAGATTTTAGATAACGCTGTTGCGGATCTAGAAGCTATCGCTGGTCAGAAACCTTTAATCACTAAAGCACGCAAATCTGTTGCTGGCTTCAAAGTGCGTGAAGGCTACCCAATAGGCTGTAAAGTAACCTTACGCGGCGAGCGTATGTGGGACTTTTTTGAGCGTTTGGTATCAATCGCTATCCCACGTATCCGTGACTTCCGTGGTGTGAGTGCTAAGTCTTTTGATGGACGTGGTAACTACAGCATGGGCGTACGTGAACAAATCATCTTCCCAGAAATTGATTACGATAAAGTAGACCGTGTACGCGGTATGGATATCACAATCACAACTTCTGCGAAATCTGATGAGGAAGGCCGTGCGTTGTTAGAAGCGTTTAACTTCCCATTCAAGAAATAAGGGTAGGGTTATGGCAAAGAATTCTATGAAAGCGCGCGAAGCAAAGCGCACTAAACTAGTTGCTCAGTACGCTGAAAAGCGTGCAGCACTAAAAGCTATCATCAGCGATGTTAACGCATCTGAAGATGATCGTTGGGACGCGGTACTTAAGCTTCAAGCTTTACCACGTGATTCTAGCCCTGCACGTCAACGTAATCGTTGTAACATTACGGGCCGCCCACATGGTTTCCTTCGCAAATTCGGCATGAGCCGTATTAAAGTTCGCGAAGCAGCTATGCGCGGTGAAATTCCTGGCCTTAAAAAGGCTAGCTGGTAATAGTATCACGGGAGTAAGACTATGAGCTTGCAAGATCCTATCGCGGATTTGTTTACACGTATCCGTAACGGTCAATCAGCGAAGAAAGTATCTGTAACGATGCCAACTTCAAAGCTGAAAGTAGCAGTAGCTAAAGTATTAAAAGACGAAGGTTACATCGCAGATTTCGCTGTAAACAGCGAAGCGAAACCTGAGCTTTCTATCGAGTTGAAATACTTCGAAGGCAAAGCTGTAATTGAAAATATCCAGCGTGTTAGCCGCCCTGGTCTACGTATCTATAAGAAACGTGACGAATTACCGAAGGTAATGGGTGGTCTTGGTATCGCTATCGTATCAACTTCTAAAGGCCTAATGACAGACCGCGCAGCACGTAGTGCTGGTGTTGGTGGTGAAATCATTGGCTTTGTAGCTTAATCGGAGGGGAACTATGTCTCGCATAGCAAAGGCACCAATCAATGTTCCTGCCGGTGTAGAAGTTACATTAAAAGGCCAGGACATCACAGTTAAAGGCAAAAACGGTGAACTTACTCGTACTATCAACAACGCTGTTGAAGTACAAGTTAACGACAACGTTATTACAACTTTACCTCGTGAAGGCGTAGCTAATGCATGGGCTCAAGCAGGTACTGCTCGCGCTCTAATCAACAACATGGTTGTTGGTACGCATGAAGGTTACGAGAAGAAACTTCAGTTAGTAGGTGTTGGTTACCGTGCTGCAGCTAAGGGTAAAGTTTTAGACTTAACACTTGGTTTCTCGCACCCAGTTAATTTCGAAGTTCCTGAGGGAATTACGATTGAAACTCCAAGCCAAACAGAAGTTCTAGTTAAGGGCGTAGATAAGCAGTTAGTTGGTCAAACAGCTGCTAACATTCGTGCATACCGTAAACCTGAGCCTTATAAAGGTAAAGGTGTTCGTTATTCAGATGAGAATGTACGCCGTAAAGAGGCTAAGAAGAAGTAAGGTAAGACGATGGATAAAAAAACAGCTCGTCTACGTCGTGCTAAACGCACTCGTAGAAATTATATTGAACAAGGCACAACGCGTCTTGTTATCCACCGCACGCCACGTCACATTTACGCTCAAGTAGTTAATGCTGAGGGTACTGTACTGGCTGCTGCTTCTACTGTTGAGAAAGCTATTAGCGAAACAGTTAAAGGCACAGGCAACGTTTCAGCTGCACAAGCAGTTGGTAAAGCGGTTGCAGAACGTGCGGCTGACAAAGGCATCGAAAAGATTGCTTTTGATCGCAGTGGCTTTAAATATCACGGCCGTGTGAAGGCGCTAGCTGATGCTGCGCGTGAAGCCGGTTTGCAATTCTAGGAGTAGACAATGGCTAACGTAGAAGCAAAGCAACAACAGCCTGATTTAGCTGAAAAGCTAATCGCGGTAAACCGTGTGTCTAAAGTAGTTAAAGGTGGTCGTATCTTTAGCTTCACTGCACTAACTGTAGTTGGTGATGGCGCAGGTAAAGTAGGTTTTGGTTATGGTAAAGCTCGTGAAGTTCCAGCTGCTATTCAAAAAGCAATGGAAAAAGCACGTCGCAACATGATCAATGTAGACCTAAATGGCAACACATTACAGCATCCTGTTAAAGGACGTCATGCTGGCTCACAAGTGTTCATGAAACCAGCATCTGAAGGTACTGGTATCATCGCAGGTGGTGCTATGCGTGCAGTACTAGAAGTTACTGGTGTGCAGAACGTACTTTCTAAATGTTACGGTTCTACCAACCCGATCAACGTAGTACGTGCAACGATTCAAGCTCTAGAGAACATGAACTCTCCTGAGTCAATCGCTGCTAAACGTGGTCTGCGCGTAGACGAAATTCTGGGGTAACCATGGCAAATAAAACTGTAAAAGTAACACAAGTAAAGAGCTCTATCGGTCGTTTACCGAAGCATAAAGCTACATTACGCGGTCTTGGTTTACGTCGTATCAACCACACTGTTGAGTTAGAAGACACAGCATGTGTACGTGGTATGATCAACCGAGTTTCTTACATGGTTAAGGTAGAGGGTTAATTTCATGCATTTGAATACACTTTCACCTGCTGCAGGTTCTAAAACTGCTCCAAAACGTGTTGGTCGTGGTATCGGTTCTGGTCTTGGTAAGACTGGTGGCCGTGGTCACAAAGGTCAAAAATCACGTTCTGGCGGTAAAGTACGCGTTGGTTTTGAAGGCGGTCAAATGCCTATGCAACGTCGTCTACCTAAATTTGGTTTCACTTCACGCAAATCGTTAGTATCTGCAGAAGTAAACCTTTTTGAAATCGCTAAAGTTGAAGGCGATGTGGTAGACCTAAACGCGTTACAAGCAGCTGGTCTAGTTAAAAAGAACGTTCTGTTCGTTAAAGTTGTTAAATCTGGCGAAGTTTCACGCGCTGTTACCGTTAAAGGCCTTAAGGCTTCTAAAGGTGCTCGCGAAGCTATTGAAGCTGCCGGAGGCAAGGTAGAAGACTAAGGAAGTACTAATGGCTAAACCAGGTCAAGATACACAAAGTGCACAAAGTGGACTTTCGGAATTGAAGCGTCGATTACTATTTGTTTTAGGTGCTATCATTATTTACCGTCTAGGTTCATTTGTGCCAATCCCTGGGATTGACGCCGCTGTACTTGCCGATTTCTTCGAGCAACAAAAGGGCACCATTGTTGAGATGTTCAACATGTTTAGCGGTGGTGCGCTTGAGCGAGCTTCAGTGTTAGCACTGGGTATTATGCCGTATATCTCGGCTTCGATTATTACGCAACTATTAACGCATATGTATCCTCCGTTTATAGAGCTTAAGAAAGAAGGTGAGCAAGGGCGTAAAAAAATTAGCCAGTACACACGCTATGGCACGCTTGTGCTTGCTACTATCCAATCAATCGGTATTGCAACTAGCTTACCGGGCATGATGGAAGGGTTAGTTGTTAACCCGGGTCTCGGTTTCTATTTCACCGCAGTGGTGAGTTTAGTAACTGGTACTATGTTCCTAATGTGGTTGGGCGAACAAATAACAGAACGCGGTATCGGTAACGGTATCTCAGTTCTTATATTTGTTGGTATTGTAGCTAACCTGCCGTCTGCTATTGGTTCGACAGCCGAAATGGCGCGCCAAGGTGATTTGAATGTTTTTGTACTGTTGATGGTTGCGGTTATAGTATTCGCTGTTACTTATCTTGTAGTGTTTTTCGAACGTGGACAACGTCGTATCGTTGTTAACTACGCTAAACGCCAACAAGGTCGTCAAGTATTTGCTGCTCAAAGCACGCATTTACCACTAAAAGTAAACATGGCGGGTGTTATTCCACCAATCTTCGCTAGCAGTATAATTCTGTTCCCTGGTACAATTGCAAGCTGGTTCGGCCAGGGTGAAGGTCCGGTCGCTGATGTGCTACAAGCTATTGCAACAACGTTGACTCCAGGTCAGCCTTTGTATGCGATGGTGCTAGCAGCAGCTATCATCTTCTTCTGCTTTTTCTACACAGCGTTGGTTTTTAACCCGCGTGAGACAGCAGACAACCTGAAGAAATCTGGCGCATTTATCCCAGGTATTCGTCCAGGTGAGCAGACATCTAAATACATTGATAAAGTGATGACACGCCTGACATTGGCAGGTGCTTTGTATATAACCTTTATCTGTCTGGTGCCCGAATTCATGACTATGGCATGGCAAACGCCATTCTATTTCGGCGGTACATCAATTTTGATTATCGTTGTAGTAATCATGGACTTTATGGCACAAGTACAGACTCACCTGATGTCACATCAGTATGATTCTGTGCTGAAAAAAGCGAACCTTAAAGGCTACGGCCGATAAGGTCAGTTTACGGAGTTGAGCAATGAAAGTACGTGCTTCCGTTAAGAAAATATGCCGTAACTGTAAAGTTATTAAACGTGCTGGTGTAGTACGCGTAATTTGCAGTGAGCCTAAGCATAAGCAAAGGCAAGGCTAAGTAAACAGTCGTGCAGGCTGAGATTTCTCGGCCTGTGTTTTTAGTTGTGATTTGGTCTTCGTTTGAGTATCCTTACGGGCTTTTCAAACTTTTGATTACCAAATTCAAATATAGGAGATGTGTTAGTGGCCCGTATCGCTGGCATTAACGTCCCTGATCATAAACATGCAGTTATTGGTTTAACAGCTATTTATGGCATAGGTAAGACTCGCTCTAAGGCTATCTTAGAAGCGACTGGTATCGCCGAGACCACAAAAATCGGTGAACTTTCAGACGAAACTCTTGACGTACTGCGTGATGCAGTTGGCAAGTACACTGTAGAAGGTGACCTTCGTCGTGAAGTTACTCTAAATATCAAGCGCCTTATGGACCTTGGTTGTTTCCGTGGCCTACGTCACCGTCGCTCTTTACCACTACGTGGTCAAAGAACAAAGACTAACGCGCGTACCCGTAAGGGTCCTCGTAAGCCTATTAAGCGATAAGGGGATAGTATTATGGCTAAGACACCAATTCGTCGTAAAAAGGTTAAAAAGCAAGTTGCTGATGGTATGGCTCATGTTCATGCGTCTTTCAACAACACTATTGTAACAATTACCGACCGTCAAGGTAATGCACTATCATGGGCTACTGCCGGTGGTTCAGGTTTCCGTGGTTCACGTAAATCTACTCCATTTGCTGCTCAGGTTGCTGCAGAGCGTGCAGGTACTGCTGCTCAAGAATACGGTTTAAAAAATCTAGAAGTTTTCATTAAAGGTCCAGGTCCAGGTCGTGAATCTGCTGTACGTGCTTTGAATGCTGCTGGTTACCGTATCACCAACATTACTGACGTGACGCCAATACCACACAATGGTTGTCGTCCACCGAAGAAACGTCGCGTTTAACAATAGGTTAGGAGAAATAACATGGCAAGATATTTGGGCCCTAAGCTCAAGCTGAGTCGTCGTGAAGGTACTGACCTGTTCCTTAAGAGCGGCGTAAGAGCTATCGACTCTAAGTGTAAACTTGAGACTGCACCTGGTCAGCACGGCGCTCGTAAAGGTCGCTTATCTGATTACGGTTTACAATTACGTGAAAAGCAAAAAGTACGTCGTATCTACGGTGTATTAGAAAAGCAATTCCGTAATTACTACAAAGAAGCTGCTCGCCTTAAAGGTAATACAGGTGAAAACTTGTTACAGCTTTTAGAGCAACGTTTAGACAATGTTGTATATCGCATGGGTTTTGCTAGCACACGCGCTGAAGCACGTCAGTTAGTAAGCCACAAAGCGATTTTAGTTAATGGTCGTGTTGTGAACATTCCTTCATACGTAATTGCTCCAGAAGATACTGTAGTAATCCGTGAGAAGTCTAAAACACAAGCACGTATCATCGCTGCTCTAGAGTTGGCTGAGCAACGTGAAAAGCCGACTTGGGTTGAAGTTGACGGTAAGAAATTGGAAGGTAGCTTTAAGCGCCTACCTGAGCGTTCAGATCTGTCTGCGGACATTAATGAACAACTAATCGTCGAACTTTACTCTAAGTAAAGTTAAGAGTTAAGAGAGGATAAAATGCAGGGTTCTGTTACAGAATTTCTAAAACCAAGGTTAGTCGATATCGACGCTATCAACCCAACGCGTTCTAAAGTAGTTTTAGAACCACTAGAGCGTGGCTTTGGCCATACTTTGGGTAATGCCTTACGCCGTATACTGTTATCATCTATGCCTGGATGTGCAGTAACTGAAGTTGAAATCGACGGTGTATTGCATGAGTACAGCGCGAAAGAAGGCGTACAAGAAGACATCATTGAAATACTACTAAACCTAAAAGGTCTAGCAGTAACGTTAGAAGGCAAAGATGAAGTTTTTCTGACCCTGACTAAATCTGGTGTAGGCCCTGTGACTGCGGCTGATATTCAGCACGATGGCGATGTAACAATTGCTAATCCAGATCACGTTATTTGTCATTTAACGACAGATAGCAGCGAGATCAGCATGCGTATTCGTGTTGAGCGTGGTCGTGGTTATGTGCCGGCATCTAGTCGTTTATCCTCTGATGACGATGAGCGTCCAATTGGTCGATTGCTGCTTGATGCATCATTCAGCCCAGTTGAACGTATTGCGTACTCGGTTGAATCAGCCCGTGTTGAGCAACGTACAGACTTAGACAAGTTAATCATTGATATGGAAACAAACGGCACATTAGATCCTGAAGAAGCGATCCGCCGTGCGTCTACTATCTTAGCTGAGCAATTAGATGCATTCGTAGATTTACGTGATGTAACTGAGCCAGAAGAGAAAGAAGAGAAGCCAGAATTCGATCCTATTCTACTTCGTCCAGTTGATGATCTTGAACTAACAGTACGTTCAGCAAACTGTTTGAAAGCCGAGCAAATTCAATATATCGGTGATTTAGTTCAGCGCACTGAAGTTGAGCTTCTTAAAACGCCTAACCTAGGCAAGAAGTCTCTAACTGAAATAAAAGACGTGCTAGCTTCACGTGGTCTTTCTCTAGGCATGCGCCTAGAAAATTGGCCGCCTGCAAGCCTAGCTGAATAATCTAAATCACTATATTAGTTTAGTTAGAAGGATAGGGTCATGCGCCATCGTAAGAGTGGTCGTCAATTAAACCGTAACAGTAGCCATCGTAAAGCGATGTTCAGCAATATGGCAGGTTCTTTGGTGAAACATGAAATCATCAAAACTACTTTGCCTAAAGCGAAAGAGTTACGCCGTGTAATTGAACCTTTAATCACACTGGCTAAGACTGACAGTGTAGCAAATCGCCGTTTAGCGTTTGCTCGCACGCGTGATAATGAAGTAGTTGGTAAATTGTTCAGCGAAATCGGTCCTCGTAATACAGACCGTCCAGGTGGTTACACTCGTATTCTTAAGTGTGGCTTCCGTGCTGGTGATAATGCACCAATGGCTTATATTGAACTAGTAGGTCGCCCAGCGACTAACGAAGAAGTTCAAGAAGACGCGCAGTCTGCAGAGTAAGTCTTTAAAGAGACACCAAAAAGCCGAGCTTAATGCTCGGCTTTTTAATGCCTAAAATTTGACATCCCTCCAAATAGTTACTTGATAATTACCTATTACCTATTACCTATTACCTATTACCTATTACCTATTACCTATTACCTTCATTATGCTAAACCGACTTAGTTAAACCAATATAGTTATAAAGCCTGGTTTCTCAAAAAGCTTAATTAAGCGGTAACCCTCTAAGTCGAGCTTATAAGGTTTGTAAAACATACCCCAGACTGTAGATGTACAGTGCAATTTGGATAGTGATAAAGCAAATTGGCCAACCAAACAGAGATATTTAATTTTAACTCGCTAATTTAGTGGGCTTAAGGCTACTTTTAGTTGGGTTTTTGAACGTTTAGCTCAAATACTCAGCGAACAGTCATTTATTTCAAGTTTTCTTTAAAAAAGGGTTGATCTGTTTTCGGATCTCCCTATAATGCGACCCCACTGAGACGGCAGAGCGCAACGCAAAGCGAGGCACGAGCTACTTAGTAAGTTGAGTAAAACTTAGTTTTAAAAACTTTCAAGTTTAACAAAATTAAGTGTTGACAAAAAAATAGGAAAGCGTAAGATGCGCAGCCCTAGCGAGATAAAGTTTAACGCTTTAATCGCAACGTTCTTTAACAATATAAAGCAATCATCTGTGTGGGCACTCGTACAGATTGAGTTCTAACAGCCAAGCTACTTAGGTAGTGAGGCAAACAAATTTAGAGTCTCAATTGAAACTGAGTGACCAACAGCAACAACTTACTTAGGTTTTACTTAAGAAAA